>DASYZG010000115.1:0-16430 GCA_035946575.1 Terriglobia bacterium | reverse complement strand
GTCGCGCCCGACCATCGGCGCCGTGCGGATGTCGGTTCCGGCGGCATTCCAATCGCGCGCGCCGGAGTTGCTGGCCCGGAACCGCGCCACCGTGCAGGCCACACCGTGCCACTCGAAGCAGTCGGAGATGGATTTTGCCGTGGCGTCGCTTTCGGCGCCCTGGCTCAGGATTCCGATCGACGGCCCGGAACCGCAGACGAACGCCACCTGTCCGGGCGTGCTCAGGCGCAACGCTTCTTCGAGGCCCGGAACGGTTTTCTCGGCAACGCCCGCGAAGCTGTCAGGCGCATCTCCCGTGCCGCCGGAGTTTGAAAGGAGAGCTGTCATAACGGCGGCGCGATCGAGACAAGCCGAGCGGTCCTTCGGGGTGAGATTCAGCCCGCCGGCCGCGCGGTTCTGCACGCTCGAGATTTCCGGAATCACCACGCTCAACGTGAGGTCGTCGGGAACCATGGTCGAGCGATACAGCAGCGACGGGCCTTCCTGGAAGGAGGCGACGAATCCGCCGAGCCACGCCGCCCGCAGGTTATCAGCACGCGGCTCCAGGATCGACGCGAGATCGAACAGTTCCTTTTCGCCAAGATTGAGGCGGTAGAGGTGATCTGCGGCCAGCAGTCCGGCCCAAACCGCCGCGGTGCTCGACCCGAAGCCGACGGCGACCGGCACCGATCCATACATCTCCATCTCGACGCCGAGGAACGGCTGACCTTTGTGCTCCACGGCCGATCGCAGGGCGCGCACGGCCAGGTTGCTCGAGTCGCGCGCAACGCGTTCGCCGTTATCCCCGAAGTAGCGGACGCTCACGCGGCCGTCGCGCCGCGTGCTGGCTCGCAGATTCAGGGCGGCATCCAGCGCTAACGCCGCACATCCGGTCGCGCCGCCGAAATTGCCCACGGTCGCGGGGACACGTATCAACACCGATCGGTCAGTCATGGCTCACCTGCCTTATCCCCCGGGAGACGGATTCAGGAAATTGCTACAGATGTGATGTTAAGAAGTGGCGGACCGGAAAGGGAAATTGGAAATTTTTATAGCGCCGATTAGCGAAGCAGCTCTTCGAGTCGCACGGCGGTGCCGGTTTTCTCGTCGCGATATTTCACGATCACGGGCGCTTGCAAGGAGAGGCCAAGTTCGCGGCCGCGGCCCGAGGTGATGGCGCGCGCGCCGGGCACTACGACGGCGCCGGCGGGTATCTGCAGCGGGATTTCGCCTTCTCGCCGGTGAACCACATCGCGCACGAGATCGAAGACCGGCGTGGAGCCGGTCAGAATCACGCCGGCGCCGAGCACCGCGCCCTTGCCGACGATCGTACCTTCGTAGACCCCGCAGTTCCCGCCCACCAGGACCTCGTCCTCGATGATCACGGGCAGCGCGCCGACAGGCTCAAGCACCCCGCCGATCTGCGCGGCGGCCGACAGGTGACAGCGCTTGCCGATCTGCGCGCACGAGCCGACCAGCGCGTGGGAGTCGATCAGCGTCTCGTCGCCGACGTAGGCACCGACGTTGACGTACATCGGCGGCATGCAGATCACGCCGTGCCCGATGTAGCATCCATCGCGAATCGAGGAGCCGCCCGGCACCACGCGCACGTTGCGCCCGGCCGGGATCTGCTGCAACGGGTACGTGTCTTTGTCGCGGAACTGGAATCCCGCGTCAGAAGCGCCGGGCGCCTTCGTCGTGTCCGGGCCCACTCGCGGCGACATCCCAACAATTTGCCCGATGCGGAATCCTACGAGAATCCCCTTCTTCACCCAGGCGTTCACGCGCCAGCCAGTCGGCAACGCGGCATTAGGTTCGGCAGCACGAATCGTGCCCTGATTCAAACTGGTCTTCAACTGCCCGAAGGCTGAGCGGCACTCGCGGGGCGACGAAGTGCCGGAGGCGTAAAGGTCTTCAATGCATTCCTGTAAGGAGCGATCTTGAGCCACCAGTCCTCGCACGATAAATGACGGATCGAGCCACTCGGATCTAAGACACGAGCCGGTTGATCTCTGCGTAGGGAATCGCCCAATCTCCAAGCGTCGAGAACGTTCTTTGCTCGATCACTTCTCTTGTGAATCGCGCAAAGAAGCCGAGCGCAGCCCGCGCCGGCCAGGAGCCGAAACTCAAACGACGCACGCCCAGGCGTTCAAGTTCCGAAATCGAAGGGGACTTGGGATTGGCAAGCACATTGAGCGGAGCTGGCAAAGTTTTGGCCAGCCGGCCGATGGTCTCGGCATCGTAGACACCGGGGACGAACAGTGAGTCCGCGCCTGCGTTGCGATAAGCAGCAAGCCGCTCGATCGTGTCGTCAAAGCGGGCGGAGGCCTCGCCGATTCCAGCCAGATAGACGTCGGTGCGCGCGTTGATTACGACGTGCACGCCGAGGCGTTCACCCTCCTCGCGGATTCGCTTCACTTTCTCCACATGCTGCCGGACTGGAATCAGCGCGGTCTCGTCAACGCCATCCTCCAGGTTCAATCCCACCGCGCCCGCTTCGATCAACGCGCGCGCCGTCTCGGCCATCGCCTCGGGGCTCTCGCCGTAACCCGCTTCGAGATCTGCGCTCACCGGCACCGAGACTTTGGCGGCGATCCGCCGCACCACATCGAGCATGTCCGCCCGGCTGATGCGCTGGCCGTCCGGGTAGCCCAGCGAATTGGCCACCGCGGCGCTGGAAGTGGCGATCGCCTTGAAGCCCGCGTGCTCCACGATGCGGGCGCTGGCTACGTCCCAGACGTTGGCCAGCACGAGGATTTGTGGACCATGGTGGAGCTTGAGGAACTGCTCGGCCTTCGCGGCCAGAGTCGCGTTGGACATAACGCACCTGTGGAGTTGAGTCGCCGTCTAAGCGCTGCGCCGCGACTCCGCTTTTGTGGCCAGCAGACCCTGCGCTTCCAGCACCTTTTCGAGCTTCGCGCGGTTCTCCGCCTTCAGGGGCACAAGCGGCAGGCGATAGACCTCCTCAACCATGCCCATCATGGCCAGCGCGGCCTTGACGGGAATCGGGTTGCTCTCGATGAAGTTGATTTGCATGATCGGCAGAAGCTCGAAATGCACCTTGCGCGCTTCCTCGACCTTGCCGTCGAGCATGAGCTGAGCCAGACCCGCCATTGCTCCGGGAATTTCGTTCGAGGCCACCGAGATGATCCCGACGCCGCCCAGGGCCATCAGCGGGAAGGTGAAGGCATCGTCTCCCGATAGCACGCGGAATCCGGGCGGTACCTGCGCCAGGACGTCCATCTGCTGCGTGATGCTTCCGGACGCTTCCTTGATGCCCATGATGTTCGGAATCGTCGCGAGGCGGGCCACCGTGGCTGGCTCGATGTTGGAGGACGTGCGGCCTGGCACATTATAGAGCACGACGGGAATTGCGGCAGCCTCGGCGATTGCCTTGAAGTGCTGATAGAGTCCTTCCTGCGTCGGCTTATTGTAATAAGGTGCTGCGGAAAGGATCGCCTGCACGCCGAGCGCGGCGACTTCGCGCGCCAGGCTCACGACTTTGGCCGTGTAATTTCCGGTCACGCCCGCCATGACGGGGACACGCCCCTGTACCTCTTCGAGAACCGTGCGGATGACTTGCGAATACTCGTCGTGTTCAAGCGCCGGCGTCTCACCGGTCGTGCCACATGGGACGAGGAAATGAATCCCTTCGCGAAGCTGGAATCGAACCAGCTTCCGCAGCGCGTCCAGATCCAGCGAGCCGTCGCGCTTGAAAGGCGTGATTAAGGCTGTGCCGCAACCGCGCAGATCGAATTTCATGGGCATCTCCTTAACAATACAGTCGCGAGTGGAAGTGATGAGTGGCGAGCGAGGGCACCCGAGACACTCCTCCGCCTACCCTGTGAACAAATCCGCAAACGCGAACAAGCCCTTCTTCCCGATCACCCATCTGGCGGCGTAAAGTGCGCCCTCGGCAAACCCCTGGCGGCCCCGCGCCGTGTGCCGCAGGATCACGCTGTCCGCTTCGGAGTCGAATCCCAACTCGTGGATGCCAGGTACGTATCCTGCCCGGATGCTGCCGATCGCGATCTCGCGATCGCCCAGCGCCGGTTGAACGCGGCGCTTGAGCTCGAGCGCGGTGCCGGAAGGCGCGTCCTTCTTGAAGCGATGATGCGTCTCGGTGATGTACGGCTCGTACGTGGGAAATCCGGCGAAAGCTCGGGAGACCTGTTCCGCCGCCCGGAAGAATAGCTGCGCCCCGATCGAGAAATTCGGGGCGTAGACCAGGCCGATTCCCGCACGTCCCACAATCGCGCGCACTTCATTCAGATGCTGCGTCCAACCAGTCGTGCCCACCACCAGGTTGACACCGAGTTCCGCCACCCGGCGGATGTTGTCGAGCACAGAGTCGGGCGTCGTGAAATCGATGCAGACGTCGACGTCCTGAAATCTCCCGCGGACGAGTCCGGCGCCGGCGCGATTCGAAATTTCATCGAGGACCAGGCGCACTTCGAAACCCCGCGCCGGCGCAAGCTGCTCCAGCAATGTGCCCATCTTGCCGTGGCCGAGCAGCGCCAGGCGGAGGGCCTCGTTGGATTCTGTGGGCATAGAAGTCAAGAGTTGATACTCGACAGGCCAGAGGTGCGGTGCACTGTCAACGGTTGACTGCTAACTGTCGACTGTCGAGTTATCTCCGGGCGTTATTCTTTCCGGCAGCCGGCACTCTAATCGAGATACCCTTCCGCCTTCATCAATTCCGCGTTGAGCAGCGCGGCTCCCGCCGCACCCCGAATCGTGTTATGGCTCAGCACCACGTACTTGTAATCGAGCACCGGGCAGGGGCGCAGCCGGCCTACGACGGCAGTCATGCCGCGGCCCTCATTGACGTCGAACTTGGGCTGGGGCCGGTCCGGCTCTTCGCGCACCACAATCGGCCGGCGCGGCGCAAAGGGCAGCGTCCGCACTTCGGCCGGCGCCTCAAATCTCGACCACGCGGCGATCATTTGTTCGGGCGCAGCTTTCGATCGGAGCGACACCGAGACGGTTTCGGTATGACCGTCTTCCACCATCACACGATTGCAATGGGCGCTGACCGCGAAGTCGCCGGGCTCGACATGGCCATCGTGCGCCGGATCAGCGTCAAGTGATCCCAGCAGTTTCCGTGTTTCCGCCTCGACTTTTTCCTCCTCGCCGCCGATGTACGGAATCACGTTGCCCAGGATGTCGAGCGTGGGCACGCCGGGGTACCCGGCGCCTGAGACCGCCTGCATGCTCGTCATCATGACTCTGGCGAGACCGAACGCGCGGGCGAGGGGCGCGAGCGACATGACGAGACCTACCGTGGTGCAGTTTGGATTGGTCACGATCATGCCGCCCCAGCCGCGCCGGCGCCGCTGGGCGCGGATCAGCGCCAGATGACCGGGATTCACTTCCGGAATGATCAGAGGCACATCCTGCTCCATGCGGTAATAAGACGAATTCGACACCACCGCGTGCCCGGCGCGCGCAAAAGCGCCCTCGACTTCTCCCGCCACCTTGGAATCGAGCGAGGCAAAGACCAGTTGCGGTGCCTCGCCGTTCGGAGCGCAATCGTTCACAGGGAGATCCCGTACGCCCGCCGGCATTGGGTCGCGCAGCCGCCAGTTGCAGGCTTCGGAGTATTTCTTGCCCGCGGACCGGTCCGACGCTCCGAGCCACCGCAACTCGAACCAGGGATGGGTCTCGAGCAGGCTGGCGAGGCGTTGTCCCACCATTCCCGTGGCGCCGAGAACGCCGACTTCGACTTTCTTCGTTGACATCTCTCTTATTCTGACATAGCCCGCCGGCCGGGGGAAACTGAGCCGGCACTACGCCATAATCCCGCAGCGGCGACACGGACAGATTATTGATCGGGAGGCCCTATAACCGGAGGCCGGTCAAGAACTGGCCCGAGCTGGACGCCTATCTAACGCGGCAGAACTCGAAGCAAAGAGGTCACAGGTCGTTAGTCAACAGATGAAAGGAGCCGGACTTTCGCTTCGCGCATCCGTTAAGCATAATGGATAAAGGGGGTGTCCTATGGCTCAGAATCTCGTGTTGCGTCCCGAAAGGCCGGACCCGGACGAGCTTCTGCGTAAAGTGATGGCAGAAGAAGCGCGAGAGCGCCGCGGAAAGCTTAAGGTCTTCCTCGGCTACGCTTCCGGCGTCGGCAAATCGCTCCGCATGCTTGACGAGGGGCGCCGGCGCAAGGAGCGCAACGGCGAGGACGTGGTAGTGGGCGCGACCCAGCTCGAATCGACGACGGATGTCCGGGCCCTCCTCGAGCGGCTGGAAGTCATTCCTCTGCGCTATGTGGAGGGCGTCCCGGTAATGGACATTGACGCCATTCTGCAGCGCAAGCCGCAGGTGTGCCTGGTTGACGGGCTCGCGCACGACAACCCGCTGTCGTGCCGTCACCGTCACCGCTGGGAGGAGGTGGACGAGCTGCTTGATAACGGAATCTCGGTGATCGCCTCGGTCAACCTGCAATACATCGAAGAGCAGCACGACAAAGTGGCGCAAATCCGCGGGCGGAGCGTCGAGGAGACTGTCCCGCAGGCCTTCCTGGGCCGGGCGACGGAAATCGAAGTGGTCGATGCGCCGCCCGAATCGTGTCTGGGATGCGAAGGTCCGGGTGGAGAGGCGGACCGCCTGCGGCGAGAGCAGCAGCTCGCCCAGTTGCGGGAGATCGCGTTGCTGCTTGCCGCGGACGTGGTGGATCATCAACTGGAGCGCTATCTGCTCGAACATGGCATGGAGCAGATCTGGAGCGCCAATGAGCGCTTTCTGGTCTGGATCACGCCTTACGGCGATGCCGGTCCCATGCTGGAGAGCGGCAGCCGGAATGCCCGGCGCTTTCACGGCGAACTGATTGTCGCCTATGTGGCGCGGCCGGATCTCACTCCGGCGGAACGCGCCATGCTCGATCGCAACCTGAAGCTGGCGCGCGAAGCCGGGGCCGACGTTCACGCTCTCGACGGCGAAGATCCGGCCGAAACGATCCTCGCCTTCGCCCGCAGCCGGGGCGCGACCCAGATCTTCGCGGCGCACGGCAGCAGGCAAACCTGGGTCGAGCGTACGCTGGGCGGGCCGGTCGATCGTCTCATTCGCGGCGCCGAAGGCATCGACGTGCGCGTTTTCCCGCAGTAACACCAGCAGGAGAATCCCACATGGCAGAGCCGGCCGCGAGGGGACATCTCAAGATTATTCTGGGCTACGCAGCTGGCGTAGGCAAGACTTACAAGATGCTGGAGGAGGCGCACGAGTTGAAGCGCCAGGGCGTGGACGTGGTGGTGGGCTACTTTGAGCCGCACGGCCGCAAGGACACCATCGGCCGCCTGGAAGGGATGGAAGTGATCCCGCGACGCCGCATCGAGTATCGCGGCGTGACCTTCGAAGAGATGGATACCGACGCCATCCTGCGCCGGAATCCACAGTCCTGCGCCGTGGATGAGTTTGCACACACCAATGTTCCCGGCTCGGAGCGCGGCAAGCGCTGGGAGGACGTGCAGGTTCTTCTCGCCGCAGGCATCGATGTGATTACGACCATGAACGTTCAGCACCTGGAAAGCCTGAATGACCAGGTGTGGCAGTTCAGCGGTGTGCGCGTCCGCGAAAGGATTCCCGACTGGGTGGTGCAGCAGGCGGACGAGGTGGTGCTGGTCGACCTGCCGCCGGACGCCCTGCTGAACCGCCTGAAACGCGGCGCCGTCTACTCCCCCGAGAAGGCCCGCATCGCGGCTCAGAATTTTTTTCAGGAATCCACGCTGGGCGCGCTGCGCGAGCTGGCGTTGCGCCAGACCGCACACGAAGTGGAAGGCCGCTATATCGCGCAGGAAGCGGAGCCTGCTCCGCGTCCGGACCTGCGCAGCACAGGAGCTCCGCAGGCGCCGGCCGTCGAGACCTACGATCGCATTCTGATTGCAATAACGGCTGATCCCCCCAGCGCCGCTCTTATTCGCCGCGGCAAGCGTGTGGCCGATTACCTTCACGCCGACTGCTTCGTGGCCTTTGTGCATTCGCGCGGCGACCTCGCGGACCTTCCCGCCGAAGACCGGAAGGCAGTGGAAAATCATCTGAATTTCGCCCGCAGCCTGCGTATCGAAACCCGCATTCTGGAAGGCGAGGACGTTGCGCAGACACTGGTCGGTTTCGCCAGGCTGAACCGCATCACGCAGATCTTTCTGGCGCGGCCGCGCCGGCCCTCGCGGCTGGCTCTCCTGCGCCCCAGCCTGGTCCAGCAGGTGGTGCGCCTTGCGCGCGACATGCAGGTGACGGTGGTGGCCGAGCGCCATCGCGCGGCCGCGGCCGCGGCGCCGGCACCCGGGCTGAACGGAAGTCAGATCTGAGAGTAACCCGCGGGACTCAGAATTGTGTTGGTGATGTTGCTGACGATTTCCTCGAAGGCGTAGCGCGGATCGCTGGATAGTTTCTTCCACTCAGGCGATCCGCCAAAGACCGACCACAGCCGGTTGCGGCTGGAGAGATCGTCGAAAGCAAGCATGTAGGTGAGATTGGGGAGCCGCGAGCCCACAAGCGTATCTCCAAAGAAGACCGGCTGGAACCCGGCGTGACGGAACACCTCGAATTCGCCGTGGTTGAACATCTCCACCTTGCGGAGGTGATCGCGATCGCTCGGACTCTCGTAGGTCCGCAGTTCGAAGGCGCGCGGACCGTGCGTGGCCGTGGCCGCCGGCGCCTGAATTCTGGGCCAGCCCTCGAAAGCGATCATCAGCGAGCTTTCCATGCGCTCGTAGGCGGGCGCAGTTGCGGAAGCTTCGAGGAATCCCGCTGCTGATTTGGCGTACTCTGCGTCGGCGGCGAGGCGCGCGTCGAGGTGAATCAGCGTCTCGAGCGAAGTCGAGGGTACGAGCACATAAAGCACCGGATTCCGATCGCCGACGACCACGTTAAACACGCCCACCGTGCCGATGCCGAGCCGGTTGGCGGCGGGAATGAACGCCTGCTCAAAGTACCCGTTCGCCAGCTTGACCTGCGGCCCGGAACGCAATTGATACCGGCGAAGCTGGTAGTATTCGCGTTCCAGATCGTTCTTTGCCGCTTGGGAACTGCCCGTTAGCGCTCCTTTCGCAGCGCCTGCCATCACAGTATTTCCGGCAGCCAGCGCCGAAACCGCGAGCGATGCTCCCACGAATTTGCGCCTCTCCATAATTCCCTCTCCAGCCGTTTCAGTTTGGCCACGTCACCGAGTATTGCACATTGCGGGATATAACCCGGCGCGAAAGTGTACGAATCCCTGCGCAGGCAGCTCGTGACGCCGGTCCGCCGTCTGGGTTGTGCGGAGCCGCTCAGGGCACATCCACCACGGCTTCCTCGGAAGGCACGCTCTCGTTATCATTCGTATCCATCGCGGTGACCCTATAGGTGTAACGGTGCCCTGCGGTCGCGGTCGTATCGCGATAAAGAGGGGAGCGCAGCAATTCGGCGTTCAGCTTCACCGGCTTCTCGCCGGCGGTGTTGCGATAGATGTTATAGCCCGCGAGGTCGGCTTCGGTGTTCGGGCTCCAGATCAGGTCCACTTCTTTGCCCGTATACACACCGGACAGGCCAGCCGGCGCCGCCGGAGGAAAAACATCACGGGGGACAATCTCTACGGCCGGCGAGTCCGCGCTCTCGGCACTTTGACTCGCCTCGGTAATCAGGGCGCGCACACGGTAGACGTACAGGTGGCCAAAATCGAAGCTCGCGTCAGAGAACGAAGTGTCCGGAGACTCGCCGACTGCGGTGTACGACCCCGGCGTGCCAGTGTCGCTGCGGTAGATGCGGTACCGGCCCGCAGCACTCACAGGTTGACCGGTCACGGTGCGGCTCGGTGCCGACCAGTGAAGCTGGAGCGCTGAGGCTGTGACGTCAACGGCAAGGCCGGAAGGCGCTTCGGGCACATTGAGAAGTCGAAGTATCGCGGTATTCGAAGGAGCACTCTCGATGGGCCGGCCGCGGAACCCTCGAGTAAGGCCGCGCAACTGGTAGGTAAGGAAGCCGCCTACCAGACGCTGAAACTCAGCGCGGTTCAGCGAGTCACGGTACTCCAGCTTGCCGGCCGAGGTGAGGCGAGCGAGATCGCTGCCTTTCAGAACCGCCAGCGGCGGGGCGCTGGGGGCAGGCGCGGCCTTTCCCCCTGGAGGAGCAGCAGCCCGAAAAAGGTCGATCTCGAGAGGCTTGGTGAGTCCCTGCCCGTCGGTGGCTTTGTCAGGGGCCGTGAAGTGAAGGTCGATAATCTGTCCCACCTGCGCCGCCGTCAGATCTTTGACCGTTTCGGGCCGCTCGATGCGCGGTGGCCGGGGCGGCGATTGCGCGGCGCAGCCGACGAGTAACCCCCAGGTCAATCCGCAGATTAGGCAGATCGCACAGAATGAACCGATCGGGACGCGCTCGTCACGAATCGAGCGCGGCGCACCCCGGCGCGAAGCTCCGCAAGCCGGAGTTTGGCGCCTGCGCACGTTGAGAACGGGCCACAGCCGGTCTCGCATGAAGCAATCAGTGTAATCTGCGTAATTCTGCGGATCGTAATCTGCGGATTAGAGTATGTACCGGCTCAAATCCTGGTTCTTCACGATCTCCGACAGCCGTTCCTTCACGTACGCGGCGTCGACCTTGACATTCTTTTTCTTCAGGTCCGGACCTTCGAAAGAGACTTCATCCAGCAGCTTTTCCATGATCGTGTGCAAGCGGCGCGCGCCGATGTTCTCGGTCTGCTCATTCACGGTCGCGGCAAACCGCGCCAGCTCTTCGAGGGCGTCGTCCGTGAAGCTCAATTTAATGCCTTCGGTTTCAAGCAGCGCCGTGTATTGTTTCACCAGGGCGCTCTTGGGTTCCTTCAGGATCCGGATAAAATCTTCGACGCTCAACGATTGAAGTTCGACGCGTATGGGGAAGCGCCCCTGGAGTTCCGGAATCAGGTCGGACGGTTTGGAGACGTGGAAGGCGCCGGCGGCGATGAAAAGGACGTGATCCGTGCGCACCATGCCGTGGCGTGTGTTCACCGTCGTGCCCTCGACGATGGGCAGGATGTCACGTTGCACGCCTTCACGACTGACGTCAGGCCCGTGACCGCGCTCACGGCCGGCGATCTTGTCGACCTCGTCCAGGAAAATGATGCCGTTTTGCTCCACGCGTTCCACCGCCGCTCGCGTCACCTGGTCCATGTCGATCAGGCGGTTTTCTTCCTCCTGGATGAGGTAGTCCATCGCCTCAGCCACGCGCATGCGTCGCTTTTTGGTGCGCTGCCCAAACAGGCCGGGCAGGATGTCCTTGATGTTGATATCCATCTCCTCGATGCCCTGCGAGGAAATTACCTCGAAAGCGGGGAAGCTGCGCTCCCTGACATCAACCTCCACCTGGCGATCGTCAAGTTTGCCCTCGCGGAGCTGGGCGCGCAGCTTCTCGCGGGTGCGCTCGATGTTCTCTCCCGCGCCGTCGCCCGCCGTCGCTGGAATTTCCTCAATTCCGGGCGTGCGTGGTTTGGGCGTGGGGGGTGGGAGCAGAAGGTCCAGAACCCGTTCTTCGGCGTTCTGTTCCGCCTTGTCGGCGATTTCGTTGACCTTTTCCTCGCGCACCATGTCGATGGCGATTTCCACCAGGTCGCGCACCATCGATTCCACATCGCGGCCGACATAACCGACCTCGGTAAAGCGCGAGGCCTCGACCTTGAGGAACGGTGAATTGGTCAGGCGCGCCAGGCGTCTCGCGATCTCCGTCTTGCCGACCCCGGTCGGGCCGATCATGATGATGTTCTTGGGCAGGACCTCTTCGGCGAGCTCTTCGGAGAGCTTCTGGCGACGCACGCGGTTGCGCAGGGCGATGGCAACGGCGCGCTTGGCCTCCGATTGCCCCACCACGTGCTTGTCCAACTCCGTCACGATCTGACGCGGCGTCATTTCGTCGAGAGTGGACGCGCCCTCGAGCGTTTCAGGTAAATAGAAGACCATTTCAATCGCAGTAGCCGGAAGCCGGAATGCAACGCGCCATCAACCGACGCTCTCATTCCAGTGTTTGCTCCTGACTTCTGACCTCTGGCTTCTGATCCTTTCTTCACAGTTCTTCGATCGTCACCTGGTCGTTGGTGAAAATGCAGATTTCCCCCGCGATCTGCATCGCTTCTTTCACGATCTCCTGGGCGCTTAGCGAAGTCTTCCTCATCAAGGCGCGCGCAGCGGCCATCGCGTAGGAGCCGCCGGAGCCAATCGCCACCACGCCGTCATCGGGCTCGATCACATCCCCGTTACCGCTTACCAGATAGGTGTTTTTGCTGTCGGCCACGAGCAACAACGCCTCCAGGTGGCGCAAGGCGCGATCCGTGCGCCACTCCTTCGCCAGTTCCACTACCGCCCGGCTGAGATTGCCGTGATATTCCTCTAGCTTCTGTTCGAATCGCGAAAACAGCGACAGCGCGTCAGCCGTGCTGCCCGCGAATCCGGCCAGGATCTTATCGTTGTAAAGGCGCCGGATCTTCTTGGCCTTGGATTTGAAGACGCCTTCGCCCATCGTGACCTGGCCGTCGCCGCCCATGGCCATCTTGTTGTCGCGCCGGACGCTCAGAATTGTGGTGGAACGCACCCTAGGGGACTTGCTCACCAGACCTCCACTAAAAAAGTATAGCAGATACGGGCGCGGTGACTGGAGCGCGGCCATCCTGCCCGCCGTCTGGCCATCGTGCCTTCCGGCCGTAAATGGGAGCGGGCAGGATGCACGCGCTCCAAATGACAACAGTATCCGTCGGCAGGTGAGCCTTTGAGCGTCAGTCTGCTGTCTCCGTCTCCGTTGTTGCTCCATGCCGAAATCCGCCATAGAATGACAAGTTCCGTAATCCGGAGCCCATGCACTCATTTCAGGCTTTTGCGGTACATCTAGGCCATGTTCTAGCGCACTGGGGCGGCTGGGGACTTTTCCTCATCAACGCTCTGGACTCTTCGATCCTCGCGTTCCCGCTCATCAACGACCTCTTGCTCATTCACATGTCCGCGCGGCATCCGAACCTGGGACCGTATTACGCCGTGTGCTGCACCGCGGGATCGATCGCCGGCTCCTTCGCGATTTATTATCTCGGCAAAGGTGGCGGACGCATTTTTCGCCGCAATCCCGAAATGCGCGAGGCCGGCCGCGCCCGGCGCTGGCTGCGCCGCAATGACTTCGCCACGGTGCTCGTCGTCTCGCTGCTGCCCCCGCCGACGCCTTTCAAAGTTGTGCCAATTGTGGCCGGCGCCATGGGAATGAAGCGGTCGAGGCTGCTGTCGGCTCTCATCATCGGGCGCGGCATCCGATTCGCCTTCGAGGCCTGGGTGGGAGTCCGGTACGGTGCCGCCGCCGAGCGCTTTCTCAGGTTCCACCTCACCTTTCTTTCGGTCCTCACCGCAGCGAGCGTCATTCTGCTGATCGTGGTCTACCGCTACCTGCAGCAGACCGCCCCTGCCGATTAGCCGGGCTCATCGCCGGGACCTGCCGCTAAAGCTGAAACTTTGCCCGGTCACGGCCAGATTGTGATCGAGATCAATGGTGGCTTCGAACCCTCCGAAACGCAGGTCGCGAATGCGCACCTCAAATCCCTCCTCATTCTCGTCCACCTGCGCCCAGGGGAAACGGACGAAGTTCATAAAGACGCGACCGACCTGCGATTTCATTGCTGTTTCCAGAGCCGGCGATGACTCGGGTTTGCGAAAAGGCTCGGCGTCCGCAGCGTCCACATCGGAGCTGAGCGCGCTCGCCGGAAGCACGTAGTAGGTGCTGTCCGTTTCGACCACTCCCCGCCAGACGAAGGGGTTCAAGGTCGGAAAGGCGCCCAGCCGCAACGGCGGCTCCTGGCCGTAATTATTGGCAGCCAGCTCGGCGAGCACGCGCCGATGATTGAAATCCCTCAGACCCCAGAGCAGCAACATTCCCACGAGCGCCATCACCGCTCCCCGCCTGTATCCGGGACGATGGGCCCCGACTTCTTCCGAGACCAATCGCAGCAGGAACGGCAATCCAAGCCCCAGCGCCAAGATCAGCCAGAGAACGGGATCAAAAATGGGCATGATGTCCCAGGCGTACCAGCGGCTGCTGAAAGGCAGAAAGGGACGCACACCGTACTGGTTGGTGAAGTCGAGCAGCAGATGGCCTGCCGTGCCCATCCAGCAGGCTGCCAGCAGCCAGCGGGCGTTCAGCGGCGGACCGGCTGGCTTGGGCTTCCACTTTCGGCCCGCAGAATAGATTGCCGCAGCGAGAAACACAGCCAATCCCGTGACACCGATCACCGAATGCGTGAGGCCGCGATGATACTCGAGATAGCCGACGCTGCCGCGCGTACCCGCCAGGACGTCCACGTCCGGCGCGTTCGAGGCCAGGACCAGGGCCAGAGTGGCGAACCTCGTCTTGCGATTCAGGCCAGCCTGACTTAACGCGATCCCCGTCAGAGTGTGCGTCAGATTGTCCATAAGGCGTGCGCCGGGCGTCCGGCGCGGGAGCAACAACGGTCGCGAGATGATCGCGTACTACAGCAAAAGCGTTAACGCGTCCGGCACCAGTTCAAACGTGGCGGGCAATTGCCCTGCGAGTTCGCCATCCAACTCCACGTAGACCGGACGGGACGGACTTTCCGCAGTGCAAGCCAGGTGCAGTCCCTCCACCAGGTGAACGTCGTCGAGCGCGAGGTGCTGCCGCAGTGCCAGAGCGCCGGTGTAAAGAAAGTAGCGCCACGGGCTGGAACTCTCAAAAACGCAGACCTGCAGGCGGTCGTTGAGCAAACTTCCGCCCGGCGCGGGATGAAACCAACCCGCATAGCGCTCAGTACGCTGGAAGATGGCCTGCGTGCCTCGCCACTCGCCCTTGCTGTTCCGGCAGGCAAAGCGGGGGAAGCCGTAGCGGCGGACTTGACGGACAGCTTCCCATGCGTAAGCCGCCACGCCGAGCGCCGTCTTGAAATTCCAGGAGAGACGATGGACAACGTAAGCGTCAAATCCTACGCCGGCGACGCTGAGGAAATAGCGCTGCGAAGGCGGGTTTCCGGATTGCTGATGCCATGTCACCAGGCCGAGCGCGATGCGGCGCGGCGTGGCGCGGAGGAGCGCGCGCGCTGCCGCAGCCGGGTCGAGCGGCAGGCCCAGGTCTCTGGCGGCGATATTGGCTGTCCCGCCCGGCAGAATGCCCAGAGCGCATCCACGCAGGGCCAGTCCATTTACGACCTCGTTGACGGTGCCATCGCCGCCGCAGACGAAGATCGCCTCGGCGCCGCGGCGGATACCCTCCTGCGCCAGGGCGGCCGCACTTCCGGCACATTCGGTCGGCACGATCTCGAGGTCGAGGCCCGCTCGGCGCAGGACCCCGGCTGCTTCGCGGATTTCACCGGCGCGCCGGGCCGGGCGCCGCCCGGCGACAGGATTGTAAATGAGTCTCGCGCGATTCAACAGGAAGAGACGCCCTCATTTCAGCTTGGCGTCAAACACTCCGCTGACTACCCTCTGGGCCGTCATTTCACCCGTTCTCTTCTCCGTCCGGATCTTCATCCAAACCTTGTCGCCCGGCTTCAGGTCGTTGGCGGCAGAAAGCTTCCCATCACGGATGAACTTCGTCTTCTTATCGATTCTGAAGGGCTGGTCGTCGCCGAACTCGGTCTTGTCGCAGATCAGGCTGGAATCGCTGACGCTCTTCACCACGCCATAATGGTAGTCCTGGAAATTGGGTGCGGTAATGCTCGGATCACCAAAGCGGGCGTTCGAAGGCGGGGCTGGAGCGGAGTCCGCGCGCTGCGCCCAGGCGGCCATGCTGCAGCCGGCCACCAGCAGGACGGCTACCAGAATCGTTCTCGCTTTCATCGCCCCCTCCAATCCCCCGACGCCTGTACCGCTGCAACCTGCTCCGACACGAAGTTAGCGCCAGCCGGACCCGGTGTCAAGCTGGCTGGCGCTTATAGCCACCGAGCAGGCGGAGGTGTCGAAGCGGAGGATGGCGGACAGCAGCAGTTGAGAGTCGAGGAGTTGTGAGTCGGGAGCGGAGAAGCATCGCTGACGTTGTGGCCATATTATAGGTCGGGCGTACCTTCGCCTCGCTCAGGGCAGGCCTCGCCCGATGTGTGCGCCTGGGGTGGGCGCGCCACAGCGTGCCGCCTCGACCGATGATCTCGGACCGGGTTTGGGCTTTCCATTGCGCATCCTGAGGGGCAGGGTTCCCCGAGGCGTAGTCGCGCTACCGGGCTAAGTTATTGAATCCATGGCGAAAATAAATTTTTCCAATTTTCTCAGTTTTCTCACTTTTCTCCATTGTCCCATTTTTGGAGTGTACCCTCAAACTGAGACAGTTTGACTTTGCACAGCTTGCAGGGAAAGGAGTTGGAGGTGAAGAAGCCACGGTACACGCGAGAGTTCCAGCAGAGGGCGGTGGACCGGATGCACAGCTGTGAAAGTGTGGCGGCGCTGGCTCGGGAGCTGGGGGTAAGTCGAAGGTCTCTGTACTTCTGGCAGCGGATTCTGGAGCCGGTGAAGGGGGAGGAAGAAGCCCAG
>DASYZG010000114.1:0-51828 GCA_035946575.1 Terriglobia bacterium | reverse complement strand
GCGAAGGACGGCGAGCGCGCCCGGGCCTGCCGGGCGGTGGTCGAGTCACTGGGTGAAGCGTCGCGCGGGCTCAGGCTGGATGGACTTACGCTGCTGCTTGAGAACACCGCGGGACAGGGCACAGCGCTGGGAGCGGACCTCGACGAGCTGGCGGAGATCCTGGCCGGCGCCTGGCGCGTAATGGCTGCGGGCGCCTGTCTCGACACGGCGCACCTGCTGGCGGCGGGATACCCGGTGCACACGCCGCGCGGGCTCGCGGAAACCGTGCGGCGGATCGAGGGCAGCGTCGGCCTGGGCAACATCCGGCTGATTCACGCCAACGATTCGAAGACGGCGCTCGGATCGCACGTGGACCGGCACGAGCACATCGGCCGCGGGCAGATCGGGCGCGAGGGTTTCCGGCGCATCGTGCGGCATCCCAAGCTGCGGCGGATTCCATTCATCTGCGAGACGCCGATCGACCGTCCGGGCGACGACCGGCGGAATCTCCGGATGATGCGTGAGCTGGCCTCGAGAGTGCCAGCCCCAGACAACTGACAACGGACCACTGACTGAGGACTGACGAACTGACACACTGAGAAACTGAATTGGATTACAACCCTCAACAGATCGAGTCGAAATGGCAGGAGCGCTGGGCGCGCGAGCATCTCTTCGAGACGGAACCCGACCTGGCGCGCCCCAAGTACTACGTTCTCGAAATGCTGCCTTATCCCTCCGGCGACATCCACATGGGCCACGTGCGCAACTACTCGATCGGCGACGCTCTGGCGCGCTATCTGCGCATGAAAGGCTACAACGTGCTTCATCCGATCGGTTGGGACGCCTTCGGGCTGCCGGCGGAAAACGCCGCCATCAAGAGCGGCCGGCACCCGTCGGAGTTCACATTCACCTATATCGATCGCATGCGTGGCCAGTTGCAGAGGCTCGGGTTCAGCTACGACTGGCGCCGCGAAATCGCCACCTGCGTTCCGGAGTACTATCGCTGGAACCAGTGGTTCTTCATCAAGATGTTCGAGCGCGGCCTCGCTTACCGCAAGGAAGCCCGAGTGAACTGGTGCACGAAGTGCCAGACGGTGCTGGCGAACGAGCAGGTGGTGAACGGCTGCTGCTGGCGTCACGAGGATACGCCGGTGGAGGAGCGAGAGCTGGAGCAATGGTTCCTGAAAACCACCGCCTATGCGGAGCAGTTGCTCGACGACATGGACGGCCTGGTGCGCTGGCCGGAGCGTGTGCTCACCATGCAACGCAACTGGATCGGCAAGTCCGTCGGCTCCGAGGTGGAATTCGAGGTTGAGGGCCTCGAGGAATCGATCCGTATCTTCACCACGCGCATCGACACCATTTTTGGTTGCACGGCACTGTTCCTGGCCGCGGAACATCCCGTGATCCAGAAGCTGATCGCGGCCTCGGACCGTCCTGAGGATCTTGGGCGCGAGGTGGAGCGGATCAAGGCCTCGTCCGTCCAGGCGCGCGTGGAAGCCGATCTCAAGAAGGAAGGCGCGGCCACCGGGTTCAGGGCGCGCAATCCGTTCAACGGCGCCAGCGTCCCGATCTGGATCGCGAACTTCGTCCTGATGGGGTACGGCACGGGAGCGGTAATGGCGGTGCCGGCGCACGACGAGCGCGATTTCGAGTTCTGCTCCGCGTACGGTCTGCCGATCCGAACCGTAATCGTTCCGAAAGACGTAGAGCCGTCCTTTAGGGCGGCCGATGCCGGCCTAAAGGCCGGCGCTACGGATCGTGAGGCGTCCACAGAGGCATTCACGGATTACGGTGTGTTGGTGAATTCCGGCGCGTACAGCGGGCTCAGCTCCGAGGATGCCATCACTCGCATGACCGACGACGCCGAGAAGGACGGGTTCGGCAAGCGCAAGGTCTACTTCCGCATCCGCGACTGGGGCGTATCCCGGCAGCGCTACTGGGGCACGCCGATTCCCATGATCTACTGCAACGACTGCGGAATAGTGTCGGTCCCGGAGAAGGATCTGCCGGTGGTGCTGCCGCGCAACGTCAAGTTGACCGGCGAGGGTCGCGCAGCGCTGGCGACAGTGCCGGAGTTCGTCGAGGTGGAATGTCCGAAATGTGGCGGCGCAGGGCGCCGCGAGACTGACACCATGGACACGTTCGTGGACTCGTCCTGGTACATGTATCGCTACACCGATCCGAAGATCGATACCGCGCCCGTCAACCGCGACATCGTAAAGCGCTGGTTTCCGGTGGATCAGTACATCGGCGGCATCGAGCACGCCATTCTGCACCTGATCTACATGCGATTCTGGACCAAGGTCATGCGCGACATCGGCCTGGCCGAGTTCGCGGAGCCCGTGGCACGCCTGTTCAACCAGGGCATGGTGATCAAAGACGGCGCCAAGATGTCGAAATCCAAGGGCAACGTGGTCGATCCCGTGGCGATGTGCGCGCGCTACGGCGCAGACACCGTCCGGCTGTACATGCTGTTCGCCGCGCCGCCGGAGAAGGATCTGGAATGGAGCGATCAGGGCATCGAGGGCGCATGGCGCTTTCTGAGCCGGGTGTATCGGATGGTGATGCGCTACGCAGATCCCCTGCGCGGCATCCCGGGCGTGGCGACCGGCAACGGCGTCGCGTTCAGCGTCGAGGAACGGCGCCTGCTGCGCAAGGCGCATCAGACGCTGCGGCACGTCAGCGATGACGTGGAGGAGCGCTGGCACTTCAACACGGACGTGGCGCTCATCATGGAACTGGCCAACGAGATTACGGCTCTCGAGCCGGCGATCGAATCGGGCGCGATTCGGCCCGAGGTGCTGAAGTCTGCTCTGGAGATGCTGCTGCTGATGCTTGGCCTCTTCACGCCGCATATCGCCGACGAATTGTGGGAATCGCTGGGTCACCAGGACTCAACGCTTCTGGTCGCCTGGCCTGCTTTTGACCCAGCGCTGGCCGCCGAGGAAGAGCTCGAAATCCCCGTGCAAGTGAACGGCAAGCTGCGCGCACGAATCCGCGTGCCGGTTACGGCGAGCGATGACGAAATTCGCGCCATGGCGGTCGCGGAGCCCAAAGTCCGCGAGCAGACGGAAGGGCGGCAGATTGTGAAGGTCATCGTGGTGCCGAAGAAGCTCGTCAACGTCGTCGTGAAGTAGTGAGAGACGCGAGACAACGGTTCATTGATTCATTGACTCGATGATTCAATGGCTCAATTCATGGAACATCCCCAACCGATTATTGTTCTCGACTTCGGCTCCCAGTACACCCAGCTCATCGCGCGACGGATTCGCGAGATGCAGGTGTACTCGGTCATCGTGCCGTGCCATATCCCGTTCGACGATCTCGTGAGGATGAAGCCACAGGCGCTGATCCTTTCCGGTGGACCCTCGTCCGTCTATGATCCGGCGTCGCCGACTGCGGATCAGCGCATCTTCACGCTCGGCCTGCCGGTTTTGGGGATCTGCTACGGACTGCAGTTCATTTCGCACAAGCTGGGTGGCAAGGTGGAGCCAGCGGCGCGGCGCGAGTACGGCTTTGCGCAGCTCGAATTCCAGCCGTCAAGCAGGATCCTGGCGGGGTTGCCTTCGCCTTTGCGGGTTTGGAACAGCCACGGCGACCACATTGCAGAAGTGCCGCCCGGCTTCCGCGTGACGGGCAGGACAGAGAACGCGGTTTCGGTGATCGAAAATCCGGAGACGCGCGTCTACGCCCTGGAGTTCCATCCCGAAGTGCATCATACCGATCGCGGCGACGACATTCTGCGGAATTTCGTCTTCGGCATCGCCGGAGCGCGTCCGAACTGGTTCCCGCGATCCTTTGTCGAGGAGACTGTGGAACAGGTGCGCCGGCAGGTCGGCGACGGACAGGCGCTCTGCGCGCTCTCTGGTGGGGTTGATTCCGCGGTAGCGGCTACACTCACAGGCCGCGCTCTCGGCGACCGGCTGACGTGCGTATTCGTCAACAACGGCCTTCTCCGATTGAACGAGTTCGAGGAAGTAGCGGACGCCCTCAGCCAGCAGGGTCACCTGCGCGTGCGCGCCGTTGACGCTTCCGCACGATTCCTGAAGCGCCTCGAGGATGTGGTCGATCCCGAAAAGAAGCGCAAGATCATCGGCGAGGAATTCATTCGCGTATTCGAAGAAGAAGCGCGACGGCTCGGCAAAGTTGAATTCCTGGTGCAGGGGACGCTTTATCCGGACGTTATCGAGTCCGTCTCGGTGCGTGGTCCGGCGGCGACCATCAAGAGTCACCATAATGTCGGCGGACTGCCGCCCGACTTGCAATTCAAGCTCATCGAGCCACTGCGCGAACTTTTCAAGGACGAGGTCCGCCGCGTCGGACGCGAGCTAGGGCTCAGCGAAGAATTGGTCGGCCGGCAGCCCTTTCCCGGGCCCGGCCTGGCGGTGCGTATCCTGGGTGCCGTAACGCCCGAGCGTCTGCGCCTGGTACGCGAGTCGGACGCTATCGTGCAGCAGGAGGTCAAGCGTGCCGGGTTCTACCATCGGCTGTGGCAATCGTTTGCCGCGCTGCTGCCCGTCTCGAGCGTCGGCGTTATGGGCGACGCTCGCACCTACGCTTTCACCATTGCGGTGCGAGCGGTGGAGTCGGAAGACGGCATGACGGCGGACTGGGCCAAGTTGCCGCCGGAATTGCTGGAGCGCATCGCGACCCGCATCGTCAATGAAGTCAAAGGGATAAATCGGGTCGTCTTCGATATTACCTCGAAGCCGCCGGGTACAATTGAGTGGGAATAGGGTTGCAGGCCGACTGTAAAGCTCAACGGCTCACGAGCTTCTGAGCCACGTAAAGCAGCAGTTGGTGATCCTTCTCGTCGATCCGCTCGGTCAGGCGCTTGACCTTTTCGAGGAACCGGGCTTCGCCTTCCGCCTCGGCCTCCTTGGCGAGTTCTTTGGCGGGCCGGGGGCCCGACTGCTCGGATCCATCTCCCTCGTAAAAGAGCTCATAAAGAGGCACTTCGAGGGCGGCCGCCATCCGTTCCAGGGTCTCGAGCGAGGGCACCGTATGGCCGTTTTCAACGCGGGAGATGTAGCAGCGCAGCAGCCCCGTACGACGTTCCATATCGCCTTGCGAGAGCGACGCTTGTTCCCGGAGGTCTCGAAGCCTCTTACCGATAAGCATATAGGGCGAGGTTGACACAAACGGCTTGTCGCGTCAATGGAAATCACTCGCGGCCTGGCGGCTCGCTGGGAATCAGGCTGTTGCACATTGAGCTCCAAGACGTTGTAACCTGTGAAAGATCGGTCTCGTCTTTACCTTCAGGGAAGCCGAGTCCATGGAAACTCGATGGCCACCCTCGAAAAGGATGACCCGGAGGTTGAATGGATCCGGCGTACCCAACAGGGCGACGGTGACGCGTACGCTCTGCTGGTCGCGCGGTACGAGCGCCGCGTGTTCAGCTCGGTGTATCGTATTCTGCGGCGACGCGAGGAAGTGGAAGAGGTCGCGCAGGAGATCTTTGTCAAGGCCTTTCTGGCGGTCGGGAGTTACCACTTCGAAGCGGCGTTCAGCACCTGGCTCATGCGGATTGCCATCAATCACTGCTATGACCAGTTGCGGCGCCGGCGATCGTCTCGGTTGACGTACTTCTCGGAGATGTCCGAGGAAGGCGAGCAGGCTGTGGTGCAGGGGACGGAGAGCCGCGGGGGTGGCGGCGGCCGCGTCCAGTTGGACCTCGAGAACCGGGAACTGGCGGAGAAGATGCTCGAGCGCGCGCCCCCGGAGGATCGGGTGATCCTGACGTTGAAGGAGATCGAGGACCTCTCTGTGGAGGAGATCTCGAAGCTGCTGCGGCTGAAATCCAGCACCGTGAAGGTGCGGCTGCATCGCGCCCGTAAACGCATGCTGGCGGATTTCCGCCGTTGGCAGGAAGGGGAATGATCATGCGCTGCCGGAGGGTACGCAAGCTGATCATGGAAGATGGTGCGCGCCGGGAAGATGTCGATCGGCATCTTACCCAATGCGCTGCTTGCACGGCCTACGCCAGGGATTGGGCGGGTCTGAGGACGGCTCTCCGTCGCGTCGCGGAGGAGCCGGCGCCCGAGCCCAGTTTGGGCTTTGCCGCGCGGCTTGCCCGCCAGCTGCCAAACGCCAGGGCCGAGGCGCGAGCGCGAGAGGCGTCTCTCGAGCGGACCGGACGCCGGTTTGTGCTCGCAGGAGTGCTCGCTGCCGTGCTGTTGGCGCTGGGCCTGCTGGTGCCGCCCTCAGGTCCGGTACGGTCCCCGGAGGCCGCAGAAATCCAGACCGCGCGCTCTGAAGCCGTGGCGGCGCAGAGTTATCCGAGCTTCTCGAATCAGACCATCGAAGCCGAGTACGAGTTCGCTCCCCAGGGCGGAGGCCACTGAACCGGATGCAACGCCGCGCCGCTCTCTACTTTGTGCTCACTCTTGTGATCGGCGTGGCTCTCGGCGCCGTGGGTATGTTCCTTTACGCCTGGTACGGAGGCCACTGGCGCCGGCCGATGACCCGCCGCGACTTCGTGAAGTACCTCACCGAGGAGTTGAAGCTCGACAGTAACCAGACCCAGCAAGTGACGCAGATTCTCGAAGGGGCGTCGAAGAAGTTCCAGGCGCTGCACGCTCAGACGCATCCGCAGTTTGACGTCCTGCGCGAGCAGACAGACGCCCAGATCCGGCAGGTCCTCCGCCCCGACCAGGCGCAGAAATTCGACCAAGTGATCCACAAATGGGAGCAGACCACGCGTCCGCCGCCTCCAAACAGGCGCCACGACCACGGCGGCGGTCGTCCCCAATGAAGACGAGCCACCGCTACAGGCGCAGTTTCAGCCAACCTTCATGTAGGTCGTATAGGGCAGATCCCCCAACGAGGTGAACGGCAGCATCTTCACCGGCCCACCCAGCGAGGCTGCCTGCCATTGCCGCTCGCTGAAGCGCCCGGCGGCCAGCAGCTGATTCCTCGTCACTTTGGGCAGCGGACTCTGCTGTTCCGGCTTCACTGGCATGAGTACGAGCGGTCCGCGCAGCAACGCGACCGTGTCCGCGTGCCGCGCATCGATCGCCTCCAGGCGCAGCTTTAGCGGAAGCTCCAGTTCCACGCGGTCTCCGGACCTCCACTGGCGCCGGATTGCCGTGAATCTGCCCGGTACCGCGAGCCCGTTCTGCCGCTTCCCGTTGACAGATACCGACGCGCCCTCGGCCCACGCAGGGATGCGGAAGTACAGCACCAGTTCGGCCGGCGCCGAAGCGGTCATCGTGAAAGTGACGCCATCTTCGTAGGGATACTCTCCTTCCTGCGTCAGCGAGAGCGCGACCCCATTCTCAGTCCACCTCAGGGCTGACGGCAGATAGAGGTTTGCGTAGACCGCGCCGGGTCCCCTAAAGTACGTGTTGATCCGGTAATCCGTCGCCACCTGCGGCAACGTGCCCGCGCAGCACGGCCAGCGGGCCTCTTTGTACACGCGCCTCCCGTCGAAGTTGTAGTCGGAATAGTAGAACGCTTCGCCATTGTCCTGGAGCGGTTTCGCGCCCAGCACGGTGTTGTACATCATCCGCTCCATGCTGTCGCCGTAGCGGGCATCGCGGGTCACGCGCAGCAGATAACGCGTCAGCTTGAAGTGGGCGTACGAACCGCAGGGAGTCTCGAAGCTGTGGTGCGTGTTGGCCAGGCTTTCATACACGTCATTGCTTGAGGGCGCGCGCAGTTGCTCGTCCGGACCCCAGCCGCCCGTGGCAAAGCTCTGTTCATTGAGCATCGCGAACGCGTTGCGGGCTGCGCGCAGATGTTTCCGGCTGCCCGCCACCATGTAGGCCATCATGGCTGAGCTCAGCGAATTCACATAGCTGTAAGCGTGCCTGCCGGCGAAGACGTTCTCGTTCCGCGACAGCGGATCGAACCACGCCGCATCGTCCAGGTATTGCAGTCCCAAGTCGTAATAGCGCCGGCCCGCGCCGCGCTTGTAGGCCAGAAACAGATTCTCCGGCAGGGTGTAGGACTCGTCCCAGTTCCACGACGCGTCCTGCGGGTCCTTGTCCTTGCGCCAAGGATGGTCATGCTCCACGGCGTGACCCGGCAGGTGCGGCAGCGCGGTGTTCGTGGTGTGCTCGAGAATCTCGAGCGCCTGCGGGTCCTTCACGTAAGTATGGGAATCGAGCAGACCCAGCAGCAGCTTGTCATAGGTGTACGCCGGAAAGCGGTTCTTGGCGTAGAAGTCCGCGCTGATGGTCCTGGCGTACCGGCGGTTCAGGCGCAGCACCTTCCGGCGCGTGGCGTCGTCGCCGTTGATCGCATAGCTGCGCGCCAGCGCCGAGATCCATTGTCCGAAAGGACAGGCGGGAGCGAACCCGTCGTCAAAGTCCTTCCGATAGTCGTAGTTCGGATCGTAGTTGTACCAGCCGCCGAGGTCGGCGCCCGGCGCCGGCATTCCCGACATCTGCCGGAATGGCTTGAGCAGGCTGTCCTCGCTCAGAGCCATCAGCACCGAGTGCGTATTCCTCAATTGCGATTCGTGCGGATCGCTGGTCAGCAGGACGTCACCGTAGTCGAACTCCTCGAGTGGCGCCGCGCCAGCGGTCTCCGCGCCGCGCGTCATGCGATGCCACAGGGCGGTGCCCGCAACTGCCGCTGCCGCGAGCGAACTCGACTCGAGAAAACGCCTGCGCGAGATTCCTGCCACTTCGTCTTGCACCCGTCTTCTATTATGCAACTTGGGGCAACCGGCCCGCTCGCCGTTAATCCCACGCTCACTTCCCAGTGATCAGGCCGCTGAGAGTGCGCCGCGGACCCGAGAACGCCTCAGTTGCGCGATCCCCTGCCGCAACCGTTCCAAACAGCATCCCGATCACAATCGTCGTCGACACCCAAAACACAAGCTGTGCAAAGAAGGCCAGCCACAGGTACTTGGGCCAGAAGCCGATTCCTGCGGGAAGGTCCGGTGGCACGGCGTCGTAGTGAGTGCCGAGGTTGTTTCGATAGGCAAAGAACATGATGATCGCGATGGGAATGCGCCCGAATAGCCATAAGCGAGCAGTGCCTTGAATAGGGCGGGTCAGCCGGGCACAGTGACGATGGCGCCCAGCACCACCATCGACCATTCGTACAGCAGGAGCGCGGGAAACCCAAAATCGAAGGAAAGCATGCCGGGCAAAAAAGCACGATTAGCCCGCCGAGCAGAGCCAGTCTCAAGGCCCTCCAGGCTCGAAGCGGGCTGCAGGCCGCGAAGTAAATCCCGAACACCGGAACGAGCCACAGGATGGACACCACACGGACCATCCCATCATATGATTGAACCAGTTCGGCGACCAGCGCTCCAGTTCACCCTGGAATCGGAAGGCTGTGACCGAAAGCGTTATGCGCGCGGGAAAGAGGATCAGTTGGAACTGCGGAGTCTACGCGAGTCATAAAGCCGTCCTCCTGCGAGATCTGTTCGAGCCTTGGACTGCCAGATCCTCCCGGAGGTTTACTCGCCTTCGTTTGCAGACTCCTGCCTGCGCAGCTTTGATCGCCTGAGTAGACTACATACAGAGCCCAGAATTTCTCGTTCGCTCCGGCCGAGGCGCCTGGGGGTTTTCCGCGAGAATGCCCGGAAAATCGCCAGTGATCCGAGGGCGCGCCCGAAGCGGCCGCTTAAAACGGGATATCTTCGTCCGTGATCTCCCCGGACGGGGGCGGCGCGTCCGCAGCGCCTTCGGGCTCGGCGGCGGTTGGCTCCGCCGGCGGACGGCCCGACATGCCGCTCGGCATCCCGCCGCCTGTGGAAGCGCCTGCGGCGCGCTCGGTGTCGGCGCGTGATCCGAGCATGGTCATGGAGCGCGCGATGATGTCGTAGGCGGTGCGCTTGGCGCCGCTCTGATCTTCCCACTGCCGGCTACGGATGCTGCCCTCGATGTAGACCTGCTTGCCCTTGGTGAGATACTCGCCGCAGATCTCGGCCAGCTTGCTCCAGGCCACGATGTTGTGCCATTCCGTACGCCGCTGCTGCTCGCCGTTGCGGTCCTTGAACGTCTCGTCGGTGGCGAGTGAGAACTTGGCCACCGGTGTTCCGCTAGGCGTGTATTTCACTTCGGGATCCTTGCCGAGGCGTCCAATCAGGATGACTTTATTGACGGAGCCACTCATCGAAACCTCCCCTTGTCTTAATCTCCGCCTGGGAGCGCGCGCATCTTGCCCGCTTCCCCGCGTGTAGGGGCGGTTGGCGAACCGTCCCTGCGATTCTCACCTTGCGGGCGGATGCCCGCGCTCCTTCCGGTTATGTCAGCTTGCGCAGCCGTTGCCGCGCCAGTTCCGCTTCGTGCGAATGCGGGAAGCGGCTGACCAGCGAGCGCAGTTCGCGCACGCCCGCCTGATGCTTGCCTTCGGCGATCAGCGCGTAGGCCTTTTTTAGTTGGGCGGCGGGCAGCTTGTTGCCGTTCGGGTAACGCTCCAGGCATTTGTTGTACTCGTCGATTGCCTGGTCGTACTTCCTCTGGTTGTAATACGAATCGCCGATATAGAACTGCGCGTTCGAAGCAAGATCGGTGTTGCCGTAATACTGGATGTACTGCTGGAATTCCTGGACGGCGAGGTCGTAGTGTCCCGCGGTGTAATCGCGCAGGCCGGACTGGTACAGGGTGTCGGGATCGGGCAGGGGCTGGCGAGCGGGAGCGGTAGGATACCCCGTCGGAGCGTAGACGCCGTTTCCAGGCCCGTTGGCTGCATTGGGAGTGTTGACGTCCGGTCCGCCATTCGGTCCGGCAGGCGTGCCGCCCGGCGTTGTTCCCGCAGCGCCATTGGGCTGGGCTGCGGGCTGCGTATTGAGCGTCTGAATGATGTTCTGGGTCTGCTTTAGCTGATCGCCCAGCTTCGAAAGCTGCGAGTTCGCTTCCTCCAGGCCGGCGCTCAGCGCCTGGATCTGGTTGGTCATGCTGTCAAAGCGGCTGTTGCTAGTGGCCAGATTCTGCGAATTGGTGCGCTCGAGATCGGCGATGGTCGCTTTCATGGAGTTAACGTTGTCATTCGCCTGCTCCACCAGCGTCTTGATGATGGCCGATTGGGTGTCGACCGTCTTCTGCATGTTTGCCACCGCCTGCTGGAGCGTGTCCAGTTGCTGCTGCATCTGGATGATCTCCTTGCTGACGGCGAATCCGGACGACGCCGCTCCGGCGGCGAAGACCATTAACAGCAAAGCTCGCGGTAATGTTGATTTCAAGGCTTTCGTGCACCTCTTTTCAGCCAAATGTTGAACTGGCGTCAGTTTACCGCAATTGCAGCACACCTGCCACTTGTGATCGGGTAACCGGCTTGCCGTAATGCAGCACCCGTGCCAGGCGTCATCGAGCAGGCGGCAAAGCCGCGCGCCCGCCATGTTGAGTTTCCGCGCATGATCAAGATCTTCCTTCGCACTTACTGACTTTAAGCCCTGACCCCTGGCTCCTGACTCCTGAGTGAACCCTGGCCCCTGACCCCAGATTCCCGACTCCTTTCTATTCTTTCGGCGCCGCGCGCGGCGCCCACGGGCCCGAGACTGCTGTCTCCGGCGCAGGCTTCAATTGTCTCTGCATCTTGCGAATGACATGTTCCAAATCCTGAGGTGAGTGGAAGGTCAGGACGGTTCCACCGAGGCTCTTGGTGAGGGTGTCGAGAGCGTCGGGAAAGACGGTCCACACCGCCGAGTACTCGAACCGGAAGAAATGGGTCGGTTCAACCCGGCCTTTCAGCGCGGCCATCTGCCCCTTGTTGATGACTTTCAGCCGCCAATGTGTTGCCGGACCCAGAATGATGACCGCGTCCGAGGGCTGAGCCGCGCTCGCTTCCTGTTTCACGTGCTGGAACAGCATGTCGACCCAGCCTTGCTGCCGTTGCAGAAGACTATAGGAGACGGTGCCAAGCTCGAGGCGCTCCATCGCCCTTTCCAGGCGGTCGAATTCCTCACCCCCCGTGAAGCTATCTTCCAGGAAAAGCTCCTGCTGCTGGTCGAGGTTGAAGGCCGCTAGGCGGACGGATTTGCACGGGAGCTGACGCAGTAAAGCGGAAAGAGAGTCGAGCAGAAACGTCCGATCCCAGGCGCGCAGCTTCGGCTCCCGGGGATTGACGGGCGCAACGTCGAGCAGCACCGTGATCCGCAGTCCGTTTG
The DNA here is from genome assembly GCA_035946575.1 of Terriglobia bacterium. Taxonomy (GTDB): domain Bacteria; phylum Acidobacteriota; class Terriglobia; order UBA7540; family UBA7540; genus Gp13-AA77. The sequence goes on along the minus strand of DASYZG010000114.1, from coordinate 39,779 downwards.
GCACGAGCTTTCCCTTCCAGGGAACAAACTCGGCCGGCTCGACACTGCCGGGCTTGAGAATGACGGCCGGCTGCAGGCCGCCGCGGCGTGCCGCGTCCACCTTCCACGTTTTCACGCAGGCGCGCTCCTGGTCGTCGACCGTCACCAATTCCACCCGATAGCGGCCGTCGCCGAGCGAGAATTCGCCGCTCAGCTCGATATCCTGATTCAGCTTGCGCGGACTGGCTGACGCCGCCATGTCCGCAGGCATCGCGGGGACATCACTCGTCCCGCTCAGCAATACCGCCTCGCTTCCCTCGGGCGTTACACGAATATAGGTGCTCAGGCGCGTCTTCTGGCCTACAAAGATCTTGAGCGGACAGCCGATGGTGAAGCCCGCGTTGAAACGAAATTGAAAATCCATGAACGGCTTGGCCGGCGTTATCGTGCAGTTGAGCCGCTGAGCGCCTGGTCCGCGATCGATGAGCCGGTTCACGCGCTGGACGTCCTCGTGAGTCACAAGGGTTTGCGCCGGGGCGGGAACAGTCGGCAGGGCAGACAAGAGCAGGATGAGCAAGACGGGTCGTCGCAGCGCGTGATCCTGACAACAGCGGCACGCTATCACGGCCAGCAGTTCGAGGCTACCCTTCAGCCGGACCAGCTCGCGCTCCAGGCGCGCCAACGGATCACGGGTGTCGTCCTGACGAGGATCAGGCATAGGTTTCGAGATTCCGCCCACTCAATTGTCCGATGGCGGCATGATTCTCGCAAGGTGCGGCGCGCCGTCCCGCGCTGATCTCGAGACCCCTCCGACCACCCCGGCCTTCGGCCATCCCTCCTCGTCGAGGAGGGTAGTGCGGTCTCGAGTTGCCGCCCCGATCCCACCCGGGACCGTGCTATTCGACCTGAGCGCCCCGCCTCGTGAGGAGGAGTGGCCGAAGGCCGGGGTGGGATCAATTCCAAACCGACCCACTACCGGGAATTCGCGCGGCTTGACGCTTTCCCGCCCGGGGCACTACGATGGATTCGGCTGCTGGGGCCATGAAGCGCCGCCTATTGCCCCGCCCCGCGATGTACGTTTGTGAACGGGCCCGTTCTCCAGTCACCGGCCCGGGAACGCGAGAGCAGAACCCGCATGAGTCCAGTCCGGCGATTGCTTACCTTCATGCGTCCCTACCTGGGGCGGTTCTTTGCCGCCATCCTGCTGATGATTGTAGTGGGCGCCGCCGAGGCGCTGACAGCGCTGCTGATCCGGCCGGTTTTCGACATCGTGCTGACGCCGCTGAGGCAGACAGGGGCTCATATCCTGCTTTTCCGATGGCCCATCTCGGGCCAGCCTCTCTACCTCGAACAGCTTCTGCCCGCCGCGGTCCATAACATCTGGACGATGGTGGCCATCGTGGTCGTGGGCACGACCTTCATCAAGGGTCTTGCCGAGTATCTCGGCACCTATTTCATCAATTTCGTCGGCCAGTCCGTGGTGAGGGACCTGCGGAATCAGCTCTATACAAAAATCATCGACCAGTCGATGGCTTTCTTCTCCCGCAACCCCACCGGCAAATTGATGTCGAGCGTGACCAGCGACATCGAAAAGGTGCAGAGCGCCGTTTCGCAAGTGGCCGCCGATTTCCTGCGCGAGACCTTTACGCTCGTCGGCCTGCTGATTGTGCTCTTTTACTATGACTGGCGACTGGCATTGATCTCGCTGCTGCTCGTGCCTCTGGTCGTGTTTCCGTCGCGCACCATCGGCCGGTACATCCGCATCTCCAGCCGCTTCAGCCAGGACAAAATGGCGGAGCTCAATCACATCCTGCAGGAGACCTTCAGCGGCATCCGCATTGTGAAGGCGTTCGGGATGGAGTTGTTCGAGGTTACGAAATTTCGGGCTGCCACGCGGCGCCTGCTCAAAGTTAATCTCCGCTGGGTGCGTGCCAACGCCTTGAGTTCGCCGCTCATGGAGGTGCTGGGTGCCATCACGATCGCGGGTTTGCTGCTTTACGCCCGCAACGAGATTGTGCATCACGCCAAGACGGCCGGGGATTTTGTCGGATTTTTGTATGCGCTCATCAAGATGTACGAGCCGATCAAGCGATTGACCGGCGTGAACAACGCCTTCCAGCAGGCGGTGGGCGCTTCGGAGAAGGTTTTTGGTTACCTGGACGTTCATTCGGAGATGACCGACAAGCCGGACGCTGTCGCCCTGCCGCACTTTGAGCGCGAGATCGCTTTTGAGGACGTGGACTTCGCCTATGAGCCCGGCCAACCGGTTTTGCAGCGGGTCAACCTGCGGATTCGGCGCGGGGACGTGATCGCCTTGGTGGGCTCGAGCGGCGCCGGCAAGACCACGCTCGCCAACCTCATCCCGCGCTTCTTCGATCCTACGGGCGGCCGCCTGCTCGTGGACGGTCATGATGTGCGCGACGTGATGCTGGCCAGTCTGCGCGCGCAAATCGGCATGGTCACGCAGGAGACCATCCTTTTCAACGACACGGTCTTCAACAACATCGCTTACGGGCGCGTCTCCGAAACGCGTTCTGCCGTCGAGGACGCCGCCCGTATCGCTCTGGCGCACGATTTCATCAGTGCGATGCCTGAGGGCTACGAGACGCTGATTGGCGAGCGGGGCCAGAGGCTTTCCGGCGGGCAGCGCCAGCGCATCGCGATTGCGCGGGCCCTTCTCAAGAACCCTCCGATCCTGATTCTTGACGAAGCCACTTCGGAGCTCGACACCGAATCCGAGCTTCTGGTGCAGCGCGCCCTGCAGAACCTCATGGAAGGCCGGACCGTGCTGGTGATTGCGCATCGCCTTTCCACCGTGCGCCGCGCCGACCGTATCCTGGTGATCGACGAAGGCAGAATCTCGGAGGAAGGTACCCACCAGGATCTGATCGCTCAGGGCGGGATTTATCAGCGGCTGCACGACCTGCAGTTCGTGGACGCGGATTAGGGCTAGGGGCTGGGGTCAGATGCAGGTGTCAGGTCCATGAATTGAGGATTTTCGAGCTTCAACTCTCGACTTTTTGACTTCTTCGACTCCTCCAATGATCAGAAGCATGACAGGCTACAGCAGCGGTCGAAGCGAGGCGGGGGATTTCGCCCTTTCGGTGAGCCTCAAGAGCACGAACCACCGCTTTCTCGACATTCGATTCAGGCTGCCGGGCGCGCTGGAGTCGCTCGAAGGGGACCTTCGCCGCCTGGTCACGGAGTCGGTTGCCCGCGGCCACCTGGAGATATCGGTGAGCTTTGACCGTGTCCGTGGCTACGCTCTCCAGTTGAACGAGCGGATGCTCGAAGGCTACGTGGCGGCCTGCGAAGGGTTGCGCCAGCACTTCGGCGCAATCGCTCCGCCGGACCCGGTGGCGCTGCTGCACATACCCGGCATGATCTCGACCTCCGGCGACGATCTGGCACCTGAGACCCTCGATCGGGTTCGCGCCGCCCTGGAAACCCTGGTGCGCCAGGCGCTTGCCGACTTCAACGAGATGCGTACGGTGGAAGGCCGGGCGCTGGAGAGCGATCTTCGGGCGCGCCTTCAACGCATCAAAACCTTCGCCACCGGCGTTCACGAGCTTGCCCTTCGCGTTCCTGATCTTTATCGCCGGCGTCTCGAGGGCCGCCTGCGCGAACTGCTCGGCCCGGCGCCCGGTTCCGCGTCGCTTGAGCCGAGCCGCCTGGCGCAGGAGGTTCTGTATCTTGTCTCGCGCTCGGACATTACCGAGGAGCTTACGCGCCTGGGCAGCCACCTGGAGCAGGCCGCCACTCTTCTTGACGAGGGAAAGGAGGTCGGCAAGAAGCTCGACTTTCTGCTTCAGGAGATGAACCGCGAGACCAATACGATTCTCTCGAAGACCACGGACGTGCCCGAAGCCGGTCGGGAAGTGGCGCGGCAGGCCATCGAAATGAAGACAGAGATTGAAAAACTCCGCGAACAGGCTCAGAATATCGAATAGGGACCCGAGCGGCGCATTGACTAGATTGAAAACATGCTCCCGAACGGGGAGCATTATTGTGATTTCGGCTCCTTCCGGGGCGGGCAAGACGACCCTTGTTAACGGCCTGTTAAGATCCCTGCCCGGCCTGCGGTTCTCGGTTTCACACACCACGCGGCGTCCGCGCCCCGGCGAACAGGAGGGCCGCGAGTACTTCTTCGTGGCCCGCCGGCGGTTCGACCGCATGGTGAGGCGCGGGGAATTTGTCGAGTGGGCCGAGGTTTACGGGCATCTCTACGGCACCTCGTGGAAAGCGCTCCGTCAGGCGCAGGCCGCGGGTTTCGATGTTCTGCTCGATATCGATGTGCAGGGCCATCGCCAGGTGCGCCGGAGGCTGGCCGAGGCTGTGAGCGTTTTCGTGCTGCCTCCTTCGCTGCAGGAGCTGGAGCGCCGACTGCGGCGGCGGCATTTGGACCAGCCGGCGGAAATCGAGCGGCGGCTGGCTGACGCCCGGCACGAGGTGCGGCACTGGCCGGAATACGATTTTTTGGTTGTGAACGATGCTTTGACGCCGGCGGTTCGAGCCCTGCGTTCGATCGTCATGGCGGCACGATGCCGCCGGCTGGTGCAGCAGGATCGCGTCCGCGAAATTGTAGAAGGTTTTGGAGGATGATGAGGGATGGAAGTACCCCCCGCTGTTGACAGCAAGTACCGGTTTATTCTGCTTTCGGCCAAACGTGCGCGCCAGATCCAGTCGGGCGCGCGTCCCCTGATTCAGACGGCGACCAAGAAACCTACCAAGATCGCCCAACTTGAGGTGTCTGGCAACCTCGTACCCTTCGAGAACTTGCAGCCCGAAGGCTCCCCGAACGGCGGGGAGCCCGCTGAAAAGTAGGCCATGCGCGTAGCCCTGGGAGTATCGGGCGGAATCGCCGCTTACAAGGCGGCCGAACTGGTCCGGCTGCTGCAGGAGCGCGGGCTGGAGGTGCAGGTGGTGATGACAGCCGCCGCGCGCGAGTTCGTCTCGCCGCTCACCTTCGCCGCCCTCTCGGGCCACAAGGTCATTACCGGGATGTTCGGACCCGCTTCCGGGGATGCCAATCTCGAGAGCGCCATCGAACACATCGCCGTCGCGCAGTCGATCGACGCCCTGGTCATCGCCCCTGCCACGGCCGACGTACTGGCCAGGATGGCCCACGGGTTGGCGGACGACTTTCTCACCACGTTCGTGCTCGCCACGCGGGCGCCCGTTGTGGTCGCTCCCGCCATGAACGTGAACATGTGGGAGAGCCCGGCCACGCGCGAGAATATCGAGGCCTTGCGGCGGCGGGGCGTCCGTATCGTGGACCCCGAGGAAGGCTACCTCGCCTGCGGCATGGTCGGGGCGGGCCGACTGGCTTCTCTGGAATCAATTCTTGAGGCCGTGTGCGGCGCGCTTGGTCTGGCGGATGACCTGAAGGGCGAAACCGTCTTGGTAACGGCCGGACCTACCGAAGAACCGATTGATCCCGTGCGCTACCTTAGCAACCGATCCTCCGGCAAGATGGGTTACGCGATTGCCGAAGCTGCCCACCGGCGCGGGGCTCGCGTCGTTCTGGTGAGCGGCCCGACTCGCCTGGAAGCGCCCGCGGTCACCGTGCGGCGCGTTCGCACCGCGGAAGAAATGGCGGCTGCCGTCTTCGACAGCCTGCCCGGGGCTGATATCGTGATCATGAGCGCGGCGGTGGCAGACTTTCGCGCAGCACAGATCGAGTCCGGCAAGATGAAGCGCGGCGCCGGCCCGCGAACGCTCGAACTGCAGCCGACCGAAGACATCCTGGCAGGCGTGAGCCGGCGCCGCGGGCCCGGCCAGCTCGCGGTGGGTTTCGCTGCCGAGACCGATCGCCTGCTGGAAAACGCGCGAGCCAAACTTGTCTCGAAGAACCTCGACATGGTGGTTGCCAACGACGTCACTGCCGAAGGCGCGGGCTTCGATGTGGACACTAACATCGTGACCTTTGTTTTCCCCGATGGGCGAACCGTTCCGCTGGAGCGCATGAGCAAGTTCGACGTCGCCGGGCGCCTGCTGGATGAGATCGTGGCACTTCGCAAGAGTCGCCGCGCCGTGCATTCGGTGTGACGGCCGATTTGGCCGCGCCGGCCCAAGGGCCGGACCTACGATATGATCCCTGATCGTCTCAAGGATGAAATTGCCGCGCGGCTAGAGTTCTACCGCGAATTGGGAATCGAGGAATTCTTCGTCGAATCGAGGCCAGACATCCGGCCGAGCGAGGTGGCCGGCGAGCGGCCGCCGGCAGCCTTGGCCGAACAGGTCTCAACGCAACCGAATACCGCGTCAACAGAAGGCCAAATCTCAGCCCGGGCTACCTTGACCATGCCACATCCCCCAACCGCCGCGCGGTCGCTCAACCTGTTCGAGGCCGAAAGCCCGCGGCCGCGAGAGCGCGAGACCCTCGAGGATATCCAGCGCGACCTCGGCGATTGTCAACGGTGCAAGCTGGCGGGGGGCCGCAAGCACATTGTGTTTGGGCAGGGAAATCCGCGCGCCGAGCTTGTTTTTGTGGGCGAAGGTCCGGGCGCCGATGAAGACGAACAGGGGCTGCCGTTTGTCGGCCGTGCCGGCCAGTTGCTCAACCGGATGCTCGAAAGCGTTGGCATCCGCCGCGAGGATGTTTACATCTGCAACGTGGTCAAGTGCCGTCCGCCGGGCAATCGGACGCCCGAGCGCGACGAGGTCGAGGCGTGCTCGCCTTTTCTGTTTCGTCAGATTGAGTCCATCCGGCCGCGCTTGGTCTGCTGTCTGGGAGCTCCGGCCGTGAAAACGGTGTTGGGACTCAAGGATGGAATTTTGAAACTGCGCGGCCGCTTCTACGATTTCGGCGGCGCCAAGGCGCTCGCCACCGTGCACCCCGCCTATGTGCTTCGTAATCCCCGCGAGGAGAAAATCCTGCGCGAGGACTTCGCGAAAATTTGTGATTTCTTAAAGGCAGCCGCGACGCCTTGACGCCGCGGCTGCCTACTGCCTCGCAGGCGGCGGGGCCAGGTCTGCCGTCCTGCGATGCAATCCCGTTCAAAAACCCTCGACTAGTCTCCAGCCCCGGAGAGCGCGACCGTCTGCGGGCTGGCGCCGCCCGCGTCGTAAATGTTAAGCGTCGCGCTGCGCGCTCCGCTCGCGCCCGGAGTGAATGTTACGTCGAGCGTGCAAGTGGTCCCCGCCGCGAGCGAGGAACCGCAGTTGTTGTTCTGCCCGAAATCTTTCGGATCGGTTCCCGAAAAACTGTACGAGTTCATATTGACCGAACTGCTGCTGACGTTGGTCACGGACACGGCCTCGGACGCGCTCGTTGTGCCCACGCTGACCGAACCAAAGTTCAGGCTGGTGGGACTGATCTCCATCGCGGTGCCGGTGCCCGAGACCGCAATCTTCTGAGTGCCGTTGCCGGTGGAATTGTCGTTAACGGCAACGTTGCCGCTCAGACTTCCTGCCTTCGTGGGTGCGAAGCTGATATTGATGATGCAGTCCGCACCGGCGGCGAGGCTCGACCCACAATTGTTGGTCTCAGAAAAGTTCGAGGACGGCGTGATGCCAGTGATGATCAGCGAGGCGTTGCCGGTATTCGTCAAGGTGACGACCTGGGCTGTGCTGCTGGTGCCGATCAATTGGACGCCGTAGGTCAGCGTGCCCGGGCTCACGCTGGCCACGGCGCCTACGCCGGTCCCCGTCAGCGAGACGGTTTGAGGGCTGCCCGATGCGTTGTCGGTCACGCTGAGCGAGCCGTTGTCTGCTCCGACGATCGTGGGAGTGAAACTGGTCGAAATCGTGCAAATCGCTCCGGGTGAAAGGGACGACGGACACGTGTTCGTCTGGGCGTAGTCCCCGCTCGCGGCGATGCCGGTAATCGTGAGCGACTGGCTGCCGGTGCTGGTCAGGGTCACCTTGGTGACCTTCGACTTTGTCTTGTAGTTCTGGTTTCCGAAGCTGACGCTGCCCGGATTGAACGAGGCCATCGGGCCGTTCCCAGCGGCTTGCCCCGTGCCGGAGAGACTCACGGTTTGAGGACTGGCGCCGCCGCTGTCATTGACCGAGAGTGAAGCGGTTCGCGTTCCCGTTCCCGCGGGCGTGAAAGTGACGTTTACCGTACAGCTTGCTCCCGCGCCCACACTGCTTCCGCAGGTGTTTGTCTGGGCAAATTCGGTGCTGTTGGCACCCGTCATTGAAATCTTGGTGACGTTGAGCGAGCTCGATCCCACATTGGTGAGGGTCACGGTCATCGTTGAGCTTGTGGTCCCCAGTGTCACGCTGCCGAAATTCAGGCTGGTGGGACTCAGGCTGACTTCGGTGGCGGTACCCGACACACTGACCTTTTGCGGGCTACCGGCGGCGTTGTCGGAAATAGAAATGTTTCCGCTCAGACTGCCGATGCTGGCGGGTGTGAAGGTGATCGTTATGCTGCAGTCTGCGCCCACGCCGACCGTGGTGCCGCAGTTATTGGTTTGTGGGAAGCTCTTGGGACTTTGAATCGAGATGATGTTGATGCTTGCCGTGCCGTTATTGGTGAGGGTCACGGTCTGGGAAGTGCTGGACGTGTTCAGCAGCTGGACACCAAAAGTCAGGCTGGCCGGACTTAGGGTCGCGACGCCTTGAATGCCGGTTCCCGTGAGCGAGACCGTCTGGGGGCTGCCGTAGCCGCTGTCGGCCACGCTGATGTCGCCTGTGCGCGTGCCGGCCTGGGTCGGTGTGAACTTGACGTTAAAGGCGCAATTGCTTGAGGCGGCCAGCGTGGAGCCGCAGGTGTCTCCGGTGATCGCATAGTCGCCGGTGGCGGTGATGCTGGTGATGTCCAGCGTGGTCGTGCCGTTATTCGTCATGGTGACTGTCTGGAGCGCTGACGAGGTGTTCACCTGCTGATCGCCGAAATCGAGGCTGGTGGGACTGAACGTCACCGTGGCGCCGGTGCCGCTGCCCGTCAGGGAGACGGTCTGCGGGCTTCCGGTGGCGCTGTCGGTAATAATGAGACTTCCGTTGGAGCTGCCGGTACTGACCGGGGTGAAGGTCACGTTGACGGTGCAACTCGCACCTGCATTCAGCGAGCTGCCACAGGTATTGGTCTCGGTGAAGGGCGCACCGGTGGCGATGCTCGAAATCGTCAGTACCTTGACTCCGCTGTTGGTCAGCGTGACGGTCCGCGGGCTGCTAGTGGTCCCGACACTGATGCTGCCGAAGTTCAGGCTCGTAGGCGCGTAGCCGAGCTCGCCGCTCAGCAAAGCCGAAATGGCATCGCTGTTCACGTCTGCTGTTACGGCATCCATCAGTCCGTCGTTGTTGAAGTCAGCCGCGGCAACCGACACGGGGAGGGCACCCGCCGAAAAATCGAGGAAGCTCTGGAAAGTTCCGTTGCCGTTGCCCAGCATGACGGTGACGCTGCCCATGGCGTCATCCGTGGCCAGGGCCAGGTCCAGGATGCCGTCGCCGTTGAAATCGGCGCTGGTGATCGCTTCCGGATAGCTTCCGGTGGTGTAGAGCACCTGGTTCTGAAAGCTACCGTCGCCGTTGCCGAGCAGAATCGAAACCGCAGAGGAGCCGAACTCGGCTACCGCCAGGTCCGGGATGCCGTCGCCGTTGAAGTCGGCGGCCACCAGTGAGTACGGATCTTCGGTGGCGCTGTATTCCGTGGCAGTCTGGAAGGTACCGTTGCCGTTGCCGAGGAGGATGGAAACGGTGCCGACGTCGAAGTTGGCAACTCCCAGGTCGAGGAATCCGTCGCGGTTGAAGTCGGAGACAACAATCGCCGTTGGCTGCCCGCCGGCGGCATATTCGGTCTCGGATTGGAAGGTGCCGTCGCCGTTACCGAGCAGGATGGAAACGGCGGCGTCATACTGGGCAACGACAGCCAGGTCGAGATAGCCGTCGCCGTTGAAGTCGCCCACCGCCGCCGCCACGGGGATCCGGCCGGTCGGGTAATCGACGTGAGCGCGGAAGGTGCCGTCGCCGTCGCCGAGCAAAATCGACACCGAATTGGCGGACTGGCCGGAGGAATTCTCCCCGGCGTTGACCACCGCCAGGTCAAGAAAGCCGTCGCGATTGAAATCACCGACAGCGACCTCGGCCGGGCCGTAGCTGGTGGCATAGTCGACATGGGATTGGAAGGTGCCATTGCCGTTCCCGAGCAGAATGGAGACGGTGTTGTCAACATCGTTGGCGACCGCCAGATCCTCGATGTGGTCGCCATTGAAATCGCCCGTCGCCACCGAGACCGGACTGTCGCCGGCGGCGTTGGTGGTGCCGCTCAGTGACACGGCGCTAGCGGGATTGGTGACCCCCAAGAAAGCCGTGTTGGAGTAGCCGCCGCCGGGAGATGGATTCAAAACCGTCACGGATGCAGTTTGGGCGCTAGCGATGTCGCTGGCATTGATCGTCGCCTTTACCTGAGTGCCGTTGACGAAAGTGGTCGCGCGAGCGCTGCCATTCCAATAGGCCGTGGACCCGGAGACAAAACCGGCGCCGTTGATGGTCAAAGTAAAAGCCGCGCTGCCAGGACGGATGCTGGCGGGCACGAGAGGCAGTTCAATCAAAGGCACGGGTTTGTTCTGGGCGTGAAGCGGCACGATGATGGACGTCAAGGCGGCCACTAAAAGTATGAGGACTCTGAGCTTCCGCGGCTCCCAGTTGCCCACCAATGGCCCCTTCTGCTTCCGGTGTTACTCGTCGAAGGAGCCCTAAGAGCATGTGCGATGCCAAGAAGGTTAGGGCCCGAAGTTAAACGGGCGCGAACTGCTGAATCATGCGGTTAGGGCCGCAGGGTGGAGGCTCCGACGCCGGCCTCGCGGACGGGTCGTAACTTTTTGGAAACGCCGGCACCTTGGCGGCGAATCTTATCGAGAACGAGCAATTACTGGTATGTAACTAGGGCCCGGCCCGTCTGCCTGCGGACGTCCCCAGTTAGGGCGCGCTTGGGTGCAACTTCGGTATGCGATCCTCGACCGGAGGCAGCGTCGGAAACGGCGCATGCGGCTCCGTCTGATACCAGTAAGCCACCGAGTAGTAGTTGTCCGCGCGATCGTTAGCGTGTCCATGCTCGATCGTGGCGCGCAGCGATTTGGTGAACGTAATGGGCGAGTCGAGATGGAACCGGTAGACGCTCCAACGGGATCCCTGCCGTTCCGGGCCCACCTGAGGCGCTCCGAAGAGTTGATAGGCGAAGGGTTTGCCACCGAAGTCCCAGGCGCCAAGAAAATAGTCTTCGGTGCCGGTGCCGTTGACCGAGGGCAATTGCTCACCGTCCACAAAGAACATGTCGTCGCCTTCGCCCCACCAGCCGTCGGCGTTCTCCAGCACCGACATGGTAACGCCAACGAAGTGTCCGCGGCCCTGCGCTTCCACCCAGACGTAGTTGTTCTCACCTTTCAGGTTTTTGCCGTTGCTCTTGATGGTGGTGCAGGGTGTGCATTGGCGATACTGCGCGTGGAAGTAAAGCGTATCCGCCGGGAGCGGATGCGAGTAGGTGCGATAGTCGATGTTGTAGTAGTAGGCGTCGACTTTCCGCCGGCCTTCATTCGTCACCGTGATGAGCGCGTGCTTCGCAAACGGCATGGGAAAGAACGAATTCAGCGCGTTGTCCGCACCCACGGCCAGCGGCAGCGACTGGTAAAGGAAGTAGTCGCCGAGGCCGAGGCCGAAGAAGTCGCCGACCGGCGTTTCGACGCTCGGGGTTGATTCGCCGTCCCAGTACATCCGAAGGACGAGTTTCTTCAGATGGAACATCTCGGGGCTGGCGATCGTGAACCAGACGTGCGTGACTTCGCCGGGACCGTCGGCGTCGAGCAGGGTCAGGCTCTGGCCCGGTGGCAACTCGCGATAGTCGGCGTTGCCGCCAGTGCGGTCGTAACTCGACGATCGGTGCTGCACATAATCGTGTGGCAGGGTCAGGCTGTCGAGGCTAAAAAGTCCGCTCTCCTGCGCCGGCGCCGGGAACGGCATCGCCAGGACGAGGGTCGTGAAGACCAGAGAAAACGCTAATCGTCGCATCGGTTCTCCTTCTTCGAGGTTCCGCTCACACCTGATGGAGCATAATCGAACAAGGAAATGTATCGCATCTTCTTCATGGCGTCACGTTGGGCGCGGGCGGTTCCGAGACCGAGCAACACCGCGTATCCATCCTTTCGTTAAAAACAGGCCTTTTTTCGCCTGTAACGTGCTGACAGAATTGAAAATAGCCTCAATGGGTTTGGGCGAAGCTGCTTTGAACGTAAGTCACACATTTCGTTGGGATTAACCCCAGTGGGTTTGCTTGCTTTCGACGGCTCGCGTTTGCTGCGCTTAGGAGGCGAGAACATGGATGATCTATCTTTTTGCGAAAAATGGCTTCTTTTGATCGAATAAGTTGCTGAAAAGAGGGAAGATAACCTCAATGGGTTTGGCGGCGGCGGATCTTGGCCTATGTCTCTCATTTCGCTGAGTTTAACCCCATTGGGTTTGGGTGGCTTTGTGCTTCGTCGCCTGGGTGTGCGCTCTGCAAAAACAGAAGCTTCCAATCTGGATTCACAGAGCCTCCGTGCTCCCTGTTTTGGAGGCTTTTTGCAGGGCAGACGTCGTAGAGAGCCTGTCGCGTGAGTCTCGAGCCTCTCTTCACAAAACCAGCGCGAACTCCAAGCCGCGGTCCAAGCATAGAATCGAGCCTATCACCTTAAAATGGGACAATGGAGAAAAGTGAGAAAAGTGAGAAAATTGCGAAAGTTTATTTTCTCAATCCTTTCATCAGCTTACGCCCAATCATTGTGCCAACCCCATGACCGCGCGCGAGGCGCCCCGCAGGTCAGCTTTCGTCTGACACAAAGCGGCCCGGCGAAAAAGATGCTCGAAGAGGGGAATCCCGCCCTCGCCGCAAGCGGCGAAGCCAAGACCGGCTGTGCCACCGGACTAGGATCGCGGACGGGCCCCGAACTACCGCCAGAACACGACTATAGCCCGGAGTGGTTGGGCTGTGCCGGCTGGGCAGCCGTGGCGGGGCCGGCCTCCGCCGGACGCGAGTAGACGGTGGTCGTGGGATGGTAATTGCGCCAGTCGAACCAGTAGTCCTTGAGAACCTCCACCGGCTCCAGACAGGTGCCCGCCAGTTTGCCGGTGACGGCGCAGCCCTGGAAACTCCAGGCGCTGGTGGTGGCCTCGTCCATCATGAGGGGAGCCGAGGCGGACTTCCTGAGCCAGGCGGCGTCCGTGGGATGGGCTTGGGCTTCATCGAAGGTGCGATAAAACGCCGGCGAAACGTCGCGGTCGGGCGAATGGGCCGGATCGGCCGAACGAGCCGCAATGCCTGTACCCGCCGCGCCAGCCGGCCCCGGAATGCGATCTTCGAAGGCACGGACGGATTGGCCGTCGGGCCCGACCACCAGCAGCACGGCCTCCGATCCCACGTGGTCCAGCACGAGCTTCTCCCTGAGGACCTCGTCGTAGCGATAAGCGCGGCTGGCTCCTCCGGCCCGAATGCCGAGCATCAGCGTGCGCGCCTCGAGGTTGCGCGAAGGGTCGGCAAAGCTCAGGACAATGGGGTCCTTGGCGATTTCCTTTTCCCAGTCCCTCTTGGCGTAGTCCGAGGCGTACTTCGCCACCCCTTTGAGGATCGTGCCGCCGGGCTCCTCGGCCGACCACAGCCCGAAGGACAATTCGTCGGAAGAGACCAGCGTCAGGTGGCGGCCGGCAAGCGGCCCGGAGACGGCCGCTCCCGTGACCTGCTGCCAGTAGGAGCCGGTCTGGTCGTCGCGCATCAGAAAGTTCTGGTTATTGATGCCGGCAAGATGAAAGGTAAGCGCGAGCCCGCCGCTTGTTCGCTCCCACACCAGACCGGTGTGGCAAAGCGTTCAATATGTGGCCACGATCAGCTCCCCGCCGACCGTGTCGTTGATAATGTGATGGTAGGCGATGCTGCGGATGGGATAGGCCCGGGCGATAGCGCCGATCTTCACGGCCAGTACCTTGTCATCGGGATCGATTCTGTCCTGCCGGGCCTGCTGGGCCTGCCGGGCCGACATGAAGACGGGATGGCTGTCCGGATGAAAAATCAGTTCATAGACGTTGACCCGCGAAAGAGCCATAAACGCGCAAGTGAGCAGCGTGCCCGCCGCCGCGAACATCCGGCGCCGGCGGCGCGTCTGCCTCGGCCAGTACAACACCAGGGCCACCAGGGCGGCGGCCACGCAGAGGATCTCGACCAGCGGCCGGACCTGGATCACCTGGAGAGCGAGCGCCAGCTCGCGCGCACCCTGCCGCCGGAACGGCCGGATCACGTACATCGGGTACGAGAGGAACAAAAGGGCAACCGAGAACGCGGCGCTCAGCACCCCGGAATAGATAAACGTCCTGTGCCGTTCTTGTTCCATATCGATTCGGTGTTATCTTTGAGCGCTGGCGAAGCCTCGCGGCGGCTGCTCCAACTCCAACCTGCCCATTGTGCAACCTGGGCAATCTCCTTCGCAATAATCAAGGAGCGTTGGCTCCAGCCAATTTTACTACTATTCGGCAGCCGCGGCCCAGGAGCCGGCTTTACGTCGAAATCAGAACACCACCGAATCAACCGGCGGTAACATTTGCAGGTTGCGCGATACGGCTGATTACCCACCCGGAAGCGCCGATGTATGGAGGCCGATGATGAGTGTCACAGTCCTGGTCGCGATCATTCTCCTTGCCTCAGTCCTCGGACCGCCGCCGTCGCCGGGCGAGCGCCGGCAGGACCGATCGAGCCCCTACACCAGCGACGCGCAAATCACGGCGCGGTTCTGCCGGCGTGATTTCGTACCTGACGGCGATCTCAATAAGTCGGCATGGAAGCGCGCCCAATGGGTAGAGTTCGCGCACGACATGTCCGGCCGCCAATCCTACCCCGGCGCGGCGACCCGCGTCGCGGTGCTGTGGAGCGGCCGGTACCTCTACATCGGGTTTTCCTGCCAGTACGATCACTTGAATATCTACGAGGGCGAGGACCCGGCCAAGGAGCGCTGGGAGCTTTGGAATCGGGACGTGGCGGAGGTCTTCATCAACGCTCAGCCGGAGCGTGTGAGCCATTACTACGAATTCGAGGTGGCGCCGAATAACCAGTGGATCGACCTGGAGATCGACAAGACCAGGGTGCCCTTCAACGATGCCGGGTGGAATTCCGGATTCACCCACGCCACGCGGATTGGGCGGATTGGGGAGCGGGGTGCATCAGGCAAACCCGCGAGCAACATCTGGACCTGCGAGATGCGGATTCCCGTGGCCGCGCTCGGCGTGACCGCCATGCCGCCCGAGCACGACTGGCGGATCAACTTTTTCCGGGCCGACGGCTCCGGCGGCGACGCGCAGCGCCGGTTCCTGGCCTGGAGCGCGATCCCCGAGGGCAACACGTTTCACGTGCCCACTCGGTTCGGGCGGTTACACTTTGGGAAGTGAGGTGAATGGGCGCCTGAAACCGACGAGTGGTGCACAACCGCCGCAACCCGGCGACCTGTGCACCACTCGCAGGCTAAAATCGAATTCTCTTGGAGCGGCTGCTAGCGTCCGGCTCCAGGTCCCGAAGCTTCAGAAAAAATCACCTTCTCGGTCCACCCACCGATCGAGATGGTCTTGAGAACGCGAGTCCCAGTGGAACCGGTTTCGACAAACATTTCCGTGGCCCGAGACTTCCTGGGCAGCGTCTCGATCTTGACGGGGCATTTGCAGACCAGCTTCCTGCCCTGGTAGAACTCCACTTCGGGAGCGGTCGCCGCATTGAGCAGGGTCATCCGGTACGTGCCGGGTTTCAGCTCGGCGTCCGGAGTTGCGGTGGCGGCCGTGATGATGATATTGGCCGACTTGCTCGTTGACTCGTCCGCTGACTTCGCCAGACCCAGACTGGTGGCCAGGACCACGATGACCGCGAACATAAGCGTAAACCTGCAGGTTCGTTTCATTCTCTACTCCTCCACACGTGATTCGTCGTTACACATCAACCGTACGCGGTTGGGTGTTGTTCAGTCCGTGACGGGCGTCACCATTCGGCCGTGAGATTGCGCACGTTTTTTGCCGGTAGCGTCCCGGTCTGGAGCGGAGCGGCCCTGGGGAGCGCGGCCCGGCCCTGCTGATCTGTGATATGGTACCGGTATTATGAGCAACCGGACTGTTTCACGGCGATTCTTCCTGGGATTGATGGCTGCCGCACCTGTCGCCGCGGCCCGGCCGCTTTCGGCGCTTCTCAACGGATCAGGCGCCGGCGGCAGCCAGATTCCCATCGGTCTTGAGCTCTACTCGGTCCGCGATGAGCTGGCCAAAGATCTGTCCGGCACTGTGAGCGCCGTGGCCAAGATGGGTTACCAGTGCGTGGAGTTCTTCGCGCCCTATTATTCCTGGACGGACGACTACGCGAAACAGGTGCGCAAGCAACTCGACGCCCTCGGCATTTGCTGTTACTCCACCCACAACGACCGGCGCTCGTTCACAGCGGACGGAATCGGCAAGGCGATCGGGCTGAACAAGATTCTTGGGACCGAATACGTGGTTATGGCGGACGCCGGCGAGGGAATCAAGACGATCGACGGCTGGAAGAAGGTGGCGGCCTTGCTGAACGCCGCCAACACCACCATGGCGGCCTCGGGCCTGCACGCCGGGTATCACAACCACGATGCCGAGTGGCATCCGGTTGAAGGGACGCGGCCGATGGACATCCTCGCCGCCGATACGGATGACAGCATCATGCTCCAGCTCGACGTGGGCACGTGTGTCGAAGCCGGCGCCGATCCGGTGGCCTGGATCCATCAGAATCCCGGACGCATCCAGGCCATGCATCTGAAGGACTGGTCGCCGCAGAACGGCTACAAGGTCCTTTTCGGTGAGGGTGTTGCTCCCTGGAAGCAGATCTTCGCTGCTGGCGAGAGCGTGGGCGGCGTCAAGTACTACCTGATCGAGCAGGAGGGCAGCCGTTATCCCGAGCTCGAGACAGCCCAGCGCTGCCTGGAAGCGTACCGCAAAATGCGCGCCTGAACCCGAGGCCCGCGAGACGCGCTATCGTGAAACCGAGCCGACGCCTGCGCTGGTGGATCGTCTGGACGCTTTTTCTCTCCACCACCATCAACTACATCAATCGCCAGACATTCTCGGTTCTCTCGCCCGTCATCACGCGCGAATTCCACCTCGATCACGCCCAGCTTGCCTCGATTCTCTCCGCGTTCCAGTTCTCCTACGCCGGCATGTGGCTGATCGGCGGCTTCCTGCTTGACGTGGTCGGCACGCGCATCGGCCTGGCCCTGGCTGTAGTCTGGTGGTCGATTACCAGCGCGCTGACCGGCCTCGCCAATTCGCTCTCGCAATTCGCCGCGTTTCGATTCCTGCTCGGCATTGGCGAAGGCATGAACTGGCCCGGCGCAAGCAAGGCCGTGGCCGATTGGTTTCCGGCCAGGGAGCGCGGCATAGCCGTGGCGATCTTCGACAGCGGATCGAGCGCAGGCGGCGCGATCGCGGCCATCGCGGTTCCCTGGATCGCGATCGGGCTCGGGTGGCGCTACGCCTTCGCTCTGTCAGGAGTATTGGGACTCCTCTGGCTCGCGCTCTGGCTGCGCGTCTATTACCCGTTGCGCCGCCACCCGCGGCTCACCGCCGAAGAGAAGTCTTTGATCGAGGCCGGACGCGATACCGCTCCCGAGTCCACCAGCAGGGGAGCGGTCAAGTGGCTTGGCCTTCTCAAGCACCGGAACACCTGGGGCATTCTTCTCGGGCGCTCCCTGACCGATCCTATCTGGTGGTTCTATGTCTTCTGGCTGCCACAGTACTTGAGTGACGCGCGCGGATTCAGCCTGAAACAGATCGCCGCTTTCTCCTGGGTGCCCTTCGTGGCCGCCGATATCGGCAACTTTACCGGCGGGTTCGTTTCGGGATTCCTCATCCGCAGGGGCGTGCCGGTGCTGCGCGCGCGCAAATGGGTTTGCGTTGTCAGTTGCCTGCCGGTGATCGCCGGGATTCCCGCCGCGCGCACCCACAGCGCCTACTGGGCCCTGGCGCTGATCGGCTTTGCGGTGTGGGGATACGCGAGCTGGTCGACGATGGGTCTGACGTTTCCCTCCGACCTTTTTCCGCAGGACGTGGTCGGATCCGTGACCGGCCTGAGCGGCCTCGGCGCGGGGTTGGCAGGAGCCGCCTTCACGCTGGCGGTCGGCACGCTCGTCGATCGATTTTCGTATCAGCCTGCCTTCTTCGCCGCCGGCACGCTTCCGCTGCTCGCAACGGTGAGCATCCTCTTGCTGCTCCGGCCCGCTTCGCCGCCACCACCCAGAGGTTTGACCACGGAGATCACAGAGACCACCGGGGCCTCCGGGCAGCACGCTCCTAACGCTCTCTAGAGGTGTCCAAATCTCGAGATAGGGGCGGCTACTCTCGAACCCGCAAAGGCCCTGCGTCGAAAATTGGGACAGCACCTCTTTACCCTCGTTTCGTTAAGCAAACTTGACAGCAGACCAGGGTAGACGCTACCATGAGTACCTACCGACCGGTCGGTCGCCAACTCTGTCCAGGGAGATTTCATGGCAAAAGTTTATTACGAGAAGGACGCAGACTTGAAGAACCTCAGGGCCAAGACCATCGCCGTCATTGGCTATGGAAGCCAGGGCCACGCCCACGCACTGAACTTGCGCGACAGCGGCCTGAATGTGATCGTAGGACTGCCGGCTTCGAGCGCCTCTCGGGCCAAGGCTCAGGCGGAGAAGCTGGAAGTAGTGGACCCCGCCGAGGCCGCGCGCCGTGGTGACGTGATCTCCTTCCTGATTCCCGACCATCTGCAGCCGGAGGCCTACCGGCGCGACATCGCGCCCGCGCTCACGTCCGGCAAGACGCTGCTGTTCGGGCACGGATTCAGCGTTCATTTCAAGTACGTCGTGCCGCCCCCGACAGTCGACGTGATCATGGTCGCTCCCAAGTGTCCCGGGCATCGCCTGAGGGAACTCTTCCGCGAGGGGATCGGTGTGCCGGCGCTGCTGGCCATCCAGCAGGACGCAACCGGCCGGGCAGAGGCGACGGGTCTTGCTTACGCTCTGGCGCTCGGATCTCTCAAGGCGGGCGTGATCGGGACCACCTTCAAGGAGGAGACCGAGACAGACCTTTTCGGCGAGCAGAGCGTGCTCTGCGGTGGCGTCTCGGCGCTGATCGCAGCCGGATTCGAGACCCTGGTCGCGGCCGGGTACCAGCCCGAAATCGCCTACTTCGAGTGCCTGCACGAACTGAAGCTGATCGTGGACCTGATCTACCAGGGCGGCATCAAGTACATGCGCTACTCGGTGAGCGACACCGCGGAATACGGCGACTACACGCGCGGCCCGAAGGTGATCGACGAGCACGTTCGCGAGAACATGAAGAAGATCCTGGCTGACATCCAAAGCGGCGCTTTCGCCAGGGAGTGGATGGATGAGAACGCCAAGGGACGCCCTCACTTCCTCGAAGCGCGCGCCCAGGCGACCGGCCGGCTCATCGAGCAGATCGGCAAGCAGCTTCGCACCATGATGGCCTGGAACCGCCCGGCGGAGGAATCGACCGCAGCCCAGGCAGCGGCGCGGGCGTAGCAGGCTGCTGAAAAACACCTTCGATCTGGCGCCTGCAGCTTACTGGTGAATCAGCCTGACCGGGATGGGACTATTGCCGTTGCCGGTTACGGTGCCACCGGAGCCTGAACCTCCGCCGCTGCCTCCGCCTCCGCCCCCACTGCCGCCGCTGCCCGTTGGACAGCCACTGACGTTCATGATGATCGTATCGATTTCATTGTCGTTTCCGTTGTGAACGACGTCTTGAATGAAAAGCTGCAGATAGCCAATCACCGTCACCGTGCTGCCGCCGGGACTGAGCGAGTGCCCGTCATACACCGGAACAACTACAATCGAGGCGCTGGGGGAGTAGAAAGTCTGTCCGACAAGGTTTGGGTTTGGGTTGTTGGCCCCTCCGGTGATCGGGAAAGGAGGTCCGGTCGCGGTACTGATGCTGTCCTGTCCCTGGTTGAGCCCGAGCCCGCTGGCGTTGATTAACGTCTCGATACCCTGGTCTGTTGTGGGACCTACCTTCTTTCCGTCTACCGTATTCAGGGTACTGGAGCAGCCAATATAGCTTGGGCTGCACTGTGAAATGGCAGTGGCGAGTACCGAGCCGCTGCTGTTCGCGGCAAACGCCAGCAGATACCACTGGCTGGGTCCCGCCTGGCTGTGAAGCGCCCAGGATTCTCCGATGACCCCGGAGGGATAAACCCCCGGGTTCTCGACGGCTCCGGTACTGGGATCGATGAAATAACCGGCCGTGCTCGCGCACGCCGTATTGAGACCTCCGGTGGTGTGCGACGGGTCGCAATTGGGCACCAGGAAGGGCCTTGTGCATCCGATCCCCACCTGCGTACCGCCGCCCGATGGGTTGTATGCCTCCGCGGTGGCAGTGGCCGTGACATCGGAAGACGCGAGCCCGAAGACCTTGGCGAAAAGCGTGGCGGGCGCCGTACTTCGAGCCTTGGTCAGCTGGACGTTCACCGTGATCTCAGGGTCTTCGCTGGTAGGATAACTAAAGGTGACGTCCGAGTCCTCAATCACTACGGCGTTGCCATTCGCATCGTTCTGCAGACCGGCATTCTCGGCGGCTTGGCGGGCTGGAGTTTCCTGGGCGCCGCCCGCCGAACAGCCTCCGGATCCGCTGGTGCAGCCTTGCGTCACAAACACTTCGGCGCCCGCCAGGGCCGCGGCGTCGGCGGCGCGCTGCGCATCGCTGCGCACGACATACAACTGGCCCATGTCAAGTGCGAGGGCGGAGACGCCCAGAAGCACCACCATGCCGCCGACCGCAATCACCAGGGTTGAGCCGGTCTCATCGTGGTACCAGTTGCGTTTTCCACGGCAGCTCTGCATTGAGATCTACCTCTAGGTCAGGTTCTCCATCACGACCTTGGTCGTGACCGAGGAGGGAAGGGTCAGGCCTTGTAGCTTAAAGAAGCTGGAAAAAGTCCAGGTGTAGGGATACGTCAAGGTGATCTGGGTGGCCGAAACCACAATGCCCCCCGTGCCGGTGTAGGTGTAGCCGCGATTGATGGTCAGTGACAGCCCGCTCGCGCAAGTCCACGTCCAGGTGAGGGTGCCTGAGCTCGTCGGAGCCGACGGGGTGATGCAACTCGCGCTGAGACCTATGCCGTTCAGATACTGCACAGTGGCGTCCGCAGCGGCTTCGATGGAACAGGGAGTTGAGTCCGAGCACGACGAGTCGCTGAGGGGGCTCGAAATCACGATCCGCGAGGCCTCGCGCGCCGCGTTGCCCAGCTTGTGTTTGATCAGAAAAGCGCCGCCGAAATCGCTGACGCCGACGATCACCAGCGAAATGGAAGGCATGGTGATCGCCAATTCCAGAAGCTGAGTTCCGCGCTCGCCCAGCAACGGCGCCAGCCACCCCCATAAGCCTCGCCGGTTGCGAGATCGACAGCAAAAACTTCGGACACTGCGCGGGCTCCCCTCGGGTGATCTGCGCATGATACTTTCGGTCCTCATGGACAAGTTCCTCCGGATGACTGGTTTTCAAGTCGCATCTGTACGCTGGTGGAGATATTGATGGTGGAATTCCAGGTGGTAAAGGGAACGTACAGTTGGGCGGGGTAGGTGAAACTGATCTTGACGCCGCACTGTTGCGGGCTGCTGTTTTCAAGCCACTCCGTCACCTGGTTGTAGTTCGTAACATTCGCCGGAATCAGTCCTCCTGAAGTCAGCACCGGGTTCACGTAGTTCGTCTCGACGTCCGTCGAATCGGGCAGGGAATTCCCGCAGCCCGCACAGTTGGTGAGGACTGCGTATTTCACTCCCTCCCGGGCTGCGCGCGTAATGTTCTGGTAAACCATGAACACCCGGCCGATCCAGAAGGTGCCTACAAAAATGGTGGCGATCGCCGGGATAACGAGCGCGAACTCCAGGACCTGGCTCGAAACCTCCTCGAAGCCCAGGTGCCGCACAAGTAGCCGCCACCCTGGTAAGCGCCTCTCTGCTCTCGTGGCCATAAAACCTGAATCCAACGCTGCGACGGCAACTCGCATGCCACAATGCGAGAGCGGGTGTCTACGCAAAAATCGCCGGAGGTGTTCTCGAGGATCGGCGCCGAATCGCATCCTCCATTTTTCGTGGAACTGCTGGCAGGCGTGAGGTTTGGCGGAATTGGGGCGATCACCAGCTAGGCCGCTTGAGGTGCCAGGAACAGGCAAACCTGAGTGGTACCTGCCGGTTCCAACGTATTCCGCTAGTCTGATTCGGTAACAGGGGATAGAGGCTACTGTACCCCATTTGTGTCAATCGCCGCCTTGTTCCCAGGGCAGTCAGTACCGGCTTTCATACGGCGAGTGCTCCGAGATCAGAGCCGGGTGGCGGACCAGAATCCGCATGGCGACCGTGATCAGGGTGAGGCCACAGCGGCAGGCAGCGCGGATCTCGGACGGCGAGAAAGAGGGCTCCGAACGACCCGTTGTCGGCTGCGGTTTGCGGACTTCGCGTCATGCTTCGAGCCTACGCCAGCAAAGTGGGACGGTGGAGACAACTGAGAAAGCTGAGAAAGTCTTGTTCGCGGCGCGTTTCCAAGAGGTCGGCCTGTGGAAAAGTCGACTGGAGTCGCGGCACCGAGACGGTCGGGGCGACGGGAGTTATTTCGGAGGCACTTCCGTACGCGCCATCGCCGGGAGAATCCCATAGACGATCTGAACCATCGTTTCCGACGGGCTGAACTGGTCCGTGACCACCTGCGGGCAGCGCTTGCAGATGGCCGCACCTTCCTGCCGGAACCACCGGCAATGGGGGCGGATGGAGCATTTCGGCAGACCGTCCTCCACCGGCTCCAACAGCTTGACGCTGCGCACCGCCAGCTGGCACGCCTGATTCTGAAAATGGGGACACTTCCCGGCCTGGCATGGCGAGGCAAAGCGAAAGACCTCGCTCGGGCTCACCGGCTCCGCCAAGGCGAGGATTTCCGGCGTCACCGGCAGGGCCCGCTCCGTCGGAACGACGCGCGGGCCATCTGCCTGAGCGGTGACTACGCCGATGAGCACCGAATCGGCAAGCGCACCGCGCGAGCTCGGACACAAGAGCCCGCCGCCGCTTGGCCTATCGGTTACTGTCCGGTCCTCAGCCATACCCTACTCCTTGGTTGCGGCCGGTTCACCGGGTGAGAGTTCGCCAGCCGGATTCGGGTTGAATGCCACCTCGAATATTGCCGGCGGGATTCCGCAGATGATGGGGCGCTGGATGAAGAGCTCCTCCTTCTTGGGACCGCCGGCCGCTCCCTTGCGCGCATTCAATGCAATCGCGACGCCTTGAGCCGCCGCCCTGGCGATTTCCTTGGGGGTCAGTGCTTCCGACATGGAATATCCTCCTGTTTGAATTTGTGCGACTTCGCTCGAAAATTCCGGCTACGGCCCACAGAGACCGAAAACCGGTCGGGTATCACCCATACTTGGGGTTAGTGACCCCGGCAGGCGTTTCGTTACAAGGGGCGCGAGCACCGCGGAGAGCCGCCGCCTTGGCGCAACGCCTCTTTCAACGTTTGCACTCACGCTTCGGGATTGGCGGGCCTCGGGACTGTGACACGGCCGGACCCATGCGCGGTACAATACGGGCTCAGGTGAATCATGGCCGAGAAGGGCTGTCCGGACTGCCAGGGTACGGGCTGGAAGCTGGTGGAGGTGGCGGGCGTGTCACGCGCCCAGCGCTGCACGTGCGGCCTCGCCCGGCAGCCGATCGACCTGCTGCGCCGCTCCCGCATTCCGCCCCGCTACGAGCACTGCACTCTGGCGAACTTCGACCTGCGTAAGGACGCGGCCACCGGGTCGGTCAATGGGTACCTGGAGCGCGCCAAGAGCGACGCCGCCTTCTTCGTGCGCGAGTATCCCAACGTGGACTGCGGCCTGGTTTTCACCGGGCCTACCGGTGTGGGCAAGACTCACCTGGCCGTGGCGGTGTTGCGGGGCCTCGTCGAGCGCGGCTTCGAGTGCCTCTTTGTGGATTTCCGCGAGCTGCTGCAGCAGATCCGGGAGAGCTACGACCCCGTGGCCGATACCACCGAGCTGCGCCTGCTGCAGCCCGTGATCGAATCCGAGGTCCTGCTGCTCGATGAGCTGGTGGCCGCGAACCCCAGTGACTGGCTGAAGGAGCGGCTCGCCTACATCATCAACGCCCGCTACAATCAGAAGAAGGTGATGCTGATCACAACCACCCTGGCCTTTGGCGACGCTGGCCGCACGCCGGGGCACACGGGGCCGAGCATGCCTTCCGGTGAGTCGATTCCGAATCTCGAGCGCTCGCTCGACCAGTTCGGCGTCACGCTCAGCTCACGCCTGTACGAGATGTGCAAGCCGATCGAAATCCGCGCGCACGACTTCCGTAAAGAGGTGAAGCAGGCCGGCTACCGCTTCTACGCCGATTAGCGCTCGACCATCATGCCTACTGTGACGCGAAAATCCTCGGGACCTGCCGCGGCCACACCCGCCAATCTGGAGCGCGTCTTCGGACTCGGCGGATGGCTCGCGCGCCACCATCCCCGCTACGAGCATCGTCCTGCCCAGCTCGAAATGGCGGAGGAAGTCGCGGCCGCGCTCGAGAATCGCAGGCACCTGATCGCGGAAGCGGGAACGGGCACCGGCAAGACGCTCGCCTATCTCGTCCCCATCATTCTCTGCGGCAGGCGCGTGGTGATTTCCACAGGCACCAAGAATTTGCAGGAGCAGCTTTTCACCAAGGACCTGCCGTTTCTGAAAAAACTTTTTCCTGACGTGCGCGCCACGCTGATGAAAGGCCGCGCCAATTACCTGTGCCGCCAGAAGCTCTATGACGCCGAACGCCAGCCGGTGCTGAGCGGGCTCGATGAGATGGACCTGTTCGCGCAGATCCGCCGCTGGGAGCAGAATACCCAGACGGGCGATCGCGCCGAGCTGCGCCAGATGCCGGACACAAGCGAGCTGTGGGCCAGGCTCGACGCGCGTCGCGAGACCTGCACCGGACAGAAGTGTCCCGAGTTCGCGCGCTGCTTTATCACCCTGATGCACCAGCGGGCTGCCGAGAGCGACATCATCATTGTGAATCATCACCTCTTTTTCGCAGACCTGGCGCTCAAGCAGGGTGATTACGCCAGCCTGCTGCCGGATTACGCTGCCGTGGTTTTCGACGAGGCGCACGACCTGGAGGACGTGGCCACGCAGTATTTCGGCCTGCAGTTCTCGAATTATCGCGTGGAGGAGCTGGCGCGCGACACCGATCAGACGTTGAAGCAGAAGGAGCTGAAAGTGGCGGAGGTGGTGGCGGCCGTGGGCGATCTGCGCCATCGGGCCGAGATCTTCTTCGAGCTGTTTCCATCCGGCGAGGGCCGGCACGCCTTCAATCGACGCGATCAGTTCCTGGAGGGAAATCGCGCGCCCTACAGCAATGTCCAGAATGCCCTGATGCGCCTCGAAACCGAGTTGAAACGCATCCCCGACCGGCCGGAGGAGATCAACAATCTCGCGCGGCGGGCCGAGGAGTTGCGCAAGACGCTCGAAATCGTCCTGGAGAGCCAGGATCGCAATTACGTGTTCTGGTGGGAGCGGCGCGGGCGCGGCATATTTGTGGAGGCGTCGCCCATCGACGTTTCCGCCATTCTGCGCGAGCGCCTGTTCGAGAAGATCGAATGCGCCATCCTCACCTCCGCGACCTTGATGGTCAGCGGCACCTTCGATTTTCTCAAGCGTCGCCTGGGGCTCGACCACGCCACCGAGCGTGTGTTCCCTTCGCATTTCGATTTCAAGCAGCAGGCGCTGCTGTACACGCCGCATCAGATGCCCGATCCGCGCGAGCCCAATTTCGGCGCGTGCGCGGCGGACGAAGTCACCGAGATTCTGAAGGCGACGCACGGGCGCGCCTTCGTCCTGTTCACGTCGTACCAGCAGATGCGCGATATCTATGAGCGCGTGCGGGCGCGGGTGAAATACCCCCTGATGATGCAGGGCCAGGCGCCACGCACTCCGCTGCTGGAACGCTTTCGCACCACGGCGAACGCCGTCTTGTTTGCCACCAGTTCCTTCTGGCAGGGCGTGGACGTGCAGGGCGAGCAGTTGAGCGCGGTCATCATCGACCGGCTGCCGTTCGCCGTGCCCTCCGACCCGGTGGTGGCGGCGCGGATCCGGCAACTCAACGAGGACGGCGGCAACGCGTTCGTGGAGTACCAGGTGCCGCAGGCCGTGATCTCGCTGAAGCAGGGCTTCGGGCGCCTGATCCGCAGCACCAGCGATCGCGGAGTGCTGGTGATTCTCGACCCGCGAATCGTGAAGATGCGTTACGGCCAGCAGTTCTTCGAAAGCCTGCCGGAGTACGGCCGAACCTCGCGGATTGAAGGCGTGAAGGAGTTTATGGCGAGAGACGCTGAAGTATGAGGTATGAAGGCTGAACTATGAAGGATTAGGACTCACCGCCTTCATATTTTGCTGAGGCTAGCAGGCAGGATGCCTGCAAACTACCCGATGAGGGAACGATCGTGTTTGAAGTCTCCATTGACTATTCATTTTCTGCGGCCCATGCGCTGCGAGACTATAAGGGCAAGACCGAGAACACGCACGGTCACAATTTCAAGCTCCGCGTGACGATAGAAGGCCGGGAGTTGGACTCGACCGGTCTGCTGGTGGATTTCATCGACCTCCGCGACTCCGTCAAGAGCATCGTGGACCGCCTCGATCATCGTTTCCTGAATGAGACGGAGCCGTTCGACCGGCTGAATCCTTCCGCAGAGAACATTGCCCGCTATGTCTGCGACCGGCTGGAGTCGCAGGCGAATCAGAACGGCGCGCGTTTGCAGGCGGTCACGGTGTGGGAGACGGATACGAGTTTCGCGACCTACCGGCCAGGGCGGTGATGGTCGCCATGGGCGGGGACGTGGAGGCCGCGAGACGCATCTAAAAGCAAGGCATGAAATCCCTCGTAACTTTGACGTGCTCTGTGCGGACCGCAGTGGCGGCGCAGTGCTTAGCGCCGAACGTTCCAGTGCGGAAACCGGCGCTACGGCGATGGATCCCCGCGCTGGCGGCGGCCATCCTCGCCAGCCTTCTGCCCTCGGGACAACTCAGCGCGCAGCAAGCGGCCCGGCCCGCCGCGCGCCCGTCGATCGCCGCGCAGACGGCGAGTGCGAAAGCGCAGACGCCAGGCAGCAGCGAGGAGACCGCGGCTGAGATGGCGGACCCCGATACTCCTCCACCGGGCGATTGGGCGCCCGAGTTGCTGGATGGCATCCTCAGCTCGGGTAATCCCGCCGCCAGCGAAGCCCTTTACGATGCCGCGTTCGCAGCCGGTCCCAGCGTCATTCCCCAGCTCCAGGCGGCGCTCAAGGACGATCGCACGGCGGAGTTTGCGGCACAGGCCCTGGCATTTGTCGGGGGCGAAAAGGCCGAGCAGATTCTTCAAACGCTCATCACCGATCGGCGCAACCTCGATCTGCGGCGGTTCTATCTCGGCAGCCTCGGCGAATACCCGGCGCCCGAGATCGAGCAATTGCTGATCAACGCCGTCGCCAAGTCTGACGCCGAGCCGGACCGCACCGTGACGGAAGCGGCTATTTGGGCGTTGACGGTGCGCTCGGACCCGGGCCTGCCCGCCGCCATCCAGCGCGTGGAACCCGGCATCCAAGACCCGGTGATGCGCGACGAGCTTGACAACGCGCGGCAGGTGATCCAGGCCAGGCTGAAACACCTGGCCTCTCCCGAAGCGCAGAAAGCGGGAGGATCGCTGGAACAGGCTCTCCACACGTACTTCATCGGAGCGCTCGAGCAGTCTGCGCCGCACCCGAGGAGCGCCTCCGGAACTTCGCACGTGGCTGCCGAGCCTCCGCCGGCCACAGTCGATGTGAATCATACGGTCTTTTCGCCGGACAAGAGCCGCGCTCTCGCGCACGTGAACTTCGAAGATTCCGAAGCCAGCGCCAGCTATGACATCGTCTTGCAGAAGCAGCTGGGCGATTGGAATGTGGTCAGCGTGTGGCCCGGTCCCGAGATCGAAAAGAGCGCGACGCCGAATACCGGGCCCGCTTCTCCCGGGCGCAGAATACCCGCGTCGCGGCCCACCAGTCCCGCACACCCGACAGCACCATCGTACTGACACGGGCTGCTCTTCACAGACCTTGTCACGGCATTCTGTAATCCTGAATAAGCGAAGCATTGGCGATTATGCCGGGCGCCGGCGTAATCGCGGCCAAACGATTCTCGATGGCGGCGGCGCAGAACAAAATCCTGCGGCAAACGGCGCTATTACCCGCTTGACTATCCTTTGTCAGCTCGCTTGGGACTACACTAAGGGTCGCGTCGCGAGACGCATGCCGGGCGCGCCGGAACTGCCGGAGTTTGCAGTGTTCACGCCAGATTCTTGGCTGGAATCGGGGCTCGCTGCTTGAGCAATTTCCAACGCCATTCGGGCGAAAATTCTTGACGGTTTCGGATGGCGAAGGTATACTCCGCGAGCCACATTTTGAGCGCATCTCATAATGCCCGCGGCTACCAGGCCCGCCTGCCGCGAAGAATGGCGGACTGCGCCAGCCGCGAATAAAAAACTGGAGGGGCAGGAAATGAACGATCGCAAGACATTCATCATCGCGGTACTGGCATTGGTGCTTTGCTGCCTATCGTCCCCAGGTTTTTCGGATTCAAACGCGGTCGCTCCACTTTCTTCCTCGGCGAACAGCAAGACCGCAGGCTCTTCGGCAAAGTCAAGTCTCCCTCCGGCTGCACGGTCGGGCGTGTCCGCCGTGGTCGGACACGATATACCCGCCTATGCGGCACGTTCCCAGAGCCAGGGCTTCGAGATCACGAACTCGGGCCAGAACCTGGTGGCCGACTTCACACCGGCGGGCATTGAGATGAGAGGTGCCCAAGGATCCTGGGGCATGGCCATGACCGGATATGGATACGCCGGTGAGATTACCGCGGCCGGGATGGTTGCCCCCGAAGCCAGAGCCAATCGCGTTGCTTACGAACGTGGTGATTTGACCGAGTGGTATGAAAACGGCCCTCTCGGTCTCGAGCAGGGCTTTACGCTCGGCGCTCGTCCCGCGCACCGCGCAAGCGGCCCCCTGACTCTTGCTTTCCAGCTTTCAGGACCATTGATGGCTTCGGTGAATCCCGGCCGAACCGGACTGACGCTCTCGAACGGCGGGCAGGCAGTTCTCGAATACACCGGGCTCAGCGCGCGCGACGCTGACGGCAGGGACCTTCACGCCTGGATGGAAATGCAGGGCAGCGAGCTGATGCTCAAGGTGAACGACGCCAACGCTCGCTACCCGCTAACCATCGATCCCTGGGTGCAGCAGGCCGAGGTCACGATCACCGGGCCCGTTCAGAACGACTACGTGGGCTTTTCTGTCGCCGTCGCCGGCTCCACCCTGGTGGTGGGCGCGCCGCAGGCCACCATAGGATCCAACTCGTACCAGGGCGCGGCTTACGTCTTCGTGAAACCCAAGACCGGGTGGGCCAACATGACGGAAACGGCCATGCTGACCGCTTCCGACGGCAACGCCCTTGACGAATTGGGCTGGTCCGTCGCCACCAGCGGCAGCACGATTGCGGTGGGAGCTTACGGCAACTCGAATTACACGGGCGCTGTCTACGTCTACGTCGAGCCGAAGACCGGCTGGGCGAGTGCTACCCAAACGGCCAAGCTGACGGCCTCAGGCGCAAGCCAGCACGATTTTGTCGGTTATTCCCTTTCGATGACCGGGAGCACCATCGTGGCGGGTGCGCCCAATACGCTGATCAGCGCTGTGAACGAAGGCGCGGCTTACGTCTTCATCGAGCCGACGGGAGGCTGGCAGACCACCTCCAAGTT
Source organism: Terriglobia bacterium (assembly GCA_035946575.1). Classification (GTDB taxonomy): domain Bacteria; phylum Acidobacteriota; class Terriglobia; order UBA7540; family UBA7540; genus Gp13-AA77. The sequence continues at coordinate 10,056 of DASYZG010000114.1, read as the reverse complement.
TGCCGCCGAGCTGACGTCGAGCGACGAGACCGCGGACTGTTTCTTCGGCAACTCCGTGGGTATAAGCGGGTCGACGGTCGTAATTGGCGATGTTTATGCCAACATCGGAACCAACGTCAATCAGGGCGCGGCTTACGTGTACGTCAAACCGACAAGCGGATGGGCGACGACGTCCGCCTACACCGGCAAGCTGACCGTCTCGAACGGCAAGCAATGGGATGATTTCGGACAATCCGTCGCGATCAGCAGCAACACGATCGCGGTCGGCGCCACGGGCGTCAATTCCGAGGCCGGCGCGGCGTACGTGTTCGTTGAGCCCACAAGCGGGTGGACTACAATGACCCAGACCGCCAAACTGAGCGCATCCGACGGCGGAGCCGGCGATGCCTTTGGGTACTCCGTGGCCATCGGCGGCACGTCCGTGCTGGTGGGTGCCGGAAATGCTTACCTGAACTCCAATCCTCTGCAGGGATCTGCATATCTTTACATCAAGCCCAGCAAAGGCTGGATTTCGACTTCGACCTACTCGGCGAAGTTCACCGCCGGAGACGGAAGCGCTTCGGCGCACTTCGGCCGGTCGGTAGCTGCCTACAGTTCGACCTTCGCGATCGGCGCGTACGAAGGCAGTAACACTGGAGGGGCATTGGTGGGCGCCGCCTACGTTTTCGGGCAGTAGCCGGCGCGAGTCCCGAAACCGCGGGAGCGCGGGCATCCTGCCCGCTCCCGGGCGGGGATCGAGCAAGGTCAGCGGTATCCGCCCGGCCGTCGTGCAAAATTATTGATAATTCTTCGCAGCGGACAGCAAGCTTAATTGAACGCCCATCGGGAGGTGGCACGTGAATTCAAAGATTGCTTGGCGATATATAGGTGCTCTGACGTGTGCAATCGTCATTGTGGCGCTCATCTGCTTCAACCGGCTTTCAAACGCCGCTCCGAAACCTCAGGCGGCCGCCGAGCCGCAGCAACCGGCTCGTTCCTTCTCGCAAGTACACGGAGTGAAGTTTTCCCTGTCGACGGAGCCGATGGGAACGTGGACTAGCCCCGAAGAGTCAGTGGACATCATGGTCCACGCCGCCATGACTTACACCGGCAAAGTCTTGATGTGGGGTGTCGCCCAGGGCATGTGGAGTCTTCCGGCCCCGTACAATTACGCGCAGTTGTATGACCCGATTGCGGACACCGTGACTGATGTTCCATCGCCATTCGCCCACGATATGGTGTGCGGCGGCGAGTCGATTCTCTCGAACGGAAAGATCCTGTTCACGGGCGGAGCCATCGTTCCCGTCAGCTATTACGGTACGGGGATCGTTAACTCGGCTCTTTTTGATCCCAAGACCGAAACCTGGTCGCAGACCGGCAATATGAATTACGCCCGATGGTATCCGACCAACATTGAGCTCCCCAACGGGGAGATGTTGACGACTTCCGGGCACACCGCGAATGCCCAGCAAGTGGCGGCCGAAATGGAGGAGTACAACCCGACCACCGGCACCTGGACCCTCCTGCCCCCCTCCGCCAACAACCCTGACCCCGGCAACAACTACCTCTTCCCACGGATGGACTTGCTGCCCAACGGCCAGATCTTCATGTCCGCCCCTTACCAGACGTCCTACACTTTCAATCCCGCCACCAATGCGTGGACGAAGATCGGAAACATGCAGTACGGGGACCGGTATTATGCGGGCCACCTCCTGCTGCCTAACTCTTATACGGTCATGCTGGTGGACGGAACACCTACCAACGCTAACGGCGGCACGGGATATACGGCTACGACGGAAAGCATCGATCTTTCCGCCGCCAAGCCGGTGTGGACTTACGGTGCAAGTATGAACATAGGGCGCTATAACGCCATCGTGGCCTGGCTGGCTGACGGGTCGGCGATCGCCGTCGGTGGGAACCAGGGAGACACCCAAGACGGCAAGTACGGCGCCCCGGTCGAAACTCCCGAGATCTACGACTTTGCCACCCAAACCTGGACGGAGATGAATCCGCAGGTCGGCGTTCGCGCCTATCACTCCGTGGGCGTCCTGCTGCCGGACGGGCGGTTCTTCTCGGCGGGCTCCACCAGCAACACCACCTACGATCACGACTATGAGATCTTCAGTCCCCCCTATCTTTACAATGGAACGCGGCCCACGATTACGGGCTCGCCGGCGTCGGTGCAGTACGGCCAGCAGTTCACCATCACCACGCCCGACGCGTCCACCATCAGCAGCGTAGCCTTGATCATGCCCGGCGCCACCACCCACGCCAATGACATGCAGGAACGGTACGTTCCGCTGACGTTCAGTACGGGCAGCGGCAGCCTGACCGCAACGGCTCCATCGACTGCCAACTACGCGCCGCCGGGTTACTACATGCTGGTGATTGTCAATAACAACGGTGTGCCTTCCGTGATGCCGTTCGTTCAGGTTGGGGTGACTGGCTAGGCTTGGACGTTTGCTGAAAGAGCTACGCCGTAGGGCCGGCCCTTGGGTCGGCCCGGGCCGGGCCAAGCCCCGGCCCTACGTTCGGGATTATCAAGAGGGGGCTCGATGACTGCAAGACCGTTGTCCAAGGCCATCGCCGGTATTGTCTGTGCGGCAACCGCGATAGTGATCCTGGCTGCAGACTACGTCTCCCGCGCGGCTACGGAGAAACTGCCGCATCTTGCTGTGGCCGCCCTCCAGCACGCCGATCTGAGCTCTGCCCAGGCCGGGACCCATCAGCGGACGGTTTCCACCGAGCCGATGGGAATCTGGTCAGCACCCGAAGAATCCATCGACATTTTTGTTCACGCCGCAATGTTGAACACCGGCAAGGTCCTCCTTTGGGGGGTTCTCCAAGGCGCCAACGACTCTCCGCCACCGTTCACGCCCGCCCAGCTCTATGACCCGGTTGCGGACACGATGACCGATGTCAGCACCAACACCCAGGCCGATATTGTTTGCGGCGGCCAGTCGATCATGCCGGACGGAAGGGTCATGGTGACTGGCGGAACCGTGATCCCCCTCGCCACCGGGGGAGGCGGCATCGTCAATACTACTTTTTTTGATCCCAAAACCGAGACGTGGTCGTACGGCGCGTCCATGAACTATGCGCGCTGGTATCCGACCAATATCGAACTCGGAACCGGCGACACCCTGGTGACTTCCGGGCACAATCAGAATGGCATACAGGCCGTGCGCCAGAACGAGATCTACGGGCAGAAGGCGGGCAGATGGACGGTCTTGCCTCCTTCTGCCAATAATCCCAACGCGAGCGATAACGAACTTTATCCCCGCATGGAACTCCTGCCCAATGGGAACGTATTTCAGTCCGCCCCTGATAGTCAGGGCGAGATCCTGAACCTTACCACCAACACGTGGACCGCCGTCGGAGCCATGAATTTCGGGGAGCGCTACTACACCGGTCAGGTGTTACTCCCGAATTCCTACACGGCATTTGTGGTGGGCGGGACGCCGAGTAATGCGGATGGAGGCGGCACGACGGCGACGGCAACCACCGAGATGATCGATCTGTCCGCGCCGAATCCGGTTTTCGTTTACGGCCCCAGTATGAACATCGCGCGCTACAATCAAACCCTCGTATATCTTGCGGATGGCACGCTGCTCGCGGTCGGTGGAAATTCGGGTCCGGGTCACTACGAGAACCCGGTGTTCGCCGCCGAGATTTACGATCCCGCTGCCAAGCAGTGGTCCCTGATGGCTTCCCAGCTTGGAGTACGAGCCTATCACTCGGTGTCCATCCTTCTCGCCGATGGCCGCGTCATATCGACGGGCTCCACGAGCAACACGACTTACAATCACTACTATGAGATTTTCAGTCCGCCTTATTTATTCAACGGTGTCAGGCCTACCATTACCGCTTCCCCCGCAGCGGTCGCTTATGGGCAGCAGTTCACAATTACCACGCCTGACGCTTCTGAGATCTCCAGCGTGGCTTTGGTGATGCCCGGCGCCACCACGCACGCGAACGACATGCAGCAGCGCTACGTTCCGCTGACGTTCACCATCGGCAACGGCACCCTGACCGCGACGGCCCCGTCCAACGGCAACTGGGCGCCTCCGGGCTACTACATGCTGGTTATTGTCAATGGGAATGGCGTACCCTCGGTCATGCCGTTCGTTCAGCTCTCATCGGGAACTTAGGCGGGACCGTCCTGCCTCGGTAGCGCGGCCATGGAGCGCAGCCTGGGAGCGCGGCCATCCTGGCCGCTTCCGGTTCTCGGCCTTGAGGGCGGGCAGGATGCCCGCGCTCCCAGGCCGGGTCAGCCTCGAGTCTGATCTTCGGGGCGGCTCATCCGTCTTTGATAGGGGAAGAACATGAAAGTGAAATTATGTTGCCTGACATCGCTGGTCCTCGGACTGAGCGCGACGGCAGGGGTTTCGCCAGCGTTCGCCCAGCACGGCCCGCCTCCCAAACCCGTTGTGGAGCCGGCTCCCGATCCGCATATGCTGAATGAGTTCGAAGCGCGTCGCTTCGCTCAGGCTGTCAACAGGGCCGAGTCCGATTATTTCGCGCAACACCACGCGTATGCGACATTCGAGAAATTGCAAAGCTTGCATCTGTTCACGGGTAAGCGGGCGCTGCCGCTGCCCGTCGCCTCGGACGGGCTGGTGAAGGATCATTACCTCAGGCTCCTGGTATCGCCGGACGGGCGCCGTTACATGCTGAGCCTGGTCCCTGATCCCGGAGGCTGTGGCTTTGGCGTTTTCAGCGACGAGACGGGCGCTGTCTACACGGCTCCCTCTCTCGACTGCACCGAATAAACCGGTCGCCTACTCGCCGCGTAGGGGCGGCTTTACGCCGCCACGCCTGGATCGGATATGGCGAGGTGAGCTCGCCGCTACGGCGCACGACACTGGGGCAGCGCCGCGCCCGGGCAGGACGTTACGGCAGCTTGGCCACATCGATCTGCTGCCTTTCCACGAAGCGCGCTACGATATCCGATTGCGCGCTCATCACGACCGTGGCGCTGGCATAGTCGGGATAAGTTCCGAGCGGGATGTCCGCGACCTGTTTGCCGCTTTGCACGTCCCAGAAGCCGATCTCGTGCTGGTGTGGACCGCCTTCACCCGGCGCTGTCTCCGCGAGCGCCATCAACTGGTGGCCGTCGGCGCTGAAGGCGAGCGGCTCCGCGTTCAGCCCCTTGGCGACCTCGCGGACGCTGGCTCCGCTGGTCAGATCGACGATCGCGCAGGCGCGCTGCGCCTCCAAAGCCACGTAGCGGCCGTCCGGCGAGAATGCCGCGCCCTGACCGCGATTCCAGTAGGGGAGTTTGCCGGGCAGACTCCGGATCAGCGCGCCCGTCATGGCGCTCCACTGTTTGGCCTGCTCGTGCCCTTGTCCCGAGATCAGACTCCCGCCATCAGGCGTAAAAGCCAGGCTGTAGACTCCGCCGTAACCCTGAGGTCCGGCGCTCCAGCTCCGCCGGACCACGCCTGAGCGCGCGTCGAGAATGCTGATGTTCATCGTGCTGTCGCCCTGCCCCACGGCCAGCCAGCGGCCATCGGGGCTGAAGGCGAGCGATTCCGCGTCAAGATGCGGGGAAGCCAGAAGAGCGCCGGTGGAAACATCCCACAGGTCGAGCTCACCGGACCCGCCGGCCGCGGCCAGAAGCTGTCCATCAGGACTCAAGCGTAGCCGCAGCGGACTGCCGGACTCGACGGACGGAAGCATCCGGAGTGTCTGGCCGCTGGCGGCGTCCGCCACCGTCACGGAACCGTCGTCCTCGGCGACCGCGAGCACGCGACCGTCGGAGCTGAGATCGAAGGGACTCCCCTCGGCCGCCGCCATTGAAAACACCCCGCGGAGCGCCGGACCGGCCCCTGGCGACGCCGGCAGTTGACGGCACCACGCCGCGCCCGGCACCAGCAGGAATCCGCCGGCCAGCAGGGCGGCCCACCAGAAGCATCCAGCTTTGACTCGCGTTCTCATACGATGTTCTCGACCTCTCTCCACGGCCGCAGGATCACTTGCTCTGAACCGGAATCAGGTGGGTTCCCACCGAGTACAGACGCGCGGTACCGGACGTTCCGCCGTTCAGCTTGATCTCAATGGTCAGGCTGTCGGGGGCTGCGGCGCTCGCCGCTGCAAATGACGCCTCATCAAAAGTGGGAATCGAATTCACGTCCACGCAGTTTTCAGGATGGTTCTGGTCGCACAGGTCTTCGCTCACGCCATTGTTGCTGTCCGAGCAGGCGGCCATCGCCGAACAGCCCACGGTGGTGATGTTGTCCTCGCTTCCGTCTCCGGTCTGGCCGCGAAGTCCGCGGAAGTGGGGCCAGTTGTCATTGTGGTAGGCGCCGTAGACCGTGCCGCTGATCACCACGTCAACGTTCTGGCCGGCGATCACGTCCCAGGCTGGCGTCTCGCCCACCAGAATCGTATATGGACCTTTTCCGCTCGAATCCATGGCCATCGCCACATTCGCGCCGTTAACCCCCAGCGTGTCGCAGATGCTTGACGGCGTGCTCGTGCAACTGTACGACGTCCAGTGATACACGGTGCCGCTTTGAGAGCACGACGTCCCGATGTAGCTTGCCACCGTGCCCGTCACGCAGGGCAGAACCGTCGAGGGCGGCGGCGGTGGGGGCCCGCCGCTACTGGTCGAGGTCTGGTAGCTCGATCCGCCTCCGCAGCCGGCCTGCCAGAGCGCGACCGCCGCCAGGGCCAGAATGCCCATCCACGGCGCCCGCACTCGTCTGCCCCGGCTTCCCTTGGTGCTGCGGCGGTCTCGACCGTCCATTCGCGATTCCTCCAGCTGCCGCGCCGTTGTTCTGCGGCTGCGCATCGGCCCTTTAGCTTACACGTATCCTAACCCGGGAACAGAGGGAAAGTTGCGCCCCGCCGTGTCCGCTTGCCGTTTAGTGGGCCGGTTTGGAATCGATCGACCACCCCGGCCTCCGGCCACCCCTCCTCGTCGAGGAGGGGCGCTTGCACGGAACACCGCAAGTCTTAACGGAACACCGCAAGTATGAGTTGGGGAAGGCTCGGCAATCGAAGATCGAACTCCCCTCCTCAACGAGGAGGGGTGGCCGGAGGCCGGGGTGGTCGCCGCGGGCTCGAATTGCCCCCCTACCGCCCGCCCGGCTAGGGCTGTTAACTCTCCGGTCAGCACCTGATTTTGCCCACGAAGGATCTTGACTTTCTCTGCAAGGCTGGTAACATCCGCTGATACGTGTTGGGGAGGGGACTCCGCTAAAACTGGGGGACTGCGGCCGGTTGATACTGGCTTGGCGTTCTTGTTCAATCTGTCCTAAGGAGTGGCACTATGAAGCAAGCAGGATTTCTGCCCAAACTGTTGGTGGCGCTGCTTTTCGCGGCTGCCACAGCTGGCGGTCAAACCTGGAGTCAACTCGGGCCGGTAGCGCGCTACGGCCACACTGCCGTGTTTGATCCCATGACTCAGAAGATGATCGTGTTCGGCGGGCTGGGTTCGAACGGACCCTTTAACGATGTCTGGGCCTCCAACGCCTACACCAGCAACTCGCACAATCTGAAATGGACGCAGGTCATTGGATCGAGCCGCCAAAATGCCGGCGCGGATCTGCAGCTTCAACGGACCGAGGGAGAGAACAGCAACGGTGAGGCGCCACCGCGCGCCTATACGGCTGCGGTGTTCTGGAGCGCCAAAACCCAGATCATCCTCTGGGGAGGGTTGATCAATCACGCCGGAAAAGACTGGTACGACGGGCATGAGTTCAATCTGCCGCTGATGGGCCTGAAGTGGACCCACGACGGACCGAGGTCCCGGCAGGCCCACAGCGCCGTCTATGATCCGGACACCAATGCCATGATCATTTTCGGCGGGATCCATTCCGCCGCTTTCGGACCCATCAACGACGCCTTTGTCACCCCTGTTTCCGCTCCGAATGAAAACTGGCAAGGGCAGATCGGCCTCCAAAACGCCCCGCCGCCGGTCTACGGCCATGTGGCGGGATACAACCCCTCCACCCGGGTGATGGTCGTGGCCACGGGCGCAACCGGCATTGGCACACTCGGTCCTTGCCTGAATGGCGTATGGCAGCTCGCGAATGCCAACCTGGTGGGCACACCCTCCTGGAGTCAGCCGCTGGTCACCGGGACCGCTCCCTCCGCCCGGGCATTCTCGGCGGCGATTTACGATTCCGTCAGCGACACGCTGACCATCTTCGGCGGGACAGACTGTAATGGAAATTACCTGCAGGATGTCTGGACGCTTTCCAACGCGACGGGTAAATCGCCGTCCTGGAGCCAGCGGACCGTGGTGGGCACGCCGCCCAGCGTCCGGGAGAGCGCCACTGCCGTCTACGACTCCGCCTCCAACACCTTGATCCTTTTTGGCGGCGACCAGGGCGGGAACAACTTTCTGGGCGACGTTTGGACGCTGAGCAATGCCAACGGTAGAGGGAGCGGCTCCAGCACCTGGACTCTGCTCAATCCGACCGGGGGTCCGCCGGCGGCGCGCTCAGGCCATTGGGCCGTCTATAACCCTGCCACCGGTATCATGTACATCGGCAGCGGGAATGCCTACTCGGGTATGCTGTCGGACACTTGGCAGCTTACCAATGCCACGGGATTGAGCGGCACGCCGGTGTGGAGCCAGCTCGCGACTACCGGGAATCTGCGGAACACCCAAGCCACCGCCGTCCTTGCGGGAAGCTCGATCATCACCTTCGGCGGACAAGTCCCTATCAAAGACTATTTCAGCGCGACCTACGATATCGCCGGAGTGCTCGTGGTCCCGTAACGCCTGGGACCTGGGGGCGGCCTTCTGTGGCCGCCCCCCACCATTCTCGCCACTTGTTACGTGCCTGAAAACGCCCCGTATTTCCGTGGCGTCCGCCATCAACGCGACCGCCGGACCCCCGTCCGGCATCCTATTCATGGGCGACTGGCGGACCCCGGAACGCCCAGCCGAACCCGAGCGCCGCGGGGCCACGCCCAGGAGGACCGGATGCGACCACCTTTCCTCACCGGCGGCCTGACCAGCTTGACCGGCCTGACCGGGCTGCTTCTGGCTTGCGCACTGCCGGCGGCTTCAGGTCTGGCTCAACAGGTTCCGCCCTGCCGGCGAGGACGCGTGTCGGACTTTGCCGGGACCAGCTGCAGCCAGAGAAGTGTCACCTACACCTTCCCTCGCGATTTCTTTTCCTTCTCAAGCACCGGGCTTCAACCGCTCACCGCCGATCAGGTGCGGATTGGTATGGATCCGCAGGGGCCTTACACCATGCTGATCGGCTTCACGGACTGGGACCTGAACGCGCCCAACGAGAGCTTCACCATGACCTTGCACTTTTCCGTCACCGGCGGCGACAGAATGGAAGCCTGGATGCACCACTGTTACACCACCGGCACCGGCGAGGTTACGGCAAGCATCACCGTGAAGACGAATCCTCCCGTCAGCTCCACCGCCGTCTGTAACGCCACCACACAGCTCGAACGCGCTCCCGCGGCTTGGTATACCCCCGGCCCCGTTGACGCCGTGGTGACGATCAAGGCGAGCAGCGGCAACGGAACCGCCGGGCTCCGGTCACTGGGCACCCACTTCGGACCGTAAGTGCCAGGTATCGTAGCGGCGGGTTTACCCCGCCATCGCGAAAAACCGTAACGGCGGGTTTACCCCGCCACTGGTGAAAATCGTAGCGGCGGGTTCATCCCGCCATGGGTGAAGAATCGTAGCGGCGGGTTTATCCCGCCATGGTGAAAAACCGTAGCGGCGGGTTTACCCCGCCATGGCGAGAATCGTAGCGGCGGGTTTATACCGCCATGGCGAAAAAACGTAACGGCGGGTCTATCCCGCCACTGGTGAAAATCGTAGCGGCGGGTTTATCCCGCCGTGGCGAGAATCGTAGCGGCGGGTTTACCCCGCCATGGCGAGAATCGTAGCGGCGGGTTTATCCCGCCACTGGTGAACATCGTAGCGGCGGGTGTACCCCGCCATCTTCGCGCTGAGATCATTGGAGATATGGCGGGATGAACCCGCCGCTACGGTTCTTTCACCCTTTCAAAGCCGCACCGCGGCCCAATCGCCCCCAATTTGCCCCATTTCGGGCCTTCCAGAGTTTTCCACAGGATAACCGCATGATTCTA
>DASYZG010000113.1:0-38429 GCA_035946575.1 Terriglobia bacterium | reverse complement strand
AATTTTCTCACTTTTCTCACTTTTCTCCATTGTCCCATTTTGGGGTGCTAGCCTCGATATTGGAGGCTTTCTCGGCGGTGCCAGCGATGGGCTCGAAGAGGCGGTCTCGAGACGGCTTTTGAGGCTTCTCCGATGAACGATGACACTCTCACGGCGACATCACCCGGGGCCACCACCATTAGCACGGACGATGCGACGGATGCGACGGCGGCCGGCGCGGATCGCGGGCGGCGAATCCGGCGCAGGCCGGCGCGGATGACTCCGGCCAGGCTCAGAGCGCAGCGCGCCAACGCGCGGCTCTCCACCGGGCCCCGTACCCTCGATGGCAGCCGCCGAGCCGCCTTGAACCGGCTTCGCTTCCCGCTTGACCCCTCGAATCGGCGGCACATGAAGCGCCACGGCCAGGATTCCGGCGAACTGCAGCGGATCTGGCGCGAGCTGGCGGCCATCTTCTGGTTTCTCGATCCCACGGAGCGCTACTTCGGCCTCTATCTCGCGGCGTGGCGCTGGTGGCGGAAACTCAACGCTCTCCGGGCCGGGCCGGCAACCGGAGGGTTTCGGGCTGATCTCGCGGAACTGAACTCCGACGTCGATGCCTGCCTCGCCCTGCTGATTTCGCGCCACGCCCGCGCGACTCACGACTGGGAACGCCCAATTTTGAAGGCGCTGGGCAAGGACGCGCTCAACAGCACCCAGGCTTTGCGTGCGGCCGTGGAGGCGCGGCTCGACGAGTTCCGCGACGCCAGCAGCCCCATTCCCCGCCGCTCGCTGCTGAAGAAAAACGTTGGGGTACTTGCTCTCGGCCAGGCGTTTGCCACGCAGCCCACCCCGTGGGAGATTCTGGTGGCACAGGGCAGGCGTTATCTGGCGGCGATTCAGGGGATCGAGCCCGGCGATCCCGCCCTCGCCAGCAGACTGACTAGCCTAGCTTTCGAGGAGAGGATGCAAGGGCGGATGAAAGAAATCGACCAGTGGCTGGCCCCGAATACACTCTCGGAACGCCGGAAGATCGGATTCAAAATGGGGCCCCACCCCCTGACCCTGCCGGGCGGGAGAATCCGTAAAAAAGTGGTCCATGTCACTGAATATTAATGGGTTGAGCGATGTAAAGGGCCAAAGTGTCCGTTTACGGACCCACAGCCAAAAACCGGGCTAAGCCACACATACATAACGTCCTTACGTGGAATTTGGGTCTGAACGACTTTGCGCGAAAAACGCCCTTTCCGAGCCAGTTTTTGGCCTGTTTTGCCGGGAAAGTGACCGCGAAAGCCAAAAGCGGCTTTGCCAGGGACGCTTCGCGAGGCGTCCCCAAGGAAGTCCATAACCTACTGAATCAGAGTCCCTTGCGCCGAATCTCCGTTGGTTTCGCTCTCCACGAGTCCGGCCGCCGAGACCTGGTCGCCCTCTTCGAGCGAGATCAGCTTCACGCCCTGCGCCGAGCGCCCGCTTTCGCGGATAGTCGAGGCGTCGAGCCTCGTGATCTTGCCGAACTGCGTGATGATCATCACCTCGGACTCTTCGGTCACGCTCAGCACCGCGACCACGTTGCCGTTGCGCTCCACGGTCTTCACGTTGATCACGCCCTTGCCGGCGCGCGACTGCAGCCGGTACTCGGTGATGGCCGTGCGCTTGCCGAAGCCCTTCTCGGTGATGGAGAGGATCAGCTCTTTCTCGCCGACCACCTGCATGCCGACCAGGTAGTCGCCCTGGTCGAGATCCATGCCGTTCACGCCGTACGCGGCGCGGCCCATGTCGCGCACGCCGCTTTCGGGGAAGCGAATGGCCATGCCTTCGTGCGAGGCCAGGAAGATGGTGTCGCGTCCGGTCGTCAGCTGCGCCCCGATCAGCTCGTCGCCCTCGTCAATGCGCATGGCCAGAATTCCCGCCGAGCGCGGATTGGAGAACTCCGACAGCCGCGTCTTCTTGATCACGCCCTTGCGCGTGACCATGATCACGTAACCTTCGGCGGCGTACGAGTCTCCGTTGACCTGCACGTCCTTGGCCTCGTCGGGCAGTGCGCGCACGGCGAGCACCGCCGCGACCTTCTCCTGCTTCGCCAGGTTCACGAGATTCAGAATGTGCTTGCCGCGCCCGGCCGCGCCCACGTCGGGAATTTCGTAGACCTTGAGCCAATAGAGCTTGCCGGTGTTGGTGAACACCAGGATGTAGCTGTGCGTGGAGGCGATGAAGAGGTGCTCCACGAAGTCCTCTTCGCGCGTCTTCATGCCCATGCGGCCCTTGCCGCCGCGGGCCTGCTGCCGGTAGGTGGAGAGGTTCGTGCGCTTGAGGTATCCCGAGTGCGAGACGGTAATCACCACGTCCTCGTCGGCGATCAGGTCTTCCAGGCGAATCTCCGCCTGCTCCTCGATGATCTCCGTGCGGCGCGCGTCGCCGTAGTCTTTCTGGATCTGCTTCAGCTCGTCGACGATGACTTTCTTCAGGACTTTCTCGCTGGCCAGGATTTCCTGGTACTCGGCGATCTTCTTCTGCAGCGCGTCGTACTCCTCCTGGATCTTCTCGCGCTCCAGGGCGGTCAGGCGCTGCAACTGCAATTCGAGGATGGCCTGCGCCTGGCGCTCGGTGAATTCGAAGCGTCCCATCAGGCCGTCACGCGCCTCGCGCGGCGTCTTCGATCCGCGAATCAGCTTGATGATGGCGTCAAGCTGCGAGAGCGCCTTGAGGAACCCTTCCAAAACGTGGGCGCGCTCCTGCGCTTTGCGGAGATCGTAAGCGGTGCGGCGGCGCACCACGGTGATGCGGTGATCGATGAAGAGCTGCAGCGCATCGATCAGCGGCAGCGTGCGCGGCTGCCCGTTCACGATGGCCAGCAGGATCATGCCGAAAGTCTCCTGGAGCTGCGTGTGCTTGTACAGGTTGTTCAGGATGACTTCCGGTTCCTCGCCGCGCTTGATCTCGATCACGATGCGCATGCCGTCGCGGTCCGATTCGTCGCGCACGTCGGATATGCCCTCGAGGCGCTTGTCCTGCACCAGCTCGGCGATGCGCTCGATCGTCTTGGCCTTGTTCACCTGGTAGGGAATGGCGCTGATGACGATCTGCTGCTTCTCCTTCGTCGGCCGCTCGATGGCGGCCTTGGCGCGCATGGTGAACTGGCCGCGGCCCGTCTCGTAGGCCGCCTTGATCCCGCCGCGCCCGTAAAGATAGCCGCCGGTCGGGAAGTCCGGGCCGGGAACCAGGGCCAGCACCTCGTCGAGCGTCGCTTTCGGCTTGTTGACCAGCAGGATCACCGCTTCGATGATCTCGGTCAGATTGTGCGGCGGGATCTTGGTGGCCATGCCGACGGCGATGCCGTCCGAGCCGTTGATGAGCAGGTTCGGAACCTTCGCCGGAAGCACCAGCGGCTCTTCCGTGGATTCGTCGAAGTTGGGCGTGAAATCGACGGTCTCCTTGTCGATGTCGGCCAGCAACTCCTCCGCCAGGCGCGTCAGGCGGCATTCGGTGTACCGGTAAGCCGCCGGCCGGTCGCCGTCGACGGAGCCGAAATTGCCCTGGCCATCGATCAGCAGGTAACGCATGTTGAAGTCCTGCGCCATGCGCACCAGCGTGTCATAAACGGCCGCGTCGCCGTGCGGGTGATATTTCTTGATCACTTCGCCGACCGTGCCGGCGCACTTGATGTAGCGCTTGTCGGAGGTGTTACCCTCCTTGTACATCGCGTACAGGATGCGGCGGTGTACCGGCTTCAGCCCGTCGCGCACGTCGGGCAGCGCGCGTCCGATGATCACGCTCATGGCGTAATCGAGATACGCGCTGCGCATCTGGTCTTCGATGTTGACGGGCAATTCGCGCCGGATCGGGACGAGGGGTTCCTGGTCACCCATGACTGAGTTCCTTTCAACGTGTCAACGCGCCGCGCCGATGGCGATTCCCGCTGGCGCGGGAATGACAACGGCGGGCCTGCGGACGGCTCCTGACGCACACCGGGAGTGCTGGCGGGGAGAGTCAAACCAAACCGATTCTGCCCAATTTCCTCAGAGAAGCGTGCGCGGAGTGTGCACACGCTATTATACCAAATGGCGGGCGGAACCGGAGGGTATACTCTTCGCCCCCAGCGTCCTCTGTGGCAGGCAAAAAAGCATAAACCCGGAGTTCACGGAGACTCTGTGGCCTCTGTGGTCCAGGCTTAAGAAGCACAGCGAGAGCACGGAACGCCAGGTTGCAGGGAGATAGACATGTCAGACTGCATCTTCTGCAAAATCATCCGCCGGGAATTGCCCGGCAAGATCGTCCATGAGGACCAAACCGTGGTGGCGATCCAGGACCTTCATCCGCAGGCGCCTGTACACCTGCTGGTGCTTCCCAAGGCGCACCTCGAGACGCTCGGCGACGCGAAGCCCGAGGACGAGGCCTTGATCGGCAAATTGTTCGGCGTCGCCGCCCGCCTCGCGCGTGAACGCGGTCTCGAATCGCGCGGCTATCGCACCGTGATCAACAACGGCTCAGGCGCCGGTCAATCGGTCTTTCATTTGCACGTCCATCTGCTTGGCGGACGCGTCTTCCACTGGCCGCCCGGCTGACCCGTAGGGCCGACCCTCGGGTCGGCCGTGGCTGGGCAAGCCCCGGCCCTACGCCCTGTGGGTGGCCGAAATCGGCCAGTACGGTGCTTTACAACCATGAGAATGACGTGGAATGTGCCCAACGCCAGATCCAAGTTGCTGATGTTAGTGTGGTTGCCGCCTGCCTGCCCTTTGGTCAGCCGGATGCATCCAAATGCTCCTGAATTGCCTCGTCGAGGGGAGTTTGGGCTATGAGCACTCAATCCTTAAAAAAACCGTTGGGTTACGCCGTCCTGAGTCTTCTGGTGGCAGGCGGGTTGGCCTGGGCGCAGGATTCACAGGATTCCGCGCCTCCCCCGCCTCCGCCGCAGCAGAGCGCACCCGATCCTGGATGGCATCGCTTCCAGCAGAACGGCCCTCAGCCGAATACGCAGTCGCCCGCGCCCGTCTACCGGGGCGACCCGGCGGATTCGGGCTACGGCCAGACACCGCCCGATCAGGGCCAGGACCAGGGACCGATTGGGCCGCCCACACGGCAGGGGCAGTATCCCCCACCTCAGGCCGGGAATCAGCCGGCGCCTCCCCCGGTTCCTCCTGAGCTGACGATCCGGCCGGGGACCGTCGTCACTGTGCGCACGAACCAGGCGATCTCCTCCGACCGCAACCAGGTTGGCGACAGTTTCTCCGGCGTGCTGACGCAGCCGATCGTCGTCAACGGGGTAGTCGTCGCCGCCCCGGGCGAGCCGGTTATGGGCCGGGTCACCGAGGCCAGGAAAGCCGGACTGGTAAAGGGCGTCTCACGCCTGGGTCTCGAGTTGACCAGCATCACCATGGTGGATGGAAACCCGGTGGTGCTCAAGACCGCAACCACCGGGCACAGCGGGCCCACCTCGAACGGCCGTGACGTCGCCGCGGTCGCCACCACCACCGGCTTGGGCGCCGTGATCGGCGCTTCCGTGGCGCCTTGGCGGGACGTCGGGGCCTCCACCGCCATTGGCGCCGGCGCCGGCGCCGCCGTCGGCATCCTCGGGGTGCTGCTGACGCGCGGGCGTCCGACGATCGTGCCCCCGGAGACCGTGCTGACCTTCCAGATTCAACAGCCGATCGAGGTTTCGACCACGGCTGCGCCGCAGGCCTTTCAGTATATCCAGCCTGAGGATTACGCGCAGGGCGACCAGCAGGGCCCGCCACCCCGGCAGCGCCCGCGTTACGGTCCGGGCTATGGCCCCGGCTATGGCGCCGGTTATCCCTATTACGGATACCCGGGGTACTCCCCCTACTGGGCTCCCGGATTCGGATTCTGGGTTGGGCCCCGGTTCTGGGGAGGCGGCTACTATCGCGGTTGGTATGGCCGCGGGCGCGGCTTTTACGGGCGCGGCTTCCACCGCCGGTAGCCTTCGGAGCTTTTCATAGGGGTCAGCCAGGAAAGCCGCCCGTCGCTCCTTGCGCCGGGCGGCCTTCTTGTTTAGTTAGAGGCTACATTGATGGGCTATGCCGTGCCCACGAGACACAGAGCGGGAAGCGGCGCCCGCTTTCTGTGCCTCCGCCTCTCTGCGTCTGGCTCTGGTTATATTGAGCTTCGCCAGCCGGCTCTGCCGACGAAGAACGGCCCCATGCGCTCGATGTAGCGCGATGTCTGGCGGGTCTTGCGCATCTGCTGCACACAGGCGGAAAGCGGGAAGAGTTCGGCGCCGATCAGCCCGATCACAAAGTCGTTGTCGTGCGGGTCGAGACCGAAGCACGCCAGCCGCACGTCCTGCGCGTATCCCGCTTCACCGAACGCGTGCCCGATGCGCCCGTGCTCGGCGAGAATCGGGCCCTGCTCCTCGGGCGGCAGCGCGGAGAATTCGCCGCTGCGCCGCAGCGGGTACCACACCGCCCACGGCGACTCCGGATTGAGCACGGTGCGGCGGGATTTCGCGAGCAGCCAGTCCTCGAGGTCCGGCTCATGGCCGAGCGCGTACGTGCGGCCGAGCATGGTGAACTCCGGCTTGGACGTGAGTTGGCTGAACGGCGGCGCCGCCAGGAACGGCCGCAGCGTGGCGACGAAGAAATCCGGACGCTCGTTCCAGGTGAGCAGGCCCACGCCGCGCGGGTCGTTGGCGTCGTGGTAGAGCACGCTCTCGAACCCGGCGGATTCGAGCGCGCCTGCCAGTTCGCCGGTCTCGCGCACGTCGCCGAAGGCCAGCAGTTGCATGAACAGCCGGCGATCCAACGTCTGCTGCTGCCCTCCGCGTAATCCACCCTTCTCGCGAAGATCGAGTTTATCGGCCATTGTTCCCCAATCGTCAATCGAAAATCGTCAATGCCTACGCGCGCACCCGCGCCGCAACCAGGCTTGAATAAAGGTCGCCCAGTTTCTCCAGCATTTCAACAGCGGGCCCGAAGTTCCGCCGGTTGATGTGTTCCACGTTCAAACCGAGCGGCGGCGGATCGGGCGGCAGATTGTCGAACACTTCCATCAGGATCCGTTGCGCGAGGCCGATCGAGCGCTCGAGGCAGGCGGCGCGCGCCGCCTTTTTGCGCTCAGGGTCGGTGTGCGCGAGATCGGCCGCCGAAGCTTCGTCGAGACGCAGATGCCGATCGAGGTCCGGCGGAATGTCGGCGCCCAGCCAGCGCAGGAATTGCAGATCGCGCGGATGGCTGACGGGCGCGAAGCTCAGGAAGAGCCGCGCTTCCAGGCCGTTCAGGCGCTGCACCAGCCAGACGATGTCGTTGGGGTCGAAAAGCACCTGCGTGGTGAAGAAATCGAGGCCCGCGGCGTGCTTGTCACGCACGCGTTCCGCCTCGCCGGCGCGGCTGGGAATGGTGATTCCGCCGAGCGCGCCCGCGTGCCCGGCGCCGCGGATCATTTGCGCCGCCTCGGCCACTCCGGGTCCGGGATACCGGATGCGGCTCGACTCGCCGCCGACCAGCACCAGATCGTAAACGCCGTAGGTCTCCCGCGTCTCGGCGAGCCACGGCAGAGGGTCGGCCTCGTAGACCACGCAGTGATTCACCAGAATCCCCGTTTCGTGTTCGGCGCGCAAGCGCGCGCCGATCACGCGCGGATCGAGACGCGGCACGAAGCCCGCGGTGCGCTCGCCCGGCCGCGACTCGTTGTGAATCTCGGGCAGATTGATGGCATCCACCGCCTTCGCCACCCTGCCGGCGACCGCGATGGCCTCGTCGAGCGCCGCGGACTTGCCCTCTTCCGGCGGCACCACTTCGAACAGCGTCACCGGCAGCGAGGGATCGAGGACTTTGCTCCGCAGACTCATGACTCGTTCGCGCAATTCCTTTGACTCGCTCTCCGGCAGCTCCGGCGGTACCCGATCGCTTCCCGGGCCGCAAGCCTACGCTGCCCTTCCAGCGAGCCACCATCGCCGCACCGCCACACCGGACCAGACGATCTCCACCAGCCCAAACGGCCACGCCCCCTGAAGGAATCCGTAAGCTGAACCGAGCAGGCAGGCCGCGGCAAACGCCAGGGTAAATGCGCGGCCACGGTCCTCGAGCGCGTAGCATACGACCATCGCCGTAACCGCGAGCAGGCCATAGAGCGTGAGTAAGCTCACCGCGATGCGCTCAACTCTCCGGATCGTAGTTCAAATTCGGCGCCAGCCACCGTCACGCAGCCCTTCGCGGACTGACCTGTTTCCGTATCGCCCCCCCGCTCGAGCGCTCTGCCGTCCTCAAATCGTAGATCGACTGAAGATTGACCCAGAACTGCGCCGAAGTTCCTAGATAGCGTGCCAGCCTGAGCGCGGTGTCAGCGGTGACACCGCGCCGGCCACGTACGATGTCGTTCAGGCGCGTTGCCGGAACGTGAAGTTCCTTGGCGAGCGCGTTAACACTCATGCCCAGCGGCCGCAGGACATCCTCGCGAAGCGTTCGGCCGGGATGGAACTCTGATAGAAGGTCATTCGCGGTCATAATGAGCTCCTAATGATAGTCGACGATCTCCACGTCATACGCTTCGCCGCTCTCCCATCGAAAGCAGATCCTCCATTGGTCATTGATGCGAATACTGTGCTGGCCCACGCGATTGCCTCGAAGCGATTCGAGCCTGTTTCCAGGCAGCGCAAGATCCCGTAGGCTTGCTGCCGAGTCCAGCTGCTGCAATCTACGCAAAGCCGGCTTGGCAATGCTGCGGGGCGCTTTCGGAGGACGTAACTCCCGATAGAGTCGTTCGGTGTCTTTCGAGCGGAAGCTCTGAATCACTTGCCGATTATATGACGCTTAGCGTCAAACGGCAAAAGCGCAGCGTTCGTCCTCAATCGCCAGGATCGTAGTTCAAATTCGGCGCCAGCCACCGTTCCATCGTCTTCACGTCCATGCCCTTGCGCCGGCTGTAATCGATCACCTGGTCGCGATCGATCTTCCCGACCGCGAAGTAGCGCGCTTCGGGATGCGCGAAGTAGAGCCCGCTCACCGACGCGCCGGGATACATGGCAAAGCTCTCGGTCAGCTTGATTCCGGTGCGCGCTTCGGCGTCGAGCAGCTTCCACACCACCTGCTTCTCGGTGTGATCCGGGCTCGCCGGATACCCGGGCGCAGGACGAATGCCGCGATAGCGCTCGTGAATCAGATCGTCGTTGGTGAGATTCTCGCTCTTGCCGTAGCCCCAAACGTCGCGGACGCGCTTGTGCAGCAGCTCCGCCAGCGCCTTGGCCATGATCGCGTTGTAATCGTCGTGGTCGCGCTCGAACCGGCTGGTGAGCCCTTCCAGGCGGAAACCCGCGCTGACCGCGAACGCTCCGATGTAATCGCGCACGCCCGATTCCTCGGGCGCCACGAAGTCCGCCAGGCAATAGTTGAAGTGTCCCGGCGCCTTCTCCATCTGCTGCCGCAGGAAATGGAACTCGGCCAGCACTCCGTTGCGCGAATCGTTGCCATAGATCTCCACGTCGTCGCCGGCGCTCGCGGCCGGAAAGAGCCCGAACACCGCGCGCGCGGTGAGCAGCTTGCCGGCGACGATCTCCGCCAGCAGTTTCTGCGCGTCGTCCAGCAATTCGCGCGCGCGCGCGCCGGCGTTCGGATCGTCGAGGATCTTGGGATACGTCCCGCGCAGCTCCCACGCTGAAAAGAGCGGGGTCCAGTCGATATAAGGCGTGATCTCGCCCAGCGGCACCGAATCGCACACTTTCACGCCCGTGAATTCCGGCCGCGAAACATCGACCGATTTCCAGTCAAACACCGGCTTGCGGCCTCGGGCCTCTTCGAGCGAAATCAGCGGCTGCGTCTGCGGACGATGACTCTGCCGCAGCTTCTCCTGATCGCGCCGATTGCCGCTGACGAAGCTCGCGCGCAGCTCGGCGCTCTTCAGGCTGCCGACCACGCCCACCGCCCGCGACGCATCCTGCACGTGGACCACGGGCTGGCTGTACATGGGCGCTATCTTCACCGCCGTGTGGATGCGGCTCGTCGTCGCGCCGCCGATCAGCAGCGGCACCCTGAACTGCTGACGTTCCATCTCCTTCGCCAGGTGCACCATTTCATCGAGCGATGGCGTAATCAGGCCGCTGACGCCGATCATGTCCGCGTTCAGCTCGCGCGCCGTGGCCAGAATCTTCTCGCTCGGGACCATCACACCGAGGTCGATCACCTCGTAGCTGTTGCAGCCGAGCACCACGCCCACGATGTTCTTGCCGATGTCGTGCACGTCGCCCTTCACGGTCGCCATCACGATGCGGCCCTGGCTCCGCGCCCCGTTCGTCTGCTTCTCCGTCTCCATGAAAGGCAGCAGATAAGCGACGGCCTTTTTCATCACGCGCGCGCTCTTCACCACCTGCGGCAGGAACATCTTGCCGGAGCCGAACAGGTCGCCGACCACGCTCATGCCGTCCATCAGCGGCCCTTCGATCACCTGCAGCGGCCGCGCGTATTTGCGCCGCGCCTCTTCGGTGTCGGCCTCCACGTAATCCGCGATGCCCTTCACCAGCGCGTGCGACAGTCGCTCCTCGACGGTGCCCTGGCGCCACTCTTCTTCTGCCGCCTCCACCTTGTCCTTGCGCTTGACGGAGTCGGCGAAGGCCAGCAGACGCTCGGTCGCGTCCGGGCGCCGATTGAGCAAGACGTCCTCCACGAGCTCGAGCAGATTCTTGGGAATCTCCTCATAGACCGCGAGCTGGCCCGCGTTGACGATCCCCATGTCCATGCCGGCGCGGATGGCGTGAAAGAGAAAGGCCGAGTGCATGGCCTCGCGCACCACGTTGTTGCCGCGGAAGGAGAAGGAGATGTTACTCACGCCGCCGCTCACCCTGACGTGCGGCAGCGCGGCCTTGATCTGCCGCGTGGCATCGATGTAGGCCACGGCGTAGTCGTTGTGCTCCTCCATGCCGGTGGCGACCGTCAGGATGTTGGGGTCGAAGAAGATGTCCTGCGGCGGAAATCCGAGCTGCCCGGTCAGGATTTTGTAAGAGCGCGTGCAGATCTCCACCTTGCGCGCCACGCTGTCCGCCTGGCCGCGCTCGTCGAAGGCCATCACAACCGCAGCCGCGCCATATCGCCGGATGAGGCGGGCGTGTTCCTTGAAGACGTCTTCGCCCTCCTTGAGGCTGATGGAGTTCACCACGCCTTTGCCCTGGATGCACTTCAACCCGGCTTCGATCACGCTCCACTTGGAGCTGTCGATCATCACCGGCACGCGTGCGATGTCGGGCTCGGCGCCGGCGTGATTCAGGAACGTGGCCATCACCTGCTCGGAATCAAGCATGCCTTCGTCCACGTTCACGTCGATGAGCTGTGCGCCGCCTTCCACCTGCTGCCGCGCCACCCTGAGCGCGCCCTCATAGTCGCCGGCGAGAATCAGCTTCGAGAACTTCGGCGATCCGGTCACGTTGGTGCGCTCGCCGATGTTGACGAAGTTCATGTCGGGCCGCAGCACCAGCGCTTCCAGCCCGCTCAGGCGCGTGAGATGGTCGGGCTTCGGCACCACGCGCGGGGTCACGCCGCGCACCGCTTCGGCGATGGCGCGGGTATGCGCCGGCGTCGAGCCACAGCAAGATCCGGCGATGTTCAGCCAGCCCTGGCGCGCGAACTCGCCGAGATCGGCCGCCATGCTCTCCGGCGTTTCGTCGAATCCGCCGAAGGCGTTGGGCAGCCCCGCATTCGGGTAGCAGCTTATGGGCAGCGGCGCCACGCGCGCGAGATCGTCGATGAACGGCCGCATCTGCTTGGCGCCCAGCGCGCAGTTGATGCCCACGCTCAGCAGCGGCAGGTGCGACACGGAAATCCAGAACGCTTCCGCCGTCTGCCCGGAGAGATTGCGCCCGCTCTGATCGACAATCGTCACCGACGCCATCACGGGCAGGCGCCGCTTGCGCTCCGCAAAGAGCTGCTCGATGGCAAAGAAGGCGGCCTTGGCATTGAGGGTATCGAAGACCGTCTCGACCAGCAGCAGATCGACGCCGCCGTCGAGGAGTCCGCGCGCCTGGTCGTAATACGCAAGGCGCAACTGGTCGAAGGTGACGGAGCGCGCGCCGGGGTTGGACACGTCCTGCGAGACGGACGCGGACCGGCTGGCCGGGCCGATCGATCCCGCCACAAACGCCGGGCGCTGATTCGCCGCGGCGAACTTCCCGGCTGCGCCCTTCGCGACCCGTGCCGCGGCCACATTGAGGTCGTAAACGCGGGGTTCGAGGCCGTATTCCGCCAGCGAAACGGCATTGGCGTTGAACGTGTTGGTCTCGATGATGTCCGCGCCGGCTTCGAGATACTGGCGGTGGATGTCTTCGATCAGTTGCGGTTGTGTAATCGAGAGCACATCGTTGTTGAGGCGCAGATTCCTGGGATGATTGGCGAACTCGCCTCCACGATAATCCTCCTCTTCGAGCTTGCGCGACTGGATAACGGTGCCCATGGCGCCATCCAGCACCACGATCCGCTCGCGGAGCAGCGCTTCGAGTTGTGCCCCGATCTCACTCATCGAGCATCCTTACTCCTTTTCGAGGTAGCGGCGGCCCTTCGACCACCCCCGGCCCCTCCTTTCCAGGAGGGGGGTTCTGTCCGTTCCTGCAGCCCCTCTCCTGGACAGGAGAGGAGCTCCGTCAGCGCGCTCGCGCAGCCCCCCTCCTGGAAAGGAGGGGCCGGGGGTGGTTGAACGCCCGGCTGGGGGTGGTCCAACGCCCGCTCCTAGCTCGAAGTCCGGACAGCACCCACGAACGTCAAGCGTCGCCCAAGCCATCCGCCCACGCCAAGCGGAAGCATGCAGGACGTAACATTTGATGGCTGAAGGTCGGCCCTGGTCACTCCAGCGGAGATAAGCCGATATTGCTCTGACGGTATTGAGTGTTATGCTCCGATGGCTCCCTCTTTCGGGGAGTCACGCTTGTTGAAAGATAACATGGCGGTTCAAGAGGGGTAAATGTCAACGAACGCTCAAGGCGCAGCCGCTCGATCGGTTCCCGAAGAGCGATGGCTCCAGGTGATTCTGGTGGCGTTCGTGATGTACACCATCGCCTTCATCGATCGCACCAACATCTCCGTCGCCTTGAGCTCGATCAGCCGCGACCTGCACATGGATCCGGCCCAGGCGGGAAGCGCCGCCGGGGTCTTCTTCTGGGGATATCTGGTGCTTCAGATTCCCGGAGGGTATTTCGCGCGGCGCTGGAGCGCGAAATGGTTCATCGCCATCCTGCTGGTCGCCTGGGGCGCCTGCTCGGTCGCCACCGGCCTGGTGCAAACCGGTCATCAATTCTGGATCATGCGGCTGCTGCTGGGCGTCACCGAAGGCGGCGTGTGGCCCGCGGTGCTGGTGCTGCTCGCGAACTGGTTTCCGCGGGACGAGCGCGCCCGCGCCAACGGCTTCTGGATGCTCTGCCTGCCCCTGGCCGTCGTGCTGGCGTCGCCGCTCTCCGGCTGGATCCTGGGACATTGGAACTGGCGCGTGCTGCTGATTTCCGAGGGCTCGTTTCCGTTCGTCTGGCTCGCCGTGTGGCTGTGGCGAATTCACGATCACCCGCACCAGGCGCGCTGGATCTCCGCTGCCGAACGCGAACACCTGGAGCGCACGCTCGAGCGCGAAGCGGCTGAAATCGAGCGCGCCGAGGCGGCCGAGCGCGCTTTGCGGCACAACTCTCCCGATCCCCTCAATGCCCGGCTCGCTGAACCCCAATCTGCGGAACCGCCCCTCGGGCGCGCGCTGCTGGGTCCGCAGGTGCTGCTGATGTGCGGCGTCTATTTCCTGCTCAACACCGGCAATTACGGATACCTGTTCTGGCTGCCGACGGCCATGGAGAAGGCGCAGCACCTGAGTCACCTGCTGGTGGGCTGGCTCTTCGCCGTGCCCTATTTCATCACCGGCATCGGCATGGTGCTGATCTCGAAGCACTCCGACCGCCACCGCGAGCGCCGGCTGCACGTCGCGCTGCCGCTGGCCACGGCGGGACTGGTACTGCTCGCCGGGGTGCTGACCGATCGCTATTCCGCCGCGCTCTCCTTCCCGCTGATCGCGGTGATCGGCGCCGGCTCCTACGGCGCCCTCGGGCCCTTCTGGGCGATCCCTACCGAAACCCTGCCGCGCCGTGTGGCCGGTCCGGCCATGGGCATGGTGAACGCGCTCGGGAATCTTGGCGGCTACTTCGGCCCGCTGCTGGTGGGATCAATCAGCAAACATACGGGCAGCCTTATGCTCGCCTTCTCATTGCTCGCCGCCTCGCTGATCGCCGGCGGCGCGCTGGGTCTGCTGCTGCCGAAAGGCAGGAACAGGCGGCCGGAGACGCCGAGTGGAGTCGAGTGTGCTGTCCGGACTTAGGTGGATAACGTAGCGGCGACTTTACGTCGCCATAACGTCAGCATTCTCCATTCGCGCTGGCGGCATAAAGCCGCCGCTACGAGCGCGCCAATGGTCCATCAATTGAACGGGCAGTGTAGACCTGCCGCCCTGAGCGGTCCGCTTCCCTTTGAAAACCAGCGGGATGCGCCTCAGATCTTTGAAGAAGACGCAGGAGTTCCGCAACCGTGAGGAGCCAACCCTTGGGCGGCCGGGCGACGATTCGGTAATTGATCAACAAAGGTCGGCTACGCCATTTCCTACTTGACAACTGGCTTTAGTTGTGAGACAGTAATCACGGAGGCCAGAGATGCCCCTCTTTCATTGTGTCTGGCTCCGACCCTCCGCACCGTCATGCTCCTGCATGAAGGTAAGACCATCCCGCAAGAGGTTTTGAAATTTTACGAACGAAGCCATCAAGTTGTTGAAAACAAAGGGCCGTGCTTGGCCGAACCCAAGAGGTTGTTGAAAACACAGGAGTTAACTGGAGGAAACCCAAGAGGTTATTGACTGCCAGAGACTTAAGCCAGAAATAGGTTCTGGGTTTCAGCATACTCCTGTCAATTTGAACGGCAAAGCAGGCCAAAATCTGGCAGAGCACCGCGCAACGGCGTACCGGTGCGGCTGTCGTCGTGTTGTACGCGCCGGCTCGTTATTGCGGCCTTGCCAGCCTTGCCGTCACCGGACCGGACGATCCTGCTTCGAGCGCCAGGGCCGTCGTCGCCCAGTTGGTTGCCGCCGCGGAGATGAACTGATCGCGACCGTGCGGGAAGCCGCTCTCGAAGTACGGTTGGATGGGCAAGGCACGGCGCTTCACGTACCACGATCCATCGGCGAGTTGGGTGCTCATCAGATATTGCGTGCCTCGGCGGTAGGCCGCGTCGGTCACGTCGAGCGCTCCAGACTGCGCCAGCGCCACGAGCACCTGACCCGTGGCAAAGGCGTCGCTCGCGAGCGTCGGGAGTTGCGCCCAGCCGCCATCCGGGCGCTGCTCGGCAAGGAGCGCGGCGCCGTCCTGCTTGATCGCCATCCGGTCCGCACCCGTCCAGGCGAGGCCCAGGAGCCGATAAGCGCGATCCTGCGTGGTTCGGGGCTTTGCCTGCGCGAGCCATTCTGCGGCGTGCTGGACCGCCCGATCGTACTCCGCGCGCTGCGATTGAGGCGCATAGGCCTGAAGCGAGCGCATGGCGGCCGCGGTGGTTTGAATAGCGCTCGATTCCAGCGGCGGACGGTGCGCCGTTGCGTACCATCGCCCGTCGGGCGATTGATGGTGCTTGAGGAACAGCGCCATGGCGTCCGTTGCCGGCGTGGCCGGATACTTCGCGTCTGCCAGGCCGAAGAGGATGGCGCCGATGGTGTCGGC
Source organism: Terriglobia bacterium (assembly GCA_035946575.1). GTDB lineage: Bacteria > Acidobacteriota > Terriglobia > UBA7540 > UBA7540 > Gp13-AA77. Next base: position 22,795 of record DASYZG010000113.1, on the reverse strand, counting down.
ATCCCCGGGAATTCCCACACCGAGCAGCGCCCGGTCGCGCCAACCGTCAACGTACGTCCCGACCGCCTGCACTTGCTGCCGCGCGCTCTGCTCGTCAACAGGGATTCCATTCTCGCGGGCCACGGCGATGGTCGAGAACGTCATGGTGTTGTTGTGGCACGATACGCAGCCCGACTTCTTCATGAAGGTCGCATTCGTCTGCTGCAGGAGCGCAAGGCTGCGCTCGACCGCTTCGCGGGCCGAGTGTGCGGGCATGGCCTTGATCTCCGGCGGCTCATCTGCCGCCGGATCAGTCGTCCTGGCCCCGGCTTTGGTCAGCAGATCGACCACCGGCGTGTGGCCGTGGCGCATGGCGAGCGCCAGCGCCGTGTCTCCCTGCTTGCTGGCCGCGTTTACGTCAATGCCACGGTCAAGCAGCATCCTGACCAGATCGGCAGGAGCGGCATCTGAAGCTGAGGTCAACGTGAGAAGCGTATCGCCGTCGGGATCCGCCGCCTTGGGGTCGCCGCCCCGGTCGAGCAGCGTCTTGACGAAGAGAGCGTCGCCGAGCGGCGGCTCATCGAAGAACGAGGCCATGGTTACGTTCGCCTTGTCGGTCAATCCGATCACCAGGTTGAAGCACGGCATGCAATCCCCCAGGATCGCAAAGCTCAGTGTGTTCGCCCCCGCGCCATTCACGTCAGCGCCGTGGGCGATCAGGGTCCGCATGGCGTCCACGTCGCTCGCGTACGCGGCCTCGGCGAGTGGAGTCATCATCCCGTGGAGCCCCGGCGCCTGTGCCGACGGATTGGCGCCGTGATCGAGCAGCAGTTGCAGGACCGGCGTGGACCCGTGGCGCGTGGCCGCGATCATCAGGGGCGTGCGGCCGCCGTCGGAATGCGCGTTCACGTCGGCGCCGTGGTCGACGAGCAGCCGCGCCTTGTCGAGGTCGTAGGCGGCCCACATCAGCGCCGTGGCGCCCGCGGCGTTGCGCGCGTTCGGATCGGCGCCCGCGGCGAGCAGCCGTTTCATGGAGTCCGTGTTTCCGTACAGAGCGGCATACATCAGCGGAGTGGAGCCGTCCGGCCCCTTGCGAGTCGCCGCCTTGGGATCCTGGCTGAGTTGCTTTTCGAAAGCCGCCGAGTCGCCGCGGCGCAGATCGGTCATCAGCGCGGTCGCCCCGGGATCGGGTGGAGGCGGCGGTGTCTCACCGGAGAGCGCATCCGGCCACGGCGCGCCCTCGTCGATCCAGGCCTTGATGATGTCGATCTTCTCCTGCGGCAGCGGCCCGGTGGGCGGCATCCGCAGTCCGTATTCACGTCCGATAAGCCGCTGATACAGCCGGCTGCCGGCGCTGTTGCCGGGGCCGATGACGGCGATGGTCCCCCCGCGCATGGCGTCCCTCCGGCGGTCCAGCCGGAAGCCATTCATCTGCTGGGTGGGCCCGTGGCAACCGACGCAGTAGGTCTTGAAGATCGGCTGGACATCGCGGCCGAAGTCGGCCTTGGGAGCGGCCTGGGCGTGCAGCCTCACCGGGAATACGCAGCAGCATAAAACGAGCGTCATCGCGCTGTGTTTGAACATCAGCCTCACCTCAGAAGGAGCCGGACCGCCTGCCCGGAACTTCCGTGGCGGTCCGGAATGGGCAAGCATCATATCATGGCCCCGATAGGGCCCTGGCGTGAAAAGAAGCCCAAAAACCGTGGCAGTAAGAACGGTGCCGCTTCGGGCAGCGACGGTGGGGGCAACTCGCGCATCTAACTTGGGGCGCGGTAACGTTCACGACGGGTTAGTACTTAACCATTCGAACGAACGGTGATCTATTCTCCGATTCATGAACGTCCGCTCGAGATGGGGGGCCGAAACATCGTCGAATTCACAAAGGGCAGTCCTCGGCGCGGGCCGGGGCCTGCCAGGCCCATCGCAAGCTACAGAGGGCTAAGCTGTTGAATCCATGGCGAAAATAAATTTTCTCAACTTTCTCACTTTTCTCACTTTTCTCCATTGTCCCATTTTAGGGTGGTAGGCTCGAAGCATGCTGGAACGAAAGCTGGAATTCGCAGGCGGCGCGCCGACGTCCGGGGGAAGAATGTCCAGGCCGCGCTGCCTCGGGACTGGAGACTCCAGCCCTGTCTCACAAAAACTACAGCAGGCAGCGGACGAAGGCGGAATTGGGGATTGGGACCCCCGGGTCGAAATTTCCCCTGGCTCACCCGACAAGTTATTGAAAAAAAGTAAAAGGGTCAGAGAGAAACCGGGAACGAACCTAAACGAACCTGAGAAGACAGCCGCAAGTCCTTTAGAATTCGAGTCGAAAGCAGTTTGCCGGCGCAGTGCAACCCAAGTGCCGCTTTCGTAAAGTCGCAGAAGCTTATGAATGGGAAGATCGCGTGCGCTGGGTGTCAACCGAATGGAGACGGCGTCAATTTCGACTCGGCATGTATGATGTTTAGGCGCGTTCGCCGCACCGGCTTCCCGGGAGCGCGGGCATCCTGCCCGCTTGGAACCTGGAACCGGCCCCGAGGGGCGGAAGGACGGCCGCGCTCCCGGGCGCTGTCCCGCATGTCGTCATGACAAAGAAGGTTAAGATCGGTTCCGTAGCTTTGATCGCCCTTGCCCTCGGCCTTACCGCCCGGACGATTATCCGGCCGCACTCCGTTGCGGCCGCCGGTCTCGTGCAACTGCAAAGCGTCTCCAGCCATCCCCTCGCGCCCGATTTCACCCTGACGGACATCCACGGCGCCAAAATCTCTTTGAGCGACTACAAGGGCAAGGTCGTTCTACTAGACTTCTGGGCTACGTGGTGCGGTCCCTGCCGCGTGGAAATCCCCTGGTTCGTCCAGATGCAGCAGAAGTACCGCGCCCGCGGCTTCACGGTGATCGGCGTGGCCACGCGCGATAATCTCGAGGCCGTGCAGAAGTTTTATCAGCAGTTCCATCTGAATTATCCGGTGGCCATGGGCAACGACGCGCTGAGCGCGCAGTACGGCGGGCTGATCGGACTGCCCACGTCATTCGTAATCGGGCGCGACGGGCGCATCTATAGCGAACACACGGGCACAACGGGCGAGGATGTGTTCGAAGGCGAGATCGACCAGTTGCTGTCCGGCCAGGGAACCGGCGGCCGCTTCGGACTCGCCGGCAAGAACATCGAGTTTGGACTCGCCCTTCTGGCAGGCCTCGTGTCGTTCCTCTCGCCGTGCGTGCTGCCGCTCGTGCCCGGCTACATCTCCATGCTATCGGGTACCTCGATGGAGGAACTGCGGGGCAGTACCGATCCGGCGCTGGCGCGGAAAATCTTCGTGAACTCCATCGCGTTTGTGATCGGGTTCGCCGTGGTATTCATGGCGCTCGGCGCTTCGGCGAGCGCGGTGGGCAGCTTCTTGCTGACGCGCCGGACCATCTTCAACATTGTCGCCGGAGTGATCATCATCATCTTTGGTTTGCACCTGACCGGGCTGGTGCGCATCCCATTTCTGTATCGCAGCGCCGGGCTCCAGACGGGCCAAAGCCAGCGCGGCTCGGCCGGCGCTTTCCTGCTGGGATTCGCCTTTGCTTTCGGCTGGACGCCTTGTATCGGCCCGATTCTGGCCGGAATCCTGGCGCTTGCGGCCACGCGCGACACGCTTTTTCAGGGCATGGTCCTGCTGGCGATTTACTCGGCTGGCCTTGCGATCCCGTTCCTGCTGACGAGCCTCGGTCTCGGCCAGTTCCTGAGGTTCTACGGGCGATTTCGCAGGCATCTGCAGGCCGTGGAGGTCGGTTCCGGCGTGCTGCTGATCGCGCTCGGGGTTCTGATCGCGTTCAACAAGTTCGCGGTACTCTCCGGCTACCTCTCGTTCCTGAACCGGTTTACACTATAGAGGGGACCGGTGTTGGGTAAGAATACGTGCATCCCATATTGATAAAAATCGGCTCGTTCCAGCTGCCGACCTATGGTCTGCTGCTGGCGCTGGCCCTGCTGACCGCAATCATAACGGCCGACCGCCTCGGACGCAGGGAGGGCTTCGACGGCAGCCGCATGCTGGATTTCAGCACCTGGATCATCGTCGTGGGCCTGGTCGGCGCCAAGATCCTGATGATCATCAGCGACTGGGGGTACTATCGCCAGAATGCCGGCGAGATCTTCAGCCTGAACACACTGGAAGCGGGAGGCGTATTTTATGGCGGTTTTATCGCAGCCGCGCTTTTCGCCGTCTGGTACGTTCGGACCTACCACCTGCCGCCGCTCAAAATGTTTGACATTTACGCCCCCGCAATCGCGCTCGCTCAGAGCGTGGGCCGTCTCGGATGCTTCTCGGCGGGTTGCGACTACGGCACGCGCACGACTTCGATCCTGGGCGTGGTTTTTACGAATCCCTATAGCCACGAAGTGACCGGCGTGCCGCTGAACGTACGTATTCATCCCACGCAGCTTTACGAGTCGCTGGCCACGCTCATCATCGGCCTGGTTCTCCTATGGCGCTACCGCCGTAAAAAGCGCGACGGCGAGATTTTTCTGCTTTACGTTGTGCTCTACGCGGTCGCCCGATTTTTTCTCGAGTTCCTGCGGGGTGATGAGGATCGCGGGTTTGTGTTTAACCACCTGCTCTCGACGTCGCAATTCATTGCCATCCTGGCGGTGCTGTTCTCGCTGGGCTTGTGGATTTACTTGCGCCGCCGGCCTGTGCTCGCGGCTTCTCCGGCGGCCGTGCCCAGGGAGAGAAAGAACGTCCACGCCGTGGCGCCGGTTCCGGCCACCAAGCCGGGCAGAACATAGCGGGGAACGACGAAATGGAATTTATGAAAAGACGACTTCAGATCTTCTCCGGCGCCTTGGTGGCCCTCATGGTGGTGGCTGGGCTGTACTGGTTGGGAATCCGGTCGGTGGCGCCCGCGCATCGCGTGCGGGCCGCCACCCTGGCGCATCCCATGGCCCCGGACTTCACCTTGACGGACATCAATGGCGCCAAGCTCAGCCTTTCCGATTACAAGGGTAAGGTGGTGCTCCTCGACTTCTGGGCCTCATGGTGCGGACCCTGCCGCATCGAGATTCCTTGGTTCGTCCAGATGCAGGACAAGTATCGCGACCAGGGATTTGCCGTGCTCGGCGTCGCCATGCAGGACACGCCGGACTCGGTCGGCAGCTTCTATCAGCACTTTCACCTCAACTACCCCGTGGCCCTGGGCAACGCGCAACTGGCCGCCCTTTATGGCGGGATCTACGGCCTGCCCACCTCGTTTGTTATCGGGCGCGATGGACGCATCTACGCCGAGCACAGCGGCACCACTGGCGCCGGCATCTTTCAGCGGGAGATCGAGCAGCTCCTGGCGGAGAAGTCGCAGAACGAAGACACGAACTTTACCCCTGCTGGCGAGCCGGAGGAAATTGAGCTCGGGGCGCCGGGTGAGGTCAACCCCGAGGTGCCGGGCGTGGATATCAGCAAGCTTTCGCCCGCCGAGCTGGCCGAGTTCAAGAAACAGCTGGCGGGAGCGAAGTGCACCTGCGGCGGGTGCCAGTTCAGCCTGCTGCAATGCCGTCGCGACGACACCACTTGTCCGGTCAGCCGGAAGGCCGCGCGTGAAATGCTGGAAAAGATGCAGGCCGCCGGGGACAAGTCGAAAACCCTGTAGCGCGGGCCTACCTGCCCGCTATTTGCGCGCCCGGGACAGGCGCGCTACAGCGAGATCTCGATGATGCGAAAATCTGCCATAGCCGTGATCCTGCTCCTGGCCCTGACTGCCCTGGCCGCTGCGCAGGCTCCCAAGGTCGTCACCGGCCAATTGGTGTTGGACGCGAACGCCGTCCACGCCGGATCCAAGGCGAAGGCGGCGGTGGTTGCCGAGATCGCTCCCGGCTATCACATCAACGATCACGTGCCGTCGCTCGACTACCTTATTCCGACCGAGCTCAAGTTGGAGCCGTCGGCGCCCCTCACCATCGGCGCCACGGAGTACCCGAAAGGGTCGCCGCAAAAATTCAGCTTCCTTGACACGCCGATTTCGGTGTACCAGGGAAAACTCGTGGTCGGAGCCGAACTCGACGTGGCGTCCGCGGCCCGGCCGGGTACCTACACGCTGAAGGGCAGCCTCAACTACCAGGCTTGCAACGACCGCGCGTGCTTGCCGCCGACCAGTCTTCCGCTCACACTCTCGGTCAAAGTGGTGCCGCGCAGCCAGGCCGTAAAGCCGGCGAACACGGATGTCTTCCACGGACTCAAGTTCAACTGAAGCCGGCGGAACAGCGCCGGAACCCGTGTCATCGCCGCCAGCGCAGAACGTTTTGAAGAAGGGTTCCGCGCTCGCAGCGATTGTCACTCTGGCGCTGCTGGCGCTGCTGGTCTGGGGTTTGATCCCGCGTCGGTCGAAGTTCAAGCCGGCTCCGCTTGAGCCGCCGCGCAGCTTGTGCGCTCCGGGCACTTCTGATTTCGTTCCCAGCAATCTGACCAGAATTCCCGGCATGTCCCTGGACAAGCTTCCCCCAGCAGTGAGAAATCGCATTCTGCTGCGCCTGAACATGGAGCCTTGCTCGTGCGGCTGCAAGCTGAGCCTTGCGGCGTGCCGCGCCGGGAGCCCATCCTGCCCCGCTTCACCCCAGGCTGCGGACGCAATCGTGAAGCAGGAAACCGCGGAGACACCCTCGACGAAGGCTCCGGCCGAGGCGCGCCATCCGCAATGACCATCGGCCTTGTATCCGACACACACGGTTACTTCGAGTCAAAGCTGAAAGAGGTGTTCACTGGTGTGGAGACGATTCTGCACGCCGGGGATGTCGGCGACGATTCCGTGCTCGATGAACTAGGGGAGATCGCGCCGGTTCGCGCGGTGCGCGGCAATGTGGACTCGACGTCGTCCGGCTTGCCGCTCTCGCTTCAGGTCAACCTCGGCGGCGTCGACATTCACGTAGTGCACATCTTGTCCGCGGCGCAGTCGAACCTGGAAACCTGGGCGGAATCCGCGCGCGAAGCCGGGCCGATTCCGAAACCGGCCGAGCGCCTGGTGCGGACGTTCGATCCGCCGGCCGAGGTCGTGATCTTCGGTCACAGTCACCGTCCGTGCCTGCTATCGATGGGCGGAATTCTGTGGATCAATCCGGGCAGCGCCGGACGCAAGCGTTTCAGCCTGCCGCGCACCTGCGCCGTGCTCGAAGTGTCTGCCCGCAACCTCAAAGCGCGGATTGTTCGGCTGGAAAGCGGCACTAAAGACTTGCCCGCGCCAATTTTGATGCACCGCAAACGGCGCGAGGCACTGTAGGGGCGGCCCTTGTGGCTGCCCGTACGTCAGACTGACTCACTACCCCTCGCTCGCCAGCAGTGACTTGAGCCATTTTCGCTTGTCGTCGGACTGTGGTTTCCCGACAAGCCCCACGGCATGCCGCAGCCGGGCGCGGCACAGGTCGCGGCCAAGAATCTCCATGGCATCGAACAGCGGCACCGAGACCGGGCTTCCGCTGATGAGGATGAAGAATGGGCGGAGAAAATCACGGAGCTTCGTGTCCATTTGTGTGGAAAGGTCGCGCAGCATCTTCTCAATCTCGGACTTCTGCCAGCGCAAGCCCTCGATGCGCGCCAGCGCCACGTGAAGCGCTACCGAGATGGTGTCGCGATCGAGCTTGCCGTCGAGCAATTGTTCGATCGTGAACCCAACGACGCCGGCGAAGAACGGCGCCGTTAGGGGCCCGAGATCGCTCAGGACCGAGACGCGCGAGTGCACCAGCGGAACCAGGCGCATCAGGTAGGACTCGTTGAACGCCCAGCGGCGCACACGCTCGGCGAATTGACTGTCGTCCAGATCCTCGCGAATCCAGCGGCCGTTCAGCCAGTCCAGCTTGGTGAGATCGAATACCGGACCGCCGAGCGAGATGCGCTCCAGGCCGAATTGCTCGATCATCTGCGCCAGCGAGAATTTCTCCTCGCCGCCGGGCATCGACCACGCCATCAGCCCGAGATAGTTCAGCAGCGCTTCGGGAAGATAGCCCATTCTCCGGTAGAAGAGCAGGCTGGTCGGATTCTTGCGCTTGCTCAGCTTGCTCTTGTCGGGATTGCGCAGCAGCGGTAGATGGCAAAGCGCCGGCATCTCCCATCCGAAGTATTCGTAAAGCAGCTTGTGCTTGGGCGCCGAGTTGATCCACTCCTCGCCGCGCAGGATGTGCGAGATCTCCATCAGGTGATCGTCGACCACGTTGGCGAGATGGTAGGTCGGCATGCCGTCGGCCTTGAGCAGAACCTGCATGTCAACGGTGTCCCAGCCGATCACGATGTCGCCGCGCAGCAGGTCGTGGATGACGCACGATCCTTCAGCGGGCACTTTCATGCGAATCACGGACGGCTCGCCGGCTGCCAACTTCGCTCCGGACTCCGCGGGCGAGAGGCGAAGGCAGAGCCCGTCGTAGCCGGGGCGCTGTCCCGACGCCTTCTGGGCCTCGCGCATCGATTCGAGACGCGCGGGCGTGCAGAAGCAGCGAAAGGCGTGGCCTTCGTTTACAAGCCGGTCCGCGTGCTCGCGATAGATCGCGCTGCGCTCGCTCTGCCGATAGGGCGCATGCGGTCCGCCGACTCCCGGGCCTTCGTCCCAGTTGAGGCCGAGCCACTGCAGCGAATCGAGGATGGCGGCTTCGGACTCCGGGGTGCTGCGCGCCGTGTCAGTATCCTCGATGCGCAGCACGAACTGGCCGCCCTGCTGTCTGGCGAAGCAATAGTTGAAAAGCGCAATGTAGGCGGTGCCGACGTGAGGATCGCCGGTCGGCGAGGGCGCGATCCGTGTGCGGACTTTGTTGAATGGCATGTTCAGCAATACGTTTTTGGTACGTCAGTATGTCGGTGTTTCAGTATGTCAGTGGATCAGACTGAGGGATTGTCTTGCCGACCCACTGACAGAGTGACAAGCTGACCAACTGACGTACTGACAGGCTGTAGGAATCCAGGAGGACCCCGGCGGCGAAGGTGAGACTCAGTTGAGAACCACGCGCCTTCGCCGCCGGTGGCACGAGCAGCCGGAAAGGAGGAACCGACTTGCGCTCTGCCTTCTGTCCTCAATATCGACCCCTCGCGGCCGAAACTTGAGCCTCCTCGGATTCGCCCTTCTCCCGTTCAGTCCTTCCCTGTGCGCTCCTGGCGGCCAGCGCGAATCGTTCCGCGCGGAAGGGCTCGAGCAACGGTGGAGCGGTGCCCTTAATCACCAGATCTGCAATCAAATGCGCCGTAACCGGCGTCAACAGGATGCCGTTGCGGAAGTGTCCGGTCGCCAGCGTCAGCCCTTCGATGCCGCAGCGGCCCAGCACCGGCAGGTGATCGGCCGTGTCAGGGCGAAGCCCGGCCCAGGCGCGGCGGAATCGGCCACCGGCGAGAATCGGAACCAGACGGAGCCCCGCACGCAACACCTCCGAAATCCCTTCCGCCGTGACACGAGCCTCGAAGCCGGCGTACTCCGCGGTGGTACCCACGAGCACGACATTAGCTTCTCGCGGAACCAGGTAGCTGTGGCCTGCGCGGACGACCATGGGCAACGGCGAATCGAGCTCAAACTCCAGGATCTGCCCCCGGCAAGGCCGCATCGGAATCTCGATGCCGCTCGTGGCCGCGAGCGTCGCCGACCAGCATCCGGCGGCCAGGATCACCTCACCGGCCGTGACCCGATCGCGGTCCGTTTCGATTCCCTCCACGCGCTCGTGGCTTACCCGAATGCCGCGGACCGGCATGTTCTCCTGAAACGTGACACCCTGGCGCTTCGCGGCCTCGATCACGGCTGGGGTCAAACGTTCGTTGTTCACCCAATGATCGCCGGAGATGAATAAGGCGCTGCGGATCTCGTCCGCCAGGCCCGAGACGCGCCGCCGAGCAGCGTCGGGATCGAGACGCTCGACTCCGGCGTCGAACTGGATCTCCTGCAGCTCCGCCGCCTGCGCCTCATCAAGGGCCAACAGCAGGGTGCCGTCGCGGCGGTAGTTGACCTCCTTACCTGTCAGGGATTCTATCTCGGCCGCAAAGTCGGGATAAATGCTGTGGCTCAGCCGGCAAAGCTGGTCGAACTGGGGTGGACCCATCTTCTCAGCTTGCGGCGCGATCATGCCGGCGGCGGCGCTCGAGGCTTCCCGGCCCGCCGTTCCGCGCTCGAAGACCGTCACTCGCAAGCCGGTCTGCGCGAGGCGCAGGGCGATCGAGCTGCCAATCAAGCCTCCGCCAACCACCGCCACGTCCGAGTGGCGCGAATTCGGGCCTTTCAGGGACATTATTGCCTCAATTCCATGTTATACTTTTGATTCATTCTGCTACAACCGAGGTTCAGCAATGGCTCACTCCTGTGAAATCTGCGGCAAGGGCCCGACATTCGGAAATCGGATCAGCCATGCCCACAACGTCACCAAGCGGCGCTGGGAGCCGAACTTGCGGCGCGTCCACGCGGTGGTGAACGGCGCGCGACGCACGATCCTGGCCTGCACAGCCTGCATCCGTTCGGGAAAGATCACAAAGTAGTGAAACCGCCGTCTGGCTTACCTCCCGGCCAAAAGCCACCAGAATGACAACGCGCCTGCCGCGGAGGGGCGTGTCGGGCGCCCACTAACCGGCCGTCATTATCTCCAGCGCATTCTCCCGATACACCCTCTTCAGGATCGAATCCGCTAGCCCGAATCCGTTCATGCTCCAGTGGTATCCAAACTGATCGATCTCATAAAAGTGCTCATCCAGAGTTTCCAGCTCGCGGAAGGTGATGCGGTACATGTGGGGATTGGGCCCCATATCCGTCCCATAGAGCAGGCGTCCGGCGTACCTTGAATAGAACGCGGCCACAAAGCGGGGGATGGGTCCCGTCTCCGCGTAGCGGGCCGAAATATCCGCATGGAGGTTGGGATTCCGGTCCAGCATCCCGCCCAGGCGGGTCAGGTCGTAGGAGAGATTGGCAAAGTGGCATGCAATAAAGGTGGTACGGGGATGCTTCTGGACGGTCCGCTCTAGAATCTCCATCATCCCGGAATGGCCGACGATGCCCGGCTGATTGTCGAGCCTCCATTTGACGGCGTTCATGAGCCCGTCATTGTGGACGTCCATCTTTTCGTACATCCAGATGGGATCGGCCACATGTAGAACCACCGGCATACGCAGCTCGGCGCATTTTTCAAACAGAGGATCCAGACGTGGATCGTCGGGATGCATAACGCTGCCCTTCTTCTCAGTGCCCCACATGCCTTTGCCCTTGTCGCCCAGCTCTCCCACCCCTTTGGCGCCCCTTCGATTGCACCGTTCCAGTTCCTGGACGGCAGCCGCGCCGTAACCCGGCTGGTCGAAGCCGGTGTAGTCAAAGCCGCACCACACTTGAAAGCGCTTCGGGTGCTTCATGTACTTCTCGTAGACGGTGTCAAACTGGGCGCCGCTCTTGCCGCTTAGAATCGTGGTTCTTTCCACCCCCACGTCATCCATGGTGCGGACCCACTCGGCCACGTCCGCGTCCGTCTTGGCGTAGTCGTGCGAGTGGATGTCGATGATCGGAAACATCGCTCGGGCAATCCGGGTTTCCGGCACCTTGTAGAGCGAGCGCGGACGGTAGTCCTTGAGCAGAATCGTTTCCGGTGATTCGCCAGCCGTGGGTTCGGGTGCTGAATCATCAGGGGATAGAGCAGTGAATAGGGCAGAGGAAAGGGCTCGGGGATGAGGAATCGGAGAAGAATCGAAAGCGAATGCCAGCGGTACAGCTGTCATGAAACCAAACAAATCGCGCCGTGACAGGCCGCCTGCTTTGTCCATGCGATCTGCCTCTCTATTGAAGTGTCCACCGAATTCACCGCGAGTCTACCACACTGCTCGTCAGCATCCGGAACCCGGCCCAATGTGATCCCGCTCGGGTCAGGCGTGGCTGGACCACAGAAGGCGCAGAGTACATGCGACCGGAACCTCTGCGCACTCCGTGGCCTCTGCGTCGAAATCACCCTGGCCTTTGCCGTTGTTTTCTGCCTGGCATGGCTGGACCTGCTCCGCCACTGTCGGCGGGGCTGAGAACGGGAAACCGGATTTCAGCAATCGACAATCGCCGCCTAAGAGGATATGCTTTGCTCCCCTGCAAGATTCCTAAAGGGAGGTTGTGGTTCATGCGAGGTTATCGTGTGTCGAGCGGAGCAAAGGGAAGCTGGTTGGGACGTTTCGCCCTGGGTGCATTCTGCGTTCTTCTGGGGTTGCCTGTTGCGAAAATCGCCCGGGCACAGCAGTATCCCGAATCGATGTACCAGGCGATGCGCTGGCGCCTGATCGGACCGTTCCGCGGCGGCCGAACGCGCGCAGCCACGGGCGTCCCCAGCCAGCCGAACGTCTTTTACGTCGGACAGGTGGACGGCGGCGTGTGGAAGTCCGACGATTACGGCCGCACCTGGAATCCGATCTTCGACAACGAGCCTACCCAATCCATCGGAGCCATCGCCGTGGCGCCGTCGGACCCGAACGTGATCTACGTGGGGAGCGGCGAGGGCCTGCATCGGCCCGACCTCTCGGTGGGCGATGGCATTTACAAATCCACCGACTCCGGCAAGACCTGGACCCATCTCGGCCTCAGCGATGGTGAGCAGATTCCCACGCTGGCCGTCGATCCGCGCGATCCCAACCGCGTGTTTGCCGCCGTGCTCGGGCATCCCTTTGGCCCGAACGCCGAGCGCGGCATCTTCCGTTCCACCGATGGCGGCCAAAACTGGCAGAAGGTGCTCTACAAGGACGAGAGCACCGGCGGCTGCGACGTGGAGATCGATCACGCCAATCCCGACGTGGTCTACGCCACGCTGTGGGAAGAGCGCATGGGTCCGTGGGAGGACGCCAACCAGTTCCCTGGACCGAACGGCGGCATTTTCAAATCCACGGACGGCGGCACGACGTGGAATCAGCTTACCCAGGGTTTGCCCAAGGGCCTGACCCAGGCCTACGTGACGATCTCGCCCACGAACCCCCAGCGCTTGTATGCGAGCGTGGCTGCAGGCTACGCCACCTCGATCTACCGTTCCGACGATGCGGGCGCAAGCTGGTCGAAGTCCACAGACGATCCTCGCCCCTCCGTCCGCATTGGCGGCGGCGACCTCGCCATGCCCAGGGTCGACCCCAGGAATCCCGACGTGGTCTACACCACCAGCACGGTAACGTGGCGATCCACCGACGGCGGCAAGACCTGGACCGGCATTCGCGGCGCGCCGGGCGGCGACGACTACCAGAACATGTGGATCAATCCCAACAACCCGGACGTGATTCTGCTGGTGTCGGACCAGGGCGCCATCGTCAGTGTGAACGGCGGCGACACCTGGAGTTCGTGGTACAACCAACCCACCGCGCAGTTCTATCACGTGATCACCGACAACCGTTTTCCGTACTGGGTCTATGGCGCGCAGCAGGAGAGCGGATCGGCCGGCGTCGCCAGCCGCGGCAACGACGGTGAGATCACCTTTCGAGAATTCCATCCGGTCGGCGTGATCGAGTACGGCTACGTAGCCCCCGACCCGCTCCATCCCGAGATTGTTTACGGAGCCGGACGCACCGAGGTGTCGAAGTTCAACTGGGTGACCGGCCAGGTTCAGAACGTAACGCCGATTCCGGTGCGTGACGTGAAGTATCGCGGCGATCGCACCGAGCCGGTGATGTTCTCGCCCGTCGATCCCCACATCATGTACTACGCAACGAATTCCCTCTTCAAGACCACCGATGGCGGCAATTCCTGGACGACGATCAGTCCCGACCTCAGCCGGCCTGAGCCCGGCGTTCCGTCGAGTGTCGGCAACATGGCGGCAAAAAATCCTGAGATCGGCAAGACGCGCGGCGTGATCTATGCGCTCGCCCCGTCGTTCAAGGACGTGAATACGCTCTGGGCCGGCACGGACGACGGGCAGGTCTGGATCACTCACGACGGCGGCAAGAACTGGAAGAACATCACGCCGCCGAAGCTGACGCCCTGGAGCAAGGTCTCGCAGATCAGCGCCTCGCACTTCGACGAGCAGACGGCGTTCGTCTCTGTCAGCCGCTTTCGCATCGACGATCTGAAGCCCTACATCTATCGCACGCAGGACGGCGGCAAGACTTGGCAACTTATCACCAACGGTCTCCCGGACAACAGCCCCGTCGACACGGTGCGCGAGGACCCTGTTCGCAAGGGGCTGCTCTTTGCGGGTACGGAGACTGCCGTCTGGGTCTCGTTCGATGGCGGCGGCCACTGGCAGTCGCTGCAGCTCAACCTGCCGCACACTTCGATGCGCGACCTGTGGATTCACGACAGCGACCTGATCGTGGCCACCCACGGGCGCTCGTTTTGGATCCTCGATGACATCGCGCCGCTGCGCCAGATGGCCGGGGCCGCCGCGCACTCAGCACCGTATCTCTTCAAACCTGCGCTCGCCTACCGCGTCAAGCGTGACACCAACACCGATACACCGCTGCCTCCCGACGAGCCTGCCGGGCAGAATCCGCCGGATGGCGCTGTGATCGACTACTACCTGCCGCAGGCGGCGTCCGGCGCGGTCACGCTGGAAATCCTGGATTCCGGCGGCAAAGTCGTCAGGCGCTATGCGAGCACAGACAAGCCGGAATTCACCATGGATGAGCTCAGGAAGACGCTGGCGGTTCCCATCTACTGGGTCAAGATGCCACAGATTCTCTCCGCCGAGGCGGGCATGCACCGCTGGGTCTGGGACCTGCACTATCCGCCGCCGCCCTCGAACCGCCACGGCTATCCTATCTCTGCCGTGCCGCACGATACGCCGCGCGAGCCGCTCGGCCCCACGGCCTTGCCCGGCCAGTACAGCGTCAAGCTCACCGTTGAAGGCCACAGTTACACGGCGCCGCTGACGGTGAAGATGGATCCGCGCGTAAAGACGTCGCCCGTGGGTCTCCAGCAGCAATTCCGGGCCGAGCAGCGCCTGGCGGCGCTGATGGCATCCGACTACCAGGCCGCGGGCGAAGCGCGTGCCGTGCAAAGCGCGCTGCAGAAGCTTAACGGCAAGGCCAGCGGGCCGCTGGCCGAGGCCGTCTCGGCCTTTCAGAGGAAACTGCGCAGCCTCGCCGGAGCTCCGGGAGGATTCTTCGCGCCTCCTTCGCGCGAAGTGACGCTCGCCCGCGCCAGCGGCGATGCGGCCGGGCTCTATGGCATCATCGGCGGCGCCGACGCCGCACCCACCGCGGCGCAGACCGCGGGGCTGGCGCAGGTCGAGCGCGAGTCCGCCGAGGTCTCGAAGCGGTGGAACGAGATCAAGTCCAGGGATATTCCAGCGCTCAACCGTCAACTTAGTGGAGCCGGCCTGCCCGAGGTCCACGTAGAGGCGCAGCCGCAGCCGGAGGAAGAATCGGGAGACGTGGAATAGCTGTGGCGCGCCTGTCCCAGGCGCGTCGGAAACCGCGGGCGAGGATGCCCGTGCTGCATCTTCGAGGCGCGCAAATCGCGGGCGAGCACGCCCGCGGTGCAACTGCTATGACAAGGAGCTCATGAGAAAATTCGTCTGGATACGTGCTCTTGGATTTGCGGCTGCTCTCTGCATTGCGCTTTTCTGGACGAAGCCATCGAGTGCGCAGAGCACGACCTACCCTAACTTTCCCAGCGAAACGCCCGAGCATTTCAGGCCGGTGACTGACAGTTTCAACTATGTCCGCCGCGACGTGATGATTCCCATGCGCGACGGGGTCAGGCTGCACACGGTCGTCCTGGTGCCGAAAGGCGCGCATAATGCGCCGATCCTGTTCACGCGCACGCCCTACAACGCCACGGCGCTCACCAGCCACGAGGAAAGCTCCCACCTGGGACCGATCCTGCAGGGCTACGACAACGCCGTCGACGTGATCCGCAAGGGCGGCTACATCCGCGTGGTCCAGGACATTCGCGGCAAGTATGGGTCCGAGGGCGACTTCGTGATGAACCGGCCGCTGCACGGGCCACTGAATCCGACGCCGGTCGACGAATCGACCGACACCTACGACACCATCGACTGGCTGGTAAAGAATATCCCGGAATCGAACGGCCGGGTCGGCATCCTGGGGATTTCCTACGACGGATTTCTGCCCTTGATGGCCGTGGTGAACCCCCATCCCGCCCTCAAGGTATCGGTCCCCATGAACCCCATGGTCGACGGCTGGATGGGCGACGACTGGTTCCACAATGGCGCCTTCCGTGAGCAGAACATGCCCTACATCTACGAGCAGGAGGCCACGCGCGACAACAGCGCCAAATGGTGGACAAGCAACTTCGACGATTACGACGTCTACATGAACGCGGTCTCGGCCGGCAACCTCGGACGGCTGCGCGGTCTGGAGCAGGTCGGCTTCTGGCGCAAGATCCTCGAGCATCCCGCCTACGACGCCTTCTGGCAAGAGCAGGCGATGGATAAAGTACTCGCCGCCGGGCCTCTGAGAGTACCGATGATGCTGGTGGATAGCCTGTGGGACCAGGAGGACATCTACGGAGCCATCGCGGTCTACAAGGCCGTTAAGCCCAAGGACACGGACAACAACATGGTCTACCTCGTCCTGGGTCCCTGGCATCACGGACAGGAGATCGACGACGGCAGCACCCTGGGAGCGCTCCGATTCGGCAGCGACACGGGCCTCTACTTCCGCGAAAAGATTCTCGGTCCTTTTCTCGATCATTATCTCAAGGACGACGCGTCGGCATTGGACGTGGCGCCGGTGACGGCGTTTGAAACCGGGACGAACCGGTGGCTGCGCCTGCCCTCCTGGCCCGCCGGATGTCCGAGCGGCTGCAGCATCAAGCCCACCGCGCTCTTTCTCGAGGCTGGCGGCAAGCTGAGCTTCGCTCCGCCCAAGCCGGGCGAGGCGGCGTACGACGAGTACGTCTCCGATCCTGCCAGGCCGGTGCCCTTCCGCAAGCGTCCCGTCCGGCCCATCGGCTACGACGAAAGCAAGGGTCTGACCTGGCCCGAATGGTTGGTGGACGACCAGCGCGAGGCCTCCGGGCGCACGGATGTGCTGACGTTCACCTCGGACGTGCTCACCGCTCCGCTCAAGATCGGCGGGCAGCCCGTAGCGAATCTGGTAGCCTCGACCAGCGGCACGGATTCCGACTGGGTGCTGAAGCTCATCGACGTCTATCCCGACGAAGTTGCAGGTCAGCCGGAAATGGGCGGATACCAGCTGATGATTTCCGCCGACATTTTCCGCGGCCGCTACTACGCCGGGTACGATCAGCCTCAGGCCATCCCTTCCGGTAAACCGGTGAAGTATCGATTTGCCTTACCGACAGCGGATCACGTCTTCCTGCCTGGCCATCAAATCATGGTCCAGGTGCAATCAAGCTGGTTCCCCTTGTACGATCGGAATCCCCAGACCTTCGTGCCCAACATTTTCTGGGCGAAGCCCGAGGACTATCGAAAAGCCACCGAGCGGATCTATCACTCCGCCGAGGGCAGGAGCTTTGTGGAGCTGCCTTTGGTGCGCACGGAGTAGGTCAGGCCCGCACGCGTCCCCGTGATCTCGTGTACTGTCCGCTAAATAGATGGACAACTGGCGCGCTCGTAGTGGCGGCTTTATGCCGCCATCGCGAATTGCGAATGCTGAAGTTATGGCGACGTAAAGTCGCCACTACCTTGCCCACCTGAATGTTGGACGGCAATCGAGAATCGTCAATCGCAAATCGTCAATGATTCAGGGGTCGTCACAGGCCCAAGTGACTCCCCTCACTGACCCGCTGAAGTCCTCTTGATACCCTTCCGCTAAGAGGCGGTACCGGCATCGACTCTGCCTTCGTCAAGGCCCCCGCCAGAGTCCTGCGCCGCACGCCACCCCGACAGGAGGTAGTCATGAGACGAAACGGTTCCGGCTGGTTGTCGCGTGGTGGTTCCCTGATCTCGCGGCGGATTGCGCCTGTTCTCGCCGCGGTCTTGGTCGCCTTCGGATCACTTGGCCTGCTCACGACAGAAGCACTTGCCCAGAACCCGGTTCCGTTCGTGAATCTGCCTCTGGTGCCCGACGCTGTTGCGCCGGGCGGGCCGAACTTCACCCTGACCGTGAACGGCACAGGCTTCGTCTCCGGCGCGGTAGTGGATTGGAACGGCGGCCCGCTCGCGACGCAATTCGTCAGCGGCGCGCAGTTGACGGCGACCGTTCTCGCCGCGGACATCGCCACGGCCAGCACAGCGTCAGTGACGGTGGTCAATCCCGCGCCAGGGGGTGGCAGGTCGAACCTGACGTTCTTCTCGGTCATTGCCCCTACCTCTGCTGTCGCGTTTGCCCCCCCTTCGTCGCCGCCAACCGGTTTAGATTCTAGCTCTATCGCGGTAGGCGACTTTAACGGGGACGGCAAGCTGGACCTGGCCGTCACAAACTACAATGACAACACAGTTTCCATTCTGCTAGGGGACGGTGCCGGCAACTTCACCCTGGCCTCGTCTCCTGCGGTGGGCAAAGGCCCGGAGCCGGTTGTGGCTGGCGACTTCAATGGTGACGGTAAGCTGGACTTGGCCGTCGCAAATAACGGTGACAACACACTTTCCATATTGCTGGGAGACGGCACCGGCAACTTCACCTTGACTTCATCTTTGGCTGTAGGCACCAACCCGCGGTGGGTTGGGGTGGCCGATTTTAATGGTGACGGCAACCTCGACTTGGCAGTAGGCACAGCCTGGACGGTCTCCATCCTGCTAGGAGATGGTGCGGGCAACTTTACCCCAGGCTCGTCCATAGCCATAGGACCAAATTTTGGGGTCGTGGGCGACTTCAACGGAGACGGTATTCCTGATCTGGTCGTAAACACTATAGACACCGTTTTCGTCCTGTTGGGTGATGGCACTGGCAACTTCACGCAGGTGTCTTCGATATATTTCGGCGATCTGTACTCCGTGGCGGCGGGAGATTTCAATAATGATGGCAGGCTGGACCTCGCGGTGCCCGAGTTCAACGGGGGGACGGTCTCACTCATGCTGGGGGACGGCATGGGCCATTTTGCCTTGGCCTCGAGGGCGGCTACCGGCAACTATCCCTGGCCCGTCACTGCGGGGGATTTCAACGGAGACGGCAACCTGGACCTGGTGGTCGGCAACTTCTATGACAGCACCGTTTCTATTTTCCTGGGAGACGGAGCAGGTAATCTCACTCCGGCTCCTTCTGCGGGGACGGGCGGCTTTCCCTGGTTCCTGGCGGCAGGTGACTTCAATGGGGACGGCAGGCTTGACCTGGCAATCACGAACAATGGTGGCGACACTCTCTCCATCCTGCTGCAGGTTCCAACCCCAGGCGTTACGCTCTTTCCACCCAGCCTTAGCTTCGGAGCACAATTCGTTTCCACAACCAGCTCGCAGCAGACGGTGACCTTGACCAACACAGGCAGCGCTTCGCTTGACGTTACCAGCATTGCGACCGGCGAGGATTTTCAGCAGACCAATACGTGTGCCGGCTCTTTGGTCGTCGGAGCAAGCTGCACGATTAGCGTCACGTTTACGCCTTCCAGCACGGGCACGAAGACCGCCGCGATTTCAATTGCGGACAGCGCCGCCGGCAGCCCGCAAACCGTCAGCCTTGCGGGCACTGGCATAGTCTTAGGGTTCAGCACAACTCTCTCCTCCACAAGTCTGACGTTCCCGAGCCAGGTCATTCAAACAACCAGCGCTGCGCAAACCGTTACCTTCACGAATACCGGTACGCCAAGCTTGAACCTCACCAGCATCGTTGCGAGCGGCGACTTCGCTCAGACCAACACCTGCGGCAACTCGCTCGCGAGCGGGGCGAGTTGCGCCATTAACGTGACCTTCACCCCGACACAGACAGGAACCAGGACGGGAACGATTACGATCATGGACAACGCACCGGGGAGCCCGCAAGTAGTGAATCTGACGGGCACAGGCGTGCCGACGCCGGGAATAACCCTGCTGCCTTCATTGCTCGACTTTCAGGGCTGTGTGGGTTCAGGAAATCCCCCGTCACAGTCGCTCACTCTGACCAACAACTTCTCATATGACGTCTCGATTTCCAGCATCGCGATAACAGGATACTTTTGGACGACCGACTTCTCGCAAACGAATAATTGCGGATCCTCCCTTTCAGCTGGCCAGTCCTGCACGATAACCGTGAGCTATTCGTCTACATACGCCATTCCGACGTACGTCGAGTCCGCTTGGGTGACCGTCACTACAGACACGACGACAACGGCGTATCTGAGTGGAGTCTTTTGGTTGTGTGGTACCACCATCTCGGCGGATCCCTCGAGTCTGACGTTTGCGCCCCAGGTCGTCGGCACCACCAGCGGTCCGCAGACAGTCACCCTATGGGGTGAGTTGCCAGCCCCGTCCACCATCAGCGCGGTGGCGAGCGGTGACTTCTCGGTCTCGATCACCCAGCCAGGGGCGTTCGCTCGACAGTACTGGCTCTCGGATGTCACGGTCACCTTCACTCCTACCGCGACCGGGAACAGGACGGGAAACGTCACGGTCAGCGCGCCGGGGTACACGGCGCCCGTCATCCCGTTAACCGGTACGGGCATAGCGTTCCCTAATGACCAGAACCCGGTGCCCTTCATCAGTCAGCCCCTCCTGCCTGACGCGGTGGCGCCGGGTGGTACTGATTTCACGCTTACCGTCAATGGCGCCGGCTTTGTTTCGGGCTCCGTTGTCGGCTGGAACGGCAGCGCGCTCACCACGCAATTCGTCAACGGCACGCAATTGAAGGCGACGGTGCCCACTGCTGACATCCTCACGGCAGGCACCGCAGCGATCACGGTAGCGAGCCCCGAGCCGGGAGGTGGAATCTCAAATGGGGTGCCATTCTTTGTCAACGTCCCGGCTTCGACCGTCCTCTTCGGCCCGGCTTCTACTCTTTCAGTGGGTGCCGGCCCCAATTCGGTCGCCGTGGGAGACTTCAACGGCGATGGTCTGCTGGACTTGGCGATCTCGAATTGGCTTGATGGCACGGTTTCTGTCTTTCTTGGTGACGGCACTGGCAATTTCACTTTGGCGTCGTCTCCTGTCACCGGTGCTGGGCCACTTGCGGTGGCCGTGGGTGACTTCAACGGGGATGGCCGGCTGGACTTGGCGGTCTGTGACAGCAGCACTTCAACCGTTCTTGTCCTTCTGGGCGACGGCACGGGAAATTTCACTCTGGCCTCGTCTCCAGCAGTAGGCAACAGCCCTTGGTCAGTTGCAGCAGGGGACTTCAATGAGGACGGCAACCTGGACCTTGCCGTAGTCAACGAAGGGAGCGGGACGGTCTCCATCCTATTGGGGGACGGCACGGGGAACTTCGTCGCTGGCGCGTCTCCGGCTACCGGCACGAGCCCGATGTCAGTAGCTGTCGGTGACTTCAATGGCGACGGCAAGCTGGATCTGGCAGTGGCCAACCAATACGACGGAACCGTTTCGATTCTCTTGGGCGACGGCACGGGCAACTTCACTCTCGCCTCGTCTCCAGCTACCGGTCAATTGCCCAGCTCACTGGCAGTAGCCGACTTCAACGGAGACAGCAAGCTGGACCTGGCGGTCGCCAACAACGGCGACAACACGGTTTCCATCCTGCTGGGGGACGGCACCGGCCACTTTACGTTGGCCTCGTCTCCGGCAATGCTCGGCAATCCAACCTCCGTGGCGGTGGGCGACTTCAATGGAGATGGCAACCTGGACTTGGCGGTCACCTCGCCTGGCGATAACACGGCTTCCATCCTGCTGGGTGACGGTACGAGCAAATTCACCCTCGCCGCGTCCACGGCTATGGGTACCTATCCGGGCTCTGTCGCGGTTGGCGACTTCAACGGAGACGGGAAATTGGACTTGGTGGCCGCCAACTACTACGACGGCACGATTTCCGTCCTGGTGCAGGCAGGCGCGGACATCACACTCTCTTCTGGAAGTCTTGACTTCGCCAACCAGGCGTTGGCCACGACGAGCGCCAGACAGACCGTGACGCTGAAGAACACGGGCAGCATGCCTCTGGTAATAAGTGCCATCGACGCCGGCGGTGATTTTGTCCAGACGAATACGTGCGGTAACACGGTGGCTCCCGGTGCGAGTTGCACGATCAGCGTGACGTTCACACCTACAGCCATAAACACCCGAACTGGAACCATAATCATCTACGACAACGCTCCGCGTGGCCCGCACGTGGTCACCCTGACGGGCACGGGGGTGGGTCCTGCGGTCACGCTCAGCGCCTCGACCCTGTCGGTGGGAACTCAGACCGTGAGCACGACCGGCGCCGCGCATACGCTGACCCTGACCAACAGCGGCGGTGGCGCTCTAACGATAACCAGCATCAGCGTCAGCGGCGACTTTTCCGAAACCAACACCTGTGGCAACTCCGTGGCTGCTGGCACTAGTTGCACGATCAATATCACCTTTACTCCTACGGCGCCCGGAACTCGAACGGGTGCGATCACCATCACCGACAACGCTCCCGGCAGTCCGCACGTGGTCACCCTAACCGGCACCGGCATGGGGCCGGCTGTGAGCTTCAGCGCCTCGACCATGTCCGTTGGAGGCGAGATCGTCGGAAACACCAGCGCCGCGCATACCGTCACTTTGACGAACAGTGGCAACGACGCCCTGACGATCACCGGCATGACGGTCTCCCCGTCCAGCTTCAGTGAGACCAACACTTGCAAATCGAGCCTGGCGGCGGGCGTGAGTTGCACCATCACCGTCACTTTCACACCTTCGGTGGCCGGCAAGTTCAACGGCATGCTCAGCGTTGCCGACAACGCCCCCGGCAGCCCGCATCAAGTCACGCTCTCAGGCACCGGGCAGGACTTCGCCATCGGGCCCTACAACCTGTCGCAGACCATTCCGGCCGGCATGACCACCGCGTACGATCTGAAGGTCAAGCCCCTGGGCGAATTCAATCAGACGGTTTCGCTCGCCTGCAGTGGCGCGCCCGCGCAGTCCACGTGCTCGGTCTCG
>DASYZG010000112.1:0-56964 GCA_035946575.1 Terriglobia bacterium | reverse complement strand
TCATGAGAGGCATCATGCCATAGTCGATAGTCATAATTCAAACCAGCCAAGGACTTCGTCCTTGATGTCCGGGACGCAGGACCGGGGCTTGCCCCGGCGCCAAGCACGGGCAAGATGCCCGTGCTACCTCCCTGGCGCGCTACCCGTGCTACCTCCCTTCTACCCGTGCTACGTCCCTGGCAGGCTACCCGTGCTCCGCACGACGTAGCACGGCCTTCCAGGCCGTGCCAGCGCCGACCCTGCGATCGCCCAGCGAAACGAGAACAAAATTCACGTTTCGACCAACATGACGCTCCAGCTCGTCGCGGCCGGGTGGTGTCATTGGGGCGCGGGCATCCCTGCCTGCCCTTAAGACACTTCAAACTCGGCCGGTGATAGAATACCCGCGGCGACGGTCGCGACTTTTCCTCCAGTCCGGTGTTGAAGCTTTCAGGACCGCGGGGGCGCTGCGCCTGGTTGGAGGCGCGGCGCGCGACCCGCACCGGTTTGATATCCACAATCGATCAGGGAGGGGACCAGGCGTCTCGCGCTCGTCCGCCATGCCTTGGGAATCGCGGCAGGAAGCATACTGGTGCTTCCCACCGTCCTGAGTCTTGCGATCTCTACCGCTTCCGCGCAGTCGTCACCGGTCTATGTCTTTGGCCGCGCCGACTTCACCACCGGCAACAGCCCGGCGGCGCTTGTCACCGGTGACTTCAATGGCGACGGCAAGCCCGATCTCGCTGTCGCCAATCAGGCCGACAACACCATTTCCATTCTTCTCGGACAGCCTGACGGGACGTTTGGGCCGAAGACCGACTACGCCGTGGGAGAGTCACCCTCTGCCCTGGCGGTGGCCGATTTCAACTTGGACGGCAAGCTGGATCTGGCGGTCACGAACTCGACGGACGGCACCGTTTCGGTGCTTCTCGGCAACGGAGACGGCACGTTTCATCCCCAGGCCGTCTACGCGGTTGGAAAGTCGCCCAGTTCGGTGACGGCTGGCGCCTTCAACAATGCCAGTAAGAACCTTGATCTGGCCGTCGCCAACAATGCCGACAACACGGTTTCCATCCTGATCGGAAACGGCGACGGGACGTTCGCTGCCCAGGTCACCTACGCAGCCGGCACTGCGCCCGCGTCCTTGATCACGGGCGACTTCAGGAACGATGGCAAGCTCGACCTTGTGGTTGGTGGGTCCGGTGCATCGATTCTGCTGGGCAACGGCGACGGGACCTTCGGGATAGCAGGTGCCATCAGTAGCGGCTCCGGACCGGAATCGGTGGCCGTCGGCGACATCAACCAGGATGGCAGGGTCGACGTTCTGGTTGCGGACGCGGCCTCCTCGACTGTGCTTACTTTGCTCTCAAATGGAGACGGCACCTTCAGCGGGGCAGACGCTCCATTTCAGACGGGCTCCAGCCCGACAGGAGTGGCCCTTGCCGACCTGGGTAGCGCGGGCGCTCCATACATTGTGACCGCAAATTCGGGTGGCTCAGTGTCAGTCTTAGGAAGCGCCGGGCAGAACTATTTGCTGCGGACGGACTATGGTGTGAGCGGCTCGCTTCTATCCCTTGCGGCGGGAGACTTTAACGGGGACGGCCACATCGATATTGCGGTCGCGAACAGCACCCGAAATGTGGTCTCGGCATTTATCGGGGTCGGCAACGGTCTTCTTCAGATTCGTACCGACACCAACATAGGCGATCCCCGGCCGAACGGCCTAATAACAGGTGATTTCGATGGCGACGGAAAGGCCGATTTGATCGTGCTCGCCACATATATCGCCAACTGCCCTGCCACTTATCTGAGCAATGGCGACGGAACATTCAGATCCGTTACAGCCTACCCCGGGACCATTGACGGCGGCATTACAGGCGATTTCAACAACGACGGAAAGCTGGATCTGCTCGTTACTGGCACCTTGACAACATGTGAGCTCGGCGGGTCAACCGGAGGTCCCGCGATATTGCCGGGCAATGGGGACGGAACCTTCGGCGCAGCGGTCACCTCCCCTTATGGTTTAGTCGGTGATTTTAATGGCGATGGCAAGCTCGACATCGCTTACGCGGGAGGAGGAGGCACATTACTGGTTTTGGGAAATGGAGACTTCACGTTCGGGGACGCCCTCACCATAAGCTCTACCCTCGGCCCAGTGCTGATCGGCGATTTCAATGGTGACGGCAAACTCGACTTGATCTTGGAAAGCTCAGCAGGAACCTGCTACACAGCACTTGGCAATGGCGACGGGACGTTCGGTTCTCCGATTATGCTCAATGCAACGGGTGTTCCGACCGTCATCGGCGACTTCAATGGCGACGGAAGGCTCGATCTGGCGGTTTTCTCGACCGGCGCTGTGACTATCTTGCTCGGAAACGGAGACGGAACGTTCCAGCCCGGAATCTCAACCGCGGTGTCTGGCTCACTGGTAGGGGTAGACGACTTCAATCGGGACGGCATCTCCGATCTCTCCATGATAAGCTCCGGGGCCTTCGAGGTATTGTACGGAAATGGGGACGGAACTTTTCGCCCCGACACTGTGGGTTCATTTTCCGCAAGCTTCGGAGTGGGAGCTTCTGGTGCGGGCGACATGAACGGTGACGGTATACAAGATTTGGCGGTCGTAGATGGTTCTGTTCCTAACCAGACCCTTTCGGTTTTAATCGGCCAAACAATCATCGGCTTATACCCTTCGGTCCTCACCTTTCCGGATACCGCTGTCGGGAGTACGACCAACCTAAATTTTACAATCAGTAATCCCGCATCCGGCTCTCTCCTAATGTCCAGCATGGCCGCCAGTTCCAGCTTCACCGAGACTAACAATTGCCCGACGACCCTCGTGACTGGTGCCAACTGCGCGGTCGCTGTGAGCTTCGCACCGACTTCAGCGGGGATGGTAAGCGGCTCCCTAACCCTCACCGACAGCTCACCTACTAGCCCGCAGTCGATCGCCCTGACGGGCACTGGCGGCACCGAACTGAGCATCAGCCCGGCCAGCCTCATCTTCGCCCTTCAAGCGATCGGAACCGTCAGTACCGCCCAGGTGGTGACGCTAACGAACACCAGCAATCTTTCTCTGGACTTCACCGCGGGAGCGACGATCACTGGGCCTAACAGTGCCGATTTCCAGTTCTGCGCGTCCATGAACTCTCCTGGCGCGCTGTGCTATTACGAATCCGTCGTTGCCGATTGCGGGGTCACCCCGAGTCTCGCGCCCGGCGGCTCTTGCACGGTCGCAATCGCTTTCGATCCGACGGGCGGCGGGACGCGTTCGGCCTCGCTGAGCTTCAGCGACGATGCTGGCGGAAGTCCGCAGTCCATACCGCTGAGCGGCACCGCTCCCGCACCCATAGTGAGCCTCTCGGCATCCAGCCTAAGCTTTGGCGATGAGCCGGTAGGCAGCGCGAGTCAAGCTACGCAGGTAACTCTCACGAATTCGGGCAATCAAACGCTTAACCTCGTAGGAGTTACTACGAGCGGAGACTTTGTGGCGGCCAACCTCTGCCAGAACTCGATTGCCGTTGGGGCAAGCTGCGTCGTCAGCGTGGTCTTCAAACCTTCCGCGGGTGGCGCCCGCGACGGCGCGCTCAGCATCACGGATAACGCCACCAACAGCCCGCAGACTGTCGCCTTGTCTGGCACCGGTACCACTCCTGCCGTGACTCTCTCGCCCAGCAGTCTCAACTTCGGACCGACGCTCGCCGGCCAGAGCGCCGTGGCTACACCGGTTCTGCTGACCAACATCGGCGCCGCGCCGCTCGCCATCTCGAGCATCGCGCTTACCGGCTCGGGCGCCTCCGACTTCAGCCAGCAGAACAATTGCGGATCGAGCGTGGCCGCCGGCGCCACCTGCACGATCGATGTGACTTTCAAACCCGCAGCCGGAGGCAAGCTGTCCGCGAATCTCGCCGTAACCGATAACGCGGCCGGCAGTCCGCAACTGGTGGCCGTCGCAGGCACCGGCAACGACTTCAGCCTTGCGCCCGCTTTGGGATCGTCCAGCTCGGCGACCGTCAGCGCCGGCCAGAGCGCCACCTACAAGATCAGCGTGGACGCGACGGGAAACCTGACGGGGACGATCTCGCTCGCGTGCTCCGGCGCGCCGATGGCGGCAGCGTGCACCGTCAATCCTTCGTCGATGCCGGTAGGCTTGGGTGTCCCGTCCAGCCTGATCGTAGTCACCGTAACCACCACCGCAAGATCCCAGGCGTTGCCCCACTGGCCGAAGTGGCGGCCAATCGGTCAGCAGCCGATGACTCGTGTTTTCTGGCTGCTGGCTTTCGTTCTGCTCACGGGTCTGGCGGGATGGCGCGCCTGGCACGCCGCGCAGCCCGCAGCCCGAGTTAGTCTTCTGCTCGGACGCTCGCCGGCGCTCGCCATCGTTCCGGCGCTGATCCTTACGCTGGCGCTGATCATGTCAGCCTGCGGTGGCAGCACCCCGGTCATGACAGGTCCGACGGGCACGCCGGCGGGTACGTACATGCTGACGCTGATGGGCACTTATACCGCGGGCTCCGCGAGCGTGCAGAACAGCATCACGCTCGCTTTAGTTGTGCAGTAGAGGAGCGAATAACCATTCTGCGCAACAGGTCGCAGACGCCGATTGTCCTATGGTGGATCGCACAATGGAGTGACAGCCTTGTGCTGTGGCGCGCCTGTCACAGGCGCGAAAATCGCGGGCGGGGACGCCGGCGCTACGGCACGATTGCCACCGTGATTTGGATGACCGGCGCTCACAGAGCGCCGCTACAGCAAATGTTTATCGTGGTCCGCTCGTGTGTTGCCGGAGGCTGGGGTCGTTTCTGGTCTCCGGCAGGTAAGAATTGCATGAATTATCGCAGAAATTGGGCCCAAACTCTGATTGCCCTGCGCCCGTCAGTGCCCGTCAGTCACAGCCCCGTAAGGCTTTATCTTGCGCGCCTTCGGACAGTTACCTCATTGACATGCCGCTGGGGAAATTGGTCCGGGGTGGAGTGAAACGCTTGGCAGCTTAGCTGCACAATCCAAAGTGCGCTCCGTCACGGCGGGCGAGTTCGCGCATCTAACATACTGGTCGTCGGGAAAAGGCGGATGGCATGAGAACGGTGCAAGAAGTCGTGGTGGCGCTGATCAGGGCCGGCTTGATGGTGGCTGGAGTGCTTTACGCTGTGGACGTGCTCGTCAACTGTCTGAGCCTGAAAGAGCACAATCGACCCGAGTTCGACGCGTCCCGGCGGTTCCGCTCCGCCTGGCTGCTGTCCGTCTGGGCTGGCGTTACGGCGGCAAAGCTCGTGGTGAGGATGAGCCGGCCCCTGGTTAATATCCTGTCCGAAGCCTCCGCGGACGTGGGAGAGTGGGCGATCACCCATCGTCACGCGCACGTCACCACGCGCCACTGATCGCGGCTGGCAAAATGCCGCGTCAAAGCATATCGTTAGCAGCGACCCCCGGTAGAAACAGAGATGTCCGGCAATTGGCTGGACAGCGTGGCGCCCGGCCTGAGTCGGCATGTGCCCGGCCTGAAGGCCGGCGCTATGTGTGCGGGTTTGCCAGCGGCCTATATCGCAGGCTGGGACTCCCCCCGGGCCGGCGACCAACGGAATTTAGCTAACTTGTTGATTCTATGGGCAAAATAAATTTTCCCGATTCTCTCACTTTTCTCCATTGTCGCATTTTTGCGTGGTAGGCTCGAAGCATGCTCTGCAATTCGCAGCCGGCATGCCGATACGGCCGGACAGCAATCCGGCCTTGGCCTTTACTACGGGGCCTAAGGCCGGGATGGACGTTTGCTATTGCGCGAAACATAGCGCTCATGTGCTTGATAACAAAGCCACTTACCATTTTCAATAGTATCGGAAAGCCATCATGCTTGGCAAGGCATGGGCAGGGCTGCGCCTATGGAATACGTCGCCGCAATTGCAAACAGCGGCACTAAGTGATCCGTAGCACATCAATAGGTGAGCAATGACGGCCATCTCTGAACAAGCGGCCAGTCACCTGTGGCTGGCGCTCGGGCGCGTCGAGGGGCTCGGGGTCCGCAGTGCCCAGAAGCTGATCGAGCACTTCGGCTCGCCCGGGGCCGTCTACGCCGCGTCGATCAGCGCGCTCGAGGGTGCGGGCCTCACTCATCGAGTCGCGCAGCAAATCCGCGCCGGTGCCGGCCAGCAGGATGCCGAAAAGGAGTTGACCGCCGCGGAAAAACTCGGCTGCCGCCTGATTCCCTTCGGCAGCGGCGAATATCCATCGCTCTTGAAACAGATCGCTGATCCACCGCTGGCGCTCTATGTCCGCGGCGACGCGAGTCTGCTCTCACGGTATTCGGTCGCGATCGTCGGCACGCGGCGTCCAAGCGCTTACGGCAGTTCGGTGGCGCATCGGCTGGCGGCGGACCTCGCGCAGCGCCAGCTCGTGATCGTCAGCGGGATGGCGCGCGGCGTTGACTCAGCGGCGCATCGCGGCGCGCTCGAGGTCAATGGCAGGACCGTCGCGGTGTTTGGCTGCGGCGTCGACATCATCTATCCCCGCGACAACAAGCGTCTGGCTGATAGCATCCTGGCCAGCGGGGCGTTCGTCTCCGAGTTCCCGCTCGGCACTTCGCCGCAACCAGAGAACTTCCCCATCCGCAACCGGATCATCAGCGGCCTCGGGCTCGGCGTCGTCATCGTGGAAGCCGCGGAATACAGCGGATCGCTGATCACCGCGAGGCTCGCTTCGGAACAGGATCGCGAGGTCTACGCGGTGCCGGGAAACATCACCTCGCCCCAGAGTTTCGGCCCCAACCTGCTCATCAAGCAAGGTGCCAAGTTGGTCGACAACTGGATGGACGTGGTTGAGGAATTCCCGGCCACGGTCCGTGCACAACTGATTCCGGCTGTGACCGCATCTTTTGCCTCAGGGGAGGCGGAGACGCGGTCGCTGTTCGAGCCTGCGCTTAGCGGTGATCAGAAGGCCGTTTATGAAGTCCTGCGGCCGGACAAGGCCGCCTTTGTGGACGACATCTTTTCGCAGGCGGGGTTGCCGCAGCCGCGAGTACTGGCGGCACTGCTCGAGCTCGAAATGGGCGGATTCATCCGGCAACTGCCAGGCAAGAACTTCGTCCGTAAGTTATAGCAGGAATGGGCGCTGAGACTTGCGAAAAGGGTTCACCGGCGCCGTCTGAACAATTCGTTCCCGGGTGTGCATTTGACAACGCCAAATCGGATACGCCATAACTGAAAGGCAAGAAGGGAACGCCGGAACGGTTGAGATCATCAGTTATCAGGAGCTTGAAGAGAGGTTCATGAGCAAGTCACTCGTCATCGTCGAATCGCCGACCAAGGCCAAGACGATCAACAAGTATCTGGGCAGCGGCTACACCGTGAAGGCCTCCATGGGCCACGTGATGGACCTGCCCAAGAAGGACTTGGGCGTCGACATCGACGACGATTTCCGGCCGGTCTATCGGGAAATCCCCTCCAAGAAGGACGTGATCAAGGAGCTGAAGACGGCCGCCGAACGCGCCGAACTGGTCTACCTGGCGGCCGACCCGGACCGCGAGGGCGAGGCCATCTGCGCCCACCTGCGCGAGCTGTTGGAATCGAAGAAGCGGAAGTTCTATCGGGTGATCTTCAACGAGATCACCCGCGACGCGATTCGCGGCGCCTTCGAGCACCCCGGCGAAATCGACACCCACCTGGTGGAAGCGCAGCAGGCGCGCCGGATCCTCGACCGCCTGGTCGGGTATCAGGTCAGCCCGTTGTTGTGGGACAAGGTCCGGCGCGGAATCTCCGCCGGACGCGTCCAGACGGTGGCTCTGCGCCTGATCGTGGAGCGCGAGCGCGAGATTCAGGCCTTCAAGACGAAAGAATACTGGACGATCGCCGCCCGCCTCCACGGTCAGAATCCACCCCCCTTCGAAGCGCGGCTCGCCAAGTTCCAGGGCAAAGACCTCGAGATCCCGGATCAGGCTGCGTCGGATCATCATGTCGCTGCCCTGCGCAAGGCGCCGTTCATCGTCGACTCGGTCACCACCCGAGAGAAGCGCAAGTACCCCGTTCCGCCCTTCATCACCAGCAAGCTGCAGCAGGAAGCGGTTCGCAAGCTCCGCTTTTGGGCCAAAAAGACCATGAGTTTGGCGCAGAGGCTCTACGAAGGCGTGGAACTGGGGGAAGAAGGCGCCGTCGGCCTGATCACCTACATGCGTACGGACTCGACGCGCGTGGCGGAGAGCGCTATCGCCTCGGCGCGGGACTACATCGGCAAGAAATTCGGCGAGGCCTATCTGCCCGCTGAACCCATCCGTTACAAGAGCAAGAAAGACGCCCAGGACGCGCACGAAGCCATCCGTCCCACGGCCATCGAGCGCACGCCGGAATCGATCAAGAAGTACCTCGATCCCGATGAGTTCAAGCTCTACAAGCTCATCTGGCAGCGCTTTGTGGCCTCGCAGATGAATCCTGCGGTTTACGACCAGACCACAATCGAGATCACTGCGGACGATTACCTGTTCCGCGCCACCGGCTCGGTGGAAAAGTTCAAGGGCTTCCTTGCGGTCTATGAAGAGGGCAAGGACGACAAGACGCAGGCTGATCTGGAAGAGGACGCCGAACTGAAGGCGCGCCTGCCGCAGGTTGCCAAAGGCGAACGCCTCGCGCTTGAGGATCTGCTGCCGGAACAGCATTTCACCGAGCCGCCTCCGCGTTACAACGAGGCGACGCTCGTGAAGGCGCTCGAAGAGAAAGGCATCGGACGGCCGTCCACCTACGCCAGCATCCTCTCGGTCATCCAGAACCGCGACTACGTGGAAAAGGTCCAGGGCCGCTTCTTCCCCAGCGAACTCGGCATGGTTGTGAACGATCTGCTGGTGAAGAATTTCACCGACATCTTCGACGTCGCTTACACCGCCCGCATGGAGGAGGAACTGGACGAGGTCGAGGAAGGCAAGCTGACCTGGACTGCCGCGCTCGAGGAGTTCTACCGCAAGTTCAGCAAGGATCTGCAGCGCGCCGAGCGCGAAATGGTGGACATCAAGGGCGAGGGAATTCCGACCGACGTCAAGTGCGAGAAGTGCGGCAAGCCCATGGTGATCCGTCTCGGCCGTAATGGCCAGTTCCTGGCCTGCACCGGATACCCCGATTGCGATGGCACCCGCGATCTCACGCCGGAACTCGCGGCGCAATACGCCACCGGCGCCCCGCCGGCACCGGAGGTCCCGGACCAGATCTGCGAGAAGTGCGGCCGTCCCATGACCACCAAGCGCAGCCGCTTCGGGTACTTTCTCGGTTGCACCGGATACCCGGAGTGCAAGAACACACGCAAGATCGTGATGAAGGAAGGCACGGCCACGGCCGTAGCCGATCAGAAGCTCGAAGAGACCTGCCCTGTTTGCGGCAATCACCTGGTAGTGAAGCACGGCCGCTATGGCGTGTTCACGGCCTGCAGCAACTACCCCGAGTGCAAGTACGTGAAGCGCGAGACGCTCGGCATCGCCTGCCCCGAGAAGGGCTGCAGCGGCGAGATCGTGGTGCGAAAAACCAAGCGCGGCAAGACGTTCTACGGCTGCACGCGTTATCCCGACTGCAAGTTCACGGCCTGGGACAAGCCGGTGGCCGAAGCCTGCCCGAAGTGCGGTTCGCCAATCCTGCTCGAGAAGGTCTCAAAGCAGGGCGAGACGACGCGCTATTGCCGCGACGAAGCCTGTCATTATGAGCACGCGGTCGTAGCCTGAATCGAAATCGCGGGTGAAGCACGCCCGCTCGTTCTCCCAATCACCCGGCACCACGCAGGCACCGCCACTGCATTAGAGACTCGCATTGCATTGCGCCTCGCTGTCAAGGCATTGCATTGCACCTCGCTTGACATGGCCTTCCGATGGTGGTACGTTTCATCACTTACGTCAAATCCCAAAATAGCCCGATCGATACGCCCACTCTGGGCGCAAATTCACGATGGGAGGACCTATGCGTCGAAGTGTGAAAAGGAACGTCCATCACCCGATACTGCTCTTGGCACTCTGCGCGGCGTTGATGGTGGTTATGTCGCTGCCGGCCGCAGGCATCGGCCGCTGCGTCAATCCGAGTGGGGCAGCTGGCTGCTATAAGACAATCGGATCCGCGGTTGCCGCCGCGTCCGCCGGCGACACTATCCGCGTTGCGGCAGGAACCTACAAGGAGGACGTCATCATCGGCAAGTCGCTGTCGCTGATCGGCGCTGGTCCGAGCACGACGATCATCGACGCGGCCGGCCTCGCGAATGGCGTCTACGTCGACGGCCGCGACCACGCGGGGCTCACGAACGTCGTGGTGAGCGGATTCACCGTTGAGAATGCCGACTACGAGGGGATCCTCGTAACCAACGCGTCCGCGGTCGCGATCTCCGGCAATCACGTCCAGGGCAACGACGTGAACCTGTCCATCTCCACCACCACCTGCACCGGCCAGCCGAGCTGGGAAACCGGCGAAGGTTTCGACTGCGGCGAGGGAATCCACCTCAGCGGGGCCGATCACTCGATCGTGGCCAACAACGTGGTGGCAAACAACGCCGGCGGAATCCTGCTCAGCGACGACACCGGTGAGACCCACGACAACGTAGTGACGGGCAATCTTTCGGAAAACAACCCCTACGATTGCGGCATTGTGATGGCATCACACGCGCCCGCGCCGGGCTCCACGGCTCCGCACCTCGGCGTGGTGCACAACACAATCGCCGGCAACACCTCGCTGCACAACGGTTACAAGGTTCCCGGAGCGGGAGCGGGAGTCGGCATCTTCTCGGACGGCACTGGCATCGGGCTGGTTTCCAGCAACGTGGTAGCCTACAACTTCCTGCTGAACAACGGCCTTCCCGGCGTGGCGTTCCACAGCCATGTTGGTCCCAACTTCGGACTGCCCGCCGACGACCTGAACGACAATGTGATCGTCGGCAACCGAATCTCCGGCAATGGAGCCGATCTCTTCGATACGGCGACGCCGGGCTCGACGGGGATCAACGTCAATGCCGGCGCCGGCGGCACTCCCATCACCGGCACCATCATCGCGGAGAACACCATCACTGGCGAGTCCGATGACGTGGTGGCGAGCACGCCGGCAGCCGTCAACGTCCAGCTCAACAATCTGGCCGGCGGCAAAGTCGGCATCGACAATGCCGGGAGCAGCACGGTCAACGCAGCCTCGAATTATTGGGGATGCCCTCTGGGCGCGAACGGAGCCGGGTGCACGACGACAAGTGGATCGGGCATCTCGGGACCGGCCCCGCTGCCCAGCCGCTTCATCACCCTGGGACTCCTGCCGGTTCTCGTCCCCTGACGTTTTCAGCAGCACGCCAGCCGTGGGACAGGCATGCCTCTGTTTTGGCACGCCTGCCCCACCACCTCTCCGCATTCCGAGCAGGCATTCAAGCGGCTTTGATGGGCACGGGCGCGCGCAACTCCCGGGCCTTGGAGCCCATCTGCGCCTGGATGACGGCGATGGCCGCCATATTGACGATTTCTTCGACGGCCGCGCCCCGCTGCAGAACGTGAACGGGTTTGCTCAGGCCCATCAGAATCGGTCCGATGCCCTCCGCGCCCCCGATCCGTAGCATAAGCTTGTAGGCTATGTTGGCCGACCCCAGGTCCGGGAAGACCAGCACGTTGGCGCCGCTCTTGAGACTCGAGAAGGGGTAATCTTCCTCGATCATCTCCGGCGTGACCGCCGTGTCAGCCATCATTTCCCCGTCGACCAGGGTTTCCGGGGAGCGCTTCCTTACGAGTTCGGCTGCCTCGCGCACCTTCTGCGCCAGCGGATGCGCGGAGCTGCCGAAATTCGAGAATGAGAGCATGGCCACGCGCGGCTCGAAATCAAAGCTGCGCGCCACCTCGGCGGCGAGCAGGGCGATTTCCGCCAGGTCCTCGGCCGTGGGCTCGATATTCACCGTGGTGTCGGTAAAGAAGTAGACCTGCTGCCTGGTGACGATCACGTAGACGCCGGAAACGCGGCGCACGCCGGGCCAGGTCTTGATGATCTGCAGCGCCGGCCGGATGGTCTCCGGATAGTGCTGGGTGACTCCGGCGAGGAAGCCGTCGGCGTCCTCCATGTGGGCCATCATGGCCCCGAAGTAGTTGGGATTCAGCATCTGCTCGCGCGCCTCGGTGCGCGTGATGCCGCGCCGCTGCCGCAGCCGATAGAATTCCTCCACGTACTGGTCGAAACGCGGCTCGAGTGCGGGCTCCACGATTGTGGGATGGAAGCCGTGCAGGTCGAGTTCGGCCAGCCTCGCCTCGATGGCGGCCTTGCGCCCGATGAGAATCGGCTGGGCGATGCGCTCCTCCACCAACTGGCAGGCGGCCCGGATGATCCGGTCGTGCTCGCCCTCGGAGAAGACGATCTTTTTGGGAAGGGCCTGGGCGCGATGACGAACGTTCTGCATCACCTCGTAAGTGCGTCCGAGGCGGCGGGCGAGCTGGTCGCGATAAGCGTCAAGGTCAAGGGAAAGCCGCGCCACGCCGGTTCCCATGGCGGCGCGAGCCACCGCGACCGGTTCCCAGATCAGCACGCGGGGATCAAAGGGCTTGGGAATAATGTAGTCGGGACCGAAGCGCATCCGGCTGACACCGTAGGCGCGCAGCACCGCGTCGGGCACGTCCTCCTTGGCCAGGGAAGCCAGCGCCTCGGTGGCCGCCACTTCCATCTCGTGGTTGATCGTGCGCGCCCGCACATCCAAGGCGCCGCGGAAGATGAAGGGAAATCCGAGGACGTTGTTCACCTGGTTGGGATAGTCGGAGCGACCGGTGCACATGATGACGTCCTGGCGCGCCGCCCTGGCGTCGTCGTAAGTAATCTCGGGATCCGGGTTGGCCAGGGCGAAGATGATCGGACGCGCCGCCATGCTGCGCACCATCGCCTGGGTCACGCAGTTCGCCACCGAGAGTCCGACGAACACGTCGGCGTCCTTGAAGGCATCGGCCAGCGTTCTGGCCTCGGTATCCGCGGCCAGGCGCGCCTTGTAGGAATTCATGCCTTCCTGGCGGCCGCGGTAAACCACGCCCTTGGTGTCGCACAGGATCAGGTTCTCGCGCTTCACGCCCAGGCGGATGTAGTGTTCGGCGCAGGCGATCCCGGAAGCTCCGGCGCCATTGAAGACCACCCGCGCGCGCGCGATATCTTTGCCGGCGACTTCGAGCGCGTTCAGCAGCGCCGCCCCGGAGATGATCGCCGTACCATGCTGGTCATCGTGCATCACGGGAATCGACATGGTCCGGCGCAGCGTCTCTTCGATCTCGAAGCACTCCGGCGCCTTGATGTCCTCAAGGTTGATGCCGCCCACGGTGGGCTCCAGAAGCTGGCAGAACCGGATCACGTCCGCGGGATTCTCGGAGTTGACCTCGAGGTCGAAAACGTCGATGTCGGCGAATCGCTTGAAGAGCACGCCCTTGCCTTCCATCACCGGCTTGCCGGCCAGCGCGCCGATGTTACCAAGCCCGAGCACCGCCGTGCCGTTCGAGACCACCGCCACCAGGTTGCCCTTGGCGGTGTAGTCGAAGGCCAGCTCCGGCGACTTTTCGATCTCGAGACACGGTTCCGCCACGCCGGGCGTATAAGCCATGCTCAGGTCCCACTGCGTGCGACAGGGCTTCGTGGCCACAACCTCGATCTTGCCGTGCCGGCCCCGCCGGTGATAATCGAGCGCGTCCTGCTTCTGTATCCTCATAAAGTCCCCTGTTCGGTGATCGGTTGGCGCCGGTCACGCCCGGTGCGCACTTTAAAGGTGATCATCTGACGACACAGGAGGCTGTGACTGCGGAGACGCGCCATTGTGACTGCCATCACTCCGGCCGGTGCCCGAATCGGACAGATCGGACGAAGACGGGGCATCCTCGGATTCGTGGTCGTTTCCAAGCACATTCTGACGAAAAGACGACCTCTTTCAGGCACTCGATGTAGCCCCATTTTTATTGATTTTAAAGGACATTCTGGCTTTCGATGTAGCCCCCACCTTTGAGCTATCCTAATGATTCCATGGGACATTCTGGCTTTGGCGCGGTGGGTGTCTGAATCGTGTTTCTGCGGTGTGCTTGCAAAAGCGAGCCTGGCTAAATGGGCGAGGACAGGCGCCAAGCGCCTGACTAGGCGAGGGATAGCGAGGCGCTGCCTCTCAATCGTGAAGAGCGCTGCGGACACGACGATCTCACTTTCAGGCCCATGAGCCTTTCATCCAGTTGATTCCAGGGGACATTCCGGGTTTTGGAGTGGTGTTCACGGCGTTTTCTGCGCCCTTCCGCGGATGCACTCCGCCATATGTCAGGACTTCGCGCCGGGAATATAAGAGTCGTGTTGAACAAGACGGCTACAAGCGGTCGAGGGTCGATGGAAAATGACAGCATTCGCGGGGCCCCTGTGAAGTTGTAGGCGTCGGGCGGCGCAACCGCAGGCCGGGGACATTTATCCAAGTCTTAATAATATTATGAACATACGATATGGTCAAGCCTCGCTTGCGCTGTATGCGCTCTGGCGCGTTGTGGCAAGGTCGGGAGACCGTGCCACAACAAGAGCGGCCACCGCCGCTCCGCTCAAGAATGACAGGACCCACCGCGGATACTGAGCCCGGAGTTTCTGGCGTGAGACAGATGGAACCTCCGGCGAGCTTTCTCCGTTTGAATTAGCGGGGAACGGTTTCCTTGGCCGGTCCCACGACGAGGAGGGACACCCGATGCAAACTCTTTTGCAAGACGTTCGTTACGGTCTCCGCATGCTGGCGAGCAATCGTGGTTTTACGATCGTGGCCGTCCTGACCCTCACGCTGGGCATCGGCGCCAACACCGCGATCTTCAGCGTCATCGACGGAGTGCTGCTGCGGCCCCTGCCGTACCGGGATCCCGGCCGCCTGGTGATCATGGGGGAAAAGACCCCCGAGTTTGACATGATGTCCGTCTCCTACCCGAACTTCCTGGACTGGCAGCGAGAGAGCCGCTCGTTTGAGGGCCTCGGCGCGCACCGCTGGACGGCGTATGACCTCACGGGCAGCGGCACTCCGGAGCATCTTGACGGGAAAATGGTGTCGGCGGGATTCTTCCCAACCCTTGGGATCACGCCCCTGCTCGGCCGCGATTTTGACGCCCGGGAAGATCACCTGGGCGCCGGCCGTGTGGCCATGATCAGCGGCGGTCTGTGGAAGCGGCGCTTTGCCGCCAGCTCCGCGGTGATCGGCAAGCCGATCACCTTGAGCGGCCAATCCTACACCGTCATCGGAGTTGTTCCCGGTGATTTCCGCTTTCTAGGCACCGCGGATGTCTACACGCTGCTCGACCAGTGGGATGACGTGTTGGCGCGCTCGCGCGAGGCCCATCCCGGGATGCGCGTCGTGGGACGGTTGAAACCCGGCGTCACCCAGGCCCAGGCGCAGGCGGAGATGAGCGGGATCGCGGCGCAGCTCGCGCAGACTTATCCCAAATCGAATGCCCGGCACGGCGTCAGCGTGCGACCGCTGGAGCAGGAAATCGTGGGCGACGCGCGTCCGTCTCTCCTGGTGCTGCTCGGCGCGGTCGGCTTTGTGCTGCTGATCGCCTGCGCCAACGTCGCCAATCTGTTGCTGGCCCGTTCCACGACGCGGCGCCGGGAGATGGCAATTCGCGCCGCCATCGGCGCCAGCCAGGGCCGCATGGTCCGGCAGCTTCTCACCGAGAGTGTGCTGCTGGCCCTTGCCGGCGGAGCCCTGGGACTGCTCCTGGCGCGTTGGGGGACGCAGGCGGTGGTGGCGGCCATTCCCGGCGGGCTGCCGCGCATGGAGAACATCGGCGTGGATGGCTGGGTATTGGCCTTCACCCTGGCGGTTTCAGTGGCCGCGGGTGTGATCTTTGGGCTCGCGCCCGCCCTGCAGATTTCGCGGCTCGACCTGCACGCCACGCTGCAGGAAGGCACGCGCGGGTCGACCGGAAGCCGGCAAAAGCTCCGCTCCGCGCTCGTGGTCGCCGAGGTCGCGGCCTCGCTGGTCCTGCTGATCGGTGCGGCCTTGATGCTGAAAACGATGTGGCAGCTCAGCCGCGTGAACCCGGGATTCAAGCCGCAGAACCTTCTTACTTTCTCCGTAGGCCTCAGTCCCGCCAATCGCGCCACTTCCGACGGTATCCGTACCGCCTACGGGCAGCTCGCCGAGCGTATTCGGGCGTTGCCCGGAGTGGAGGCAGCGGGAGTGGTGGATGACTTGCCGCTCTCCGGCAGCGACGACGAGCTGCCATTCTGGGTTTCGGGCCGTCCTCGTCCGAACTCCCAAAGCGAGATGTCGTGGGCATTGAACTACGACGTCAGCCCGGACTACCTGCGCGCCATGGGCATTCCCTTGCTTCGGGGGCGCTTCATCAGCGAGACGGACACCGTGAGGTCCGCGCCAGTCACCGTTATCGATGAAGTGATGGCGAAGCGCCTCTTCCCCGGCCAGGATCCCGTCGGCCAAAGTATCAGGATCGCCGTGCCAGAGGGGTTTGGCCCGGGTCTTGGCGGGCCAATCACGATCGTAGGGGTGGTCGGTCACGTCAAGCATTTCGGGCTCGACACCGACGCTGCGTCCAAAATCCAGTACCAGCTCTACCTGCCTTTCGTGCAACTGCCGGATCAAATCATGCCTCTGGTTGCCGGCGGCATGACCATGATGGTGAGGACCTCGGTAGACCCGCTGAGCATGGCCGGCGCCATCCGGCGCCTGGTGGCCAGCGACGGCGGCGACCAACCGGTCTTCGGCGTCCAGACGATGGAGCGGATCGTCTCAGACTCGGTGGCGGGGCGCCGCTTTTCCATGCTGCTGCTGGGCGTCTTCGCGGGCCTTGCCCTGGTGCTGGCGGCGGTCGGAATCTACGGGGTGATCTCGTACACGGTTACGCAGCGCACTCACGAGATCGGCATCCGCATGGCGCTCGGTGCGGAACG
This sequence comes from Terriglobia bacterium, assembly GCA_035946575.1. Classification (GTDB taxonomy): domain Bacteria; phylum Acidobacteriota; class Terriglobia; order UBA7540; family UBA7540; genus Gp13-AA77. The sequence continues at coordinate 40,132 of DASYZG010000112.1, read as the reverse complement.
AACCAACGTACTGACACTAGTGGTGGGAAACGGTCTGCGGCTGTTGGTGGTGGGGGTTGGGATCGGGCTGGCCGCTGCTGTGGGCCTGACGCGCCTCATGTCGAGCATGCTGTATGGGGTCCGGCCCACCGATATGGCGATTTTCGCTGCCGTCTCATTGCTGCTGGCGGCCGTGGCTGTCCTCGCGAGTTACATCCCCGCCCGCCGGGCAACGAAAGTTGACCCGATGGTCGCGCTGCGCTACGAATAGACCCGGGGTCGCGTGCGCCGTGACAACTCAGCGGTGGGTCTTGAACGCCTGTGGGTTAACATGAACCAATGAAGCGGATCCTGCTTTCCTGGAGCAGCGGAAAAGACAGCGCGTGGACGCTGCATGTTCTCCGGCAACAGGCAAAGTATGAAGTTGCCGGATTGCTGACCACCTTCAACGAAGCGTTCGACCGTGTCGCCATGCACGGCGTGCGGCGCAGCCTGGTGGAAAAGCAGGCCGCGGCGGCCGGGCTTCCGTTGTGGGCCGTCCCCCTGCCGTGGCCCTGTTCCAATGAAGAGTATGAGCGAGTGATGGCGGAAACGTGCGCGCAGGCGGTTGCGAACGGAATCGCGGGAATCGCTTTTGGCGATCTTTTTCTGGAGGATGTGCGCGCTTACCGGGAAGCACAGATGAAGGGCACGGGTCTCGAGCCCATATTCCCCGTCTGGGGACTGCCCACGCGGAAGCTGGCGGAGGAGATGATCTCGAGCGGGCTGCGGGCGAAGCTCACCTGCGTCGATACCGGGAAGCTCGACGCGTCTTTCGCCGGCCGGGAGTTCGACACGGAACTTCTTTCCCTGCTGCCCGAGGGTACCGATCCCTGCGGCGAACGGGGAGAATTTCACAGCTTCGTCTACGCCGGCCCCATCCTCAACTCGACGCTTCCGGTGGCCGTCGGTGAGACCGTCTTGCGTGATCACTTCGCCTTTGCCGATCTCGACAGCGGTTTTTAACCGAGCGCGGCTCGCCGCAACCCCATCGGCAAAAAGTGGCGACTGGCCGGTGGCCGGCAGGCAGAGCTACTGATGCCGGCGGCGCCAGATCGCGACGCCCAGCAGCGCCCAGAACCCGAGCGCGATGCATTCGTGTCCGGTGAAATGTCCGGGAACAAAGGGCAGAATCTTCATCAGGATCATGGCCAGGGCCACGAGTCCTCCGAGGACTGCCACCGCGCGGCGAGCGGGGCCCGCTTCGATACGATAGTATGCCGCGCAGGCGAGCAGCCATCCCACCGCAGACGCCATCGAGCCCACTTCAGTGACTGGAATCAGAATCGAAGGTCCGAGAAACAGGGCGGCGCCGCTTCCCACCGCGAGCCCCGCGATGGCGAGCCCCGGTGTCCGGTGCCGCGAATCCACGCCGCCCAGATGCGGCGGCGCGAGGCCCTGCCGTCCCAAGGCAAACAGGACGCGGCTGGCGGCCACGAAATTCCCGTTGAAAACTTTAATCAGCGACATGATGGCCGCGGCCATGATCAGGCCCACAATCCAGCGCGCGCGGAATGCCTGTTCGAACGCTACTGCCGTGGCGAAGGGCTGGCCAAGCAGCAAACGCCAGGGCCGCACATAGGCGACCACGGCGATCACCAGAACGTAAAAGGCTACGCCGACGCCGAGCGCCAGCAGGATGGGCCGCATGAACCGCCGCGGATCGAGTTGCGCGGCCGCTTCCTCCACGCACTTGGGCACCGATTCGAATCCCGTGAGAAAGTAGGGAACGACCTGGATCACTTGCAGGACGGAAACCGCGGCTGCTCCGCTGAACCAGGGCCGCAGATTGGCCGCCTGGCCGCGATTGAATCCGCAGACCGCGAAGACCATAAAGAGAGCAAGCAGCGTGAAGGTGATCCAGTTCTGGAAGGTAGCTGTGGCGCGAATGCCGCGGTAATTGAGTAAGGCGATCAGGCTGACAAGACCGAGACCGAGCGCGAGGTGCGGCAGATACACGGGCTGCCCGCCCACGCGGTAGAGCTCGACCGAATTCAACTGCGGCAGCAGGTATGCGGCAATGCGTCCGACGGCGACCGCCTCCCAAGGGCAGACGATCCAGTAGGCCAGCAGCATCGTCCAGCCGGCCACGAAGCTGAGCCCGCGCGTCTGAAACGCACGGCCGGTGTACGCGATTTCGCTTCCGGCATCGGGGATGACCTGCACCAGCCGGCCATACACGTAGCCAACCGGAACCAGGGCCGCGCCGCCGATGGCGAATCCCAGCATCGCGCCCAGCGGACCGCCGCGCGCGAGCCAGTCGTCCATGACGACCAGCCAGCCCACGCCCACCATAGCGCCGAAGGCAAGCGTGAAGTAGTCCGTCAGAGCAAGCTTGCGAGCGAGGGTGCTCATACCATGCGTCAATGCGCCGGGATGGGGGCGGTGGACAAGTCTACAGCTTACAGCCGACGGTTAACAGCCTGGCCGCTCCCGAGTGACGGTGTATTTCGAGTGCTGTGGCAAGGACCTCGAGGCGTCATCGCAGCCGGGTAAATTCTTTCCGGTCCCGTGAAATTTCTGGAGAACGGCATTCGCTCCGCCAGCCGGGCTGATTCGCCATGTCATTGCAAACCAAAGCACAGGAGAGGCCGGGGTTGTCATTGGCAACCGGCTTGCGTGAAGTCATCGTCAGGCGCTACGGGGCAGGTCGAGGTACGTCATGAGAGATTCGCGCGAACCAAAGGTCTACAACGAGGGATTCCATCGGCTGTTGACGATGGATCTCGAAGACCGTGTCGAGCAAGATCGCGGCTTGGACGAGGTTCCTCTGAAGCTCACCGAGGAGAGAATTCGAACGGAATGGGAACACGGCGCGAGCGTGCGCCATTACGACCGTGTTCCCTTGCCGCTCGAGGACAGTGTTTCGTTACCCCTCGAGCCGCCCGCGCCCGCGGCGGCGCGCCACGACGACGCTGCTGCTGCTGCAGCGCCGATGGCAGCGGAGTTGGCGCGTGGCCCGGTTCGGATCGAGAACCCGAGAGCCGTGGACGCGCTGCACAGGGATCTGCAAAAGCGCCCTCCAGCCGGCAGCATTTTGCACCTCAACGAAGCTGCCGCGAACCCGGTCGGGCGTGCAGCGGAAACCCGAAAGCTCGTGCGCAAGGCCGGGCGCTCGCGAGGATTGTGGACCGCCATTGTTGTGCTCATCCTCACGCTCGCCGGGCTCGTCGGCTACGGCTACCTTGCGTTCCAGCGGAACAGCGTTAACGTCTCTGCGCTTCCTGGCGCCGCCACGGTGCGCACGGTACGCACGGAGGCAGCGAGCGCCGGGGACCAGGCTCGTCCTGCAGTCTCAGCAGCGGTTCAACGGGTCGAGCAAGCGACGGCCGCGGTTCGCGTCCGGTACGAGCAGTGGCGCGCGCGACACTGAGGCGGATTACAGATTGTAGCGCGGGCGTCGCGCCCGCGCGCGCCCGGGACAGGCACGCTACCAGTCAGCGCCCGCGAGGCAGCGCGGGGCGTAGAACTGAATCCTAAGGGCGCTTGATCGCCGGCGTCTGTGTCTGCGGTCACAGAGGGCGGTGGGATCCGCGTGCCCCCTTGCGCCGGATCCGCACCGATCTGACGTTTGATTTCATTGATCTCAGAACAGTCCATAGACGTCGAGCTGGTTGAAGGTGCCGATATAGACTTTGCCGTTGGCGACGGTAGGCGTCGTGAAGACGACTCCATCCCCTGGCGTGTCACGCCTGCCCGCCTGGCTGCTGTTGTACAACTGCTTGGCCAGATTGGTTGCGCTGTAGGCGCGCAGGACGCAGGCTTTGGTCAGCGAGGCGCCGACGTCGATCACCCAGACGATGCCATTCGCGGTCCCATTGGACGAGATCGAAGGCGTGCTGCCCTGGATCAGGATATTCGGCGATTTCGACACCGGGGCGGTGGAAAGCAAGCCACTCTTCAGCGTGTAACGGCTGAGGTAATCGTTGTTGCCGCCGAAGTAGACGGCGCCATTCCAATACGCGGGACTATTCGTGTAGCCATCCAGCGAGCCCGTTACGGTCTGGATGTTCCCATCGAGCAGGGGATTGTATCCCCCCATGTCATCGCGATTGACGAGGTAAATGTTGCCTTGCTTGTCGGCACCCACGATCTCGTCGGGGTAACTTCCGTTTTGTCTGGGCAGGACGACGCCCGCGCCACCACCGACGTCGAGATCGTCTTCCCAGAAGAGCTGCTGGTTGTAGGGTGTGAAGTAGTCCAGCACGGCCAGGCCACCGCTCAGCTTCAGGAAACTGTCGCCATAGTCCACTCCGCCGGTGTTGGCGTCGAAGGTGCCATCGCCCGTCTGCAAGTAGATGTTGCCGGCCGAGTCCGCCGACAACCCGCCGCCGCTTTCCCAGATGCCACCCATGCTACCGTTCGCCGTATCGTTGTAGACCGCCGTCTGGGCCAGGGTTGCCGGGTTGTATGCCATCACCCAGCCGTGCCACGGCTGCTGCTGGGCGAGCGCGCCCCAAGCCAGATAGAGAGTCCCGTTAAGCAGAAGGAGCCCGGGCCGCTGAAGCTGGTGCGAGGCGTCGAAAGTGATCCTGCCCCCGACGCTGCCGGCTCCCGTACCCGCGACCGTGGCCTGAATCTGCACCGGCCCGCCGAACTTCTCGGCGCCCGTAGTCACGTCAAGGGCATGGAGGCGGTCAACGTAGGCCCCGCCGGTTTCTTCCGTCAGAGCCAACACGTAAATTGTGTTGCTCGTCGGGTCGATCACCGGGGTGCTGGTGATCCCGATGGGGACCTGGATCGATTTGCAGATGTCGCTGATTGTCGCGCAACTGGCCGGCGATTCTCCTGCGGCCGAAAGATTCACATGCCACAGCGGTGTAGTCACCAACCCATCGGCATCAAAGGCGTAGACGCTGTTGTTCTCCGTCACCACATAGACCACATTGTGCGTGCCGCCGGCGATGCTGACGCCCGGGAGATAAAGCGGCTGCCCATAAATCCCGGCGTCCACGGAGCAGGAAAAGAGCTTGCCGAAAGTTTTCGAGTTCACATTCGAGGTCGTCAGGATCGTTTCCTGCGTATTCTGTCCGTCCCGTAGATTGTCGTAGTGCCAGGTTGTGACCGAGACCTGGGCGGCCGCCAAACCGGGCAGCAGACAGAGGACGACGGCTACCGCAGGCGAGAACAACGGGGCGCAAGGGCTGACCTGTGACTGAGGGCGCATGTCACCTCCTTCATGGGACTCTAATCCCCACGCGCTGGTACGCGGAAGTATACCTCAATCACAGAGGTGCGCCATTTGTCTCCGGGGTGCGGCGTGGGAACGACAAGCGATTCGATCAGGGTTCGGGGATGTGAAGATCCCGGCAGATCTTATGCGTCGGAATCTCGTTGATCTCGGTGTGACGGCACAGCGGAAACCTTCGTCTCACGCGGACTACAGCAGCCGTGTGCCTGCTGCCTTGGCGCAGCTCCCAACACCCATGGGCTTGCAGGTGCCGGATGAACTCGCGCCGCTTCATAGACCCGACAAGGAAACCGGCTCTTTAATGATCTCCTCGCCCTCCAACTCGCTTTCTGCCAATTCGCGGTTGGCGTCGAGGACCATTCGAATTGCCTCGCGAAGGTTTTCGCGCGCTTCGTCCAGAGTCACGCCCTGAGTATTGGCACCGGGCAGGTCTTCCACCCAGGCTATGTAACCCTCGGGTACCTTCTTGTAGACGGCAGTAAGTTCCATGTCTGTGAATGCTAGCATGCTCGGTTCGCCCCCACAACCGCGGATGCCGCCACCGCGGATGCCGCCACTTTCACGACAAAAACGAGAACCGCGGCGCCAGTTGCATCAGCTTCAGCACCCGGTAGACTTCGACATTCACGCCGCGCAATGTCACCGTGGCCGCTTTCCTGTCAGCCGTGGTGGCGAGGCTTTCCATCGCCCGCAGCGCGCTCGGGTCAATGCGCGGCACGGAGGAGAAATCCAGAATGATCTCGTCGCCGGCGCCCGTCAGCTTTTCCAGGGCGATTTCCACTGCCGGGATCACACCTTCACCTTCGACCTCAAGCCAGATGGTATTCGCGCTCATGGTCATCACCTTCTTTGCGGGGTCAGCTGGTCACTTCGCCAGTCTTTCAGCGCGTCAGGGAGCCAGTTCCGGTTTCCCGGCTGACTGACGAACTGATCTACTGACAAACGAACCTGCTCACATTCTTCTTCAGCCCGACGCTTTCGCCGCCTTCGCTCCGGCACGCCCGCGATAGGCGCTCCAAAGCAGATCGGCCAGTTCTCCGAGCAGCGGCATGCGCGGATTCGTCGGCCACGAAGGATCGTCAAACGCGACTTTGGCCAGCTCCGGCACCGCGCGCTCAAACGCCTCCGGCGGGATTCCAAGATCGGCGATCGAGCGCGGCATCTCCACCCGGTCAAGCAACTCTTCGACGGCCGAAACGAGGTGGTTAACCTTCTCCGCGACCGTGCTGCCGCCGAGGCCCAACAGGTCCGCCATGGTGGCGTACTTCTTGTGCGCGGTGTACGCCCGCTGGTGGGGGGACGGCATGAACTTGGTGGGGACGGCGGCGTTGTAGGCGAGCACGTGCGGCAGCATGAGCGCGTTGGCCCGGCCATGCGCCACGCCAAAGCGCGCGCCGAAGGCGTGGGCCAGCGCGTGGTTCACCCCCACCGACGCGTTTGAGAACGCCAGCGCCGCGATGCAGGCCGCGTTGTGCATCATGGTGCGCGCTTCCTCGTCGTGCGGACACTCGTACGCGAGGGGCAGATACTTGAAGACCAGCCGGATCGCCTGCATGGCGTTGGCGTCGGTGTAAGCCGAGGCGTAGACCGAGACGCCGGCTTCGAGCGCGTGCGTCAGGCAGTCGATGCCGGTATCCGCCGTCAGGCCTTTGGGCATCGACATCACGAACTGCGGATCGACGATGGCCACGTCGGGGCTCAGCGAATAATCCGCAAGCGTGATCTTGCGGCCGCGCTCTTTGTCGAGCAGGACGGCGAACGGACTCACCTCGCTTCCGGTGCCACTGGTGGTGGCGATGGCAACGAGGCGCAGCCGGTTCGTCTTCTCGGTCGGGTACTGGATCACGCGCTTGCGGATGTCGAGAAAAGGCGCGCCCAGCTCGTCGAGATCGGCCTGCGGCGATTCGTACTTCAGCTTCATGATCTTGGCGGCGTCGATCACGGAGCCGCCGCCGAGCGCCACGATCTGGTCGGCCTTGTAGAAGTTGAGCGCCTCGAGGCCCTGCTCGATCACTTTGATCTCCGGCTCCGACTCGGGAATGGCCGTCACGTGCACGACGGTCTCCGGAAGCAGGTTCCGCCGGACGATGTCGACGTGCCCGATCTGCTCCAGAACCGGGTTGGTGACGATCACCGTACAGCGCGAGGGGAACTGGCGCAGATTCTGCACGGCGTTCATGTTGAAGTAAATCTGGTTGGGAACGCGGAACCACATAGGCGCTTGCGTCCTCCTTGCCACGCGCTTGATGTTCAGGTAGTGATACACGTTGACGTTGTCGGTGGTGCTGTTGCCGCCACCCGTCCCGCATCCGAAGGAGAGCGTCGGCACCATGTCGTTGTAGACGCCGCCGATGGCGCCGATCGATCCTGGGGAATTCACGATGATCCGGCCCGCGTTGATCACTTCCCCGAACTTGCGGATCACCTCGTCGTTGCGCGAGAAAACCACCGCCGTGTGGCCGAGGCCGCCGGCGTGGTTCACATCCACGCAGACCTTCAGCGCTTCATCGACTGATTTGGCGCGGTAGACGGCGAGCAGCGGAAAGAGTTTCTCGGCCGAAAGCGGGTGCTCCGGGCCCACTCCCTGGATGGGAGCGATCAGCAGCTTGGTATTTGGCTTGACGGAGAGGCCGACGGCGCGCGCGATGTCGGCCGCCTTCTGACCCACGGCCATGGGACGCTGCATTCCGGTCTCGGGATCGATCACGGTGCGCGCGAGCAGCGCCGCCTCCTGATCGTTGCAGACGTGAGTACCCAGGTCAGCGAATTTCTTCAGCACGCGGTCGTAGATCTCGTCGTCGATCACGAGCGTCTGCTCGGCGGCGCAGATCGTCCCGTTGTCAAAAGTCTTCGAGGTGATGATATCCACCACGGCCATGTCGAGGTCGGCGGACTTTTCGAGATAGACCGGCGTGTTGCCCGGGCCCACGCCCAGGGCGGGCTTGCCGGAACTGTAGGCTGCCTTGACCACACCGCGGCCGCCCGTGGCGTCAATCAAGCCGATATTCTGGTGGTGCATCAGGTAATCGTTGTCGGCAAGGGTGGGCGATTCCACCCAAACGAAGACTCCTTCGGGCGCGCCGTGCTTGAGTGCCGTCTCGTACATGATCCGCGCGGCCTCGTTGCAGCAGCGCCAGGCCCTGGGGTGCGGGCTGAAGATCACCGCGTTCCGCGTCTTGATGGCCATAATGCACTTGAACAGCACCGTGGCGGTGGGATTGGTAATCGGCGTCAGGGAAAAGATCACACCGATCGGATCCGCCACCTCCACCAGGCCGCGTTCCGGAAACTCGCGAATAATTCCGACGGTAGGTTTGTCCCTGACGTAGTTGTAAACAAACTCAGCCGCCACCATATTCTTGATCGCCTTGTCCTCGAGAACTCCAAGCTGCGTTTCCTCCAGGGCCAGGCGGGCGAGGTGTTGAGCCTGTTCCATGGCCGCCGAGACCATGGGCTTCACAATGCGATCGACGTCCGCCTGGGTGTATTGCGTGAAGACGGCAGCGGCGGCTCTGGCCTGGCTGACCAGAGCTTCCAGATAGGTAATCCGGTCTTCGCTGAGAGTTGGGCTGATCGCTGCCATGTGTCACCGTCCAAGCGGGAGCGTGGGCCGCCAGCCCGCTTTGATTTGCTTCTCGCTTTCGCCTCCGGCCCAACGCGAGAACGATCGGCGGGCTGGAAACCCGCGCGCCCGGCCTCAAGCCGCGTGCCAAGTTTCCGGCGCGGCCGTTTTGCGCCTTCGTGCCGGGCGCTGCGCCTCTTTTTTCGTCACTCCGGCCGCGCGCCGCAACTCGTCGAAGGCGCTACGGAGGAAATCGCGCAGCCGGCCCACATCGGGCGCGGCATGGGCGTCCGCAATCAGGCCGAAGCAGAGTTTCCCGTCATAACTCTGCACCGCGCAGCCGACACCCAGGTCCCAGCCGGTCGGCACCTGCGGATAGCTCGCGATCATCTTGCGGCCAATCGCGTAAAGGGGCACCGGCGACCCCGGCACGTTGGTGCAGATCATGTTGAAGAGCGACACCGGCAGGATGATCTCCGGAAGGCCGCGCCAGAGCAGCGCCTGCAGCGGAGCCGGCATGGCCGCGATGCAGGCTGCCAGCAGCGCCACCCAGCCCGCGGCGCCCGCATGCTTCATAATGGCCATTCGCTTCGTGACCGCTCGCATCAGGCGGACGGGACTCCGCACATCCAGGGGCAAGGCCACCGGCAGGAAGGAAATCTGGTTACCCAGCTCGCCCTGATGCCCGCCATTGCGGAGGCTGACCGGACACACGATGCGCACAAAGCGGTTGACGGCGCTCTCGCCGTGCAGCTTCACATATTGGGCGAGCGCGCGCGTGAGCACTGTCAGGATGACATCATTCAGCGTCCCGCCCAGCGCCGCGCGCACGGCCTGCGCCTGGTCGAGGTCGAATTCGGCCCAGCAGAACTTGCGCTCACCGCCACAGGGCTTGTTGAAGGGCAACCTCTCCACCGATTTCGCAAGCTCGGGCAGCAATCCGCGCAGATCGGTCAGTCCGTTCTGCATGTGCCCGCTCAGCAACGACTGCACGATGCCGAGGAATCCTTTCTCGGCCACCGCCAGCCCCTGGACCGCGCTGTCGATCGCGCCCGAAATCACACCGGTCGGCCCTGGGTGGTAACCCGCCGGCGCGCGACGGCCGCCGGTTTCCTTGCGCCGGGCGCGCCACGCCCGCGGCTTCACGTCCAGGACCACGCTCAACAGTCCGGCGCCCGAGATGCCGTCGGCCAGGGCGTGGTGCACGCGCCAGATCAGCGCTCCGCGGCCTCCTTTCAGGCCGCTTACCACGTGGACGTCCCACAAAGGCCTGCTGCGATCCATTACCTGGCTCAGGATGCGTCCTGCCAGCCCCTCCAACTCGGCGTCTCCCCCGGGACGCCCGAGCCGGACCGGAATGATATGCCGGTGGATGTCGAAATCCGGGTCGGGCGCCCAGGTTGGCAGGCCGACATTGAGCGGCGGCATCACCACCTTCTGCCGGTAGCGCGGGATCAGCGGCAACCTCCGCTCGATGCTGGTGACGAAAGGCTCGAAGGGTATGGGGCCATCGAAGATGGAAACGCTGGCGATAGCCAGCGGAATCTCAGGACGTTCCAGATAGAGAAAGGCGGCATCGACCGAGGAGAGCCGCTGGTGGCCGGGAGCATGCTTCGACTCTTGACGCTCGCCCGTCCGATGGCCCTGGCCGCCACCCGCAACCCTGACCGCTTTCCGGCGCATGGAAGTGCCCCTCCCGGTTGAACTCGCGCGAGTCGCCCTTGACCTTGATATCCCAATTGGCAGGGGGGCAGATGTGACCAAACTCACAGAGTCGTGTGACTCCAGGGCAAGGCAGGGCAGGTTACGCCAGGCCGGCGCCCAGCGGGTCAGGTTATCAGTGAATCAGGTTGTCAGCTCGTCAGCAAGTCAGCTTGTCAGTTCGTCAGTTAGTCAGTTCTTCAAAGCGGAGACTCAAGAACTAGGCAACTGCCAGTTAACCAGTGACCGCCTGACCAACCGACAACCTGACTGACTGGCGAACCAACGTACCGCGCACTGCGCTCAGCACTGACGTCCCGGTCGCGCTACGGCGCCAATTGACCTACGCGAGATCAGACGGAGCTAGGAAACGCCTTGAGCCCGGACTTGATCTCGTCCTGGAGCTTCTTCAGGCGCTTCGCGCAGTCCGGATCAGGAGTCTGCTTGAGAGCGGCTTGGACGGGCTGCAACTCATCCTGGGCGACTCCTACCACGAGCTTGTAATGGGTCGGATCGTACAGGTGCTTCGGATCGTAAAAGACGGCGCCGGCCATGATCTGGTCCGCCAGGAAGAGGCGAAACTGGGTGGGATCGATCGTCACCGGACCGGCGTTCATCTCCGCCTGCGCCTTCGCCCGGTCGGTGTGCAGGATGGCAGCCAGCGCATCGACTACGCCGATGTGCGTGGCAAGCAGTTCGGCCTGGGTTTGATCTTCGCGGGAGATCTCCAGTCCGGTCCGCGCCGTCTCCAGCGGCGCGATCGCCGGGGGAACGTCCACGTTAGGATACGGGAGATCAAGAACGAGGTCCTTGGGAAGCTGGCCGCCCTTCGTCAACTGCATGGCGATTTCGCCCAGGCGCAGCGTCAGCTCCGCGCCCCGGGCATCGACATTGCGGCGCAGCTTAGTGTACTCGGACTTGAGCGCCGCGGGCTTGGCGCTGTCGGCGGCTTTGCCGTACGCCTCGGAGAGCGTCCGGTAGCCCTGCACTTCGCCGCTCAGGTACACCAGGCGCAAGACCCTGGCGCGCGTGGTGTATTCGTTCGGAGGGTCGGCGTATGACAGAGCGGAGAGAGCGTCGATGTCCGCATCGTAACCCAGGTTCGCGCCCTTGGCGAAAATCGCCTTGGCCTTGGCGTAAACGCCCGCCGGCCCGGCAGGCTGGTTGCTCGACGAGCAGCCGACCATGGCCGCCAGCGCCAGGGCAGCCGGCGCCAGGAGGCAGACCTGCCAGCCTCGACGCGAGAGTGCGGTTCCAGACCTGCTGCGATGGATATTCCTGACAGAGGTAGATTCGAATCCCGGCGCACGAAGATGAGTGTTCATACCATCCCCTTTCGCGGCCTTGCTCAGCAGACACTATCACTCCGGGCGAACAATATCAAGTTCCTGCAAACAGCCGGATTATGCGGTGATCATGCGCCTCTTTCGTGACCTGGCCGCGGTTGAGTCCGGGAGCTCCGGCAGGAAGCCTGCGGGCCATGCCCAAGGTCCCGAGACCGCTCCCGAGCACACACGCGCCGCGAAGGTGGCCGCGCTCCAGTCGAGGGCCAGCCAATCCCGGATCGACAACAATGAAAGCAAGGTGGCGCCGGCGTCTAGCGGATGCGTGGCGGCGTACCGCGCCATCACGGAATCGAGGCGCAAGCTCGATCCCGCGATATCCGCCAACACGCCGTCAAGCGTGAAGAACGCCTTGCGAAACATCAGCAGGGCCGGCGGGAATCGAATGCCCTTGAGCGCGATGCGGTCGAGGAGTCTCATTGCCTCCATGGGATCGGGCAGGGCGAGAACCGGCAGACGATAGAGGCAGCGGGCCACCTGCCGGCGAATCGTGGGCGTACGCTCCGGATTGCCTTCCGTTCCCGGAGCGCACAAGTTCTCCACAGCTTTGACGATTCCCTGGGCGTCGCGCAGCAACAGCATCAGAACCAGCATCAAGATGTTCTTGCGCTGCTCGCGGTTCAAGCGTTCGGTGAGCGCCCAATCGAGGATAACGAGCTCGTCGCGGCGCTGGTCGTAGAGCAGATTGCCGGCGTGGGGATCGGCGTGGAAGATCGCCTCGCGCTCGTGCGCGAGTGCCGGCACCGCCAGCAGCGCTTCCGCGAGTCTTTCCGCCACCCTCCGGCGGGATTTGCCCGGACGCGAGAAGACGGTGGTGACCTTCGTTCCCGTTTCTTCGGAGAGAGCCGTAATCAGCGCCGTTGAAAGCGGCGGGATCACGTGCGGCACGCGAATCCCGGGCACGGCACGATACAGGCGCAGGGCCTTCACGAGCGTCGTCTGCTCGCGGCGAAAATCGACCTCGTGTTCCAGCAGACGCCGGATTCCGGTGAGCGTCTCCGAGACGCCGAGCATGCGTATGCCGTCGCTCGACGGCTTGCGTGCGAGGTGCGCAGCGAGTTGCTGCAGGATCTTCATGTCCTCGGCGTAACAGCCGGGGACGTAGGGTTTCAGGACCTTGAAGACGCCGCGCTCGCGGCGGCGCGTATCCGGATTACGCCAGCGAAAACGCACCACGGCGCTGACGCTGGCTTCGGAAAGGATGCCGGGATCGAGCTCAACCTGGAAGGTGCTGAGTATGGGACCCAGCTCGCGGCGAATCAGGGCGCGGATCTCGCCTGGCGTTACATCCGCGATACTGTTCTCGAGTTGGGTCAGCGCGCGCCGGACGTTGGGGTCGAGATGGCGATTGCGCGCCAGCACCTGGCCGAGCTTCTGCAGGCCGGGCACTTTGGCGATGAATCGCAACAGACGCGCGTCCACGGGAGTATCCGGCGGCAGGGCCATCTGCTCGACGACTTTGGGGGCGAGCCGCGCCGCAGAAAGGCGCCGAACCACGAATTGCATGGCTTCCCGAACCACAGGGCGCCACTGGCAATAGACGTCGGGGACCAGCGCTTCGACGGGAAGCACGCGCAGGGCCCAGCGTGCCAACTGGCGCCGCCAGGCTCTTCCGCTGTGGCCCTGGAGCGCAGACACCACGGCGCTGATTCTGTCCTCAGCCGTCTGCGGAGCGCGCAGAAGAGGCTCCAGCACCTGCAATGATTCCTGATCGATCTTGACGCGGGTTGGCATCGTGCACCCGCCGGGGAAAGGGTTGGGTGAAAAACTCCGCCGGCCGGTCATCCTGAGCGAGGCGAAGAATGACGGCGCCGGCCCGCTCTGATTCAATGGCCGGCCAGCCGCTCAGCCACCAGGCTGTAAACGAGCGGGCTGAACGCCAGGCCGATGTGCGTGGCGGAAACTTCGAAATCGACGCTGGGATCGCCGGTCCGGCAAAGGCGCCAATCCAGGATGCCGTCGGCCTTGGTGTAAATGGCGGTTTGCCGGACGCGTTTGGAAAGCCTTGTCTTCAGCGATTCCAGAAAAGCGCAGGTGCAGGCGCCGGTGTAACAATCCGGCAGCACCCTGCCGCCGTTGCGCTCCAGGATTTGCAACCGGACCAGCTCCGCCGTCCGCAGCACCGCGCCATGCGCCGCCACGCCGCGAATGGGCGCGGCCAGAGTGATCACCGAGGCGATCCGGTCCGGCATCTGCCGGGCGGCCGCGCGGGCCATCGCTCCTCCCAGGCTGTGGCCGATCAGGTGGACCTTGCGCCCAGTCTCCCTGTAGGCTTTGTGGATAGCCTCGTTCATATGTTGCCGCATCAGCAGGTTCGGGCACTCGGCATTGAAGGGAATGCCGGAATCGTACGGCCGGTACCCGATGCGGCGGAGCCACGACCGGAGCTGATTCAGGTAAAGGTCAGTGCCCAGAAACCCGGGGACCACCACGACCGCCGACCCGTCGCCGCGCGGGATGCCGTACCCCCAGAAGACCGGGGATATGCGCAGGAAGGCCATCTCCACGCCGGCCAGAAGCTCCTGCCAGATCGGCAGAGGTGCGCTCTCCAGCCCGGTCTGGACTTTCTGGCGGCGAGTTCCCATCCGCCCCCAGTCTACCCGAACGTCTGTTTCGCGCAACCCGTGTGAAAGAATTTCTGCCTTGGCAGCCAGGTCAGTCCGTCAGTTCGTCAGTTGGTCAGTGAATCAGTCAGGTTCTTGCGAGCACGACTGAGGAACTGACCCACTGACAAACTGAGCTACTGACCCTCCTCAGGCCGCCGCTACAGCCTCAGCCTTCCGGCCCCGCGCCGGGCGCCGGACAACCTTGCGAGGTTCTGCCGGAGTTCCTTTGCGCACCGGCCTGACCGCCAGATCCATCAGCGACTTCTGGGCTGCCACGAAATTGTGGACACTTTTTTCGGTCAGTTCGGCGAAGGACGTCCGCGGCCTCTTGCGCGGCTCGGGACGCGCCGTTTCACCCCGGGCCTCGAACTGCTGGATGGCCAGTTCGAGGAGCTTCTTCTGGGCGTCGAGGTACTTCTCCACACCCTCGCGCGCGAGTTTAGCAACGAGCTTCGACCGGTCGCCGGCCGGCTCGCGGGCTTCCCGGCCACCCCGCAGGGCCGTGCTCACCTCCTCGGTGGCGAGGTCCAGGAACTCCTTTTCGGTTTCGACGAAGCCTTCCATGCCGCGCCGCGCGAACTCGGTCACTCCTTCCAGCGCCCGCAGTCCCTTGCCTTCACGATAAGACTCGGCAGCCACGTGCGCCTGTTCCGCCGCGGCATCGAGCAGTTTCTTTTGCAGACCGATGATGGTCTCGACGCGATGGCGGAAAACTTCCGCCACGCCGCCCACCGGCGCGGGCAGCCGCAGTCCCTTCTTCACACCGTCCAGCATCAGGCCGGTTTCGCCGGCGGCGAAATCCAGCAGGATCTTGCCGGCGCTGGTGAAATTCTCCACGCCCTTGTCGGCCATTCGGGCCAGGGCCTTTCCCGGCTGGAAGCCGGGTTCGCTCAGGCGCTCGCGGATCATGCCGATCAAGAGCGAGTTCTGCTGCGCCGTCAGGTCCAGCAGGATCTTCTGCGCGGCCACGAAGCTCTCGATTCCCTGGCGCGCCCACACCGCCAGCGGACCGGTTGACCGGGGTTCCGTCGCTTTCATTCTGAGAGGCATATTTGCTTCTCCTTTCGTCCTACGCTATACTGCAGTGCAGTCACTGCGCCGCAGTATCCAATCCCAATTTACGGCGGCGCAGGACCCGTGTCAAGTAAAATCTGGACTGGCCAGAAAGATTATTGAGGCACCATGACCAAGCCTGTGCTGATCCGGCGGTACACGGACCGGCGGCTGTACGACACCGCCGCCAGCGGGTACGTGAAGCTCGAAGACATCGCCCGCATGGTGCGCGAAGGCACCGACGTGAAGGTGGTGGATGCCCGCTCGGGCCGCGAGATCACCTCGGTCGTGCTGACGCAGATCATTGTGGAAGACGCGCGCGGCCGCGACAGCGCCCTGCCCCTGCAGTTGCTGCGCACGCTCATCCGGGCCTCGGACCATGCGACTCACGACTTCGTCTCCTGGTATCTGAACCACACTTTCGAGCTCTACCAGAAGGCCCAGGAGGGCATCCGTAGCAGGCTATCAGAGGCTACTAACATAGCCTCTAGCCCCATGGACTTCGTGCGCAAGCTGCTGCCCCTGCCGGAGGAAGGCGCCGCGCCCGCCCGGCCGCCGGGGCCGGACCCGAGCCCGGGGGAAGCGAAGGAGATCGCCCGCTTGCGGCGCCGGGTGAAGCGCCTCGAAGCGCAACTCGAGACCGCGCGTGGATCCGGGCGGCGGAGTCCGAAGTCGCGAGGGAGCAGGAACTAGCGAATCCGACATCGAGAAGGCTGAAGTATGAAGTTTGAAACGTTTTCATACTCCAGCCCTCATTCTTCATAGTCTCCCTGTTCCTCCGCTCCCGGCTGGCTACTCCCTGGTTCCTACGCGGCCAGCGCCAACACCCTGCTTTTCCGGTAGGCCCGCAGCAACTTCCATTTGCGTTCGAAGCGGCGCTCCAGCCGTTCCAGGTACATCATGGCCGCGGCCGAGTCTTTGGTGGCCGCCAGCGGGGCGGCATCGCGCGGAGCCTGCAACTCGGCGCGCGCCCGGCGGTCACGGGCGGCGCCCTGCTCAAACCAGGCGATCTCGGATTTAAGCAGCCCGTGGAATTCGGCGCGATTGGCGGCGGCGATTTCGCTGCGCCCGGCTTTCTCGTCCTCGTGGAAGCGCTGGAAGCAACTCATCACGGCTTCGCCTCGTATACCGGGTTCGCGCCCGTAGATGGTGGCAAAAAACGCCCTGCCGTCGCCCGGAAATCCCTCGTTCTGAATTATGGCGTCGAGCGCCTTCAGCAACTCGATGATCTGCATGAACTTGGCGGGTGAGTCATGAAGGCCAACAAAACCCACTTGGGCCGCTACGGACGGCTCCAGGGGGTGCAAGCCGCCCGCGGCCATTCGAGCTTCCTCCTCTTCGCGATCCGTCTGTTTCTGGCGGCGCTTTACCGCGAGCGCAGCGGCCTCGCCGCGGATCACGCGGCGAAGGCGCCAGTGGATCTCCGCCATATCGGTTACCAGCAGTTCCTCGAAGGCGTCCCGGGGCGCAAGTGCGCACCGCAGGCCGGCGAGCACGGCGGCGAAGTCTTCGGGCGCCTCACCCAGGGCGGGCATCAGGTCGAACATCACGGCGGCGCGTCCCCAGTGCCTGGCGGCGTTGAAGCGCGAGACGGCCTTGCCGCGTTCGCTCGTGGGTCCGGTACTTTTGGCGCCATTGGCGCGATTGGCTTCTACCGACGCCAAACTGGTCCCTTTTTTCATCAAAGACATGGTTTTTCTCCTCCCAAAATTGAGATAACCCTTTGCCACTCAATAACCTCTTGGGTTTCATGGCTTAAGTCATTTGTTTTCAGCAACCTCTTGGGTTCCAACGATTGCGGTCCTTTGTTTTCAATAACCTGATGGCTTCGTTTGTAAAAATTCCATTTTCCACTGGCATTCTTCTCTGGCGGACAAAAGAATCGCCCGCCCGGATTTCGCCAATAGACAGTGTGAACCTGCAAAATGGGACAATGGAGAAAAGTGAGAAAAGTGAGAATATTGAGAAAGTTTTTTTGCGGTTTATTTTCAGCAGGTTGGCAGGAATTACCTGAAATTGACTATCCCGGTCATGCTGATCCCAGGAGGGGAGCCTTCGACGGGTCTTCCTAATCCCAGGAGCGGGCCTGGGTCGTTGAAATCGACCACCCCAACCCCTCCTGATCCCAGGAGGGGAGCCCTTTGGACGGGACGGGTTCTGCTGATCCCAGGGGAAAGCTTGACGGTCCTCTTTGAGTGTGGACTGTCGACTGTCAACTCTTGACGGCTAACTCAAACCTGCAGCTCGCGCAGATAAGGAACGCTGGCTTTCATCAGATCCAAATCCATCTCGACGAAGTAATTCCTGATGCCGCCGGTCTGCGCCGCGGTGAAGATCTTCTTCCAGTCGAGCGAATCCTGGCCGATGGGCGCTTCTTTGTGATTTTTGGCATCCCACCCCTGAGCGTGCATGGAAATGAAGCGTCCGGGATACTTGGTGAAGTAGGCGGCAGCGTCGTAACCCTGCGCGATGGTAGAAACCTGGAACTGGAACTTCACCAGTTTGGGATCGAGCAGGCCGAAGAGCAAATCGTAAGTCCTCTGTCCATTGACGGTAGTGAGCAGGAAGTCCTCGTTGTGAAGACCCTGCTGGATGCCGGCGGCGGCAGCTTTCTCGGCCAGTTTATTGTATTCGTCCGCGGCGCGCTTCACGTCGTCCATCGTCGGGTGCTCCGGTCCCTCGAGGGTCGGCACGATCATCTGGGTGAGCCCCAGGTTCCTGGCCCAGGCGATGCGATCGGCCTGATTCTTCCGCAGCTCCTCAAGGGTGAAATGACAACTGGCGCAGACGAGTCCCGCATCGCTGATCATGTTCCGCAACTGCCATCCATAATTGGCGAGACTCCCGAACCCTTCGTCGGCGTAGCCCACGGGCGAGCAGAGTTCCACCGCCTGGAATCCGGCAGCGGCGAGCATTTTGAGAGTACCGGGAACATCCTTCGCCATCATCTGCCGGACGGGCCAGGTCTGGCACCCGATCGGTATTCCCAGCGGATTGCCCCGCAGGCGCAGCGCCTCTGAGGGAAGCAGCGCTGCTGCCGCGGCTCCAGCCGTCACGTGTTTGATGAAACGTCGTCTCGTAATCCCGGACATTTGCACTCCTCTGCCCGATTGCCGGCTTTAAATCAGACGGACCTGCAACCGGTCCTTCCCGAAGTTTACGCTGAATCATTCCAGACAGGCCGCAGAGGGCGAATACCGCAGGGCGCCGTGCCGACCGCCAGCGCAGGGACGGGCTGGAAATCGTCCGACTACTCCAATGGCGTACCGTAGCGTCCCGCGCTGCCCTGGTCCATTGGACTTTGGTCCTATTTACAGAGATGGACAAGGCCGAACGGGCCTTTACCCGGCACGGCCAGAAGCGGCTGGGCGACTTCGAATTGCGCCTTATCTTACCCGGCGGTAAGATGTAACCAGCGCCGCTACCCGGCAAGTGGAAGACGGGCAGGATGCCCGCGCTCCCAGGGTCATCAAGGGGGCATGCGTGCCTAAGAGCGCACCCGAACGGCAACCGCACTGGAAGGCTTTCGCCAGCCGGCGCCGCGACCTCAGGACCAAACGCGAGGCCGTGCTTAAGACGGCGGCGGAGCTGTTCCTCGAAAAGAGCTACGGACGCACCACGCTCAACGAAGTGGCCGAGCGGCTCAAGATCACCAAGCCGGCCCTCTATCACTATTTCCACAGCAAGGAGGAAATCCTGCTCGAGTGCTACCGTTGGGGCACCGGACTGATTGAAGAGAGCCTCGAGGAGATCGCCAACTCGGCCGGAACGGGACTCGAGAAAGTGGCGGCCTTCGTCTACTCTTATGCCAACCTGATGACGGTGAACTTCGGCCGCTTCGTGATGCGGCTTGACGAGGGCGATCTTTCGGACAAAGCATGGCACGAAGTTCGGACGCGCAAGCGAAAGATCGACCGGCGGCTGCGGTCCTTCATCCAGGAGGGCATTCGTGACGGCTCGATCGCGCCCTGCGACCCGAAGATTGCGGCCTTCTCTGTCGCCGGCGCCGTGAACTGGATCTGCATGTGGTACGAGCCTGAAGGCCCGCTGACGCCCGAGGAGATCGCCTCCC
Organism: Terriglobia bacterium; assembly: GCA_035946575.1. GTDB lineage: Bacteria > Acidobacteriota > Terriglobia > UBA7540 > UBA7540 > Gp13-AA77. Next base: position 20,586 of record DASYZG010000112.1, on the reverse strand, counting down.
AATTCGCGCGCACCCTGACGCAGGGGCTGGCGCGTCGGAAGCTCGACGGCTCACGCCGGACGGCGCCGGCGGCGCATCCGGCGGATTGAGGCTGCGGCCGCCCTACCCTTCCGGGCGGACACCAGGGCCGGCGGCGAACGCAGCGAAGGGGCCGCCGCCAGGGGCCGCCGGCGGGGGGCGCGGCTCGGATAGGGATTGAGGGACTGGGCCGCGATCGTCCGCAGGAGCTTGAAAAACGCGACGGCCTCTGCGGTCAGCGGCCGATGCCGCAGATGAATCACGTCCAGATTGCGATGCAGCGGCTCCGCGTCCACGATCTCGATGGCGCGCAGCCGGCCGCTTCTTAGTTCCTGAGCCACGGCAATCAAGGGCAGAAAGCCAAGTCCCAGCCCGCGCTCGACCATTCTCTTCGCCGCCTCGATGCTCTCGACCTCCAGCACCACATTGGGCAGCAGGCCGGCGCGCCGGAACAAGCCCTGAGTCAAGGTCCAGTCGCTGGAACCCCGGTCGTAGAAGATCAGCGGCCAGGTCTCGAGCTGCTCCAGGCGGGTGCTCGGCAGGCGCGCGTTCGGATGCCGGGGATGCCCGGTGAGAATCAGGGGGTCATCGCGCAGGGTGGTGGTTTCGAGGTCGGGATGATTGAGAGCGCGCGCCAGGCCCATGTCCGCCTCGCCGTCGAGCACCATTTGCAGCACTTCCTTGGAATGCCCGGCCCGCACGGTGACCATGGTCTTGGGGTGCGCGCTCTGATAGCGCTTGAGGACGTCGGGCAGAAAATAGGTGCAGATGGAGAGGGCGGCCGCAATCCGCAGAGCGCCGGCCGCCGAGGGTTGAAGTTCATGCACGGCCTGACGGGCCTGGGCGAGGTCGCGCAGGAGCTGCTCGGCGTAGGGGCGCAGGGTCCGGCCGGCGGGCGTGAGAGAGAGCTTGGCTCCGCCGCGCGCAAAGAGGCTGGCTCCGAGCGAGTCTTCGAGAGCCTGGATGCGCGCGCTGACGGCGGGCTGGCTGACGCTGAGAACCTCAGCCGCACGGCGGAAGCCGCCATGCGCCGCGACCGCGAGAAACGTCTTGATCTGATCGATCTCCATAATTGCCGGCGAAATGCACCCGCTTCTGAGGATTCTACCTTAGCCTGCCCGATAAGAAAAACTTATTGCCAGCTATAAGCCGAATCAGTTTGACCGATAGGAGGCTTACGCCGCAAGCTCGTAGCTGCGTGCTCGAGGGGAGACGCGGCTCACCAGACGCGCGTGCCACGCAATCCTGGAAGAAGCGAGGCGGGCATGGGAATGAACGGAACACCGGCACGACCGGCGCAAATCAATCAGGAGTGGCGCACGGCGCCCCGCTGGCAAGGGGTCACGCGACCGTACAGCGCCGCCGACGTGCTCAGGCTGCGCGGTTCGGTGACGATCGAACACACGCTGGCGAGCCTGGGCGCGCTAAGGTTGTGGGAGCTGCTGCACACCCGGTCCTACGTGGCGGCGCTCGGCGCCCTGACGGGCAACCAGGCGATCCAGCAGGTGAAGGCAGGCCTCGAAGCCGTTTACATCAGCGGCTGGCAGGTGGCCGGAGACGCCAACGATGCCGGCCAGATGTATCCCGACCAGAGCCTTTATCCGGCGAACAGCGTGCCCAATCTTGTGCGGCGGATCAACCAGGCGCTGACGCGCGCGGACCAGATCCACCATAGCGAAGGCAAGAACGGCATGTACTGGTTCGCGCCCTTGATCGCCGACGCCGAGGCCGGTTTCGGCGGCAGCTTAAATGCCTTCGAACTGATGAAGGCGATGATCGAGGCGGGCGCGGCCTGCGTCCACTTTGAGGACCAGTTGTCGTCAGCCAAGAAATGCGGGCACCTGGGAGGCAAAGTCCTGGTGCCCACTCCGGAAGCCATCCAGAAGCTGGTTGCGGCCCGGCTGGCCGCCGACGTGATGGGCGTGCCGACGCTGGTACTCGCCCGCACCGACGCCAACAGCGCGCAGCTACTGACCAGCGACATCGACCCGCGCGACCGCGAATTCCTCACCGGCGAGCGGACCCCCGAAGGATTCTTCCGCATCCGCGGCGGACTCGATTCGGCCATCGCCCGCGGCATCGCCTACGCTCCCTATGCCGACCTCATCTGGTGCGAGACTGCGAAGCCCGATCTCGACGAGGCGCGCCGGTTCGCCGAGGCGGTGCTCAGCCGGCATCCGGGCAAGATGCTGGCCTACAACTGTTCGCCGTCGTTCAACTGGAAGAAGAACCTGGACAACGCCACCATCGCGCGCTTCCAGCGCGAACTGGCGGCGATGGGCTACAAGTTCCAGTTCGTCACGCTCGCCGGTTTCCATGCGCTCAACCTCTCGATGTTCGAGCTGGCGCGCGGCTACAAGCTGACGGGCATGACGGCCTACTCGCGGCTGCAAGAGAAGGAGTTCAGCCGCGAACAGCAATACGGCTACGACGCCGTAAAGCATCAACGATTCGTGGGTACCGGGTATTTCGACCACGTCCAGCAGGTGATTTCGGGCGGTCTCGCTTCCACGACCGCGCTGGGAGAATCAACCGAGGCCGAACAGTTCGCTGAAGCCGCGTTGCCCATTTATCCGGGCCAGGGACCCGACGCCGCCTGCCGGCCGATTCTGGGCGAGTGTCCGGCCGTGCTGGCACCGACCGAATAGCGGCCGCTGGAGCGGCGCTCGCTCCAGGAGCGCCGGCTTTTCGGCGTAATTTCTCAGGGCAACCGGCGCTCCCCGGGCGCCGCTACAGCAGGCTTCAACAAGAGGAAGATCCATGGGAGTGCTGATCGAAAGCGAACCCTTGACTGGTTTCCAGCTCAATTCCGCTCCGCTGGGAGCAGGCAAACGCCACCTCCCGCCAGGTTTCCTCGAGTTTCTGGAGCCGCTGCACCGCCGGTTCACGCCGTGGCAACGGTCCCTCGTCCAGCATCGGGAACACGTGCTTGCGGAAGCCCATCGCGGACACAAGCCGACGCATCTCCCTCCGTCAACCGCCACTCGCGACAATTGGGGCATCGAGGTGCCGGACTGGTGCCAGGATCAACGCAACCAGATGACCGGGCCCGCGGATGATGCCGAGCTGGTGGTGAAGATGCTGAACTCCGGCGCGCCCGGCGTGATGCTCGATCTCGAGGACTCGACGGTGAACGATTGGGAACACCAGTTCCTGGGCGGCGCCAATATCCTGGAGGCACTGCGCGGCACGCTCAGCTACTACGACAAGAAGCGCAACGCGGTGGTCGGGATACGGCCGAGTTCCACCGTGATCTGGATCCGGCCGCGCGGGCTGCACATCAGCCAGGGCGGCATCTTCGGCAGCGAGCTGACGTCGGCGTCACTGTTTGACGTGGCGCGCATCGTGACCCAGGTCGATCCCGCCGAGCTGAAACATCCCCTCTCAATCTACATACCAAAATCGGAATCGGCGGAAGAAGCCCTGTGGTGGCGCGACTTGTTTCAAGCCGTGGCCGAACTGAGCGGCTGGCCGCGCGATTACATCAAGTGCATGGCGCTGGTGGAATCGCATCCGCTGGCCTTCCAGATGGAGGAATTCCTCTATAACCTGCGCGAGCATCTTCTGGGGCTCAATCTGGGGCGCTGGGACTACATGGCGAGCCTGATTCACTTCAACTTCCAGGATCCCGACTGGGTGCTGCCGGACCGCAACACGATTCCATACAACGTGCCCTTCTTTCAGAATCTCCGCGAGCTTCTGCCGGAGATCTGCCACAAGCGGGGCGCGCTCGCCATCGGCGGAATGACGGCGCTTTACCCCAGCCGCGAAGACGCCGGGCTGAACGCGCGCGCGCTGAACGTGCTCGAGAAGGACAAGAAAAACGAGGCCGACTGCCTGATGGACGGCGCCTGGACGGGGCATCCGGACCAGAACCAAATCGCGATCGACCAGTTTCCGTTTCCCAATCAGGTGACGGCACGACGTCCGAACGCGGAGCGCTATCCCGATCTGCGTCCGGCGCCGAGCGGCGTGGGCCAGCGGACACTGGCCGGCACGCGGGCCGCCGTGCGGACGGTGATCCGCTATCGCAACGGAGTGCTGAATGGCAAGGGCGCGAGCCTGCTCGACGGCTACATGGAAGACCTGGCGACGGACCGCATCTACCGGCTGATGATCGCGCAGCGGATGCGCCACGATGCGCGGGTTCCCATCATCGGCGACGCCGGCCGCGAGGTGCCGCACACGCCGGAACTCATCGCGCGCCTCTTTAACGAGGAACTCGACAAACTGATCGCGAATCCGGCGCGCGCGGATCTGGGAACGCCGGAGACGTTCCGCGAAGCGCGCCGCATCGGCGAGGCCATGGTAACGAACCGGGAATTCAATCCGGTTTAGCAGGATGTTGAAGGGCGCTCCGCGGCTGCCATCCTTCGCTGCCATGGAAATGGGCGGAGCGCTGTGGTGAAAGCTTTTAACACAGAGTCCACAGAGGAACCACAGAGAGCACGGGGCCCTGCGAAGGGGCCATTTTACTGCGAAGTGGAGAGCCGAAGGTTCATGAAGCTCTTCGCTCAGAATGACAGGTCGGGCGAGCTTTTCAGCAGACTGCCAGGCTGCGCGAGGCAGCCCTCTGTCATAACAATTCGAATCCGGGGGCACTGAGAAATGGCAACCATGGACACGATCTCGACGCTGACGACAAAGCGCGTCAGGGGCGGCAGCTTTTTGACCGAAGAGCGCGAGCCGCAGGACGTCTTCACTCCCGAGGACCTCTCCGAAGAACAGCGGCAGATCGCCAAAACCGCCAGCGAATTCGCCATCAACGAAGTCCTGCCGTTTACCGAGGAGATCGAGAACAAGAACTTCGAAATCTCCAAGGGCCTGCTCCGCAAGGCCGGCGAACTGGGGCTGATGGCCGTCGACGTTCCGGACGCGTACGGCGGCCTGGAGATGGACAAGATGACCTCTGCGGTGGTCGCGGAGTCGATCAGCAAGCTGGCGAGCTTCTCCACGGCGTTCAGCGCGCACGTCGGCATCGGGACGCTGCCGATCGTCTGGTACGGCACCGAGGAACAGAAGCAGAAATATCTTCCCAGGCTGGCCACGGGTGAGTGGATCGCCGCCTATGCGCTGTCGGAGGCCACCTCGGGCTCCGACGCCTTGAATTGCCGCACCAGCGCGGCCCTCTCTGTGGACGGCAGGCACTACGTCCTCAACGGCGAGAAGATGTGGATCACCAACAGCGGCTTTGCCGACGTGTTCACCGTGTTCGCCAAGATCGACGGCGAGAAGTTCTCGGCCTTCATCATCGAGCGCGACACGCCCGGCTTCTCCATCGGGCCCGAGGAGCATAAGCTCGGCATCCGCGGATCATCGACCTGCCCGCTGATCCTCAATGAGTGCAAGGTGCCGGTCGAGAATCTGCTGGGTGAGGCCGGCAAAGGCCATCACATCGCTTTCAACGTCCTCAATATCGGCCGCCTCAAGCTGGGCGCGGCGTGCCTGGGCGGCGCGCGCCACAGCATGCTGGACGCGATTCGATACGCGAAGGAACGCAAAGCCTTTGGCAAGTCGATCGCCGAATTCGGACTGATTCAGGAGAAGCTGGCCGAGTCCGCGGCAGGCGTCTACGCGGGCGAATGCCTGCTCTATCGGACCGTGGGCATGATTGATGCCGCGTTGGCCGACGTCGATGTGCACGCGCCGGGGGCCTCGCGGGAGATCCAGAAGCGCATCGAGGAGTACGCGGTCGAGTGCTCGATCCTGAAGGTGTGGACGTCGGAGATGCTCGACATGGCTGCCGATCACCTGGTACAGATCTTCGCCGGATACGGCTATGTGGAAGAATACCCCGCGGAGCGCGCCTATCGCGACGCGCGCATCAATCGCATCTTCGAGGGCACCAACGAGATCAATCGCCTGATCATCACCGGCTGGCTGATGAAACGGGCGATGTCCGGACAGTTGCCCCTGCTCGGCGCCATCAAGCAGCTCATGGACGAGGTGATGTCGTTCCCCGCCCCGGTGGAAGATGTCGAAGGGCCGCTCGCTGCCGAGCGCAAGATGCTGGCGCAGGCCAAGAAGCTGACGCTGTTCGCGGCCGGCGCCGCCTCCCAGAAGTACATGCAGGCCCTGGCGGACCAGCAGGAAGTGATGGGCGCCATCGCCGATTGCGTGATCGAGGTCTACGCCATGGAGTCGTGCATCCTGCGCGCCGAGAAACTGGCAGGCAACGGCGATCGCGCGGCGGAAGGAGCCATCGCGCTCGCGCAATATTACGCCGCGAAAGCGATGCAGATCGTCGAACTCTCGTCGCGCAAGGTGATCGCCACGGTGGCCGAGGGCGACATGCTGCGCACGCAACTGGCCATTCTGCGGAAGCTCGCGAAGCATGATCCCCCGGACACGATCGCGCTCGGCCGCGCCATCGCCGGACGGGTGATCGAGGCGGGCTGCTACACGCTATAGCGGGTCAGCAGTCCCAGTTTGTGGTGCGGGCTTCCCAGCCTGCGTGTGGCAACGGCAGGCAAGATGCCTGCACCACAACTGAGACCCCACCTAACCGGTCAACGCGGGAACTCGCGGATGGAAGGCGGCAGCGGCGGCCGGGCATCCAGGAAACGCAGAACTTCGGGCATGATCCGGTCGCGGCATTCGACCGGAGCCAGATGCCCGCAACCCTCGAACGATTCGAGCAGCGACTGCGGCATCTCCCGGTGCATTTCGTCCGCACAGAACAGCGGCACGAGAATGTCCTGCTTTCCCCAGACAATGAGCACCGGTACGCGGATGACGCCGAGCTGACCGTTCAAAATTTCAGCGCGCGACAGCATCGACCTCATGGCGCGGTCCACCACCCAGGCGCGGGGACGCATTTCCCGGATCAGGTCGCGTGCAATGAAGCGCGGAATGCGCGAGGCTTGAGGCGTGAGCCAGGTAAGGAATTCCTCTGCTTGCGCGACCGTAGACGGATGAAACAGGGCCGGGTTGAACGCGGGCTTGAAATCCATGCCGGCGCTGTCGAAGAGGACGAGGCGCTGGACGTGCTCCGGATGTTCCAGGGTGAACTTGAGGGCCACCCAACCGCCCATCGACCATCCGGCAAGGTCGAATCGGGCCAATCGCTGGCTGTCTACGAACCGGTTCAGAACGTCCGCCTGCAGAGCAATCGAATAGTCCACGTCCGGACGCTGCGATTGCCCGAATCCGAGCAGATCCAGCGCATAAATGCGATACCCATGATTCAGCAGCGACGGCATCAGCAAGGCCCAATCCTGGGCGCGTCCGCCAAGACCGTGCACCAGGACCAGGGGCCTGCCCTCGCCGCCCGCAAGATAGTGGATGCGGTAAGGTCCGAGCTCGACGTAGCCGCCGCGCACGCCGTGCGCGCGCAGCCACACGCGAGTGGTGAGGTCTATGACCCGGAACGGCTGCCAGTAGAAGAGCGATGCAAGGCAGATCACAACCAGGACGATCACCAGCACGGCGCGGCGCAACCACGGGCTTCGCGCCCGCCGAGCCGAAGTGGAAGGATCTGGCATGTTCTCAGACCTGCGACCGGGGCTGCGAAATCCGAGACGGTTCTCGAAATTCCGCTACTTTCGATGTGCCAGCGCCGCCGCCCTGCGGATCGCCTTCTCGCGGAGGTCCCAGCATTCGATCGCCCGCGCTGCACCCTCGCGCGCCAAACCGGCGCTCATCTGGCGCTCGGCGTCTTCAAAGATCTGCTCGGCGTCCAGGCGGACGTTCCAGGCCTCGTCGTCCGCCTGCTTCACGCGCTCTACCGCGAGCCGAATTTTGGCGTCGACGTGCCGTGCCTCCGCTTTCGCCTTCTCGTACTGACGCTTCGTCCGCGGATTGCTCTCGCATGAGTCCTGCGCCTCCAGCTCGCGATACACTTTCTGGAGATCGTCCTCCCAAGAGGCTCTCACCTCCTTCGCCAGGTTGTCGAGAGCTTCGTTGGCACGGTCGGCGGCCAGCCGCACACGCTTCTTTTCCAGCAGCCAGCGCCACACCGACCAGTCCCTGGCCTCGTTCATCAACTCCTTCGCTTCCCCAACCACGGCCAACTCCCGCATACGCGCGCTCCCTTCCGCTTTCGGTGTCGAGATTACTAGCGCTGAGCGTATCCGCGCGCGATCACCGGAGTCTGTGATTCTCAACACAGTCGCAAACCGCGAGCCGTGCGGTGATGGTCTTAGCAGATTGGAGGAAGCCATGCGCCTACCGGCCATCGGCGCGGTTGTGGCCGCGTCCTGCCTTGCGATCCCATGCAGCCTCGGCGCTCAGCAGTTGAAGCCCGAGACCGTGCGCGATTTCGAATGTTACGTCCAGACCGCTGAGCAGCGGATGGCCGCCCGGCAGGCATTTCTGCTGGCAGACTCGGAGCCGGCGCTGAACGACCAGGTGGTCCGCGCCCACCGGATTGAGACCGTGCCCGGATACGGTTCCAATCCGCACAAGGTGTCCGGCGGACTGGTCTTTGACTGGATCGGAACGGTCTTCATCCCCGGCACCAACCTCGAACAGACGCTGCGAATGTTGCAGGACTACGACCATCGCGCGCAGTATTTCAGCGAGACCATTGCATCGTCAAAGCTCCTCTGCAGACGCGGCGACGGCCAGTTCCGCTACACCATGCGCCTGAAGGAACCCGCTGTCATGGACGTGGAGAGCGCCGTGCTCTGGGAGCGTTTGGACCCGCATCGCCTGCGGTGCGCATCGTACTCGAGCGAGGTGCGGCCGGTCGGCAAAGACAAAGGCTACCTGCGGATGCTGAACTCGTATTGGCGCTTCGCCGAAAACTCGAACGGCGTCTACGTGGAAGGCGAGACCGTTACCCTGAGCGACCCTTTCAGCTCGTTGATGCGCGGATTAGGATCGCTGATGGGAATCAACCCGGAGAAGTCGCTACGCCATTCGCTCGAATCCATGCGCGAGACGCTCGGCAAATCGGGGATGCAATTTCCCGGTCCCGCAACCGGCGCAGCGGAATGCGGCGAGCCGTATCGTCCGGGACGTCCGGCAGGATGCGCCGAAACCGCGCGCTGAAACTTGCTGATCTATATGCCAGGCTACGATTTCGACTTCGTCGTGATCGGCTCCGGATTCGGGGGGAGCGTCAGCGCACACCGGCTGACCGAGAAGGGCTACCGGGTGGCGGTGATGGAGATGGGCCGGCGCTGGACGCCGGAGAATCTCCCCGTCACCAACTGGCGCTTGCGGCGCTGGGTCTGGCGTCCGGGCCTCGGGCTCCACGGCTTCTTCAATCTGGCGTTCTTCCGGCACGTGGTGATCGCGCACGGATGCGCAGTCGGCGGCGGATCCATCACCTACGCCACCACGCTGCTGGTGCCGAACAATTCGATCTGGGACAAGGGATCTTGGGCGGGTCTCGCGCCCTGGAAGCAGGAGATGCCCGCGCACTACGAGACCGCGAGCCGCATGCTGGGCGTGACCGACAATCGCATCCTCGGTCCGGCGGATCGCCTGCTGAAGCGCGTGGCGGATGCAACCGGCGTGGGACATACCTTTTATCGCACGCGCGTCGGGATTTTCGAGCCGAAGCCCGGCGAACCCGGCGGCAAGACTTATCCCGATCCCTACTTCGGCGGCGAGGGACCGGAGCGCACCACGTGCATCGCCTGCGGCGGCTGCATGATGGGTTGTCCACACAACTCCAAGAACACGCTCGACAAGAATTATCTCTACTTCGCCGAGAAGCACGGCGCCCGCGTGTTTGCCGAAACGAAGGTTGTGGACGTGGCGCCGCTCAACGGCAAGCCCGACGGGACCGACGGGTACGAAGTTCGCACTGTGAGGTCCACGTCCCGGCTTCGCAGGAATCCGCAGCGCTTCACCTGCCGCGGCATAGTCTTCGCGGCATCCGCGCTCGGCAGCATGGACCTGCTGCTGCGGCTGAAGCAACGCGGATCGCTCCCCGCGCTCAGCGATCAGATCGGGCAGCGCGTGCGCACCAACGCCGAGTCGCTGATCGGTGTGCGATTTCCCGGTTGTCAGGAAAACTTGTCGAAGGGCGTCGCCATCGGGTCGGGCATCTATCTCGACGAACACACCCACATCGAGGCTGTGCGCTACCCCGAACGCTCCGACGCGCTCGGATTCCTGTGCACCGTGCTGACCGGCGGCCGGCCCGGTCACACGAGAGTGTTCGTCTGGCTGCGGACATTCCTCAGCTCGCTCCTGCGCCATCCCTGGCGGACGATTCGTTGCCTGCATCCCTTCGGGTGGGCGCGCGAGTCGCTGCTGCTGGTCTGCATGCAGACGCTCGAAGGCCACATCAACATGCGGCTTGGCCGCTTGTGGTTCTGGCCTTTCCGCAAAGCTCTGGTGAGCTACGGTCCGCGCATCCCGCCGTTCATCCCGCAGGCCAACGAATTCGCTCGCCAGGCCGCGGCGCTCATCGGCGGCACGCCCATGAGCATGGTCACCGAGGTGTTGTTCGATGCGCCCGGAACGGCGCATGTGCTCGGCGGCTGTCCCATGGCGCGCACGCCGGAAGAGGGCGTGGTCGATCATCGCAATCGAGCCTTCGGCTACCAGAACATGTACGTCTGCGACGGCTCGGTGATGGCGGCCAATCTCGGCGTCAATCCCAGCCTGACGATCTGCGCCCTCACCGAGCGCGCCATGAGCCATATTCCCGCCGCAAGCGCAACGACCTGGAACGACTCCGCCGAGAACGAACCACGGTTGTAGGACGGCTCGCGAGCCGTCCTCCGCTCCCGGATATAATGTTCGGATCACAGCGCGACCTCCGGCAAGAGGAGAATCTACCGGGGAGGGCACGGAGGACACCGGGCGATGACTCGCGAATTCGATCCACGACCGCTGCTTGATTGGGTTACTTCGGACCTTGACGTCCTGGTCGATTGCCTGCGCCGCGCCGTGGAAATCGAATCGCCGAGCGGCAATCGCGAAGCCATCGACTCCATGGCGCAGTTCTTCGCCGCGGAGATCGAATCGGCAGGAGGAAGCGCCCAATTGCTCGAGCACGCCCAGGCCGGATCTGCGGTGCGCGGCGATTTCCCCGCGACAGAACCTGGGCGCAGCCGCAAGGAAAACGGGCCGATCCTGCTGCTCGGTCATCACGACACGGTGTGGGAAATCGGCACGCTCGCCTCCATGCCCTTCGGTGTGCGCGCCGGACGCGCGTATGGGCCCGGAATCTTCGACATGAAATCGGGCATCGTCTGCGGGCTCTGGGCGCTGCGCGCGCTCAAGGCTCTCGGGATTCCGCGCAGCCGCGCGGTGCGGATCTTCCTGAATCCCGACGAGGAAGTCGCCAGTCGCGCCTTTCGAAAGCGCCTGGAAACCGAGGCGAAGCAATGCGCCGCGGTTCTGGTGCTCGAACCCGCAGCGGCGGGCGGCGCGCTCAAGACGGCGCGCAAGGGCGTGGGCGATTTCCGCATCACGGTCCACGGACGCTCCGCGCACGCGGGCATCAATCCGGCTGCCGGCGTGAACGCCATCACCGAACTCGCGCGCATCATCCTGCGCGTCACGGAGATCGCCGACCCCGAGCACGGTGTCACGCTCACGCCCGGCTTGATCTCCGGCGGAACGCGGAGCAATGTCGTGCCGGAGCTGGCCAAAGCCGTGATTGACGCGCGCGTTCCCACGATGAAAGACGCGCGGCGCGTCGAGAGCCGCATCCGCGCGCTCCGGCCCGCCGATCGCCATGCCCGGATCGAGGTCGAAGGCGGCATCAATCGTCCGCCGCTCGAACACAAGCGCGCCCAAGCGCTGTTCAGCCGCGCTCGCGAACTCGGGCTCAAAATGGGACTTGACCTCAAGGAAGCGTCCACTGGCGGCGGATCGGACGGCAACTTCACCGCCGCGCTCGGCATTCCCACACTCGACGGGCTCGGTGGCGCGGGCGACGGTGCTCATGCCCGGCACGAGCATGTGATCGTCCGCGAGCTGCCGCGACGCGCGGCGCTCATCGCCTCGCTCATCGCCTCCCTGTGAAGAACGACGCTGAACCTCATGCCCATGGTGGGTTCGAGGCGGCCACGAAGGCCGCAGCAATGCGAGCCTGCAACACTGCAAATCGCCGAAAACGTCGTCCTTTTGAGCAGGAAAACTATGGCTAGAATTTCGCGGGAAATCCTGCAGATTCCGGGTGTATCTCTCAGCCCATCCGTTATTTAGGGATTTGGGTTCGTCTTTCAAAAATTCCGGGCTTTTTCGACCGAAATCAGGCCATAAGTCCAATCGGTTGTGCAGCCTGGCCAGTTGGCTTGGAAACGGTGAACCCCACTGTTTTTTTCGCAGGTGTCTTGGCAGGATTGATGGGGTCTGCCGGCCAGGACAGGATCTCGCAGGTGATGATCGGGGAACAGGACGGGCGAGGCTCAAGAGCGCTGACATCGGAGCCACTCTTACTACTTAGTATGCCATGAGTTCGGCCAAAGCCCAAGGGGAAAGAAGGTAAGCTAGTGTCCCAATTCCGACGTGCAGTCCGAGGCACTTGCTGTATGGATTGGACCTATGATACATCTACCCATATGAAGACAACTGTGGAGATTTCTGATTCCCTCTTGAAAGACGTGAAGCGAGTTGCGGCGCGAGACCATACAACTGTCCGGGCGCTGATTGAGGAGGGGCTTCGGCGGGTAACGGCCGAACGCGCGGCGGCAAAATCTTTCAAGCTGCGTAAAGCCTCTTTCCGTGGTAAGGGACTGCAGGGGCCTATGGCGGGAGCTTCCTGGCAGCAGATTCGTGACGCTTCCTACGAGGGTCGCGGGGCGTGATTGCGATTGACACCAACGTCCTGGTTTATGCGCACCGCGAAGACTCGCCCTGGCACGAGGCAGCCTCCGCGCGTCTTGCAGAGCTGGCCGAAGGACGCGCGGCCTGGGCGATTCCATGGCCCTGCTTGCACGAATTCCTCGCCATTGTTACTCATCCGCGGATTTACAATCCGCCGAGCCCGCTGAAAACCGCACTGGCTCAGGTGGACGCCTGGCTGGAGGCACCCAACCTGGTCCTGCTCGCGGAGGCCGCTGGCTACTGGCCGGAATTGCGCGCCGCTCTTTCCGCAGGCCTCGTGGTGGGTCCGCAGGTCCACGACGCGCGGATTGCGGCACTCTGCCGTCTTCATGGAGTACAGGAATTATGGACGCTGGACAGGGACTTCGGCCGGTTTCCGGGGCTGAAGGTAAGGAATCCGCTGGTGTCGTGACCTAAGTCTAGCCGACCCCGGTGCCGACGGCGACCACACCAAGGCCCGAGTCGCGCTCGTCACAAGTATGAACCTCAAGGCCACTGTCCGATAACGGACACTCCTTCGCACCGCTGAACATGCACCAGCCCTGATCAAGTCGAAAAAGTCGAGTTAAGCGCATATCCTTCAGCTGGATAAGCGATGACGTGTGCTGGTACGGCGCTTGCTCTTGCACCTTCACGGAGGCAATCGAAATATGGATATTCCACGGAAGTCGGCAGCTCGGCAGCGCCGCATCCGTCTGGCGATCTACATCGCTCTGGGCGTCATTCTGGTGCCCTTGATCACCTGGGGGCTGTCGCGGCTGAAGCCGGCCGCGCCGGAGGTCGACGGAGGAACCGTCTGGCGGGATACGGTCAAGCGCGGTCCCATGGACCTGCAGGAACGGGGAATCGGCACGCTCGTGCCGTACGACATTCAATATGTACCGGCGATCACCAGCGGACGCGTGGCCAAGCGGCTGGCGCTGGCCGGCACGATGGTCAAGGCAGACACGGTGCTTTTTGTCCTGTCGAATCCCGATCTCGAGCAGCAGACGTTGAACGCCGACTGGGCGGTAAAGCAGGCCGAGTCCGACTACAACAGTTTGAAACAGCAGCTTCAGAATCAGCTTTACGATCAGCGGGCGGTGGCCGCCACGGCAAAGTCAGACTACCTGCAGTCCAAGCTGCAGGCCGACCGCGACGAGCAGATGGCCAAGCTGGGACTCGGCCCTCAATTGACCGCCGATTTGTCGAAGGCGAAGGAGGAGTCCGACACGGTCAAAAGCCAGATTGAGGCGGATAAGGTGGGTGTGCTCCAGGACTCGATCAAGGCGCAGCTCGTCTCGGCGGAAGCGAAGATCGAGCAACTCAAGGCGAGTTACCAACTCCAGAAGAACCAGCTGGATTCACTGCAGGTACGCGCCGGAATCAACGGCGTGCTCGAAGAGCTCGACGTGGAAGTCGGGCAGCAGGTAACCCCGGGGACGCTGCTGGCCAAGGTCGCCGACCCCAACAAGCTCAAGGCCGAACTGAAGATCGCCGAGACGCAGGCCAAGGACATCCAGATCGGGCAGTCCGCCGAAATCGACACCCACAACGGCGTGGTCCCGGGCCACGTGATCCGCATCGATCCTTCGGTTCAGAACGGGACCCGCACGGTCGACGTCCAGCTGGACGCGCCGCCGCCGCCAGGAGCGGTGCCGGACCTGAGCGTCGACGGCACCATCGAGATCCAGCACCTCGACAACGTTCTTTACGTGGGACGGCCGGCCTTCGGGCAGGAAGACAGCACCATCCAGCTGTTTAAGGTGAGCCCGGACGGCAAGGAGGCGGTCCACGTACCCGTGAAGCTGGGCCGCATCTCGGTGACCGAGGTCGAAATTGTGAAGGGCCTGAACGTGGGCGACACCGTAATTCTCTCTGACATGCAGCGTTGGGACGGATTTGATCGAATCCGGCTGGATTAGCCGGCCGGATTCGATTCATCCGCCCGTCGGAATATTGCTCTTGCAGCGATCACCGGCCGGCACGGCCGGCGTGTTTCATTAGTCCCCGAAGGACGCAGGTCAAGCACCCCTGAAACCTGCGCTCACTTTGAACCGGCAAGGCGCAAAGAGCGTATGGATGCAGTGACGGAAGAGATGGTGAGCGATGCTCAAACCAAGCCCCCACGGGTACTGATTGCCGATGACCAGCAGGCCGTGCTCGACGCCCTGCGGCTGTTGCTGAAGCAGGAGGGCTACGAAATCGAGTCGGCGAGTTCGCCGGCCGGAGTGCTGGCGACGCTGGCCACGGGGTCGTTCGACGCGCTGCTGATGGATTTGAATTACGCCCGGGACACCACCTCCGGGCAGGAGGGTCTGGATCTGGTGGCGCGGGTCCAGGAGATCGACCGGACGCTGCCCATCGTGGTCATGACGGCGTGGAGCAGCGTCCCGGTGGCCGTCGAGGCGATGCGCCGCGGCGTGCGCGATTTCGTGGAGAAGCCGTGGAACAACGACGCCGTTCTGAGGACGCTGCAGCAGCAGGTAAACATCGCCCGCGAGGAACGGCGGCAGCGGCAGCTCGCCGAGCAGGAGGCGGCGCTGGCAAGGGAGACGGAACGCGGCCTGCTGCCGCGCGAAATACCCCAGATGCCGGGTTACGAAATCTGCGGCGCCTGGCAGCCCGCGTCGACGCTGGGCGGCGATTACTTCGACGC
Organism: Terriglobia bacterium; assembly: GCA_035946575.1. Lineage (GTDB taxonomy): Bacteria > Acidobacteriota > Terriglobia > UBA7540 > UBA7540 > Gp13-AA77. The sequence continues at coordinate 5,192 of DASYZG010000112.1, read as the reverse complement.
CCGCAAACTCAACGACCACCTGCTGGCACTGAGCATCGCCGATGTGTCGGGTAAGGGCACGTCGGCGGCGCTGCTGGTCTCGAATCTCCAGGCCGCAGTGCGGGCTTCGAGCTCGGCCGCGGTGCCTCCGAGCGAGCTGTGCCACAGCGTCAACCAGCTGATGCGCAGCAATCTGGGCCAGGACCGTTTTGTGACCTTCTTCTATGCGCTGCTGGACGCTCCTGCGCGGCAGCTCATTTACTGCAATGCGGGCCACAACGCTCCGGTTTTGGTGCGGGCCGGCGGATCGGTGGAGCGCCTGCACTCCGGCGGCCTGGTGCTTGGCCTGGCGGTTGAAGCCTCCTACGAGCAAGCCGCGGTACAACTGGATCCTGGTGACCGGCTGTTGCTGTTCACCGACGGCCTGACCGAAGCCAACAGCGCGGACGGGGAGGAGTTCGGCGAAGAGCGCCTGATTGAGACGGCCGTCCAGTGTCGCGGACTCAGCGCCAAAGCATTGGAGGAGAAGTTGCTCGCGTCCGCCGCGGCATTTAGCAGCAGCTTTACGGATGACGTCACGCTGGTGGTGGTCGCAGCGCAGTAATTTGCACGCGGACAGACCCATGACTGCTGTGATTCAGGATCTTCGCTACGCGTTCCGGATGCTCGCCAAGAGCCCGGGCTTCACCGCGGTGGCGGTGTTGAGCCTGGCTCTCGGGATCGGCGCCAACACCGCGATCTTCTCCCTGCTCGACCAGGTGATGCTTCGCCTGCTGCCCGTATCGCATCCCGAGCAACTGGTGATTCTGCGATCGCCCGGCGAGCATCATGGGCGCGTCTGGAGCGATGTTGACGAGGGCGCCCAGTCCTTCTCCTTCCCCATGTACAAAGCGCTGCGCGAGGGCAACGGCGTGTTCAGCGGGCTTATCGGCGCCTACCCGACGAATGCCAGCGTCAGCTATCACAACGAGACCGCACACGCGGATGCCGCGTTGGTTTCGGGCAATTTCTTTGAGGTACTCGGCGTCGGGCCGGCGCTCGGCCGTATGTTCAGCCTGGACGACGACCGTGTACAAGGCGCGCGTCCGGTCGTAGTGCTGAGCTACGCCTACTGGCAGCGGCGTTTCGGCGGCGACCCCGCCATCCTGAATCAACCGGTGCTCATCAACGCGCACCCCATGACGGTGGTGGGTGTGGCAAGGCGCGGATTCACCGGGGTGCAGGCAGGTGAGACCCCGGACATCTTCCTGCCGTTGATGATGAAGCCCGCGATCACTCCCGGATGGAATGCTCTGAATGACTGGAACGACTACTGGCTGCCGGTGCTCGGAAGATTAAAGCCCGGCATGACGATCGCGGGCGCGGAGGCGGGCCTTCAGGGCCTCTACCGCGGATTGCTGGAGCAGCAGGCGTCGGCGCAATCGCACTGGGATGCCGGGGAGCGGGCGAAATTCGTCAGCCAGAAGCTGCTGCTGAAGCCAGGCGGGCGCGGGCGCGAGGTGCTGGCGCATGACGCCGGCACGCCCGTAATCGCGCTGTTCGTCATGGTGGGTCTGGTGCTGCTGATGGTCTGTACCAATCTCGCCAACCTGCTTCTGGCGCGCGGCGCGGCGCGGCAGCGGGAACTGGCGGTGCGCCTCGCTCTCGGAGCGAGCCGCGGGCGATTGATCGTCCAGCTTCTCACCGAGAGCCTGATCTCGGCGCTGGCCGGCGGACTCGCAGGACTCCCGGTTGCCGCCTGGACGCTCAAGGCGCTGGTGGACCGGATGGTGGCCGGTGCCGGCGTCCACGGTCTCTCACCGCGGCTTGATCTGCGCGTGCTGGTCTTCAGCCTGGCCGTCACGCTCGTGGCCGGCGTGGTCTTCGGGCTGGTGCCGGCGTTCCGGGCCACCCGGGCCGACGTCAACTCCACGCTCAAGAACCAATCCGGAGGCTCGCTGGCACCGGCGCAAGCGCGTTTCCGCAAGGTGATGGTGACCGCGCAGGTGATCCTCACGGCGCTGCTGCTGGTGGGCGCGGGATTGTTCACGCGCACCCTATGGAACCTCCGTCACCTGGATCTCGGTATGCGGCCCGACCACCTGATCTCCTTCGGCATCGCTCCGGAACTGAACGGGTACACGCCGGACCAGACTCGCGCGCTTTGCGATCGCATCCGCGAAGGGCTGGCGGCGCTGCCCGGAGTGGAGTCCGCCAGCGGCGCCGAGATCGCCGCCCTCACCAACAGCGACAGCAGCTCGAACATCACCGTCCCGGGTGCGCCGCCTCTGCGTGGCAATTTGAACGACGTCCGCACGGATTATGTGGCGCCCGGCTACTTCTCGACGCTCGGGATTCCGCTGATCACCGGGCGCGAATTTACCGATTCCGACGGGTTCCAGTCGCCCAAAGTGGCGATTGTGAACGCGGCGATGGTACGGCGCTTCTTTCCCGGCGGCGATGCCGTGGGGAAACGGTTCGCCTTCGGCGCGGGGAACGTCAAGCCTGACATCGAAATCGTCGGCGTGGTCGAGGACGCCAAGAACGCTGAGATTCGCGAGGACAGAGTTCCTTACGCTTATCTGCCTTACGCGCAGGACCCGAAGCTGGGAGGTCTCACGTTTTACGCGCGCAGCTTCCAGGACCCCACGACGCTTGCGCCCGAGCTGCGCAAGACGGTGCAACGCTTTGACGCCAATCTGCCGGTGTCGCACCTCCACACCATGCAAGCGACCATCGACGAAGACCTCTTCGCCGAGCGACTGATCGCTCAGCTCTCCCTGAGCTTTGGGGTACTCGCCGCGATTCTCGCGGCCATGGGCATTTACGGGGTACTGGCCTACACGGTCGTGCAGCGTACGCGCGAGATCGGGATCCGCGTGGCGCTGGGTGCGCGTCCCGGGGAAGTGCAACGGCTCGTTTATCGGGAGGTCGGACCGATGCTTGCGGTCGGCATCGCGTTCGGACTGCCCGCCGCTTACGCGCTCGCGCGCCTCGTTGAGTCTTTGCTCTACGGGATCAAAGCCGGCGACTTTGCGGTCTACGCCAGCGCGCTGATCCTGGTGGTGGCGACCGCGGGTCTTGCCAGTTTCATTCCGGCAAGGCGCGCGACCAAGGTCAGTCCGATCGTGGCTTTGAGATATGAATAAAGGTCGTTAGCCGGAGGCTGTGGCGTCAAATCACCGAAAGAGGGGACGTTATGCCTAAACGAGAACAACTCCGGGAATTGGTAAACGGCGAGCTGAATCGGGAACACGTGCAGAAGCGCATTGAGGACGGCTGGAAGATGGTGGCAGTGGAGTGGGAACGCGAGGTTGAAGGCGCGGCCGGAAACGGCACTGTCTTCCGGGAAGAAGTGCCGTACGGGTTGCAGGTCGGCAACGACTGCGTTCACCTTGTGGACAATCCCCGCGAACGCGAAGCGCTGGTGCTGATGATGGACCTGATCGTCCAGGACCATCCCCTGTCGCACGTGGCGCGGGAGTTGAACCTGAGGGGATACCGCACGCGCGAAGGCGCCCAGTGGAACCAGGTCTCGGTGTTCAACCTCATGCCGCGCCTCGTGGAGGCCGGACCGCGGATATTCTCCAGCGAGGAGTGGGAAGCGCGGCGGAAGCGATTGGCAAGGGCAGTGGCTGGTTAACCGACAGGTTGCGCGATGATTGACCGTGCAGGAAGAAGTCCGTGGTCCTTTGTCCGTGGTCCGTTGCACCATGCCCGACCGCCTATTCTCGGCAACAGACGGCGGTTTCGGATCGGTGATCGGCTATCGACAATCGTCAATTCCTCCGGTTCGGTGCGTCAATGAACCCACTAGTTCGTGATATCCGATTTGGTCTCCGGACCCTCGCGAAAAACCCCGTATTCGCCGTCGTTGCCGTGCTCACGCTGGCGCTTGGGATTGGCGCGAACACGGCAATTTTCAGCGTGGTGAACGGGTTGCTGCTCCATCCGGCCGGGATACGGAATCCCGACCAACTCGTCGCCATCCGCGTAAAGTACGACAAGCTGAACCTGCCGAACATTGGAGTGTCTGTCCCGGACTATGCCGATTTTCGCAACCGCAAGGACGCATTCACGTCAGCGGCCATCGTGGGCGAGCAGGATTTCAACTACAGCGGCGGGGAATGGCCGGAGCGGCTGCTCGGAGCGACGGTTTCCTGGCAGTGGTTTGACGTTTTTGGCGTGAAGCCGATTTTGGGGCGCGTCTTCCGGCCCGAAGAAGACCAGCCCCACGCCAATCATGAAGTGGTGCTGGCTTATGCCGCGTGGAAGCGCCTCTTCGGCGGCGACCCTGCAATTGTGGGCAAATCGATCCAGCTCAATCAGGAGCCTTACCAAGTTATCGGTGTAATGGGGCGGGAATTCACTTGGCCGGACAATGCCGACCTCTGGGCGCCTATTGGCCTGGCGCCTTCGGAATTCGCCGAGGGCAATCGGTTCAACGAAAGTTACATGGCGTTTGCGGCGCTCCGGCCCGGGATGAAGTTTTCCGAGGCCCGTGCGCTGGCGCAAGTCATCACCAGCCAGGATATCAAGAGCAATCAGCACGGTGGTTATGCCAAAGAGGCCGGCTGGGGAATCTTCGTGATGCCCCTCACGGATTTTGCCTTCGGCGACATCCGAACCCCGTTGTTCATCCTGCTGGGCGCGGTAGGGTTCGTGCTGCTGATCGCCTGTTCCAACATCGCCGGCCTCACGCTCGCGAAGGCCACTTCGCGCGCGCGCGAGTTCGCGGTGCGGGCGGCGCTCGGCGCCAGCCGCTGGCAACTGATCCGGCAGGCGCTGGCGGAGAGTCTGCTGCTCGCGGGCGCCGGAGTGCTACTGGCGCTGATGATCGCATCGCAGGGAATCCGCGCCCTCCTGGCCATCGCGCCCCACGGCATGGTGGGGGGTCTCGCCATTCACATCGATACCTACGTTTTGCTTTTCACGATCGGGGTCGGAGTGCTGGCCGGCGTGATTTCCGGTGTTGGCCCGGCATGGTACGCGTCCCGAACCGATCCCCAGGCGACGCTGAAAGAGGGCGGCTGGTCTGACGTTTCAAGCCGCGGGCGGCAGCGCCTGCGCGGTGGATTAGTGGCCGGAGAACTTGCCCTGGCGCTCGTGTTGCTCGTCGGGACCGGTCTGTTCCTCAAGAGCCTCTCCAAGAGCCAGCAGGTGAATCCGGGATTTGAGCCGCACGGCGTGATGTCCGCCGCGCTGGCGCTTCCCGAGAGCCATTACCAAGGAGA
>DASYZG010000111.1:0-15714 GCA_035946575.1 Terriglobia bacterium | reverse complement strand
TCGCGTACTTCGAGAACTCCTTGCAAGGCTTTCTCCAAAGCACGCGCGTTGTCTGTTCGGATTACCAACGAAAGTGCCGGCCTATCGGGCGTGCTTTCGTTGATCTGACGCACGATTCGGTCAACAACGTCTCGGTCGGTTCGGCCGACCTTCATCCGACCCGATACGCAGCTATACCCATAGGCGTACACGCTCTGATTACCATCGCCGAGTTCCAGGCAATCAGATTTGTCAACCCTTTGCTCCAGTTCCCTGGTAAGCTGCTCGGCGTCCTCCGGACGCTGCTCGCCTGCGTCTATGGGGTACTGGACAAGGCGTCTGACTTCATCCGGCACGTCCGCCCCTTGTGTGACCTCAAGCTCTGTAAATCCATTCCCAGGTGCATCAATCAGAACCTTCGCCATGAGCTCAGCCGCGCAACGCTTCTTGTCTTCATCGTCTGTCTTCTGGTAATCGGCGAACGCTCTAGTGAACAGCGCTCGCTGCCCCGCCCGCTTGTCTACTGGCATTGTTCGGCCCTCGGACCACTACAATCGTGCAAGTACTGCCTGCTCATTCGTCCGTGAAATCGTTCGTCAATCTTCTGGAGAAAGACGCCAGGCTCGTGCAGACCCTTTTGCGACAGCCGAAATTCGACTTAACGTCGAGACAAGGTCTGCGCCAACTTCAAATGCCGAATCCCTGACCCTGGCCGCGCGCATATATAAAAGCGATGTATGGGGGCAGTCGCGCAAGGCTTTTGAGCGCAAGCCCAGCTTCGGGATTTGGCGCGTAGACAATCTCCCGACCGAGTTCTGCGAGCGAAATCTTGGCCGTGTCGCGCGTATCGACCGTGAGCCCGTAATCGCGGGAAGCCGCGGTCAAGTAGAACCACGCATTGCCGCTGCCAACCGTTCCGAGGGCTTTCCGAACCTCCTCGGGCTCCCAGGGGTTGCCGCCGTTGTGCTCCTTGAGGGCATTTGGAATTTGAAGAGCCTTCTGTACTGTGGCTCGGGGGAAGGGCCATCTCGTCCGGGCTTTCTTGCGGAGCCTTGGTTTCACAGCTGCGTCGCTAGGCGGCATACTCCTCCTTCAAGGGGTAACTTGCGGAACTAGGCGAATTGCAGCCGCTTGAGTTTGAGCCGGTCGCGGCGGACGTGGGCGAGATCGTATTGCGCCTGTTGGACGATCCAGCCTTCTTCTGTGCCGCCGAAGACCTTGGACAACCGCACGGCCATCTCGGGGGATATCCCGCGCTTCCCATTCACGAGTTCCGAGAGCGTGTTGCGGGTCACCCCAAGCGCGGCAGCTGCCTCGGTGATGGTCAACCCTAAGGGTTGAATGCACTCTTGCAATACGACAACACCGGGGTGCGGCGGGTTTTTCATGGTCATGGGCTGGTTCCTTTCAGTGGTAATCGACATAATCAACGTCCTCTGCGCCGTCGTCGAAACGAAAAATCACCCGCCAGTTGGCGCGTACTGTGACAGCCCAGAAGCCTTTCATCTCGCCCTTTAGCGGGTGTAACCGAAACCCCGGCAAGTTCATGTGGTCAATCGTCGGGGAGGCGTGAAGGGCCGCCAAAATATTCCGCAGCTTGCCGGCGTGTTCCGGGTTCACGCCACTCGGGTCGTCCTGCTCAAAGAGCCGCCTCAGCCCCTTGTGGCGGATCGTCCGTATCATCCCTCACCGTAACGCGCCACGTGTCGGATGTCAACAGGTGAGAGGCGGCGCGCGATCGAAGCAGAACGACGAGTGTGTACTTGGCCCGAAACTTCAGCGAGTCCCCTTTTTCGGATGCAAGGGCGCTAGACTGACTCTCAGTCGCTAAAAAGTCTAACCACTGAACCAATATGCCGTTCAATCTCGGCAAAGGTCGCAAACGCCATGCACGCCACGCCGTGCTCCCGGCAGTAGGCCAGCAGCTTGTCACGCGCGAAAACAAGGTCGGCTTCCTCCACCGCGAACCGATCCGAAAGCCCGTCGCCGATGAAGATCACCGGCCGATTCTGTCCGCGGACGCGCCGTATCACTTCCGGCTTGCAGGTAGCGCATCCGTGAGAACAGACCTTGGGCCAGTGCGGGAAATCGACCTCGACGCCGCGGCCTCGGACCTCCATCGCACTCGAAAACAGGTGCGAGCCGTTCAGCAGTTCACCATCCACGCCGCAGTTCCGCAACACGCGGCGGATGACGTAGTCGAATCCATCGCTGACCACGTAAAACGGTATGCCGCGCTCGCGAGTCAGGGCATGAAAGGCCGCAAAATGCGGGTCGAGGGGCACGGCGTCAATCAGAGCATCCAACTGCCTGGCGGATGCGTCAACCATCGCCATCTGCCGCTTCAGACAGTCACGCGATCCGATCCGGCCCTGCACCCACTCCTCTTCCGCGTCGCGCCAGGCGGGATCAGCGAACTCGCCGAGGATGACATCGGTGACGTCGACCTGCGCAATGGTGCCGTCGAAGTCCGAGAAGATCACCGGCAGTTGGGGTTCGGGGCTCGGGGCTCGAGACTCGGCGTTTGGTGTTCGGTGTTCGGTTGTCGTTTTCATTGTCACAGCAAACATCGCTATGCATCCTCGGTGGTCTCTGCGGCTAAAAGCTTTTAACCACAGAGGTCATAGGGCCTCGGTGAACTCCGTGTTAAGCGGGATTCTGGCTGAGTCGCTACCTCGAAGCCTTTAAGCGCGAATCCACAGCTTTTTGATTTAACAGTCCGTCGGAAGTCATCCCGGTGGACGCGAGAGGCAACCGACACAGCGGTAATGCAAGTCAGAGGAGGTCGTCGTCTGCTCGCTTGGAAGCAACAAAGCTACTATGATTTGCTCTAGCACGGCCTTCTTGCTGAGAATGCATCGGTCAGCGTAGAGCACAAAACGCTCGTGGGTAGAGTCGTACACGACTCGTCCGCGCGGCGGCTCCTCGTATTCCACATCTGCTGGCACCGTTCTCAGACGCTGAAGCTCCGTCCAGTGCTCGAGATGGCCGCGAGCGTGATTCCGGCACTCACCGTACCGCTCTGCCTTGCTGAGCGGGGTAAAGTCGATGATGAGCTTGCCTCGGAACAGCCAGAAGATACCGACGCGGGACTCTTGGGAGTGGCGGTTAAAGCTTTTCACGAGGAGTTCGCGGAGATTTGTTTTGCTCACCTGACACCCTACGGCTGCCTTTCATCCACAAGACGACGCCGTTTGCGCATCTCTCGCAGCGAGTCTGGCAAGTAGCGGAAATCCAGCCGATACATCCCGCAAACATAATTCGCCCACACGTCCGGGTACCGCGTCTCGAGATTGCGACGCACGCTCTCCTCAACGCGTTCGCGACCCACTCCGTTGGTGAGTTCCAATCGGAATTCCAGTATGTCGCGCAAGCCCTCTTGCCGGACTGCAACCTGCCAATTTGGCGAAATGCCCTCCACGTCGTGAAGGATTTGCTCGAAGATCTCCGGATGCATGTTGCCGGCGCCCATCACCACCATCTCATCGCGCCGGCCGCGGATCCCCTCGATGCGCCCCAACGTGATCCCGCACGCACAAGGCTCGGCAGCGAAGCGAGTGACGTCGCGCATGCGATAGCGAATCAGCGGTTGGGTGCGCCGGTTGAGGGTAGTCATCACCAGCTCGCCGTAGCCTTCCTCATCAGGATCGACGATTTCGAAGAGGTAATCGTATTCGTCGAGGTGATAGCCCGTGCGAAGCCGGCATTCCATGCCCACGCCGCCGCCCGCCTCCGTCGAACCATAACCGAGGACGACAGGCGCCTTCCAGACGTCCTCGACGTAGCGCCGGTAGACCTCCGTCATGCGATCGCCCGCCGCGAAAATCAGCTTGAGGGGAAACGTACCCTCTTTTTCAGCGATCTCTGATAAGCTCACGAGCCAGGTCGGGTCGGCCGCGATCACGTTGTACCTGTAAAGCGGCATGCGGTTGTAAAGCTCGCGCGGATGCGGCTTGCCTGCGGCCGAGCAGAAAACGCCCATCTGCTTGCAGCCGAGGAACGTGACCCAGCCCGCGATCCAGTAGCCGCCATCGAAAGTACAGACCACGCGGTCGCCGGGGCGCACGCCGTTCTTGTACATCGCCGCCGCCTCATGATGCGCCACGTGGTCCAGTTCGTCGTAACCGAAGTAGACGCGCTTGGGAGCGCCCGACGTACCGGTGGTCTCATAGACCGCATCGGGCGGGCGGCACAGGAAGTCTTCCGCAGGCAGGCTGAGCAGGTCGTCGGGTGTCGTGAAAATATCGCCCAAATCCTCGGGCCGGCGGACACGCTTCGGGTCGATGCCGGCAGCGCGGAGCTTGCGCTTCAGGAACTCCTGATGCCGGGCGGCATAGCGCACCGTGGCCGCGAAATTGTCTTCCTGTATACGCCGGATCAGGCCGCGCGGAATGCCCTCACCCCAGCGTACCAACCTGGGAATCGAGTTTCCGATGACGAGATGTTCGAAGGCACGTTGGGCGCCCCGCAGCATCAACGGTCAAATCCTTTCCAGGGGCTGGAAGCGGTCTGAAAAGCTGCGGCTCCGCCGCCCCTGCGCTCTCGATGAGATCCTCCCTGTTCTCTCTGTCAAAAGCCTTGATACGGAGGCAAGCACAAAGAATACAGAGCCAGATTGCCAGCAAAGCCGGCGCTCATGGGACGCTGCCAGAGCGGTCCCCAGAAAACTACATCACGAAGGCAGTTTCGCCGGGACGGCGCGGGAGGGCAGCCGCCGCCAGCAGATCCATGTAGCCCGTTTTCTCCATCAGCGCGCGCGCCACCTGCGCAATGGCGTGAGCGGCTCCCGGGCGCGCCAGTTCGCGCTGACGTTGGACCATGCGCGCGCGCCGCGCCGGGCTGGTGAGCAGACCGGAGACAAGCTTGGGGATGTCGGAAAGAGCGTGGGCGAAAACGGCCGCTCCTCGGTCCACCAAGTACTTCACATGACGTTCTTCCGGGCCGGGAATCGGCTCGGTCAGAAGCATCGGGACTCCGGCCGCCAGCGCCTCTGCCATCGTGAGTCCCCCGGGCTTGGTGACCAACAAATCGGCGGCGGCCATAAATTCCGGCACGCGGGGCGTCCAACCGAAGATATGAAGGTCCAATGTCACGTGCCCGCGCAGCTTCTGCAGCCGGCGCCGCATCGTGCGATTGTGGCCTGCGATGGCGATCACCTGAAGAGGCAGATCGCATTGCTCGAGGCTTCGCACGATCGCATCCAGCGGTGCCGGGCCCATGCCTCCGCCCATCACCAGCACCACCGGCTTGCGGGCCACAAGACCGAGCGCCTTGAGCACGTCCGGCCGCTCCGTGCGCTGCATGAATCCGGGATCGATGGGGATGCCGGAAACCAGGATCCGATGCGACGACGCGCCCCAGTTCACGAGTTGCTCCCGCGCCTCGCCGCTGCCCACGCAATAGAAGTCAACTTCCTGTTGTACCCAGGGCGGTTCGGCGTGAAAATCCGTCTGCACCGCGAGCAGCGGCGCGTTAAACCATCCTTCGCGCTTCGCCAGGGCGGCAATCTCCACGGCGCCGATCTCATTGGCGATCACCAGCTCCGGGCGGAAAGCCCGGAAGCGTTCCAGCACCTTCGCGCAGCCCAGGCGGAAGACCCACCGGGGCGCTGTGGCGCGATGACCGTTGTTGTTGCGGCGCTCGAACAGGGCCTTCCACGCAGCGGGGGCATATCGCAGCATCATCCAGTAGGAACGCACATACACCCACTGGAACCAGGCGCGAGCGAGATCGAGAGCGTCGACCACCAGAATCTCGAGATCATCGCCTCCGTCCCTGAGCGCGCTTTCAATAACTGAAGAGGCCCGCACGTGGCCGGCCCCTACGCCAAGAGTCAGGATGGCAACACGCTTCTTCATTTCAATGCCGCAGGCGCCGGCCTGGTGTCTGCCCCGACCTATTCGAACTTGCGTACCAGCAACACGGCGTTCAGTCCGCCAAAAGCAAAAGAGTTCGACAGCGCGGCGCGGATCCGTAACTCACGCGCCTGGTTGGGCACATAGTCAAGATCGCATTCGGGATCCGGCGTGGTGTAATTGGCGGTCGGCGGAACCACCCCGCGATCGATCGCCAGGACCGTGGCGGCCATCTCCACTGCCGCGGTAGCGCCCATCACATGGCCGTGCATCGACTTTGTGGAACTGATCGCGACCTTCCGAGCGCGCTCGCCGAAGACCTTCTTGACGACCTGCGTCTCGGTAACGTCATTCAGGCGCGTGCCCGTGCCATGGGCGTTGATGTAGTCGATATCCTCAGGGTTAAGCTGCGCCTCGTCCATCGCCATGCGGATCGCCCGCGTAGGCCCTTCCACGCTTGGCTGGGTGATGTGCCCGGCATCCGAGCTGAGGCCGTAGCCGACAACCTCGCCGAAGATCCTGGCGCCTCGTCGTTTCGCCCGCTCTAACTCCTCCAGAACCAATACCGCCGCCCCCTCGCCCATGACCAATCCCTCGCGGTCCGCGGAAAACGGCCGGCAAGCGTGACGTGGGTCACCATTGCCTGTGGCCAAGACGCGCAAGGACTCCCAAAACCTCATGATTCCGAAAGTTACGGGAGATTCGCTGCCGCCCGCCAGCATCACGTCGGCGAAGTTGTACTTGATGTGACGGAAGGCCTCGCCGATCGCGTGGCCGGATGAGGAGCACGCGGTGGACGTGGCCAGCGATGGCCCCTGCGCGCCGTACTCCATGCAGATCTGCGAAGTCGCCGCGTTGTGCATGCTCTTGGGAATCGTAAACGGGTGAACCCGCGTAGCCCGCTTGGCGAACAGACTGCAGTACCCCTGCTCGTACGTCTGCGCGCCGCCCATCCCGGCACCCATCATGACCCCGAAGCGAGGGCGTCCCTCGTCGGAGACCTGAAGGCCACTCGATTCCACAGCCTGTTTGGCGGCGACGAGCCCGAATTCAGTGAAGCGGTCGATCAGGTCAAGGCGCTTGGCTGCAAAATAGTCCGTGCCGCGATAGTCGGGAATCTCAGCCGCGATCTGCACACTGAGAGCGGAGGGATCGAACTGCTCGATGCGGCGGACGCCGGACCGGCCTTCGATCAGATTGGTAATGAACGGCTCGGGTTCTTTCCCGGTCGCGGCCAGAACGCCCACGCCGGTAACGACGACTCTGCGCACGATTTGAGCCTCAGACCGTGGATCAGTTGGCGGCAGGCTGCGCTTCACCCTTGGCCAGGGCCACGAGATCGGAGATGTCTTTACCCTCCAGCACCCGGGTCAGGCTATCGACCACCTGTTGTACGCTCTTCATGTTCTGCGCGACCGCGTCAGGGATGTCGATCTTGAACTCTTCTTCGAGCGCGAAGAGAATGTTCACGCCATCGAGAGAGTCAATGCCGAGCTGTTCAAACGTCGAATCGATCTTCACCACGCCCGGATCCAGATGTTGCTCGCGCGCGATGATTTCTATCACTTTCTGCGATACATCCATCGTCTTCTCCTCTCGGCTGCCTGGTCACGACCTCAAGCCTAGGAAACTTTGATGCCGATCGATCTCTGCTCCGCCAGGTTGCCTACCACTGACAACAGTTCGGTCAACTTGAACGGCTTCTCCAGCAGGGCCTTGGCACCCAGATCAAGAGCCTGGCGCTTCTCAGGCCCGGTCATGAACGAGGACATGAGAATCAGGTCCTGGGTCCCCTTGCCGTCACGGAGCTCGCGGAGCAGATCAAGGCCACTACCGTTGGGCATCCGCAAGTCAGCGATAACGATCTCGTAACCGCCGTCACGAGACAGCTCGTCGCACGCCGCGGAACCATTTGCCACAGCAGCAACGACATACCCGTTGGCCGCCAACACCTCGCTGAGCAGTTCCCTGCTGCCTTGGTCGTCGTCTACCACCAGCACCTTGGTTGTGCCCACAGCACACCTTCCCACGCACTGCGGTAGCAGGGGTGCCTCCAAACACCGGCACTTGGCATCAAGCCACATCTAGTCAGTAAGTTGGCAACGTTTTTGGTCGGACGCGTGCCGCGGCACAGCCTTCCAGGTGTTTCATGATTACACGCTGGGAGACTGGGTTCTGGATTCGAAGGGATGATCTGTATACAATTTACACACGGAGTGGTATCGCGGTGCCCGCGGTTGCTACTCTGAAAAAAGCTGATCAAGGTGCCCGCCGATGTTGCCGATGGGAACGGTTGGGAATTAGCCGCAGGTGACACCACCACGCACGTTCCGCCATGCCGCCAAGCTCGCCATCGTCACGAGTATCGGGCTGAGCTTTTGCATTCCCTTTTCGTGGAGCGCTCAGCGTGGAGAGCCTCAAGAGGATTCGCGGTCTGTGCCAACGCCGACGGAGGGTGGAGCTCTGCTATCCCTGAGAGAGCTGGCTGAGAAAGGGCGAGCAACTGAGGCCCGGGCATCCAGGACACCTGTGAAAGTGTATACCAACGATAATTTACCGACGGCCGGCGGCCTTACAATTCTGGCATCGCCGGAGGGAGCGGCGGAAGCGAACGGAAGCTCGGGAGCCCCCAAAGGGAAGCGTGGCGAGGAGTACTACGGGGAGCGCGCGCAGCAACTCCGGAGTCGTCTCGAGATTCACAAGCTCCAGATCGAGGTGCTTCAGCAGGAACTCAGCGAGATTCAAATCCAGTACTACTCAAGCGTGACGCAAGCTCTGCAGCACAAATACTCGCAGCAGGACATCAACGGTCTGCGCGCGGCCATCGACGCGAAACTGCAGCAGGTGGACACGGACCAAAGCCTGCTTTCGGACCTCGAGGATCAGTTGCGGCGCGAAGGAGGCGATCCGCAGTGGCTTGCGGCGGCGGGCTCAGCGGCGGCGCCGACTTCCAAGCTAAACGTTTCAGGAACGCCCAAGGGCGGCGAGGACGACTGGCGGCAGCGATTCAGCGCGGCGCGCGCAGCCCTGGATCGTGTGCGGGAGGAGGGCCAGCTGGCGGAAGACGAGCTCCACCTCCTTCAGTCCCGGCAAGCGCGCGATTGGGGTACTCCCGCGGCAGAATTCGCAGGGCCCAAAATCGCCGAAAAGCAGGAAGAAATGGAATCCAAACGCGCCGCCGCGGAGCAAGCCCGGGAGGAACTCGACAACCTTGAAAAAGAATTCCGGCAGAGCGGCGCGCCGGAAGAGTGGAGTAAGCCCAGCTCCGCTGAGCCAGATGCGTCGGCTTCGCCGCATGACTCCAGCCACTGATATCGAGATTCAATGATCCCCGTTCGAGTTCAGCTTCTTCCCAACGTGTAGCGCTGCGATCCCACCCAGAAAATTCCGATACCGGACATCCATAAAGCCATGCTCGCGGAGAGCGTGGGCCAGAGATTCCTGGTCCGGGAAATTCCTCACCGAGTCCGGCAGATACTGATAGGGCCCGCTCTCGCCTGAAACCAGGGTGCCCACAACAGGCAAGATGTGATGGAAGTAGAAGCGGAAAAGTGGCCCCAGAACCGGCCATTGCATACGCGAGAACTCGAGGATCGCGATCAGGCCGCCCGGCCGCAGAACGCGGCGAATCTCGGCCAAACCATCTTCGTAATTCGCCAGGTTCCGGAAGCCAAAGGCCATGGAGGCAAGATCGAGCGATTGGTCGGGAAATGGCAGCCGCAGGGTGTCCGCTCCGATGAAATGGGTTCGGCCAGAAACACCGGTACTTGGATTGCCGTTTAGTTCAGCTGTGAAGCGGTGGCGTTTTTGCCCCGCCACCTGAAGCATGGGATGGCAGAAATCGGCTCCCACCACCAGCCCGCGTGAAAACCGCGCGAAGGCAAACGCCAGGTCTCCCGTGCCACAACACAAATCCGCCGCAATCGACCCGGGCCTCTCCAGAACCTCGCGTACTTCCAGCGCCGTCACCCGCCGCCACCAGACGTCAAAACGCGCCGACAGCAGATGATTCAGAAAGTCGTAGCGTCCAGCGATGCGCCCAAACATGTCCTGCACGGCACGAGCGGTGTCCTGCGCGGTGGCGGCGGGCCTGAGCGGGCTTCCCCTCTGTTCCATAATTTCTTCGGGCACGATAGCGAAGGTGGCGCGCTGAAAGCCTGCGCCAGCGTCCTTTCTGCCGTTGAACAGTTCGTGAAGAACCTTCCAAAGCTCATCATCCGAGCGCGGGAAGGAATCTGTTTCGGCGTCAAAGCAGATTCCTCGCCGCCTGCAGCGCGTCGGAATGACGAAGCTGAGGAATTCCGTACCATTCCGTCAACGGCGATGCGGCATCTGCTGCAACTCGCGCCACGCCGACGAGGCGGCATTCGACGGGACACCGGTCACGATCCGCACCTTCCCGATGCGCTCCGGAATAACCCAGTGAATCTCACCCCCGATGGCCTTCTTGTCATGAGGCAGCAAGCTGACGATTGTTCGCGCTGGAAGATGGCGAATGGAGGGCAGCGCCCCGATTCGCCAAACCAGATCGCGCATGCGTTCCGCATCCTCCGGCTGCAAGTGTCCCAACCGTTCAGCCAGCACCGTGATGGCAAGCAGTCCCCAGCCTACCGACTCGCCGTGCAGAAAGCGTTTGTAGCCCGTGGCCGCTTCGAGCGCGTGCCCGAAAGTATGTCCGAGGTTGAGGACCTGGCGCAGCTTGGCCTCGCGTTCGTCACGATTGACTACGTCGATCTTGACCTTGATCGCGGGACCGAGAAGCGCTTCCAGGTCCTTCACGCTATCAGCACGCAGAAAGTCGAGATGGCGATCCAGGAGGCCGACAAGAGGGTCTCCGGCGAGAATCGCGTGCTTGACCACCTCGTAGAGACCGGAGCGAAAGACGCGAGGACTCAACGAAGCTAGGACTCTCGGGTCGGCCAGCACGAGGCGCGGCGGATAGAAGGTACCTACCAGGTTTTTGCCAGCCGGGAGATTGACGGCGTTCTTCCCGCCGATGGCACTATCCACCTGACCGAGCAGCGTGGTCGGCACCTGCACGAAGTGAATGCCGCGCATGTAGGTGGAGGCGACGAAGCCGCCAAGGTCTCCGATGACGCCGCCACCGAACAGAATCAGGAGCGATCGCCGGTCGGCACCGAGAAGCGCCAGGCTCGACGATACCCGCTCCAGGACGGTGAGCGATTTCGATCTCTCTCCGGCCGGGACGAAGAGCACGCGCGCCCGGCCCAATCCACCCTGCCTCGTGAGGCGATCGCCCCAGTGCTGCCAGATTCCCTTCTCAGTCAGGACGAAGGTGGACGAGTAGTCTCGTGACTGCAGGGATCGCAGTTCGCGCCAAGCCCCGCGCCCGACCACAACGGGGTAGCTGCCCGATTCGGCTGTTACCTGAAAGCGCCGCATCCTTGGATTGACTCATCGACTGAGTGATTCATTGAATCCATTACCCGACAAGTGAAGATGCGGTGAACTGGCGAGGCTTTGAAGCATGCCAAGCACCACGCGCCCAACAATTTCGAGGCTCAGCGCGCTGCAATGCGCCACAGTGTCCTGCGCAGTGTGCCAGTAAATGTTAAAGTCCGGGTCGCCGGGTTTGGACTTGGCGTTGGGGCCGTAGTCAAAATCGATGATGTCAACCGAAGGAACCCCGGCGGCCAGCCAGGGGTCGTAGTCGTCGCCGCCCACCGCATATTCCTGTTCCAGAAAATATCGGCTGTAACCCAGACGCTGCGCGGTGCTGAACTCGAGTCCAGTCAGCCAAGGCGTGGAACCGGGATCCTTCCGGATATCAAGTTTGGCGTCGCCGATCATGTCGACCAGGATGAAAGCCTTCACGCGGTCGAGATTACCTTCTGACGCAAGCTCCTGCTCGAGATGGCGGCTGCCATAGTCGTTGTCGCTGCCCTGCCACTGCTGGCGCACGGCTTCTTCCCCATCCGTCCAGAGAAACCACAGGGTATAAGGCACTGGCCGCCTGGCCATCGCGCGCGCGAGCTCCATCACCAGCGCCGCACTCGATCCGCCGTCGTTGGCACCCACAAACTTGAACTGGTCGAACCGCTTGGTGTCGTAGTGGCCGCAGACGATCACAACGTTCGGCGAGGCTCCGGGGATGCGAACGATCAGGTTCGCCATGTCGAGATTGCCCACAGGCGTGGCGGCGGTGAACTTGTCTTCATCGACTTTCACGCCGGCCGCGGCAAGCTGGCCTTCGATCCACTGGCGAGACCTGGCCAGCGCTGCGGAGCCGGCCGGGCGCGGCCCAAACGAGACCAGGTGATTCAAATCGTCAAAGGCGCGAGTGCTATTGAAGGGTGGAAGATTTAACGACGCATCTCGGTGCGAAGGGCCCTGTCCGCTGCGCGCCCGGTAGGTTGTCGATCCCACCACGAAAAGGACGAGACCACACACGAGCGCCGGAAGCCAGTTGACCCTTCGTCTCGTGCGCCGAGTTCCCTCGATCTCAAGCGGTTTCATTATCCGCCGCGCGCCAGCGCCTGCTGCTCCTTGCGCCGCTTCGCCCGCCACACCATCCACGACAATCCGATGCTCAGGATGTAGAGCCCGACCAGTGGGATCCAGACGATGAAGATCGATGCCATGTCATTGGTGGGCACGATGGCGGCGGCGACCACGGCCGTGATCAGCACCGCATATCGCACCTGCCGCCAGAGGAATTTGGGCGTGACTATCCCGAAAATCGAAAGCAGCAGGATGACGACGGGAAGCTCGAACACCAGGCCCACCGCCACAATGATCGAGATCGCGAGGTCCCAGTATTCATTGATCTCCGGCAACGCCGTGAACTGGTTCCCGTACTGCACGAGGAATTTGAGGGCGGCGGGAAAAGCAAGAGCGTAAGCAAAGTACCCGCCCGCCGCAAACAGCGCGCTCGTCAAGCTGACAAAGGGCCATACGTACTTCTTCTCGTGCCGGTAGAGACCGGGCGAGACGAAAAGCCAGATCTGGTACAGGATAAAAGGCGCTGCCAGAAACAGCCCGCAGAGCAGCGCCAGCTTCACCATCAGGTTGAAGGGATCAACCGGATTGATGTACACAAGCTTGTCAGAATACCCGGCCTGGTGCAGGGCCCGCGTGATGGGGCGGTCGAGAAAGGCATAGATATCTTTGGCAAAATAGAAGCAGACGCCGAATGCGACCAGCAGCGCCACCACCGAACGCAACAGGCGTTGGCGCAATTCCTCGAGGTGCTCGAGGAACGACATCTGCTTGCCATTGAGTTGTTCTTCGTTAGGTTCGGGAGCCGGGTTCGTCTTCGGCGGTTTCTCGATGCTCGTGGCCATTCTGGTGGACCGTTCCGGTCAATTCCGCGGGCGTAACTGCAAGCTCGACGCTGCCACCCTCGCTGTCCAGGGCGTCTCGGGCGTCCGGTACGCTCTCGCGATGCTCGCGCGTATAGAGCGGCGCGGGGCGTGCTTCGTCGGCCCGCCGTTGCGCTTCGGTCTCGCGCTCCAGGTTGCGGAGCTCATCTTCAAGCGAGATCTTCAGCTCGCTGGAGGCCTTCCGCAATTCCCCCAATCCCTTGCCCAGAATCCGCGCGATCTCGGGCAACTTCTTCGGCCCAAAGAGCAGAAAGGCGATGAACAAGAGAAAAACGAACTCGAACCCGCCGGTAAACAATCGGGAAACCTCTCAATGGCGATGATAGGAGAGGGGGCTCGGGGATGTCAAGAAATGAGGGGCCGCAGAAATCGGCGAATAGGGCCGGCGCCTTGCCGATTCCCGGTCGATTGGCCCGCGGGTGACGATGGCATCGCATTTCGGCGTCAGATTGCGCTGCCGGAGCAGCGCGCGAGTCCTGGGTACTCCTATCGCAGCCGCCTTATCGGCAACTCCAGGGAGGACGCATGACTGGCGTCGCGATAAACGGTCCAGACCGGCGGCGGTCCCGGCAGGGGTGCGAAGTGATCCCGATCAGCCCCTGCGATCACCAGGCGAACGGCGTGGCCTTTGCGGAACAGGTACGAGGTCGGAATCATGGCGAACGCGATCGTCGAAGGCTCGTCCGGTCTCATCGGGAAGCCGTCCTTGCGCTTGAACGAATGGTAAGGCGTGGGTTGGGGATAAGGCGGGTCAAAACTGACGGCGCGGTGGAGGGCCCGCAACTCGCCTTCAGTCACGTAGGACACGCGCCCTTTGCGGTCTACGTCTTCGAGGTAGGCGAAGAACTCACCGTCAGCCGCGGTGGATTTCAGAAACAGCTTGACTCCGGGTGTGCCGGTTACCTCCACGTCCTTGTCCAGGGGACGCGACGTGTAGCAGAGCAGAGTCTTGTCGGCGCGGCGCCGGTCCAGATAGACAATTTCGCTGCCGAGGTCCCACCGCGAAAAGAAACCACTGGCGGCGGTGGGATCCACGTGATAGACGTCGCTTGCCTCGCCCGACCGGGGTGCTTCGGGGCTGAGGCCCTGATCGCGGTCGAGGTAGAAACGTGCCGGATGTATCCCGGGCGGCGGCCACTGGTCGACCACAGTCCACTTGTTCGCCACCAGCGTGAAGTAGGTGATGGACCTCGGAGGCACAGGAAAGCAGCCTGCGTGCTTGAGGTGGAAGTCGAAGAAGCGCAGCAACTGATCGTCGGGCTTAAGCCCGGAATGCCTGGAAGCCGCGGGACCTCCGCCGAGCAAACTGCCGTGGCCCCAGGGACCAATCACGAGACTCACAGGATTCTTGAGGGTCGCGAACGCGCTGAGAGCAGCCTGCGGGAAACTCGCGTCAAACCACCCCTCCACGAAGTAAATGGCGGCGCCCGACCGGCTGATCTCGGACGCGGAGGTGAATGGGCTGAAGGCATCGAGGCTGAGGCCGGGAGGCCACGGCGCGTCATCGCGATAGGTGATCGCGGCGGCCATCCTGGCCACGTCAAGGTTGTGGTCGTGGCCCGCGATAGCCTGCTTCAACAGCGCACGATTGGCATCATCGTCCACCGGCCGCACTCCGTGATACGACGAGCGCACGATGCGGGGCATCAGGGGCGTGAAGCTCTTCACGTAGTCGATGTCGAGAGCCCGATCGAGCTTCTGCCATGCCTCGCTGAACGATTGCAGCCAAATGCCTCCGGGAAACGCGAGATCGCTGTAGGCGTCGAAGAAAGTGAACTCGGGCGCCACCGCTTTCACGGCCGGATGATGATTCAGGAGGAGCAACTCGGCCGAGCCGCCATCGTACGAGGTGCCGATCGCCCCGACCTTACCGTTGGACCAGGGTTGCCGGACAACCCAATCCACCACTTCAGCCCCGTCGCGAATTTCATCAGGCGACCAGGGATACGTCCACTGCCCGAATGAAGCACCGGTCCCACGGACGTCCACGTCGAGCCAGGCGTAGCCGTGTGACAGGAAAAGCTTTCTTTGCGATGGCCAGTTGCGGGTGGCAAACCTCAACGTCCATCCCAGGGCGAACGAACGGTAGTAGCGCGTCTGACGCACCAGCGCCGGAATCTTGTCGTTCGGCCGAAGGTTCGCAGGCAGGTTAAGGTCAACCGCGATCCTCACCCCATCGCGCATGGTGAGATAGAAGGACGTTCGGGTGGGCTCGTCCCGGCCTGCATTTCCCTGCCTTTCGACATCCGCAGCGATAGCGGGCGTCGCTCTCAGCCAAACGGCGAGCGCCAGGAGGGCGCCGCCGCGTACCATGCGACCCCGCGCGTTCCGGACCAGTCTGTTGTCGCTGCGTCGTCCTGTAAGCGAATTGAGTGTCGGATTTCTCAAAGGAAGTTCGGCTCCATAGCAGAATCTGTGGGTGATTGTTCGCTCTTCTACGAGGAAGAAAGGGCGATAGCGACGCAAGCAGGCACAGGGGCGCGCCGCGCCGAGCGCGGCTGAGAGAAAAGACTGGTCTCCATCGGTCGGGTTTAATC
>DASYZG010000110.1:0-11144 GCA_035946575.1 Terriglobia bacterium | reverse complement strand
CGGTGTCGTTCGCTTGAGAACGTGATTTCACCCAGTGTTCTCGCGGGTCCGGTTGAGTTCCACGGGCCGGCAAAGTGTCCGCGGGCGAATTCCTGCTTCCGGCTGATCCTCTGGCCAAGCCATTGATTCTGCAGGCTTGTCGAACGATTTTCCGCGTGCTCTTGTCCCCAACCTACGTGCGCCCGTGCCCAGGGTTGCGCTTTCGGATTTCCGTCCACCTTTCCCACCTCTTGAAACCACGGGCTCCCGAGAGGAGGCCCATAAAAGACATTGTGAACTCCAAATTTGGGACAATGGAGAAAAGTGAGAAAACTGAGAAAATTGAGAAAGTTTATTTTCGGCTTGTTTTCAGTGACTTACGAGGAAATGTGCGCTCCTCTCGGTTTCCAGGCCGATCGGAGTGAGTTCCCGGAATCATGGGCTCTGACTGAAAGCTTACGAGAGGTGAGTCAGCAGGTGGACCAGTGTCCGCACCGGGTGGCCAGTGGGGCCTTTGGCGAGATACGGCTTCTCGTCGTTGGACCAGGCTGTGCCGGCGATATCCAGGTGGACCCAGGGCGTGTCGCCCGCGAACTCGCCCACGAACATAGCGCCGACGATGGCGCTCCCGTGTCGCCCACCGGTGTTGGCGAGGTCGGCGATCGAGCTCTTGTACAGATCGCGGTAGTCCTCATCGACCGGCAGCTCCCACATCCTTTCGCCCACCGCTTCGGCGCTCGAGCGCACGCGATTCACCCAGCCCTTGTCCCAGCCGAAGACTCCCGTGACCCCTTTGCCCAACGCCACCACCACGGCGCCGGTCAGGGTGGCGGCGTCGATCACCACGCCGGCGCCCTGCTGTTTCGCGTAAGTGATGGCGTCGGCCAGGGCCAGACGTCCCTCGGCGTCGGTGTTCAGCACTTCAATGGTTTTGCCGGACATCGAGGTGAGCACGTCGCCGGGCCGGTAAGCCTTGCCGCTCGGCATGTTCTCGGCCGCCGGAATCACCACCATCACACGCGCCGACGGCTTCAGTTGGGCAATCGCCCGCATTACGCCCAGCATGGTGGCGCCACCCGCCATGTCCGTCTTCATTTCGTGCATATCGGCTGCGGGCTTGATGGAGATGCCGCCCGTATCAAAGGTGATCCCTTTGCCGACCAGCGCGATCACCGGCGATGATTCCGGTCCCGGCGCGGTGTTTCCCTGCGACAGGTTATAGCGCAGCACGATCAGGCGGGGCGGCGCCTCGCTGCCCTGCCCCACGCCCCAAAGCGCGCCCATCTTCAGCCGCTGAATCTCATTCTCGTCAAGTACCTGGCAGTCGAGCCCGAACTGCGCCGCCATCTTCTGCGCCCGATCGGCGAGCATCTCCGGCGTCATGCGATTCGAGGGCTCGTTGACAAGCTCGCGGGTGAAATTGGCCGCTTCGGCAATCACGCGCCCGCGTTCGGCCGCCGTCCGCATTTCGTCGCTCGGAGCCGGCCCGCCGCTCGCAAGCCGGAACCCGTCGATGCGCCTGTCGCCATTGCGCTCGCTGCGGTAAGTGTCGGCGTCGAAGTCGGCGAGCACCGCCCCTTCGGCGAGCGCCTGAACGGACTCCGGATCGGACGTCTTCGGACCGAGCAACCAGGCCAGGTTGCGGACGCCGCGCGCCCGCAGATGGCGAACCGCCGCGCCGGCGAGCCGGCGCAGGACCGCCGTGTTGAATTTGGATTCCCTGCCGGCGCCCACCACCAGAAGCGCGCGCGCGGCCAGCCCGGCGGGACGATGGATCAGCGTGGCCTCATAAAGCTTCCCGGCGAGTTCGCCCGACTCCTCCAGCTCGCGGAGCAGTCCACGCGTGGCTTCGGGCAGGTGGCTGACGGAGCCACTTTCCGAGGGGTGCTCATCAAAGGCGAAGGCCGCCAGGGCCGGTGCGGCCAGTTGATCCAGCGATTCGGTTGCGAAGTCGATTTTCAATTTGCTTCCTCCAAAGAGAGCGTCGGTTTGTCAGTGCGTCAGTTTCTCAGTTCGTCAGGTTTGTCAGCGCGTCAGTTGTCAGCCGCCAGTTTGTCAAATGTCAGCTATCGCCAGTGCCTGCTTGTCGCCGGTCACTCATCACTTGTCACTTCCTCCTCGCCACTTGTTACTTGCCACTTCGGTTCATCGGCTTCGCCGCTGGTGCTCCCGGATATCCTGCGCGGTCTCGCGATCGATCGTGCGGCGCCGGATCGTCTCGCGCTGATCCCACACCGTTTTGCCCTTGGCAAGCGCCAGCTCGCACTTGATCAGATTCTTCTTTAGATACAGCCGCGTGGGAACGAGCGTCAAACCGCGTTCCTGCGTCCGCCCCCGCAGCTTGTCGATCTCCGCGCGATGCAGCAGCAGCCGCCGCTCGCGCATGGCCGGATGATTCAGGTAACTTCCCGGTTGATAGCCGCCGATGTGGCAATCCAGCAGCCACACCTCGTTGTTGCGGACCGTGGCGTAGGCGTCCTTCAGGTTCACTTTGCCGTCGCGGATCGCTTTCACTTCCGTCCCCGTCAACTCGATGCCGGTCTCGAACTTCTCGAGCAGGTGATAGTAGTGTCCCGCCTGCCGGTTGACGGCGAAATTCCGGGGAGCTTCGCGTTGGGATTTCTTCGTCTTCATGGCGGGCGCGCAGACGCAGGGGCTAAGAGTCAAATGTTAGCACAGCGGCGGGAGGCGAATGCCGGGGTACACAAAGGATTACAGGTGACAGTCGACAGTCATTTCGTCAGTAGCCAGTTGCCGGTCATTCCCGGTTATGCCCGGTCAATGGGGCAATCTCATGTTCTGCAAGCTGCGCCGAGGCCGGCGGAGGTGAACCGGCCCCGGCAATCGGGTACTTCCGGCACCTGCGGCGGCGTCTCACTCGACTGTGGGCCGCATCACAGTCAGCCGTGACTCGGGCCACTGTCTCAATCCGGGCACCCGTTCAGACTCAAGCTGAAGGATCGCGCAGGAGGGAAGAACGATGCCCACAGACGATCGCGATGTCCTTGAGCTTCTCAAGTCCGAACTGGCATTTGTCGAGAACGGCGGCTATGCCCATGTTTCGGCAGCACACTGGAGGCCGAGTTCCGTCTTTCGTGACTCCCCGACCTGTCTCAACTTTGCCGACCCTAATCGCAGCGCGCGCTGCGAAGACTGCCTGCTGACGGCCCTGGTGCCGCCCACACGTCTGGGAGAGGAAGTCCCCTGCCACTTCATCCCGCTGAACCCCGAGGGCGAGACGGTCCACTACCTGGAAAACAACGAGACGCCCGAGGTTGTGGAGCAGAAGGTTATCGAGTGGCTGCGCCGCATGATCAGCGTGCTCGAAGCCGCGCGGAGCGCCGAGGCGAGGACTATCCACCACTGACGGTCCTTCAGTATTTCGGTCTGTCCAGGACCGAAGCGGACCAACTGCCATCCTGGCAACCTGACCTGGTTATTGCAGGCGAAGCACCGCCCTCACCATGGACGGATCGTCGTCGTGCCGGTGGATCTCGAACCCCAGCTTGCGGCAGATCTGCTGCATCTCGACGTTCTCCGCGAGGGTGTCGGCCTCCAGCACGCGGATATTCTCATCGCGCGCGAACGCCATCAGACGTCGAAGCAATGCGGTGCCGAGACCCTGGTTCTGGTAGGAGTCGCGCACCAGGATCGCGGTCTCCGCCTCGTCGGTTCCCGGCAGGCGATTGGCGCGCCCGACGCCCGCGATCTCACTCTCGCCTTCCGCCGTCCGGTGCTCGGCCACCAGGACCATCTCGCGGTCGTAATCGACAAAGCAAATGCGCGTCAGCCGTTCATGGGCCACGCGGTGGTCGAGCGACAGCGTGTGGAAATAGCGCATGTAAACGCTACGTTCCGAGAGCGCCTGGTGAAACTTCACCATCAGGACTTCGTCTTCGGGCCGGATCGGCCGGATGGTCACGGTGGTGCCGTCCTTGAGCGTTGAGGGCGCGACGTACTGGTTCGGATAGGGACGGATGGCGGGCGGCGGCAACTGATCGTCGCGGACGGAAGGATCATTCAAAAGAATCCGAGCGTCGAGAGCCACCACCTGGTCCGGGGACACGAGCAACGGATTGATGTCGATTTCCCGGATGGCGCGCTGTTCCATCACCAGCCGGCTGAAGCGGACGAGAAGGTGTTCCAGGGTGCCGAGATCGACGGCTCGGCGTCCGCGCGTGCCCTCCAGCGCTTTGAAGACGCGGGTCTGCTCCATCATCCGGCGCGCCAGCGTGGTATTGAGCGGCGGCAGGGCCAGTGCCCGATCCTGGAAGGTCTCCACTAGTTGCCCGCCGGCGCCGAACAGCAGCACCGGGCCGAATTGCGGGTCGAGCGTACTGCCCAGGATGACCTCGTAGCCTTCGGTCCTCACCATGGGCTGCACCGTAACGCCTTGGAAGCCGGTTGCACCCGCTTTCGCGCTCACCGAATTCGCGATGGCAGCGTACGCCTTGCGTACCGCGGCCTCGTCACCGAGATGAAGCTGCACGCCGCCCACATCCGTCTTGTGCGTGATGGTTTCTGAGTGCAGCTTGAGCACGACCGGGTAGCCCAGATCGTTCGCCTGCCGCACGGCTTCTTCTGCGCTCGACGCCAGCCGGGTTTCGACCACGGGAAGGCCATAGGTCTTGAGAATCTGCTTGGATTCCAACTCGGTCAGGATCGTCCGTCCGGCCGCGCGCGCGGCCTCGATCGTCGTCCGGACCCCCGGCTCGGCGCCTCCCGCGTCCGCCACCGATTGCGGAGTCTCATAGATGCCCCGCAGGTTGTAGGTGTAACGCCACATGTAGTGAAACATGCGCACGGCCGCGTCGGGGTAGGGAAAAGTCGGAATGCCGCTGCGATTCAGAATGGACTCGGCGGCGGCAACCTGTGCTCCGCCCATGAAACTCGCCAGGATCGGCTTGCCCGCGAGATGCGCGTGCGGCTTGAGCGCCTCCGCCATGTCCGCCGGATCCGTAAGGCCCTGGGCGGCGAGAATCACGAGCAGGCCGTCGCTGTTGGCATCCTGGGCGGCAATCTCGACCGCCTTGGCGTAACGCGCCGGGCTGGCGTCGCCGAGCGTGTCCACCGGATTGCCATGGCTCCAGTGCGGCGGCAGGATGCGATCGAGCGAGTTCAGGGTGTCGGGTGTGAGGGGTGCAGGCTCGTCGCCCAATGCCGCGAGCGCGTCCGTGGCGAGCACGCCCGGACCGCCGGCATTCGTCACGATGGCGAGGCGCGGGCCCCTGGGGCGCGGTTGCTTGGCCAGCACGTCGGCCATGTAGAAGAGATCGGCGATGCTGTTCACCCGCAGCACGCCGGCGCGGCGGAAGGCGGCATCGAGCACTTCGTCGCTGCCGGTGAGCGCTCCGGTATGCGAAGCCGCGGCGCGCGCGGCTGCCGGACTGCGTCCCGCCTTGATCACGATGATGGGCTTGTTGAGCGCCACCTGGCGCGCGGCGGAGAGGAACGGCCGCGGATCGCCGATCGATTCCATGTAGAGAATAATGCTGCGCGTGCGCGGATCGTCCCCGAGGTAGTCGATCAGGTCGCCCCAGCCCACGTCCACCATGGACCCGATGGAGATGAAGGAGCTGAAGCCGACGAACTCGCGCAGGCTCCAGTCGAGGACGGCTGCGCACAGGGCTCCGCTCTGGCTCACGAAGGCAACGTCGCCCGGCCGCGCCATGGTTCCGAGAAAGGTGGCGTTGAGGCGCGTCAGCGGACTCATCAGGCCCACGCAATTGGGCCCGATCACGCGCATGCGTCCGCGGCGGGCGTGCGCCAGAATCTGGCGTTCGAGCTCGGCGCCTTGGGCGCCCGTCTCTCTGAATCCCGCCGAGATGATGATTACGCCCTTGACGCCGGCCTCGACGCATTCCGCCATGACGCCGGGCACGGTGGCCGCCGGAGTCGCAATCACGGCGAGATCCACGGCGGCCGGGGCCGCGGCCATGCGCGGATAGGCCCGGATGCCGAGTACCGCGTCGTGCCTGGGATTGATGGGGAAGAGGGTGCCGCCGAAGGGGCTGCTGAGCAGGTTCCACAGGACCGTGCGTCCGACGCTGGCGGGCTTGTCGGTGGCGCCGACTACGGCAACCGTCTTGGGCGCGAAGAACACGTCGAGCGGGTGGACGCGTCCGCGCAGGATGTCATGAGCCGGTTCGGCGTTCACAGCAGGGCCTGGCGCCATATTTCGGGATTATACGGGAATTGGTGCTGTCGGGATTCGCGTCGCGAGCGCGGGCGACGCGTGCGCGGTTGGAGGTTGGCCGCTCGCTCCCGGCCGCACGCGTCACCCGCAAAGCGAATCCGATTCAGATATGGATGGCCAGCACCGGGCAGCACCCGAGCTGGATCACCCGATGCGTGGTCGATCCGAACAGCGCCAGGTCCAGCGCATTGCGCCCGCGCACGCCGAGAATCACCAGATCGCTCTGGATCTCCTGCGCCAGCTGGACGATCTCCTGGTACGGCTTGCCCATGCGCACCAGGCATTTCACCTGGCACCAGTTCGGAGCCTCCTTGGGGACGGCGTCTTCGAGCGCATGCATGGCCTCGGACGTCGCCCGCAGCAGGTCTTTCGCGGCCGGCAGCTCCTCCAGCACGTGCAGCAGCGTGACCTCGGCGTTGTATTCCATGGCCAGCGAGAAGGCGTAGTCGAGCGCCTTTTCGGAATGGGCCGAAAAGTCGGTGCAAAGCAGAATTTTCTCCAGGCGCACCGGATCGCCGGCGACATCGGGACTGATGAAGTCGTGTGCCGGCTTGCGCACCGCCAGCACCGGGCAGCGTGCGCGGCGGATCACGCGCTCGGTGACCGACCCGACCGCCAGGCGATCGAGACCGCGCCGCCCGTGTGTCCCCATCACAATCAGGCTGGCCGCGCGCTCTTCAGCGAGGCTCAGGATAGCGTCCGGCGCCACGCCCTTTTCCACCACCCACTCCGGCCGCAGGCCATTCATCTGGTGCGACCGCACGAGGTCCTGCAGGCGCTTTTCCGCGTCGGAGCTGACGTTCCAGTACACGTCGTAAGCGGTTACGTCGGGGAAGCCATAGTAGGGGTAGGTGACCGTGATCGGCTGCACTACGTGCTCGACCACGAGTTGGGCGCCGTAGTGCTTCGCCAGCGAGTAAGCGTAATCGTAAGCCCGGATCGAATACTCCGAGAAATCCACCGGACACAGGATCCGTTCGATCTTCAGCATGGCTTGCCACCTCCGCTCCGGCAGGCACGGCGGTATCGCCGCGCTGCCCAGCCTGCCGATTTCACGCTAATGGAAGGGAAGTGCCAAGGCAGTGACGGTCGTCACAGGAGAGTGAACACCAGCACCTCGGGGTCCGTCGAGGATGTTGAAAGCACCGGACGGCGTAGCGGCGCGTTTACCGCGCCATTGAGGAAGGGTGGGGGCGGTCGATAATGTTGAAAACAGTCGTCCCTACGTCAAATTGACGAACCGGGCGTTCGCCTTGTCCTTGCGCACCCGGTCGATCGCGAATACCTGGTTGTGCATCACCAGATAGACGCCAGGCGGCAGGAGCCGCGCCGCCAGCAGGCTCTCGGTCATGTTCTGCAGCCCATCGCTGCCCTCGAAGCCGAGCGGCGTCATGGCGCCGGTCAGGACAATCGGCGCCTTGAGGTCGGGCAGGCTTTTCTGCAGAAGCAGTCCGGTTTCGATCACGGTATCGGTTCCATGTGTGATCACCACCGGGGCGGGGGATCGGAGTTTATGACGCACCACTTCCAGCACCACCTGCCGATCGGCTTCGCTCATCTCCAGGCTGTCTTTGTTCATCAGGTGCGTGATCTCGACCTTCAGGTCGGGCAGGCGCAGGAGCCTGAAATAGCGCTCGATTTTGCTGTCGATGTTGGCGAGCGAACCCGTTGGTTCGTGGTAGACCTTTTCGATGGTACCGCCGGTGGCGATGACGTAGAGGGTCTGCATGGCGGAGTTCAGATTAACATCATTGACTCATCGATTCATTGAGCCATTGAGTCAACGAACCCGATCGTCCGACCTCCTCACTCGTCACTCGTTCTCGTTCAGTCAAATGTTGACAATGTAGCCTCATGAAGCTACATTGGATACATGAAGAGCGCGGGTCTTCGCGAATTGAAAAACCGCTTGAGCGAATACGTTCGCGAAGTCCGGTCGGGCGAGGGCGTCTTGGTGACCGATCGCGGGGAAGTCGTCGCTGAGCTCATTCCGAAAGGCCAGGGAAACAACCGGCAGGACGTCTCTTCGGGACTGGCGGCGCTCGCGCGCAGAGGACAAGTGACGCCGGGCGCGCCCAATCGGCGGCAAGCTTACCCAAGGCTGCCGCGTCTCCTCAAGCAGCGCCGGGCGCTGGAGCTGCTCGATGAAGAGCGTGGCTCCCGGTGAGAGTCTACGCGGAATCGAGTGCGGTGCTGGCGTGGTTGCTCGGTGAAGACGAAGGCGTGGCCGTGCGGGAAGTGCTCCGCCGCGCCGAGCTGGTGATGGCCTCCGACCTGACTCTCGTCGAGTGCGATCGCGTGCTGATTCGCGCCCTCACGCTCGGAGAAATCGACGAAGCCGCCGCCGCCGGCCGGCGCGCCTACCTGAATGCGGCTGCATCCCACTGGCATTTGTGGCGGGTCAGCGCGGACATCATTGACCGGGCGCGACGCCCCTTCCCTGCCGAACCGATTCGCACCCTTGACGCCATCCACCTGGCTTCGGCATTGGCGGCGCTCTCCGTCGTACCCGGCGTGGAACTCCTCACCCTCGACGCCAGGATTCGCAAAGCCGGCCTGCAACTCGGATTCAGACTCCGGCCACAGTAAACAAGTAATTCTCAAGGGATACCGGCTCCTACTGTGCTTCTCCCCGCCTCCGTCGCTTCGGATCGGGGAGGAAACGCGCTACCTCGCTCCTTGCCCGGAAACTGAATACGAATGTCTCGATGCCCTCCCGGTCCGCGAGTTGCTGCGCAAGGCGCTTCGCCTCTTCGAGATCAAGCGCAGTTGCCCTCCACATCGGCCCTTTTTCATCTTGAACGAAAATTGCAAACTCATCGCTTGAGCGCTGCATGAATCCCCCCAAGGATCGGGAGCAGTCGGCAAGGCATTACCGCAGACCCAGGTCCCCATTGAATTCTTGAATGACCCGGTAGCACTCGCAGGCGCAGTTCTCCAGGCGCTTGCGGTCCAGGATCTCCACGATGCCGCGACTATAACGGATCGCCTTTCTGTTTTGCAGAGCGGCGGCTGCGAGGCTCACGCTCGGGCGGTCCGTGCCCAGCATATTTGCCAGAAACTCGTGCGTCAGGGGCAGCGTGCCGCTGTCCACCCGATCCTGAGCCATAAGAATCCAGCGGGCGAACCTTCGGCGAAGCTCGTGCAAGCGATTGCAGGCTGCTGTCTGGGCTACCTGCATCCCCTGCAGCACCGCGTAACGGCTCAATTTCATCTGAAGTTCCGGCAGCGTGCGAAACGCGGTCTGCAGGGCTCCGCCACTGATCCTGAACCCGTTTCCGCCGATCTGCATGACCGCGCGCAGCGGGGTTCTCAGCAGCCCCACGGCGAGGGCAGTACCCACCATGCCCTCGAATCCAACCACGCCCGCCTCAACTGCTTTACCCTCACGCGTCGCCGCCAAAAGAGACGCCAACCCGGTGTTGAGAAAGTAGGCAAAGCGCAATTTCTCACCGGGTTCGTGCAGGACGCGACGAGGCTCCAACTCCACAAACTCGAGGTGCGGGCGGAGTTGCCGGTATTCGTCTTCCGGCACCGAAAGGAGGATCTTGTTGCTTACGGGCCTTCCAGTGGGGTTCGTCCTCTCGCCACTTTGCGTCACCTGCGCAGACTTCACAGAAGCCTCCTTTTTCGTCGCCCCCCAACTAACCTCCTGGCCCGATGGTGCTTATACCTCCAGACCGCTGATCTTTCTGATTACAGCTGTTTCGACCCCACACCGGTGGAGCAACAGACATTCCAACCCGCGTCCTGCACAACCCTCGGAAGATGAGGGGATTACTGTATTGGTTAAACTTCGGGATGTCTGTAGGATGTGCGACGCAGGCCCGGCAGGCAGATCCCCCCGGTCAGTCCAAGGATGCTCCTTTGGATTCTGGTGTGGTCGAGGGCCTGATTAACTTTCGGATCGTTCACATCCCATCCAGCGAAGCCTTGATCCAGGCGGGCGGGGTCTGAAGAGATGGTTTGCGAGGAACGTCAAATACTTGAAGCCCTCTGCGACGAGGCTTCAGCGTTCTTTGATGCCACCAGTGCGCTGCTTAAACGGCGAATCGGCA
This sequence comes from Terriglobia bacterium, assembly GCA_035946575.1. Lineage (GTDB taxonomy): Bacteria > Acidobacteriota > Terriglobia > UBA7540 > UBA7540 > Gp13-AA77. The sequence continues at coordinate 911 of DASYZG010000110.1, read as the reverse complement.
TATGCTCCGAAGTCGAATTTCACGCCTTAGGCCGTGAGGTGGACCGGGCTTGGGAGAATCTAAGCTCAGCGCGTCGGGCACTTCACGAGCACATGGTGAGGCACCGATGTGGCGACGCCTGATAGTGGTGTCATTTCGCCGATCAAGCTCGCCTCGAGGACGCCGGCGGGGCCACGAGATCGCTTTTTCATCTCGTGGCCGCCGCTCTCGCGCTTCTGGTTAAACCCAACATCGGCTGTGACGTGCGTCACGGCACCTTCCAGTAACGCGCGCCAGACTCAATCGAACCTGAATGCGGGGGGCAACGATCCCGCCGTGTCCGGCTCCTGAGCCTGGCCGGCGCCATGGGGTTTTGCCATGCCCCTGCGCAAGAATTTCCTCAGCGGCAAGAGTCTGGCACCGCGCCACGTCAATGGCCGCAAGTCCGCCGGACCGAGCCCGGCAAGCTTCGCCCGGCCGCAAGCGCGCGGCGCAACCTGCGCCGGGCTGCTCGGCGTGCCGGAAACTGTGTTCCTTGATCAGCAACTCGGCGCTGCCGTCCATCTCCATGACGACCTGGTCTCGCCCTACAAGGATGTTCCGCCGCAGCCGGGCGTGCACTTCCGCAGCTTGGCCAATCGGCGCCGCACTCCGCCACGTATTAATTGCACAAAGCCAGTAAACACATTGAGTTCAACCCTTATGGCCCGGAAGACGCCAAAAAACGCAAAAAACATCCACGCTACGAAAGCCGGAATGTCACATGGAATCAGTGGGGTAGGTCAAAAATGGGGGCTAGACCGAAAGCCGGAATGTCCTTTAGAAACCACATGACCGTCTGCGTCGGCCATCCCCGGAGATGAAAATGGGCGCGAGTATTGGGCCGGGGTGGGTAGAATCGAGGCGTGATGGGGAGGGTGGCCGGTAATCTG
>DASYZG010000109.1:0-29049 GCA_035946575.1 Terriglobia bacterium | reverse complement strand
TCCGGGCCTGGGACCCGCGGGCGCGCATGCCCGCCGAGGTCATCCTCGACGATATGGTCAAGGCCGGGACCCTCGTAGACATCAGTAGCCTGGAGCAGTTGCGTGCGCTGCTCGAGATGGGGCTCGGAACCCGCGCTTCGGCCGAGCCTGGCGGCCACCCACCTGGTGCAACTCCTCCGACCCGTCATTCTGAGCGCAGCGAAGAATCGGCTTCTCCTGCGTCGGAGGTTCAGGAGTCGGGCCACGAACTCGCGGAGATGGCCGAGGCGCTCTGGACCCGCCTCGAAGGTTTCCAGGTTCTGGTGGAAACGCTGGAGGAGATGCTGGGCCGGGTCCTCGAATATCATGGGGGCTTTGTGGTGCAGCCTTCCCAGGCTGCGCGCCGGCCAGATGCCTGCACCACCACGCCTGCCCCGGCGGAGCCTCCCGGCTTCGACGCCATCCTGAAATCAAGAACCGCGCAGGTTCTTGGCTGCGCTCAGAAGGGAGATTTCACCACCGAGTCCACAGAGGCACACCCCGATTCTCTCCGTGAACTCTGTGGACTCCGTGGTGAATCTTCTTCGCAGCCTGGGAAGAATGACAGGACGGAGGATTTGCAGAGCGCAAAGGATTTCGAGAGCGCGGCGCAAAATCGAGCCGGCCGTCTTCCTGGGGCCGGTCTGCGCCTTGACGACCTATGGATCCACCTCGACCCCTTCCTCCCGAACCGCTCGGCGCTCGACGCCCTGCGCCAGTGGTGGGCGGCGGCCGACGGCGTGGTCGGCGCCGGCGGGCGTCTGGCCCAGAAGGTGGATGTGGCCTTGTACGAATGTGCCGTGCGGCGCTTCGGCATCCGAAGCGAGTTCGTGGCCTGGCGTCCCGAGTTGAGCTCGAACCAGTGGCGGGGGCGCCAGTCGCGGCCCGAGTGGGCGCCGCAAGTCACCACGGTCGATGGCCGGGTGCTGCTGAAGCTGCGGGGCAAGGATGTTCAGGAAATGAGAGATTGATTGATGGAAGCGATTGAGTGTGCTCAATCCCGGCTACCCGATCCCGGCCGGGTACCGTCTAAGCGGATGAAAGTTCTGCTTGACAGGGATTCCAGCGTCTGTTACACATTGTAACGTTACGATGAGTAGCGCAAAGAAAACCCGGCCGCGAAACCTCAGCGAGATCGAACAACTGGTGATGGACCACGTCTGGGCCGCGGGCGCCTCGACCGCGGAGGACGTGCGCCAGGCGCTCGCCCCGCGTCACGCCATGAAGGACTCCACCGTGCGCACGGTCCTGCGCCGCCTCGAAGAGAAAGGTTATCTCCGCCACAACCTCGCGGGCCGCACGTTCCTCTATCGCGCCACGCACGCCCGCGAGAACATTGCCGCGCGCGCCGTGCGCCACATCGTGGACCGGCTCTGCGGCGGCTCGGTGGAACAACTGCTCGTGGGCATGGTGGAGAACCAGGTGCTCGAGCCCGAAGAACTCGAGCGCCTCGCGCGCAAGATCGCCCAAAAGCGGGAGGGCCGGTCATGAGTCTTATGGACGCTTCCTGGCTGATCGGCCACCTGGGGAGTGCGGCCTTGCGCGCCCTGGTTCCGGCCGCCGCCGCGGCGCTGTTCCTCGCGATCTTCCGGGTGCGTCGTGCCGCTCTGCGCCTCGCCGTCTGGACCGGTGTGCTCTATGCCGCGCTCGCCATGCCGTTCCTGGGATTGCTTTTGCCGCCCATCCACGTACCCGTGCCCGCGCGACTTCTGGCCCTGACAAGACTAGCCTCGCGCGAGGCCGGCGGTGTGACCACGGCCGCGGTTCCGCGACGGGACGCAATCAGATCCCTGCAAACCAGGTCGCTGCCCGCCACCCTCGCCACATCGGTGCGGGTGTTGACGCCGGCTCGCCTGGAATCCGGGACGGAGAACGGGCGCGTGCGGATCGCGTCCCTGACGGCCCCGGAAATCGCTTGCGGCCTTTACTTGATGATCGTGCTGCTGCTCCTCGCCCGCATGGGCTTGGGCCTGATGCTCAGCCGGCGCCTGCGGCGGACGTCGCGGCGGATCGGGGATCCCTCCGCCATGCGCTGGCTGCGCTGGCACGCCCTGGCCATGGGCGTCGATCGCTCGCCGCTCCTGATGGAATCGGAGAATGTGTCGGTTCCGCTCACCCTGGGCGTCTGGCGTCCGGTCATTCTTCTGCCCCTCGACTGGCGCGATTGGGAGACCGGCAAGCTCTCGGCCGTGATCGCCCATGAGCTCTCGCACGTCAGCCGCAGCGACTCGCGCACGAAAGCTCTTTCTGTAGCCTATCGGACGTTCTTCTGGTTCAGCCCGCTCGCCTGGTGGCTGGAGAGCCATCTGGCGGCGCTCGCTGAACAAGCCAGCGACCTGGCCGCCATCGGCGCGGGCGCCGAGCCCGGTTACTATGCGGAGGTTCTTATGAGTTTCTTCAGGACAATTCAAAGCAAGAGGACTCGCTTCTGCCGTCAGGGCGTGGCCATGGCGCGAAACCCGTTTGGAATTCGAGGGGGCCGCGCGCAGGACCGCATTGACACCATCCTCTCTTCCGGCGGCCGTTCCTCGGGCGGCCGCTCTTCAGGCGGAACCTTGTCCGGCAAGCCCCACGCTCGTTTGCTCCTCGTGCTGGCGCTCGTCGCCCTGCCCCTTCTTTACCTGGCTGCCGCCGCGCGTCCGGTGCTGGTGGCAAGCGCAGCCGTGCCCGCGGCGCGGCAGTGGCCGGCGCCTCCACCGGCACCGGCAGCGGCGCCCGCGCCCAGGGCCCCGGAGGCACCGCCGGCACCGGCCGCTCGAATGACGCCGACCCCCTCCTCGATGCCCGCCCCGCCCGCAATGCCTTACGCGGCCCTGGCGCCCAGCGCACCGGCTCCGGCTCCGCCTCCGGCCTGGTCACAGGATTCCGAACCGCCCGAACCGCCGGAGCCTCCCGAGCCTCCCCGGGGCGACGACGGCGATTGGACGATCAACAATGTCCACGAGGGAATGACCTTCGCGGTTGTCCACGGCGACTCGGTGATGATGAACGGGTCCGGCGACGATCAGGAGGAAGTCCGGAAACTGCAGCGCAAGATCGGCGGAGATTTCATCTGGTTCATTCACGCCGGAAATTCGTACGTCATCCGCGATGCCGCCATCGTTCAGCACGCGCGCGAGCTCTACGCGCCCATGGAGGAACTTGGCCGCCAGCAGGACGAGCTCGGCCGTCAGCAGGATGAGCTCGGCCGGAAACAGGACGAGTTGGGGCGCCAGCAGGACGAGGTGCGCGTCAAAGTGCCGGCCGACCTCGAGGCGCGCCTCAAGAGAGTGGAGGACGAGATTCGCCAGCTCGGCCCAACCGCCAGCCAGGACGATCTGGGGCGGCTGCAGGGCGAGCTCGGCGACATCCAGGGCTACCTCGGCGATCTGCAAGGCCGGGCGGGCGGCCAGCAGGGTGAGCTCGGAAAGAAGCAGGGAGAGTTGGGCGCCCAGCAGGGTGAGCTGGGCAGGAAACAGGGTGAATTGGGCCGGCGCCAGGGCGAGATCGCCCGCGAAGCGTCCCGCAAGATGCAGGCAATCCTCACCCAGGCGTTGTCCAATGGCAAGGCGCAGCGTGCGCCAGAGTAGGTGCCGCCTTATAGGAGCGGGGCTTGCCCCGGCCCTACCGCTTGCCGAACCGCTGGGGTTGCAACTGGTCCTTGCCCTCGACGATCAGGTAGAATTTGTCGGCTTTCACGTTGCGGAAGGTCTGATGCAATCCGCCCGGCCAGCGGACCACGACCTCGTCCGCGGTCGTGTGCCGGCCCAGGCCGAAGCTGGCCCTCAGGTCGCTCTGCGACATGTAACTGCCGCCACCCGAGATTTCACGAACCTGGGCCAGGGTACCGGCGCGGAGCCGGATGCGCGTGCCCATGGCGTCGCGATTGCTGCGCCTGCCCACAAGCTTGAAATTGACGAAATGATTGCGGGGTCCGGCGGCGGGCCCGTCATTGTGCAGCAGCAGCGGAGGGTCGCCGTTGTTCGCCACCACCACGTCCACCCGGCCGTCGTTGTCGAAATCAGCGAAGGCCACGCCGCGCCCGGCGTAGGGGGTGGAGAATCCGTTGCCCGAGCCTGCGCTTACTTCGCTGAACCTGCCATCATGCTCGTTGTGAAAAAGCGAATTGATCTGCTTGTAGTGCAGGTCCGGCGACACCCGGTTGATCTCCGGATAGACGCTGCCGTTGGCGATGAAGATATCCAGCCAGCCGTCGTTGTCGTAGTCGAAGAAGCCGCCTCCGAAGCTCAAGACCTGCCGCGTCGGTCCCGCAATCCCGGCGCGATCACTCACCTCGTCAAAATAGCCCTTGCCGGCGTTGTGCCACAGGTGGTCCGACATCATTTGAAAGTCCGTGATCAGCAGGTCAATGCGGCCGTCATCATCGTAATCGCCCAGGCCGACGCACATCCCAGCCATGGCGTTCCCTTCCTGCGTAAACGCCATGCCGCTCTCCACGGCCACGTTCGTAAAGGTGCCGTCGCGGTTGTTCCGGTAGAGATAGGCGTCGGTGCCGTCGTTGGCCACGAACAGGTCAGGCCACCCGTCGTCGTTGTAATCGTCGGCGCCGACCGCGAGGTTGTAGCCGTTGGGCTGATAAATCCTGGCGGCGCGCGTCACGTCCGCGAAGGTGCCATCGCCGTTGTTGTGGTAGAGGACCTCCGGACTGCCGGGGTAGGCGGACGGCCGGCAACTGCTCATAATGCCGCCGCCGATGTCGCAGTTGCGTTTGCTGCCGGGACGAAAGTCGGCGTAGCCGCCGGCGTAGAGATCCAGACGCCCGTCCCGGTCATAGTCAAAAAACGTAGCTCCGGTGTGAAACGTTGTGCCGAGTTCGGTGGCGCCGACTCCCGCCTTGTCGGTGACGTCGGTGAAGGTGCCGTGGCCATTATTGTGATAGAGGACGTTCTTTCCGTACTGACTCACGTACAAGTCCGGAAAGCCGTCGTTGTCGTAATCGCCCCAGACGCAGCCCAGACCGTAGGCCGTGCCCGGGACTCCTGCCTGGGTGGTTACGTCCGTGAACGTACCGTCGCCGTTGTTATGGTAAAGCGCGTTGTGGGCCACAACGCCGCGGCTATAAAGATCGCGGCCGTTTACAAAGTAGATGTCCGGGTAACCATCGCCGTCGTAGTCGGCTACGCAGACGCCCGGACCCGCCTCCTCGAGAATGGTCGACGTGCCCTGCGCTCCCTTGAAATGCACGAAGTGAATGCCGGCTTTGGCGGTTACGTTGGAGAATTGCACCCCAGGCTGCCGGGCGGCGGGCGGCTGAGCGGAGGCTGGCAGGCGATTTGTCCGGCCGATGCTCAGACAGGCCGACAGGAATAACAGCGCCCAAGCCGCCCGAAGGACTAAGCGGCGATGCAGGTATCCCACACTGCCTGATCTTTGCATGGCTTTGAAGCGTAGCGGCGAGTTTACCTCGCCATACGCGGCGGGTCTACCTCGCCATACGCTTCGTCGGTGGCGTGGCGGCGTAAAGCCGCCTCTACACGGTTTTCAGCAGCCCGCTGGTTTAGGGCGTGGGCCCGGAGGGCGCGGGCGGCTTGCCCATCATCTTCTGGCCTTGTTCCGCGCGGGCGGCTGCTTGCAGCTTCTGCTGCGCCGCAAATTCCTGCTGCGCTTCGGCGCGCTGGCCAAGCTTCAGATACATCTGTCCCAGCTGGTAGTGCTTGTCGGCGCTGTCAGGCTGGAGCGCCAGCGCCTGCTTCAGGTAGGAGACCGCCTCCCGATTCTTTCCCTGCTTGAAGTAGGCGCGGCCGAGGCCCGCCAGCGCGTCCGGCAGCCTCGGGTTGAGAGCCAGCGCCCTGCGGAACAACGGAACGGCGCGGGCGAAATCGCCGTCGGCGAGCAGAATCGTGGCGCGATCCTGATAGGCCCAGGGCTCCCTGGGGCTGATCTGGATCTCCTTGTCGAACTCGGCCGCGGCCTTGCCGGTCTCGCCCAGGCGCTGGTACAGCACGCCCAGATCGTAATGCACAAAGGGCAGGCGCGGGTCGGCCGCCACGGCCTTTTCGAGCTCGGCCTGCGCCTTCGGGTTCTCATAGAGGTCGAGATAAGCCTTGCCCAGCAGGAGATGCAAATGAGGCGTGTCGCCGCCGGCGACCACCAATTGCTGAAAGCTCGCCCTGGACTCGAAGTTGCGCTTGAGCTGGCCGTAGGCGATTCCCATCATGTAAAGATAGTCCAGGTCGGCTTTCTCCTGGTCGCGGATGGGCGCAAAAGCGTCGATGGCCTTAGCGTAGTCGCGCAGCATGAACTCGGACTCGCCCAGCAGATAGTGTGCCTGCACGCTCGAAGGATCGCCGGCAAGAACGCGCTCGAAGCACGGCACAGCATTCTTGAAATCCTTCCTGTCGTAATAGCTGAGCCCGAGGTCCAGATCGATGCCCACCATCTGCGGATCGAGCTTGCGCGCGGTCTCGAAGGCCCGGATGGCCTCGTCCAGGCGGCCCAGGTGGCGGTAGACGACTCCCAGGTTGTTGTAAGCCGCAGGATTGTTGGGGTCGAGCTTGAGGAAGTCTTTGAAGCCGCGCTCAGCAGCCGGATAGTCCTCGGCCTGAAGCGCCGCCGCCGCTCTCCCGAACGCCGCGCGCAGTTCCTGGTCGGATGGCTTCGCGCGGATCTGGGCCCGTGCAGGTAGAGAAAGAGGGGTAATGATCAGAAGGAGCGAGGTACCAAGGACCAGGCAGACTGGTAGTTTAAGGCAGGCGGGGGCTCTCATCCCCATTTGATTCTCGCTCAGATCGTCCACCCTCCGCAGGCATCAGGAGTTTCAATTCAGACCCGTCTTGTCTTCGAGCCGGGCGATGTCGGCGGCGTGCATGGATCGCACTCGGAAGAACTCCTTGAGGTCGGCCTCGATAAGTTCGAGCCGCCGTTCAATCGCGGCGAAGCGCCCATTACCGAGTTCTCCAGAGAGGCAAAACGGGCCTCAATGGCCTAAAAACCCGATAGTTAAGCAGCAGCGCCGTGATGGCCACCAGAATGGACCCGGCCGCGGTAATCGCGGCAACGAGAGTGTTGGCGTTCATCTTCCCTCCAACGCAGCTTCAGTATGGCGACAGAAGATGCGCGAAGTCAAGGAAACTGGCGGCCTTGGGGGTGCGGGCATCCTCGCCCGCCCTCGCAGTCGCAGCCCGCTTTTCTAATCGAAAGTCCCTTCATCAAGAGCGGGAACGGATCCCCACGCTCCCAGCCCGGGCTTTGAAGCGCACCCTGCGTCCCAAGAACAAATTGGGCGCAACAGAAGGACCTCAGTCCCTCCGTTGCGCCCAAGAGTGATGAATCGTCAACAGTCAACCAGCCTAGAAGATGAACTTGAGTCCCAGTTGGATATTGCGTGGGGACCAGGCAGTGTTCACTTCACCGCCACCCACGTTTGCTCCGCCGGGAACCCCGTTTTCAAAAGCCGAACACGAACCGCCGAACGGCGTGGAGCCGCTGCAGCCGGCGTTGACGTACTGGAACTGCGTATGGTTGAAGGTGTTGAAAGTCTCCAGCCGGAACTGCATCGTGGAGTGTTCGCCGTTAAACCACGGCAGGCTGAAGTTCTTTTCCAGCGCCATATCGAAGTTGTTGCGGCCCGGACCCGTCAGGACGTTGCGTCCCATGCAGCCGAACATGCAGGTTTCGTTGTTCGCGTAAAGCTCGCTGAACTGAGGCTGCGAAACCGTCCCCGGATCCCACCACTGGAGGGTAGGACCGTAGGTGGGGTCGATATAGGTGCTCTTGTGGATCGCCACCTTGCCCGTGGGGTCGCACATGACGGGATCTCCGGTACCGCTATTGAACCCCGAGACGCCGCAGGCGAAGTTAACCGGCTCGCCGCTGAAGGCGCTGTAGATGCCGGAAATCTGCCAGCCACCGAAGGCCTGCCGCTCGAAGGCGTTGCTGCTGTTCTTGAAGAACGGCAGGGCGTAGATGTAGTTCAACTGGAGCACCTGGGTACGGTTGAAGTCGGAAGTCGCGTAGAAACGGTTCAAAGCCGGACTGTCAATATAACCGTTTCCCGCTCCGTTGGTGTAGGTGCTGCTGGAATTGTCGAGCGCATGCGACCAGGTATAAGCGGCCTGGAGGGTCAGGCCCTTTTGGAAGGTGTGGCGGTAACTGGCCTGCAAGCCGTTGTAGATCGAATGCCCCGTGTTCTGCTTCATGGGGATCTGGGAGTATCCGCGGTAGGGGACGAAGAAGATGTTAGGCTTCTCGCCGTAGATCAACGTGTTCTGCACGTTGCAATTACCCGAGGCGTCGCAGAGCTGCTGCCCGACATCACCCGGAGCCCCGCTGGCGGCGGCCTTCGAGCCGGTCAGTCCGGCCAGCGCGGGCGCGTTCACCGTCCCCGCGCCGATCGGAACCTCGTTGATGTTCAGAGCCCGAGCCAGATCGCGTCCCAGATTGCCGACGTAAGCGATGCTCACGATGTTGTTCGTGCCAACCTCGTGCTCCACGCTCAAGCTGTACTGGTAGACGCTCGGCCAGCCTTGGCTGTAAGGGATGGCCGTGAAGCCGCCCGGAGCCGGCACCAGCAGACCGTTCGAAGGCGGTGCAATGAGCGCATAGCCCGCTCCCGGAACCGTGCCCGACCACAGGTTGAAGGCGGAGGGGCTGGGCGCCACCGGCGGATTGCCTTCGCCACCTTCGGTCTGAGCCTCGTTCCCGTTGCCCGACTCATAGTACATGCCGAAGCCGCCCCGGACCGAGGTTTTCCCTGTGCCCGTGGGGTCCCAGGCAAAACCGAAGCGCGGAGCGATGTTACCCGCCGTGTTTCGGAGTTGGCAGCCGTTGGGAACGCCGTTATGGCCGCACAGCACCAAGCCGTTGCCGTAATCGTTAATTGTAGCGCCTGTGCCCGCGATGTAATTCCCGTTCGCATCCAGCTGAGCTTCGGCGCTCGAACTGTACAGGTTCGGGAAGAAACCGGAATCGATCGTGGGCCTGGTGACGTCGTGAATGCGGGTGTAAAGGTACCAGCGCACACCCAGGTTCAGCGTCAGGTGAGGAGTGACTTTCCAGTCGTCCTGAACGTAAGGCTCAGTGTCGGTCATCTGCCAGTGGCCCTTGGGGTAGCCGCCCACCGCCTGGCCGGCCACTACCTGAGTGCCTTCCTGGTACTGCTGGATGCGGCCCAGGAACATATCCGCCATGGCGTTGGTGGTGGTTACCGCGCCGCCGCCGCCATTGTAAAGGGCGCCCTGGGTGTTGAACCCGAACTGCTCGTTCTTGCGGTAGTTCTCGAGGTAAAAGCCGAACTTGGTGGTGTGGCCGCCGTGCACCCAAGCCACGTTGTCCTTCCAGGTGATGATCGGGTTGGAATTGAACCAGGGGTGGTTGCTGGCATCTTCGTTGGTGCAGAACGAAAGGCCGCCGCAGAGCTCAAGGGAGGGAAGCAGCGTATTGCCCGAGTTCGCCGGGAAGATGTGGGCCATGGCGAAATTGCTGGGGCGGTTCAGGTTGCCATTCGTCAGGTTGTCGGCGCCCTGGTTGTAAAGCAGAATGTGGTCCGTGGTGTACGCCGCCACGAATTCGTTCTCGAGGTTGGGCTTGAAAGTGTGGGTGATGTGGAGCACGGCGCTCTCGCCGGGTCCGGAAAACGGCGTTTTGATGGTATCGTAGCTGGCCCAGGCCCACAGTGACGGCACCGCCAGCGTGTTCCAGGTATCCTGCGTATAGCGGAAGAACGCCTGCGTTTTGTCGCTGATATTCTGGTCCACGCGGATCTGTTCCTGGCGCCAGTTGGTGGGGGCGCTGGACGCCGTCGTCCAGTTCGCCGGTCCGCTGTTGGGCAGGGGAACCAAGGCGTTGATTTCATCGAGGCCGTTGGTATACGCCTGCTGGTCAAAGCCCGGCATGCTCTGAACCGTGTCGTACTTCACCCCGTTCAGCTCGGGCAAGTTGCAGCCGCTGCCCACGGTGTTCGGCAGGTAATTCGCAGACTTGGGATCGCACTGCGAGAAGTCGCCCTGACGTTCCAGCAGCGAGGGGACACCAGCGCCAATCACCTGGCCTTGCCGGTAACTCCGCCAATCCTCAGACCAGAAGAAGAAGGTCTTTGATTTGTCGGTGTTGTAATGACCGGGAATATAGAACGGGCCGCCGATCGTGTACCCGTAGTCATTCCACTTGAGCGGCGTCTTGGGCGCGTTGTTGACTCCGAGTTCGTTCCGGTTGATAAAGAAGTCGTTGGCGTCAAAAATGTCGTTGCGGACGTACTCGAAGGCGTCGCCGTGGAACTCACGCGTGCCGGACTTGGTGGCCACTTCAATGTTGGCGCCCGCGTGCTTCCCCATGTCCGCGCCGTAGTTGGAAGTGGAGATGCGGAACTCGGCGATGGTATCGAGGTTCGGATAGGTGTTAAACGTGGAGGCCGAACCTTCGTCCGTATTGTTACCGCCGTCGATCTCCCAGTTGTTGTACTGCATCCGGTTGCCGTTGAACGAGATACTGTTGTTCCCGTAAACGCCAACGGATGTCGTATTCAGGCCGTTATCCGGCACTGCGCCGGGTACGAGCAGCGCCAGAGAGACCCAGTTCCGGCCGTTCAGGTCCAGGTTCTGAATCTGAGTGTTACTGATGACGGAGGAAATGGCCGCAGTGTCCGTCTGCACCTTTGGGACGTTGCCGGTGACGGTAACCTCCTGCGTCACTTGGCCCACGCTCATCTGCATGTCGATGCGCTGGATTTGGCCGACTTGAAGCGTGATCCCAGACCGCACCAGCTTCTGAAACCCCGGGGCCTCCGCCGTCACCACATAATCGCCGATGGGAATGGCCGATACCGAAAAGTATCCCGCACTGTCGCTCTTTAAGACGCGGGTGAACCCTTTATCGGGGTTCGAAACCGTTACCGTGGCTCCCGGAATGACGGCTCCGCTCTTGTCCGTCACCGTTCCGTTCATGTTCGCGGTGTCTTGCGCGAAGCCACTGAAGCTGACGGTCAACAGGACCGCCGCCAGCAGAAGCAGCGTACGTTTCATTTGGCATCCTCCGAACTTTGATCTGTACTGCGGTCTGGATCATCTCGGCGTGAAGATCTAAAGCTCGCTCGCAGGAATCTGGCGTTCCTCTTTGGCTTCCGGGGCCAACCTACCGGTCAGTCGGCATTCGTCTGGGTACGCGTGTCCGCGCACTCCAAGGGCGGTGCCCGGTTTCCCCGAAACGCCAAAGCGATGCAGCTCTAGCAACTCGCCTCGACTTCCTTTTTTAGCCGTTCAACCGACGCAAGAACCTAATCAAAGTGCTTCTAAATGTTGGACATGGACAGCAAACCATGCTTTATTTGGACGGGGCCCCCTGGTGCGCAAGATCCTAATCTGCCCCTGCTGAGCTTATAGTATGTTCAGGTGACGTAACGCAAGGTTAATGCAGTTAATCCAGACCAGAATTAACTGTTACACTTAAGCAAGGTCATTTTTTCAATTACTTGCAGGCGTTACATTTTTGATTGCTCCGTCGTCGAAGACCGGTGCTATACTGTATCCGTCGGGTTTGGGGTTGCCTGGAGCGCGGTCCGGTTGCTGGCTGGTCATGGTCGTGTCCTAATTTCGACGTAGGGGAGGCTGTTCTCACCTAGGGCCTACGTCGAAATTAGGACAGCACCAACCAACTTAGGGACTGCGATTTGGGATCAACACCAGCTTCTGAATTGCTCGACCAGGAACGCTCGGAACTCGAGGCCGTCCTCGCCTCGGGAGTTCTCGCCAGAGCCCCGCGGCAGGCGAAGTTGCTCGCCTACGTGTGTTCAGAGCACTTTGCCGGCCGCGGGGATCAGCTCAAAGAGTACAACCTGGCCACCGAAGTGCTGGGCCGGCCTGTGGAGTTCGACCAGGCCCGCGACGCGATTGTGCGCGTCGAGATCTACCGGCTGAGGAAGAAGCTTCGAGAGTACTACCTGTCCGCCGGGGCCACCCACGAGTTGCAGATCGTGATGCAGCCCGGCCAATACGTTCCGCGCTTTGTGCGCCGCGAGGAGAGCCCCTACCGGCAGGACCAGCAAGCCGAGAGCGAGGTCGCCGCGGCCCAGCCGGTGCCGGACAGCGTCGCCGGCGCCACCGTCGAATCCACAATCCCCGTCTCCGAGAAGGTGGAAAAAGATCGGTTCAGCTCAGTGGCTCCCGCAGAGATTGATTCTCTCGCCGCCTCCGGGCCGCTCCGGCATCCGCCGGAACCGCCGGCTCGAGTGGAGCCCGGTGTCGCACGTCCGGCACGTTTTCCGCATCAGCGGCTGGCTCTTCCGCTGTCTCTCATCGCCGTGGCGGGGATGTTGGGTCTGTTGGCAATGCGCCTCCGGCCGGGCGCAAAGCGTGCGGCGACCGCGGCTAACACGCCGGCCGCTCCGCAGACCGGGACCCCCGGCCCAGCAGCCGCGCCCGCGGATACGGTCCGCATCCGGTCGGGCTACTTCAAGGGTAACTACATTGATCGCGCCGGCAACGTGTGGCAGAGCGATCGCTATTATTCCGGGGGCGAGGCGCTCGCCGAGCCTCGCCAATACATTGCGCGCACGCTCAACCCCGCTATGTTTCAGACCATGCGTTCCGGCCAGTTCTCCTACGATATCCCTTTGCCGCCGGGCAACTACGAGCTTCGTCTTTACTTCTGCGAGACCCATTACGGCCCCGACACGATTTCCGGGGGCGGAGAAACGAGCCGGCTTTTTGACGTCTTCATGAACGGCCGGCCCCTGCTCCACATCTTCGACATTATCAAGGACGCGGGGGGCGACAACATCGCGGACGTGCGCGCCTTCAAGGACGTGCATCCGGCCGGCGACGGCAAGCTGCACCTCAGTTTTCAATCCCTGATCGATGCGCCGATCCTGAACGGCCTTGAGATCACACCCGCGCCTCCCGGCCGCATCAACCCCATTCGCATTGTCGCCCAGGAAAACTCTTACACCGATCATGCGGGAAACGTGTGGCAGCCGGACGAATACGCGCGGGGCGGCCAGTTCGCGGTCCACGTCCACCGGGAGCCCGTGTCGGGCACGCTGGATCCCGACCTCTACGTTGGCGAGCGCTTCGGTAATTTCGATTACGCGATCCCCGTCCCGCCCGGGCGCTACGCGGCTACTCTGTACTTCGCTGAGACCTACTGGGGAACGGACAACCAGCGTCCCGGCCAGGCCCTTCCCGATTACCGGGGCTCACCCGAGGGCGGCGCCGGCAGCCGCGTGTTCGATGTCTACGGCAACGGCCGCGTGCTGCTCAAGGATTTCGACATCTTCAAGGAAGCGGACGGCGCCAGCCGGGCCGTGATCAGGACCTTCCACAATCTGGAGCCCGACGGCGAAGGGAAACTCGTCTTCCGCTTCGTCCCCGCGCGCGATTACGCCTGCGTGAACGCCATCGAAATCGTGGACGAGTCCCCGTGATCACTAGGGCGCCGGTGCTTCCCATGACACGCGCCCTGTCAGTTTGACGATTGGGCAGCAGAAATCTCCACTTCCCATATCGCCACTCCCCGCCACGTTTCCTATTATGTATATTACTAATGTATTAAAGACTCAGTTAATAAAGAAGGCGAATTTTACAGAACGAAGCCGCCAGGTTATTGAAAACAAAGGCTCGGCTATTCCGCGAGGGGACGACGCTGGCTTGGTGCCTGGCCGGGGACGACCTGGTAGCGGGGGGGAGGATCGAACTCCCGACCTAGGGATTATGAGACCCTCGCTCTACCACTGAGCTACCCCGCCGATGTCCGAGAGCACGTTCAAGATCTTCATCTATCCTAGGGGACAACCCGTCTTGCGGTCAATCAAGGCCTCGCTCCTGCGCAGGTTATAACCCTTTGGTAGACATCGCATTTGCATAATTCTTAACCACAATTTCCGTTGACTTTGATTTATCGCTTGATTATAGTTCGCGACGCAGTTTGGCCGGTCGACCTTCACCGGCGGGCGGCTTGGCAGCGCGGGAGAGAGCCTCGCGAGTGCAAGTCATCGGCGCAAACGAGCTCAAAGAACTAGGAGGAAGATAGAATGGCACGAAAGCTGTTGAACGGTGCAGTATCCTGCCTGTTTGGCTTGACGTTTGCCAGCGGCACACTCCTGGCACAGAACCGTATTCAAGATTTTGTTCGCATCGCGCCGTCGCTCGACATTGCGCCTTACCATCAGAACGCGGGCACCGCGAAGCGCATATTCTCCACCATTGGACCAACCGCTAGTGACGCATACAACGATACCAACGGATACTGCGTCACCGGGACGGCCCAGTCCAGCTGCGGTTCGAGCGAGCAGTGGATTGGAGTACCCTTCACTCCGACCCGGGCTGCTCACGCGACTGTACTTGAGGCCGCCATCCAGTACTTCGCCGGAACCAACACCTTCCAATTGTCGTTGTACAACGACGTGAGCGGTGCTCCGGGAACCGCGCTCAAGACCGTTGAGGTCTCGAATGCGCCCGCGGCCGGCACCTGCTGCACGATGTCCTTTGCGAACCTGGGCTCTCCCGGAGTCGCCCTGACGGCGAACACCCAGTATTGGGTGGTTGCGAATTCCGACGACTCCCGTGCCGCGAACTTCTCGGGATATTGGGCATTTGCCAACGCTTTCATCGCCTACAACCCGTCCCAGACCGGCTGGATCACCTTCGACAATAGCTTTCCGCAGGAAGCAGTCGTTGTGGAAGGGACCTTCCCGTAGTCGCTGAATCGAATCGAAATTCCAAAGGCCGCGAGTCCCCCTCGCGGCCTTCTTTTTTCCCGCCCCGCGCAATTAGTACCCTTAACGCCAGGCGCGTGCAGTAACAGCGGATTAGACCTCGACTTCTGAAGAGCTGAATAAAGGTGATCCTCGTCACAGCGCCGTATTCCCGGTCAATGCTACGGAGTTGGTTATACCCGATTGTCAATGACCGCCGGCTCCCGACCAGCAGCCATCGAGAGGATTCTGTAGCTAAGGTGCAGCCCCCATGGCCGGTCCCAGCCATTCCGTCGCGAACGTCATCTGGCTGCTGGCTATTGCGCTCTCTGGCCTGGTATCCGCGCTGGCGGGCTCTCTTCTTGTCCGGCGCGCCATTCGCAGCCTAAGCTCGAAGCGCATCAGCAAACTCGCCGCCATCCTCAGCCCTTGGATCGAAGGCCTGCTCGACGGGTCCACTAACTACGATGTCGGGCTTTCTAAGCTCCGCGAACATCCCACGATCGCGCGCCGCGTCCTGCTCGATCGCATGGCGCTGGTCGAAGCGGCGGCCGGAGTCGAGGGCATTGAGAGACTCAGAAGGCTGTGCAGGAGTCTCGGACTTGTGGCGCTATGGCGGCGGCAGTTGAGTCGCCGGCCGCCCCGCAGCTTGATCACCGGCCTGCTCGGGCGACGACTTACAATGCTCGAGCGCATTCCCAGCCTGAGCTTCGTAGCACGCGCCGAAGCCGCTGAGAACCTCGGGCTGATGCGCGATCAACAGAGCTGGCCGCTGCTGGCGAAGGCATTGACCGATCCGAGCCTGGCGGTCCGCTCCGTAGCCGCAAGGGCTCTCGGCCGCATCCAGCCGCCCGCAAGCTTTCCCATCCTGGTCCAGGAACTCCAGGACATCGCGCTCGGCGAAGGGAGCGTGTCCCTTCGCAGCCTCAAAATGACGCTCGCCAGCTTCCCGCTCGGCTATGCTTCTGACCTCAGCGCCATGCTGCAACATCCGCACCCTCGAGTGCGGTTTCTGGCTGCGGATCTGGTTGCCACGATGGTGCAGCGGAGCGGCAGCCCAGAGCAGCCAGGGAAAATCCCGCAGGATCTCCTCCTCAATCCTATCGCCGGGATTTTTCTGACCGGGCTGGTAGCCGACCCGAACCCCGACGTGCGCGCGCGCGCGGCCGACGTGATCCCTCACCTGGATGCTGTCCGCGCCTTGCCCGCCCTGCTGGTTCTGCTTGAAGACGCCGAATGGTTCGTCCGTTTGCACGCGGCTCGAGCGGTGGCGGAACTCACGTCTCCCCCGCTCGAGGCGCTGGGCAGCAGGTTGACTGACTCAAACTGGCGGGTCCGGGAGGCCGCGGTCCGGGCCCTTGCCGCGCAGGGCCGACGGGGCATCAGCTTCCTGCTGGCGCACTTTCGCACCGCCGATGACCGGTACAGCCGCGAACAGGTGGCGGAGGAGATCGAACGTCTGGGGTTGATCCCCTCGCTCATCGCGGCCTTTGGCGCTCCTGGCGCGAACGCGGAAACGGAATTCATCGAGGGAATGGTTCGACTCGGGAAGACGGCATCGTTGCGCGCCGCCCTGCAGAACACCCCGGAGCACAAGCGCGAGGAAGTGCTCGCCGAACTTCAGAAGCAGAGCGGCCTGGCAAACTCGGAATCCGTGCGACCGCCGGGCGCGAGTGCGGAAACTCCGCTCCTTGCCATCCCGGGTGGCGGCCGCTTCCGTTCCGGGTGAACCGGTCCGGGAAGGAGTGGGATGTGCATAGCCTCGGTACACACGCGCTCGTCTTCTTCGACATCCTGCTGGCCCTCTACTTCGTGGTGGGAAACGGCGGATACACGATTCTCATGCTCACCTCGTTCGCGTCGGTGTGGCTTTACAAACGGCGCCACAGCTACGAGGCCTTGGACCAACTGCGCAAATCGACGGTCACGCCGCCGGTGACCATCATCATACCCGCCTGGAACGAGCAGGAGATCATCGTGCAGGCCGCCCGTTCCGCCCTGTGCACCGACTATCCCGGCATCCAGGTCACGGTCGTGGACGACGGCTCCTGCGACGAAACTCTGAAGAGATTGGTGGACGCCTTCGCGTTGGCGCCCGGCAACCGGATCGTGCGCTCTCCCCTCCGGACGCGTCCGCAACGCGGCCTGTACGTCAGCCCGGAGTTCCCCAGCCTGCTGGTTCTCAGCAAAGACAACGGCGGCAAGCCGGACGCTCTCAATGCCGGCTTGAATGCCTGCCGCACCCCGTACTTCTGCACGCTCGACGCCGACTGCATTCTGGAGCCCGACGCCATTCTCCGCTTGATGCGTCCCATTATCAGTTCTCCCGTCCACATTGCCGCCAGCGGCGGCATCGTGCGCCCGCTCAACGGCTGCACCGTTGTGAACGGGACGGTGACGAAGGTGAACCTGCCGCGCACCGGCGTCGAGCGCTTCCAGGTGATCGAGTACCTGCGCACCTTCCTGTTCGGCCGCACCGGGTGGAGTCGCCTCGGTGGCACGCTGATCATCTCCGGGGCGTTCGCCCTTTTTCATCGCGAGACGGTAGTCGAGGCCGGAGGGTTCAGCAACGACACGGTCACCGAAGACATGGAATTGATTGTCCGCCTGCGCCGCTGGGCCGTGGAGCACGGGCGGAAGCTTCGCACCGCCTTTTCCTCGGACCCGGTTTGCTGGGTACTCTGTCCGGACACCCTGCGGATGCTCGGACGCCAGCGGCGCCGCTGGCAGCTCGGGCTTTGCCAGACGCTGTGGAAAAACCGCGCGCTGTTCTTCGATCCGGCGTTTGGGATCTTCGGCGGGCTCAGTCTTCCCTTTCACGGTCTGGTTGAGGGCCTGGGAGCGGTGGTCGAATCCGCAGGTTACATGATCATTCCGCTGGCCGCATGGAACAACCCCTCGTCGCTCACTTTTCTTCTTCCACTGGTACTGTTCAGCCTCGCCTACTCAGCGCTTTTTTCCATAGCTGCGGTCGTTCTCGAGGAACTGACGCATCGCCGCTACGGAACGGCTCGCGAGCTCATGACGCTGCTCTTCTACGCAGTGACCGAGAACTTCGGCTATCGGCAGCTCCTGCTTCTGTACCGCTTCACCGGCACGATGCGATTTCTGAGAGGCTTCCGCGCCTGGGAAAAAGTTGTGCACCTTCCTCCGGCGGAATGGCTGGCAGGAACGGCAAAGGAGCGGCTGTGAAAACAAAGCCTCCGCTTTGGAAGTCACTCGTTCGGGCCCGCAACCGCGGATTTACCGGAGCTGCCGCCGCACCTTCCGCCGCCGGGACGTCCGGGAGGATTGGTGAGAGCGAGACCGTGAAGAAGGATTGCCTGCTCGCGAGGCTTGTTCGACGCGTCGCAGCAACCGCGAGCGTCTTCTGTATTCTCCTGCCGGCGCCCGGACTCACTCGAGCACAAAATGCCGGAAATCAGGCGTCGCTCGCGGATTACGAACAACGCCTGAAAGCCAATCCAGATGATGTAGATGCGCTGGAGGCGATCGCCCGGGTCGAGGCCGCGCGTAAGAACTTCGCTCCAGCCATTGCCGCGTACCAACGAATCGTGACCGCACGTCCGCAAGATCGCGCCGCGCGAATTCAGCTCGCGCGCCTGCTCGGTTGGAATCATCAGTACCCAGAGTCGATCCGGGCCTATCAGGCGGCGCTCGCCCAGGCGCCGGACGACGCCGAAGCCTTGGAAGGTCAGGCAGCCGTCGAGGAGTGGTCGGGCAAGATTGCCGACGCGGCCGCTATCTACGGTCGACTGGCGTCTGCCCATCCGGAAAACGTAACCTATATCTACCGGGTGGCGCGCCTTGAAGCTGCTGGTTCTCAATATCCAGTCGCGCGCGACCGTCTCGCGACCGTGCTGGCACTTGATCCAGAGCAACTCGATGCCCGGCTGCTGCTGGCCCAACTCGAGCTCAAGACAGGCCAGTACTCGAGCGCAACCCGCCAGTTTGAACGCGTACTCGCCCGGCGTCCTGCCGATCCAGACGCACTCATGGGTGCGGCCCAGGCGCGTTACTATACGGGCGATCTTGGTGCCGCATACGTCGAAGCGAGCCGAGTGGTCCGGCAACAGCCGCAAAACTTTGACGCGATCTATCTGCTAGCCAGCATCGAGCGCGCCCGCGGACATCGGCATCAGGCGACACTTTTGCTCAATCGCGCCCATCAACTGTCGCGGCACAATGCCGAGGTGGCCAGTTTGCGGAAAAAACTGGCGGATGACTCCAGCACGGTGCTCCACTTGACGGCCGCTTACACGCACGAGGACCAGCCGGGATTTTTCGGATCGATGGCCGAGGACCTGCACTCCCTTGCGTTTGGATCGAGGCTTGACTTCGTGGTGTTGCCACGCACTGCCTCCAGCTTCAGCGCTAACGCTCTGCCTTCGGAGAGCCCCTCCGGCATCCTCAGAGGCGCCGTGGCGCCAACCGAATTCCTTTACCGCCAGACCACGCGCGCATTCAAGGGCCTCACGTTGCGCGGCGGCGTCGGCATGGAGCATTTCGGTCCCGGCGTGCCCGTCACCTTGCCGAAAGGATCCGGATTGCAGCCGGGAGCCACGTCCGCTCTGGTCGGGTTTCTGGGAGGAACCTACGCCCTCAACGCGGCCTGGAGCTTCGATCTTACCTGGTCGCACCTCGCCCTGCCCTACACCCCCCTCGCCGTGCGCCTCGGTGTGGTTTCGACGCGCAACGAGGGCGGCGTCAACTGGACTCCCGATCCGCGGACCGGATTCCACCTCACCTATTTTCAGGAGCACCTGGCGAGCGAACCCTACCGTCAGATCAGCTCGGCAGTGAGTCCGGGAACCGGCTTGCCGAAGGTCATTAAGGCGCGCAGTCCGGAGAACGGCAGCGGCGGCACGCTAAGCTTCAATCGACGGGTGATCGATGGAGAGCGCCTCGCCCTCGACCTGGGCGCCTCCGCTTTTCTCGAGGGCTACGACGGCCCGCGTCGCAACGTAGATCTGGGCTTCTTTACGCCCGGCTTTTATCAGCGCGAACTCCTCAACGGCCGTCTCAGCGGCCGCCTGTCGAAGCATTTCGGGTACGATCTCGCCGGGAGTTTCGGCGTGCAGCAGGTGGACCGGAAACAAGCCCTGAAGCACGCCCTGGCCCTGAGCCCGACATTGAAGTTCAATGTCACGCCCTATGTTGGAGCGAGCGTAGGCTACATATACTACGACTCCGCGCAGACGCTGGGGCTTTTGCGCGGCAACGGCGTGCGGGCGGGTATCGACTGGAAGTTCTGATTGACTCGGCAGGGGCACTCCGATCCCTCACCGATCGCCCAGCTTGTATCGCGCAGGACTGTGACGGGCGTCATCGCCCGTATGCCCTTCCGATGGTACCCCAATACCAGCAGGGAGCGGCTGCGCCGGGCATCCTTGCCCGTTTACGGCTGCCGAAGTAAGCGGGTGGACGCTGCGGGCAAGGGCCAGCCCTCAACGAAGCGCGGGGATGCCCGCGCCCCCGGTCGCCCCTCGTTGGAGGTGGAAAGCCATGAGCGTGCCGACATATTTCCCGTATCGCTCCGAGGCCGCGCGCTGAAGCGGTTTCTCCGGTCGCTGACCGAATCGCATCGCGAGGTCCAACACGCAGTGTCGGCGCGCTAGCGCTTCTTCGCAACTGCCTTCGTCTTCGCACGCTCCGCCGCTTCCTTCGCGCGGAATTTCGCAACCCGTTCAATGAACTTTGCTGGAACGGGCTCCGACAGCGGGAAACGGATGGTGCTGCTCTTGAATTCATGCGCTCCGGGCTCATTCTTGAACGCTTCGATGAGACGCTTGCTGGCGGGATAGATCGAGTAGTGGTGCCTGAAGCCTGCGAAGAAGATCACACGCTCGCCGTGCAGTTTGTAGGCGGGGATATTGTAGGAGATCACCTCTTCGGCTCCGGCCAGCGCCTGGTGGATGACACTCCGCACCTGCTTCAGCACTCGCCGCACGCTCTCGGGCTGCGCGCCGAGGTATTCATCCACTGAACTGAACCTTGTTCTGGACATCGTATTCAGTCGCCATCGCCGTCACTGTCGCCCGCGGGAAACACCGTGTGCTTCGGCGCCGGCATGCGGATATTCCCCTTGCGCTCCCGCCAGAGAATCCGGTTCAAGGCCACGTTGTTGGCGGCGTCCGCATGCGAGAAATCCATGCGCGCCGACTCCCTGGCGCCCGGCCCGTTGGGCGGATTCACCTGGTAAAGCAGCCGGTTCTTCTGATTGCTGTAGTCCGCAGCGAACGGCGCCTGTGCGCCGGGACCCGAGAACAGTTCGACCATGGGCGCGGCCCAGGCGTCGTTATTGTTCATGGGCGGCAGGCCCAGCAGGAGCTCCATGGTGCGGATCATGTTTACCGTGGTGTAGAACTCGTGATCAACAAAGGGTCCGCTCGCGATTTTCGGTGAATACTTGCTGATCACCAGCGCCGGGCTGCGATGCGCGTCCACGTGATCGGGCCCGTCCTGGGCGTCATCTTCCAGAATGAAAATCGCGGTGTCGTCCCAGTAGGGGCTGTGTGAGACAGCCTCAACGAGGCGGCCCACAGCAAGATCGTTATCGGCGATGGACGCTTCCGGCTTCGGCATTCCCGGACGCGTGCCCGCGGTGTGATTGTTGGGGAGGCGCAGCAGCACGAATTGAGGCATTTCTCCCGGCTTGCGGCCTTGCTGGCGCGCCGCCACGAATCCCCGAAACTCATTGAGGAACTCGTCCACCCGAAACTGATCGGGATAAGAAAGATTGAAGTCTGCGGCCTGAGGATCAAAGTGGCCGACCAGCTCCGGCTTGGTGGGCACGTCGCGGGCGATGATCGGCACCGGCCAGGGCCACGGACTCGGCGAGCCATGCGGCTGCCCGAGATTGGCGGGCAGGGCCTCGCCCCGATGAATGAAGGTCTTCGGGCACGCCTTGCCCGGCGCCGGGGGCGTACCCCCGGTTGGCGATTGCTGGACCGCATTATCGTTGCACCATTCCGTGGCCACAAATTCGCCGTAATGCCGGTAACTGAGTCCCGTGCGCGCGATATCGCCCCAGAGGTAGCCCGTCCCCGGCGCGTCCACGTCGGGGATTCCCTGCGTCAGGGGGAAGCCGCTCGCCACCTCGCCCTCGTAGTCGTACGTGCGGTCGTTGCTGCGATAGGCGATTTCCCAGGTCTTCTCCGTGTAATCGCTGCTGATCGCCGCCGTGGACCACACGTGGCCGTTGCCCGATACCTCGCCGCTGACGTAGAAATTGTCGAGCACGCCGAATTGCCGCGCGAGCCGATGCTGGTTGGGCGTGATGTCTTCGCCATAGATCACGAGCTGGGGATCGCCGTTCGCCTCCTTGATGTCGCCGAACACCTGGTCGTAACTGCGATTCTCCTTGATGATGTAAATTACGTGATGAATCGGATTCCGCCCGCCCGCGAAACGCATGGAGCGCGCCCGCGCCCGCATGCCGTTGTTGGCCACCACCTCGCGCGTGAGCTCCGGCAACTCGCCCTCCGCCTTGGACAGATTAATGCTGGCAACGGAGCCGTGAATCAAGGTGGCGATGTAAGGGAAATCCGGCCGCGTCCGGCCGCGCGGGGGCGGCGAGAGTTTCCCGTTCGGACCTGTTCCCTCACCCTTGCCGGCCGCCACCAGCAGGTGATCACCCGAGACCGCCAGCGCCGTCGGATACCACTCGGTAGGGATGAAGCCCAGCGCGCGCGCCGGAGCATTGACTTCAGAGCTACTCAGGTGAGAAAGGTCAAACACGGCCACCGCGTTCGCGGAAGCGTCGGCGACGTAGAGCTTGTCCCCCGCGGCATCAAGCGCCAGCGCGTTGGGGAAGGTTCCGCCGTATTTCTCGCCGGGCAGTTCGGTGCTCAGCCACGCCTTGACCTCTCCCGATGCCGTATCGACCACGGCCACGCGATCCGCGTTGGCCAGGGCGACGTACAAGCGCGACTCGTCCTTGCTCAGGAGCAGCGCCGTGGGGTGCGATCCGGGGGCGGCAGGCGCGTTGGGAGGAAGCATCGTGATCTCGTGAGCCACCTTGCCGCTGTCGAGTGCAAGCTCGTCGACCTCCGAAGCGTTCCAAAGACTGACGAATGCGTGCCTGCCATCCCGTGTGACCACGACCTCGTAGGGATAGCTGGCGGGCACAACGTCGCCGCGGCTCAGATCAAAGCGCGCTTGGATGTCGCCGGTGGCGGCGTTCATCAGCAGCGCGTCGTCCGAGAGATTGTCGGCCACCAGCAGGTCTTCCTGTCCGTTGCGTTTGAGCACCGCCAGTCCCGCCGGGTAAGGCACGGCCTTGCCGGCGGGCAGACCCGGAGCGAGCTTCGTCGTCTGGCCGGGCTTCATGTCCTGCGGCGGAATCCTGATGAAGCGCTCGGGCGCAACGTGCGTGCCGTCGAATTTGTAAACCGCGATGCCGTTGCCGGTGTCGCCCGGCCGGGCGCCTTCGATGTCCGTAAGCGAAGCCATCGAAGCGTAAATCTCCTGACCGTCGCCGCTGAACGCGAGGCCCAGGAAATACGACTGGTGAGCGCGGCGGCCGAGGCGCGCGTCGGGGAAATCGGTCAACGCGCCGGAGTTCAGGTCGAGGATGGCGATGGACTGCTGATCGCCGGACTCGGCGGTGCCAAAGCCGTTGTTCAGCAAAGCGAGATAGCGGCCGTCCGGGCTCAGCGCCGCGGTCAACGGCAGGCTGTTGGTCGGCTGCGGTTCGCCGGGCTCGGGTAGCAGTAGCGATTTACTGGTGGAGAGGTTCCGCCGCGCACGCCTTGCGGCCGGCGCCTGTGCCGAATCGTGCTCTCGCGCCCCGGCAGCGAAGTGCCGCGTCGCGCCGAACCATGCAGTCAAGGAGAAAACGGCAACACCAGCAATCAGTCCTGAACTCCGGGCAAGCTTTCGCAAGGGTCGCTCCTTTTCGGGCCTGATGAATCCCCATGCTATCACTACCCGGCAATGCCGGCCGCCATCGTGACCATGGTCACGGCGTCGCCCGCGAAAATTTCTTATACTGTGACGACCGTTTGTGACGGAGGTGGTCTCAATGAAGCGCGCGCGCCGCCTGGCAGTCTTCGTTCCGATTACACTCGCTCTCGTTTTTCTGGTCGCCGCTCAAAGACGCAGACAACAGTCCGCGGCTCCGCAACCGGCAGACGACTGGCCGGTCTACGGACACGATCCCGGAGGCATGCGCTACTCACCGCTCAAGCAGATCCATCGCGGGAACGTGAGCCGGCTGCAAGTGGCCTGGACGTTCCACACGGGCGACATTTCCGACGGCAGCGGCAACAAGCAGCGTAGCGGATTCGAGACCACGCCCATTCTGGTCGATGGCACGCTCTACCTCTCGACGCCGTTCAACCGCGTGATCGCGCTCGATCCCGCCACGGGTCTCGAGCGTTGGGCGTATGACCCCAGGATCGATCCCACGTGGGACTACGGCGACGGGCTGGTCAATCGCGGCGTCGCCACTTGGCGCGATCCCGGACCAGCATCGTCCGCGCCCTGCCATCGCCGAATTTTTGAAGCGACGGTCGATGCGCGCCTGATTGCTCTTGACGCCGCCACTGGCACGCCCTGCGCGGACTTCGGCCATCACGGCGAAGTCAACCTGAACGACGTGCCGCGATACCACAAGGGCTGGTATCACATCACCTCTCCGCCGGCCGTGGTTGACAACGTCGTCGTGGTCGGCTCGGCGATCAACGACAACACTTTCGTCGACATGGCCTCTGGCGTGGTGCGTGGCTACGACGCGGGTTCGGGCAGGCTGCTCTGGAAATGGGATCCGGTTCCGCCGAACGCCCCGGACGCGTCGTCGAAGCCCTTCGGCCAGGCCTGGCGGAGCGGCGCGGCCAACGCCTGGTCGATCATGTCGGTCGATCCGGAGCGCC
Source organism: Terriglobia bacterium (assembly GCA_035946575.1). Taxonomy (GTDB): domain Bacteria; phylum Acidobacteriota; class Terriglobia; order UBA7540; family UBA7540; genus Gp13-AA77. The sequence continues at coordinate 4,533 of DASYZG010000109.1, read as the reverse complement.
ACCTGGTGTTCGTGCCCACGGGCAGCGCCAGCCCTGACTTCTATGGCGGCGCGCGCCTCGGCGACGACAAATGGGCGGACTCCGTCGTGGCGCTGCGCGCTGAGACCGGCGAACTGGCCTGGGGATTCCAGCTCGTCCATCACAATCTCTGGGACTTCGACACTGCCTGTCCTCCGCTGCTCACCACGCTGGAACACGGCGGCCGCAAGATTCCGGTGGTGATCCAGGGCAACAAGACGGGATTCATTTACGTCCTCGATCGCGACACCGGCAAGCCGGTGTTTCCGGTGGAAGAGCGGCCCGTGCCGCAAAGCAACGTTCCGGGCGAACAGACTTCACCGACTCAGCCTGAGCCCGTCGCGCCGCCGCCGATCGGGCGCCAGCAGATGACTGCCGGCGGCGCCTTTGGCCTGACGCCCGGTGATCGCGAGATCTGCCGCAAAATGATCAGCGGCCTGTGGAATCCCGGACTGTTCGCGCCGCCGAGCCTGCAAGGAACCCTCAACATCCCCGGCTCGATCGGATCGCTGAACTGGGGCGGCTACGCCTTCGATCCCACCACTTCGCTGCTGTTCGTGAACAACAACAACGTCCCTTACGTCGTAAAGTTGATTCCTCGTGCGCAGATGGCGGAGGCCCGGGCGCACGGGCCCCAGGGCGAGTACGGTTCGCAGATCGGGGCGCCCTACGGCATGTATCGCAACGTGCTCTTCTCCCCGTCAGGCCTGCCTTGCAGTCCCCAGCCCTGGGGTCAGATGTCCGCCATCGACATGAAGACCGGTAAGATTCGCTGGCAGGTCCCGCTCGGTTCCATGCGCGACGTGACCACCAACTGCGCGCTGTGTCATGGCAGCGGCTCTCCGGGCAACGCCCCCGCCGCGCCTCCGCCGCCCGGCGCGAATGCGCCTCAGCTTTCCGACGCCTCCGGATCTTTGAGCCTCGGCGGCCCGATCGTCACTGCCGGCGGACTGGTCTTCGTCGCCGGCACGCTCGACCCGCACATCCGCGCCTTCGATACCGAAACCGGCAGGGAACTCTGGCGCGCCGAACTGCCCGCCAGCGCCCACGCCACGCCGATGACGTATCGATTACCCAATGGCAAGCAATACCTGGTGATCGCCGCCGGCGGACATCCCAAAATTCGCGAAGAAAAACAGAGCGATTCGCTCGTGGCTTTCACGTTGCCGTAGCGGACTGGCGCGGACGTTCTCACATCATGGATAGACTCGACGGGAATCGCGACTGGATCTGATGCGCCGGCCCGGCCCGACCTTTGCTAGAGCGACCGCAGGAAATTGATGACGTCCTGCTTTTGCGGAGTGCTCAACCGATCAAAGCGCTCGACTACCCGGCTGGCCTCGCTACCAGGGCTCCGGTGAAACTCGATAGCCTCCGCCAGATTGCTGGTCCGTCCATCATGAAGGAAGAAGATGCGTTGCCCGACACCCCAAAGGGGCGCGGTGCGGAACTCATCCGGGCCTGCGCCGCCCTGCGTTATGCCGTCCGCCAGACGCGTGCCCATATGGTGCACGAGGAGATCTGAGAACAGGTTCACCGGCTGATTGGAGAGCGCTGCGCTTGGGATAGTCGAGGAGCCACTGCCAATCATCTTGCCGGTAGTAAAGGACGGCGTGTGGCAGTGCGCACAGCCGACCTTGGCGAAGAGCGCCCGTCCCCTTGCCGTGGATGGCGTCTCGGGCGCCGGGCTGGGCGGGGCCAGCATGCGCATGAAGTCGGCGAAGGCCTCGATGTCAGAGAGCATGGCGGTATTGGTGTTGGCGCTCGGACTTGGAGTCGTCGTGAAGTTGATCGTATCATTGGGAATGGCGGTAAAAACGCACCCTGGCGTCTCGTCGCGTTCCTGCGGAAAAAGTTGATTTGAGATTCCCATTTCAACGTTATAGGCTTCGGCCGCGAACATCAGAAGCGACTTGTTCTGAGCCTTCCATCCGAAGCGGGTAATGGTGCCGTCATTGCCGCTGCGGTTCGCATTGCCGCTCAAGTGGGCGTTGGCATGGCCGGAGATGCCCAGCGCCCTTTTCTCCGAAGCGTTGGCCTTCTGGTTCGCGAGGATTGCGCGGTCGGGGATTGCTTCAATGAGACCGGCGCCAAAGACTGGCGTCGGGATGCGGAAGATGATGTTCGGATTGCCGCCGCGGCCGGTGAGCGGGTTTCCGGCGGGCAGGAAGTTGAATTGGGCGATGTTGCAGCTCGCCGCGTCGCTGCGGCCCGTGACGACGAACAGGTCGTGAACCTCGCCGTCGTTGGTTCCATCGGGATTCCGCTTGAAGCGCGCTTCGCGGACCGGACCCTTCGCCGCGATGAACCAGGGAACCTTGTTCTTTGCCCCACCGAGCGTGGCAATCGCAATCAAGGGGTTTTGCGCCGGGCTCGAACCGCCGGGCGCTGGCTGCGAATGGCAGGAAAAGCACTGGTTTGAGTTGAACCGAGGCCCGAGCCCGGCATTGTTGCCTCCCTTAACGGTCTCGATGTTCTGGAAGCGCGCGAGCCCGTCCTGAAAAAACGCGCTTTCGTCGGCCGTCAGGCCCGGCATGGGGCTGCCGGTTCCGGGCGAGCCTTCGCGAACGCCGGGGTCTGTGACGGTGCCTGTTGTTTGGCCCGCTGTGCACACACAAGTTGCCAAGAATGCACCCACAACTCCAGATAAGATTCTGGAAGCAACTTTGAGTCGTAGCGGCATAATTCACCCCCATCTGCGAAGTCCGGCGGTCCCGCGCGCCCTCGATTCTAATCAAACTGACTTCGCCATACCAATCGGAACTTGGGGGATTGGGACAGCAGGTTGATCGAAGTGAGAACCAGCGGAACTCTCCACCGCCCGCCGGAAATACCCCGAAACCGAGCCGCTCCGGCAACTTCTCAGCTATTTCGGATTTCACGTTCGAGGTTTTGGCCAAGCCGCTCCTCCGCCCCCCGAACCCACCTTAGTGGATTCCCCCTGGCTGCAAATCGTGGGCAGAATGTGTCTCCCGTCGGCGTCCGCATTTTGTTCTCGGGTGGCAGACATATGCGTGGTAGAGTCGAGGCCCTCGGAGGTGGCGGTTGAAACGTTCATCTGTCGGCATCATGCTTCTCGTCGCGTGCGCTGTCCCGTTTTCAGCTCAAGAATTCAAGCAACCGGATGCGAGAGCTCAACGCATCGAGAAATCTGCTCTTTCGCTCTTATATCGCTTTCGGACTATTGACCACCCTGGGGCTCAGGGCGATCAGGCTCTGGGCGTGAACTACTCTGGCGAGATTGTCGGGCAATATTTTCTTTCAGGTGAAGAGCTGGTGCATGGCTATCTCTTCGGCGGAGGCAAATTCACAACAGTTGATTTTCCCGGAGCCTTGGGTACGTCTGCGGACGGCATCAATGATTCGGGAGCCGTCGTGGGCTCATATACAGCAAGCGATGGGACCGGCCACGGCTTTCGTTTATCCAACGGAGTGATCGAGACCCTGGACGTTCCGAACGGCACGAACACAATTGCCTCCGGTATCAATAATTCGGGCCAAATTGCCGGGCTTTACCAAGACACCAGTGGAACTCAGCACGGGTTCCTTGATACATCGGGCACCTTCCAAGACATCGATTTCCCCGACGCGACTGCTACGGCTGCCTTGGGCATTAATTCCTCCCAAGAAATTAGCGGATGGTATCAACTCGGTGACGGCACGACGCATGGCTTTCTGTACTCCAGCGGTTCCTTCGAGACGATCGACTTCCCAGGCGCCTCGTACACCGTCGCATACGGAATCAATGATTCGGGCGAGATCGTCGGCTGGTATCAGACCCCCGAAGGGCGGGCAAACGGGTTCCTTTATCTCAACGGGACGTTCGTGCAGATAGACGTGCCGAACGCGAGCCAAACTGAGCCTGTTGCAATCAGTCGGACGAATGAGATCGTCGGCATTTACTATGCTTCTGGATCTGGCATTGACAATGGATTTATGGCCATCAGGATCCCTGCTAAAAGAGAATCTATCGCGCGCGCGCGACGATTAGGGGTCCGCGGGTTGTGGCGCGGGCGTCCCTTCGCCTCGCTCCAGAGCAGTCCTTTCCCGCGATTTAGCGCTCCGGCGAGTTTTCCACAGGATAAGCTGTTGAAAACACAGGTGAAATAAATCTATCCCACTTTTCTCACTTTTCTCCATTGTCCCAAATTTAGTCCCCACAATGGGTAGGCGTGGGCGCTTTGTGGCACCGCACGGCATGAAAACGTAGGGCCGGCCCCTTTTGGGCGGCCAGCCTGGCCGGGGCCATCCCCGGCCCTTCGGACCGGCGGATTTTCAGAGCGGCTCGGTCGGGCCCGCAGCCCGAGGCCAAAAATCAGGAGCCAGGAGTCAGGAGTCAGGAGTCAGAAGTCAGGAGTCAGAAGTCAGAAGACAGAATCAAGAATTAAGAATCAGGAATTCAGAATTCAGGATGCACACGAATCGACCGAGCCCCGGGAACCGAGGGACTACGAGCACCGAAAACCGGCAACCGAAAGCCGAACACCGGCCGACACCGGCGACCGGCCGCCGGCA
>DASYZG010000108.1:0-22465 GCA_035946575.1 Terriglobia bacterium | reverse complement strand
TGTATCTCGACACCCAGGACGCCGGCGCGGCGGATTTCATTGTTCCGCCGATGGCGCCGCGCGATTTGGCCTACACTCTCAGCGTCGCGATGGACAGAAGGGTTTCGCCCGCTCTCACCGGGGAGCGTGCGCGTCCTCGCGTCGCCCAGCGAATCCATGCGACTGCTCTGTGAAGGCATCGCGGGATTTTTGATTCAATAGCCCCCGCCCTCGTAGTGTACCCAGCAGCAGATAGTCAAGCCGGCAGTCTCCCCGCGCACTCGCCAGGAGGTTTGATCGGCCTCCGATTCGACCCTCCGCCACTCCCACGCGACCGGCTTGCGACGTTTCCGAACGCCAAACTCATTATCTGCGGCCAGACAGGCCTTATTCGACCCGGGCCCCTTCAGGCCAGCGGGGGCGCGGCCTCAGGATTCGTGGGCCCAAGCCGATTGGCGCTCAGGGCTGCCAGAAACGGCGCGATCTTGAGAGGATCGCAGACTGGAAGCGCACGTGCAATGACGAGATTGAGCCACGAAGTTAGAGGGGCGGAAATGTCACTCATTGGCGACTCCTTCCCAGGGCCAGGCTCTCCAGTTCGGCTCACTCCATCATCGTGTGGAGGTATGCGCGCCCGGACGAGTTCGGGCGTTGCTCTGAGGGGGGATTTTCGTGCGCAGGGAATACGTGTGCAAGGCGGGGGGGCACAGGCCGGAGTCAGGTCAAGCCCTCATGGTAACCGTCCTGGTGATGATGGCCATCATGGGTGCCGCCGGTGTTGCGGTCGACCTGGGTTATCTTCGTTACACCCAACGACGGATGCAGACTGCGGCCGATGCCGCAGCGGTGACGGCGGCAGCCGAGTTGAACTACGGCGACTACGTGACGGCGGGACAGACTGACGCTGCCACCAACGGCTTTACGAATGACACCAATAACGTAACGGTGGCAGTGAATGTTCCGCCCACCGGGGGAGCGTATGCCGGGAAGCCGGACTATGCCGAGGTGATCATCACGCAAACCGTGCCCACATTCTTCATGAAAGTGATGGGAATCAACAGCGAGCAGATTTCGACGCGGGCGGTGAGCCAGTACGGCAGCAGCACCAACTGCATTTACGCTCTTTCGCCCAACGCGAGCGATGCGATTCAAACCAACGGATCGGTTACGTTTTCCTCCCAGTGCGGGATCGTGGATGACTCCAACGCCAGCGTGGCCCTTCTTATGAACGGAGCGTCCGGGTCGATTAGTGCATCCTCGGTCTCGATTGTGGGCGGCTACAGCGCCTCAGGCGTGTCTCCAACCCCCTCAACGGGCGTACCGCCGCAGCCTGATCCGTTGGCTTACGTCAGCCAGCCCGCGGTCGGGGCCTGCACATACCCTTCGGAGCAGAAGTACACCGACAGCGCCAGCCTCACCCAGGGCGTTTACTGCGGCGGAATCGCGGTCAAAGGCAGCGGCACAGTAACTTTCGCGGCGGGAACGTACATCATCAATGGCGGCGAACTCAATTTCGGCGGCTCTTCCACGATCACGGGCAGCAACGTGGTCTTTTATCTAACCGGCGGCGCGAATGTGACGATTGCCGGAGGAACCACGGTGACGCTGAGCGCGCCTACGAGTGGCACCTATTCCGGGATACTGTTCTTCCAGGACCGCACGGATGGTTCCTCCGCCAGCTTTAAGGGAGGCAACTCGCTGAGCCTTATTGGAGCGCTCTATTTCCCGGACGCACCGGTGGAATTTAAAGGAAACAATTCGGTCAGCGCCTACACGATTATGGTGGCGAACACAATCCTCTTTGACGGTAGCTCGACTTTCAACGACGACTATTCGTCACTGTCGAACGGCTCGCCGATCAAGAGCGCAACGCTGGCGGAGTAAACGTGCGAGAACGAGTGGAGAAAAAAGTGCTCAAACTACCAGCTCGCTGTGGGTCTAATCGGAGATTCGAGGCGTCGAGCCGAAACGGGGAAGAGTTGCGGGCAGGAATCGGCCTGGAAACCAGGCGCAGAAGGTCGGACTCAGCTCAAACACTGCTGGTCACCTGCCTGGTGATGACAGGCATCATGGGCGCCGCTGGTCTTGCCGTCGACATGGGTACCCTGCGCTTCACGCAAAGGCGGATGCAAACTGCGGCTGACGCGGCCGCATTGTCGGCCGCTGCGGAGCTGAATTACGGCGACTACTTAACGGCGGGGCAGGCGGACGCTGCCACCAACGGCTTCACCAACGGCTCCAACAGTGTGACGGTGGCGGTCAACGATCCGCCCACCGAGGGAGCCTATGCCGGTCAGGCAAACTACGTCGAAGTGATCGTCACGGATACGGTGCCCACCTTCTTCATGAAGATCCTGGGCGTCAGCAGTGAACAGGTTTCCGCCCGGGCCGTCGGCCACTACAACAGCAGCACGAACTGCGTTTACGCCCTATCGTCCAATGCGAGCGACGCGATTCAGGTGAACGGATCCGGCAGCTTTTCGGCCGGGTGCGGGATGGTGGACGATTCCACCGCGGGCGAGGCTCTGCTGATGAACGGCGCATCGGGTTCGATCAACGCAAGCGCGATCCAGCTGGTGGGCGGCTACACCAACCATGGCGGTGGCGGCCTGTCGCCCACGCCAACCACAGGGGTCCCGCCGATCGCAGATCCGCTGGCGTACGTGAACGCACCCCCGGTAGGAACCTGCACCTACAGCTCGGAGCAGAAGTACACCGGCAGCGCCAGTCTGACCCAGGGCGTCTACTGCGGCGGGATCTCGGTCAAAGGCAGCGGCACCGTAACGTTAGCTGCCGGCACGTACGTGATCAACGGCGGTGAACTCAACCTGGGCGGCACCTCGACGATCACCGGCAGCGACGTGATGTTTTACCTCACGGGCGGGGCGACCCTCACCGTCGCCGGCGGAACCACCCTGACGCTGACGGCTCCGACCAGCGGAACATACTCGGGGATCCTGTTCTTCCAGGACCGCGCGGATAGTTCCGCCGCCAGCTTCGCCGGCGGCAACTCGATGAATCTTACCGGATCGCTCTATTTCCCGAGCGCGGCGGTTGAATTCAAGGGAAACAACTCGATCAGCGCCTATACCATCCTGGTGGCGAACACCATTCTTTTCGACGGCGGCTCGACCTTTAACAATAACTATTCTTCGCTGTCGAACGGCTCGCCGATCAAGTCGGCGAGCCTGGCAGAGTGAGCTTTTGACCGGTTTGATTGGCGTCGATCTGATCGGCGGGGCTGACAGAGCCGGTGCGGCGATCACTCGAACCCAACCGAGTTGGCTGTTCTTGCGCGGGAGGAGATCAGGTCCATGTGCCGAAGAGACAGCAGAGCGACGAGGCCGCGCCGGTCCGAGTCAGGCCAGGGGTTGGTGATAACAGGGCTCGCTATGGCCGCCCTCATGGGCGCTGTCGGGCTTGCGGTCGACGTGGGCTATCTGCGTTACACGGACAGACGGATGCAGACTGCAGCCGATGCGGCGGCGGTGGCCGCAGCGGCCGAACTGAACTACAGCGACTACATGACGGCCGGACAGACCGACGCTTCCTCCAACGGATTCACCAACGGCTCCAATAACGTAACGGTGGCGGTGAACACCCCACCGACCAAGGGCGCCTATGCCGGGCAGCCGAATTACGTGGAGGTGATTATCACCGACAGCGTGCCCACGTTCTTCATGAGAGTACTGGGCACAAACAGTGAGGCCATCTCGGCCCGCGCGGTTGCCCACGAATTCACGGGCAACAATTGCATCTATGCCCTCTCGCCGAACGCGTCGAACGCTATTTACCTGGGTGGAAGCGCGAGTGTCACCACCAGTTGCGGTATCGTCGACGATTCCAACGCCAGCGACGCCCTCCACAACGGCGGTTCCGGCTCTCTCACCGCGAGCGCTGTTTCAGTCTCAGGCGGGTGGACAAGCAACGGGGGCGGCACGATCACACCCACGCCGTCGACCAACGTTCCGCCCGAGCCCGATCCCCTGGGCTATCTTCCCGAGCCGAGCGTAGGGAGCTGCACTTACAGCTCAAAAGTGATCGTGAACAGCTCCGTCGCCCTCGGTCAGGGGGTGTATTGCGGCGGCATCAAGGTAAACGGGGGCGGCAGCGTCACCTTCGGTTCAGGGCTCTACATCATTAACGGCGGCGAGCTCACGATTGCCGGTGGAGCTGCCGCGTCCGGCACAGACGTGACCTTCTACATTACGGGAGGCGCCAGCGTCACGGTCAACGGCGGGAGCACCACCACGCTGGTCGCGCCCACCAGCGGCACCTACGCGGGCGTCCTGTTTTTCCAGGACCGGACGGATAGCTCAGCCGCCACCGTGACCGGCACCTCGGGGAGCACGATCACCGGGACTCTCTATTTTCCCGACGCGGCGCTCACTTACAGCGGAAACAGCTCGATTACGGCTTACAACCTGATTGTCGCCAGCACCGTGTCGTTCAGCGGCAATGCAACGGTCAACAATGACTATTCGTCCTTGTCCGGCGGTTCGCCGATTCAATCGGCAACCCTTGCGGAGTGAACATGCAAATTCTCAAACGCGCACGCAGACGCCATTCACGATCGAGGAAGATCCCAAGCGTCCTTTGCCGGCTTCTTGGGCAGAACGGGCAAAGCCTGGTGGAGATCAGCCTGATGTTGCCGGTGATCCTGGTGACACTGGTGGGCACCATCGAGATCGGCCGCGTGGCCTACGCCTCGATCGAAGTCTCCAATGCCGCGCGGGCGGGTGTGCAGTTTGGCTCCCTGAATGAAGGCAATGCCGGCAACACGTCCGGAATGCAACAGGCCGCGCTCAACGACGTGAACCTGACGGGGATGACGGCGACTGCGAGCTATTCCTGCCAGTGCTCGAATGGATCGAGCACCAGCTGCACCTCGAACACCTGCACCAGCAGCGAGCACCTTGAGGAGTACGTGACGGTGACGACGAGCTACACCATGAACTCGTTATTCAAGTATCCCGGCATTCCGCAGAGCTTCAACCTGTCAGGGAGCGCGACGATGAGAGTGAGCCAATAGGCTGGGTGAAAGACAGGAATTATGCGAGATCAGGTGACTTCCGAAGGGATCCAGGCCTGGATGCGGCGTGTGACCGGGCCGCTGCGAGGCCGGCGGGGTGAATGGGGAGCGACGATCCTCGAGTTCGGGCTGAGCTTCACACTTTTGTTTTTGATCCTTTTCGGGATTGTGGACTTCGGTCGCGCGCTTTATGCCTACGATGCCATTGCCGACGCCGCGCGCATCGGCACCCGCTATGCCATCGTGCACGGTTCTTCGAGCTCTTCTCCAGCCACCTCAAGCACGATCAGCACCTACGTGACCGGCCAGTGCTGTGCCGGCCTCAGCACCAGCGCGCTTACGGTTACTACGACCTGGAACCCCAACAACAATCCGGGCAGCACCGTGAACATTCAGGTGCAGTACAACTTCAATTTCATACTTCCCTTCCTGCCCAGCGCGACCGTGCCCATGAGCGCCACGTCGCAAATGGTGATCTCGCAATAGCGGAGCACGCCGCGCCAAGAGTCTCAAGGTCTTAAGTCGACTGTCAACCGACTGTCGGGCCGCCTCCTACTCACCAATAATCTTGATCAGCACGCGCTTGCGCCGCTGCCCGTCAAATTCGGCATAGTACACCTGCTGCCACGGGCCAAAGTCGAGCTTGCCGCGGGTGACGGGCACCAGCACCTGGTGTCCTATCAGCAGATTCTTCAGATGCGCGTCGCCATTGCTCTCGCCGGTCTGATGATGCCGGTAGTCGGCGCGAAAAGGCGCCAGCTTTTCCAGCCACTCCTCGATATCGGCGATGAGTCCGCTTTCGGCATCGTTGATGTAGACCCCGGCCGTGATGTGCATCGCCGAGGCGAGCACCAGTCCCTCCTGGACGCCGCTCTTGGCCAGCGCCTTCTCGAGTTCCGGAGTGATGTTGATGAATTCGCGCTTCTTCCTGGTGTTGAACCACAGGTATTCAGTGTGAGACTTCATGGAGTCCTCCAATAGGGGTGGGGAATCATTGCCGCTGCGTTGGGCCGTCGTACTGGAACTCAATTCAATAGGATCAAGGGGATGGAAAACGACAGCGGCGAGGCAGCTCACGAATCAGATGGTCCGAAGCGCTCTACGGAACCGCCAGGCAGCGAGGTCCGCGAACAGGCCCAGCGTCAAGAAAAGGGCGCCCACCGGAAAATCCCAGCTGATCAGCCCGTTGCTGGACGCCCCCAGCAGGATGACCGCCGTGACGGTCAGCACGAGGCCACTCGCCTTCATCGCGCGTCCCGCGGGCCGCTGCCGCCGTTCACTCAGCCCCATGAACCCGCCCGTGATGGCCAGGACGAGGCCGACCATCAGGGCCACGCCGGCTGCAATGAAGCCGATACTGGAGCCGCGGAAGGATGTGAGCGCAGGAAAGATCAGCAGGAGAACGCCGAGGATGCCGACCGCGATATCGAGGCAGGCCATCTCCTCGCCTGGAAGCGCACGCTTCCCGCGAGTCTGTCCCTGATCCGGAGTTCCTGCTTCGGCGCTCGCGGCCATCGTGCTCTCCCGTCAGGCGCCGAGCAGCGCCCGCGCCTTCTCGTTCACTTTTTTGCCGTCCACGTTCTTGCCCGCCAGCTTTGCCATAGAGGCTTTCATTACCTTACCCAGGTCCTTTGCCCCCGCGGCGCCGGTCTCCGCGATGGCCGCACTGACCGCCGACGCGATTTCGTCGTCGCCGGCGGCCGCGGGCAGGTAGCCCTCGATGATCTTGATTTCGGCCTCTTCCTTGGCGGCCAGTTCCTCGCGCGCGCCCTTGCGGAACTGCTCCGCGGACTCGTGCCGCTGCTTCACCAGCGTGCGCAGCGTGGCCAGCGCCTCGGAGTCCTCGAGAGGGCGTGCCAGTTCCACCTGCTTGAGCTTCAGCGCTGATTTCATCATGCGCAACACGCTCAGGCGCAGCTCTTCGCGAGCTTTCATGGCCGCGACCAGGTCTTGCTCAACTCTCTGCGCAATCGTCATCCGATGTTACCGAAGAAAGTTCGCCCGCTCGCGAATATATCACAGTTGCCAATGCTGTCCGGCGTGGCGAACCGGCGCTCCGCCGCATTCATCAAATAAGTACAGCCGCACTGCCAGGGGGAGATCGCAACGGCTGAAAGGGAGAACGTCATGGAACCAAGAATCGATGTGCAGAAAGTCGCTCCGCAGGCCATCAAGCCTCTGCTCGACGTTGGGGTATATCTTCGCCATAGCGGCCTGGAGCCGCAATTGCTCAACCTGGTTTACCTGCGCGCTTCCCAGATCAACGGCTGCGCGTACTGCATCGACATGCACACGAAGGACGCGCGCGCTGACGGCGAGACCGAACAGCGCCTGTACGCGCTCGACGCCTGGCGCGAGACCCCGTTTTACACCGATCGCGAGCGCGCCGCGCTGGCCTGGACGGAAGCGGTCACGCTCGTGAGCCAGGGACACGTGCCGGACACGGTGTACGAGGAAGCGCGCCGGCACTTCTCCGAGAAGGAGTTGGTCGACCTCAATATGGCGGTGGTTGTCATCAACGCCTGGAACCGGATTGCCATCACTTTTCGCGCCGTGCCGGGAACGTACCAGCCGCAGCAGGCATCGCGCCGGCAGACTGCCACGCATTCGGCGTCCTGAGCCTGACCCGGCAAAGGCGTCGAAGGCTTTTCGCCACGGAGAACACAGAGGTCGCGGAGTCCGGGCGTGATGCCTTCACGCTCTCTGTGGTGAAGGCAGTCTTCTGGATTGAACCCTACTTGTAGAGCTCGGGAAATTCCTGCTTCAGGTGCCGCAGCTTGGGAAGATCATTGTAGACGATGTAAGGATTGTCAGGATGGCGCGCCAGATAATTCTGGTGGTACGCCTCGGCTTCGTAGAAGGCGCGAAAGGGAACCACCTGGGTCACGATCGGTCCTGAAAACACATGCGCTCTGGTGAGCTGATCGATGTAAGCGAGCGCGACCTGCTTCTGCGCGTCGTTGGTGTAGAAAATCACCGAGCGGTACTGCGTTCCGACGTCCGGCCCCTGCCGGTTCAATTGGGTGGGATCGGTGGCCACGGAGAAGAATACGCGCAGCAACTGCGCGTAGCTGACCCTGGAAGGATCGTAGATGATCTTTACCGATTCCGCGTGGCCGGTCTCGCCGGTGCTGACCACCTCATAATGCGCAGTACTGGCCTGCCCTCCCGAAAAACCCGAGACCACACCCTGAACGCCCTTCACGTGCTTGAAGACGGCATCCACGCCCCAGAAGCATCCGCCCGCAAGCACGCCAGTCTGCGCTCCTTGCGCCTGCGAAACCTCGGCGGGACCGTTGTAGGCAGGAACCTGTCCCTTGGCCACGGTGCAAGCCATCAGGCCGCAACCCGAAAGAACGATCAGCACGTGTACGAGAGAACGAAAACGCCGCATGGTCCTCCAATCCTTTGAGAACGGATCCTGATCCCCGGTCAATCCGCCCCCTGCATAGGATGGACAGGCAGCCTCAAAGGTTTCAGGCCCTCGCCCTAATACCGGGACGTTCCTCGATCTAAATGCTCTGCTAATCTGGCCTCATGCCGGACCGATACCCACAGCTTGCTGGATTTGTGCTCGCCGGTGGCGCCAGCCGCCGCATGGGCCGGCCGAAGCACGAGCTGACGTTCGGCACCGGCGTCAATCCCACGACGCTCGCGGAAGCCCCGACCATGCTGGCCACCACCGTGCGCCTGGCGCGGTCGGTTGCACGCAGCGTAGCCGTGCTGGGTCCGCCCGACCGAGCTGCCGGTTTGGAAAGCGGAACATCCGGGTTTGATATTCCCGCTTTTCCGGACGAGCTTCCCGGCCTCGGGCCGCTGTCCGCGATCCTGACCGGACTCAAGCGCACACGCGCGGAATTCAACCTCGTTCTTAGCTGCGACTTGCCATTCATGTCACCGCGCTTTCTGCGCTACCTGGCCTGGCGTGCGCTCGAGTCTCAAGCCGACGTCACGCTGGCCGAGACGCCGTCCGAGGGGTATCAGCCGCTGGCCGCCATCTATCGCCGCCGCTTGCGAACAGTGATCCGGCGGGCGCTGGCGGAAGGAAACAACAAAGTGACCAGCTTCTTCCCCAGGGTCAAAGTGTGCCTGCTGACGTGGCCGGAGCTGGCGCGCGCCGGATTCCAAACCATTATTTTTGATAACCTGAATACGCCGGAGGATTACGACCGGGCCCGGCGCAGAATGCCCGCCGTCCGGACGTAGCGGCGCCCCACGGGGCGCGAGACCGAGGTGGAGCGCCGATTCGAATAGAGTTATGCCGGAAGATCAGCCTTACATCCGCTTCAGCCACGTCTCCAAGGCCTTCGGCGATATGCCGGTGCTGGATGATGTCAGTTTCGAAGTTCGCCGGGGCGAGATGGTTGTGGTGCTTGGGCGGAGCGGTGTGGGGAAAAGCGTCACCTTGAAGCACATCATGGGCTTCCTCCGCCCCGACGAGGGAGAAGTCTGGGTGGGGGACCAGGAAGTTTCCAGGCTCCCGGAGCAGCAATTGCTGGACGTGCGCCGTTGCGTGACCATGGTGTTTCAGTCCGGCGCGCTGTTCGACTCGCTCACCGTGGCTGAGAACGTGGCCTATCCCCTGCGCGAGCGCGCGGCGAGCACCAATCACAGTGTAAGCGAAGAGGAAATCCAGGCACGGGTGGACGAACTTCTCGGACTCGTCGACCTCGGCGAATCGCGCGACCTGATGCCGTCGAGTCTGAGCACGGGAATGAAGCGCGCCGTGGCCATCGCCCGCGCGCTGGCCGCGCAGCCCGAATGCCTGCTGTACGATGAGCCCACGACTATGGTCGATCCACTGATGGCTTCGACTCTCGGGGATCTGATCCTGAAGTTGAAGCGCCAGACCGGCCTGACCTCGATCGTGGTGACGCACGACATGAGACTGGCACGGAAGCTGGCGGACCGGGTGGTGTTTCTGGTCGACGGGCGCGTAGCGTTCTTCGGTCCCATCGGCAAGCTCGATGATTGTGAAGACCCGGTCGTGCAGGCGTTCATCTTTCTCGATGAAAAACCGCTTGCCTCGACCACCCCTGGCCCGTCCTGATCGAGGAGGGGGACAGGTGGCGAGCCGCGGACAGGGGCTGGTGGACAGGTCCTGCAATGAAATCCAAGCGAGTCATGACGCTGGATCGTTTGCTCTCGCGATTCGGCGTCACGTCGCGCAGCGTGGCGCGCAAGGCCATCGCCGGCGGCCGTGTGCGTTTGAACGGCCGCGTGGTTCGCGATCCGGAGTGCTGGGTTACGCCGGGCAAGGATACGGTGCAGCTTGACGGTCAGCGGCTGCGGCCCGAGCGCAAGGTCTATCTTCTCTTCTACAAGCCCAAAGGGGTGATCGTGAGCCGCGGCGATCCGTCGGGACGCAAGACGGTCTACGACTGTCTGGCCGAAGCGCCACGTCCTGATGATCAAGCCGGATCTCGCATGTCCGCCACCACTCCCTATCCGGCTCCTCGTCGAGGAGGAGAGGCCGAGCGGGCGGGTCGCGGCACTGCCAGGAATGGCCGGGCCGCCAACAGTCGCCCGAGCGCCAGCGACACCTGGCTGGCGCCCGTCGGCCGGCTCGACAAAGACACGTCCGGCTTGCTGATCCTCACCAACGACACGGCGTTCGCCCATTTCGTCACCTGCCCCGAGACGAAGGTGCGCAAAACATATCGTGTGAAACTCAGCGGGCTGATGGACAACGCAACCATCGCGCAGCTCGCCGAAGGCGTGCAGATGAAGCGCGGTGATGAGGCGCGGCCGGTGTCGGCTCGGCGTCTTGAGGACCGCGGAAAGTACACCTGGCTCGAGGTGGTCCTGACGGAGGGTAAGAACCGCGAAGTGCGCCGCATGGTTGAAGCCGTCGGATTCAAGGTTCTGAAGCTGGTACGCACGGCCATCGGTCCGCTGACCCTTGAAGGGCTGGAGGTAGGGCGCTGGCGAGCCCTCACGGCCGAGGACCTGGCCGCGCTTCGTAACCAGCGACAGGTACCCTAAATCCGCAGCAGGTAGGTGTACTGAGTCACACAAGCTGCGACCTCCATCCTTAGCCTGGAGACCGGTCGCTCGATCTCGCTAAGGAAGGCACGTCGCGGTCAACGCCAGACCGGTTGCAGGGCAGCCCGGTAGGCATCGAGCAACGCGATTTTCTCGCGTTCCCAGTTGAGATTCTCTTCGATGCGGCGGCGCCCGCGACGCGCAAGCTCGCGGCGAAGCGGCTCGGCGTCGAGCAATCGCAGGATCTGCGCCGCGAAATCAGCGGGATCGTTGGGGCAGGCATAGAGAGCTGCGTCCCCGGCTGCGCGCCGTCCTTCGGTGAGGTCGAACAAGACGACGGGCCGGCTGTAGGCCATGTATTGCAGCACTTTGTTCATCGTCGACTTATCGTTCATGGGATTCTTGGGATCGGGAGCCACGCAGACGTCGGCGGTGGAGAGATAGTCGGCAAGTTCGGCGTCGGGAATGCGGCCTGTGAAGCGGACCATGCTTTCCAGCCCGAGGTTGGCGGTTATCGACTTCAGCCGCTGGACCTCCGAGCCGGCGCCGATGATCACGAAGGCGGTATCGCTGCGCACTCGCGCGATGTGCGCGGTGGCTTCGAGCAGCAGGTCCACGCCTTCCTGCGGTCCCATGGTTCCGAGATACAGCACGAGATATTTCCGGCCCAGCTTGAGATCGTCTCGCGGCGGCCGCAGGCTGATCCTGTTCAGGTCCGGAGCGCTGCGGACGACGAAGGCACGCGTTGGCGTCATCCCCCCGCGCTCGACGGCGATCTGCCGGTAAGAGTCGTTGGTTGCGATGGAGACGTCCGCGGTGCGATAGGTCAGCCTCTCCGCCAGGCAAACCAGACGGTACAACAATCCGCGACGCCCGAACTTCACCTCGAACAACTCAGGGTTCAGGTCGTGATGGTCAAAAATGAAGCGCACGCCGAACAGCTTGAAGAACGCGCCCACCAGGAAAATCGTGTCTGGCGGATTGCAGGCGTGAATTACGCGAAAGCGGGAGCGCCGGTAAATCCGAATCGCCAGGATGAACTGTGCTGCCACCGCCTGCAAATATTCCCAGACGTAGCTCACCGGCCCTGAGCCCTCCCGCAGCCCGTGACGGTAAATCTCGATGCCTTCCAGCGTCTCGCGCGCGTCGGTGAAGGTGTTCCGTTTGGGGCAGATCACGGAGACGCCGTAGCCGGCTTCCCGCAGTGCGCAGGCTTCCTGCCAAACGCGGCGGTCGAAGGGCACGGGAATATCTTCGACGATGATCAAGATGTTGGTTCTTAGTCCTTGGTCCTTAGTCCTTGGTCCCTTGTCCGCGGTCGTTCTCTGCTTTTGATCTTCGGCCATAAAACGAGGAGTAGGCGTTCGGGCCTTCCTGTCACTCAAAGTACCAAACCACCGAGAATCAACGGCGACTGACCAATGACAACCAACGACCACTGACCGGGACTAAGGACCGCAAACTAAGGACCACTCAGTTGCCGTTGCCAGAGCTCAAAATTCAGCAGGGCCCAGAGCTGCTTTTGGCGGTCGCGGACGCCGTCCAGGTGCTCGCGTACCAGCGTTTCCATCGTTTGACGATTGAAGTAGCCTCGGCTCAGGGCCTCGGGAGCGAGCAGCAGGTCGGCGACCATGGGCTTAAGCGACTTGCGAAACCATTCGCCCACCGGGACTACGAATCCCACTTTGCGGCGGCGCAACGTCTCCGGGCCCAGATACGGCCTGAGCGCGCGCTTGAGCAAAGCCTTGGTGCGAAAGCCGCGCGTGAGCAGGCGTCCGGGAATGCGCGCAGCGAGTTCCACCAGCTTGTGGTCGAGAAAGGGAACCCGCTCTTCAATGCTCGCCGCCATGGTCATCTGATCGCCGCGCAGCAGGAGATTGTCGGGCAGCCACACCTTCAGATCCGCATAGAGCAGACGCTTGACGGCCGAGTCGTGCGACGAGCGGTCGCGGGCACGCTCCAGGTACCCGGCGAGGACGCGCGCCGGGTGAGCCGCGTCGACGCCAGCCAGGAAATCCGGGGCGAACAATGCCTGGCGTTCCTCGCTGCTGAACGAGGCGAACCAGGTGGCCGATCGTTCCGCCTCGTCGGCGATGGCGAGCGTCTGGATGGCGAGACGCAGGCGGCGGCCCGAGTAGGGCAGCGAGCCAGCCAGGCGCCCGGTCAGCTCCGCGGGCAGGGCGGAAACCAGGCCAGCGAGGCGGTCGGCCGCGTACTTCGGATACCCGGCGAAAAGCTCATCACCGCCTTCGCCGGCGAGAACCACTTTCACGCGCTGCGCAGCCAGGCGTGACATCTGATAGAGGGCTACATCAGTCGGCTCGGCAACGGGCTCTTGCCGGAAGGCGATCAAATGCTCCAGTTCGTCGCCGAGATCCTTGGGGCGCACGACGAGTTCATGGTGTTCGCTCTGAAAGACCTGCGCGGTGCGGCGCGCCGCCGGCAACTCGCTGTATCCGGGTTCGTCGAAGCCGACCGAGAAAGTGCGCAACGGCCCGGCGCCCAGCCCGGCGGCCAGGGCCAGCACGGCGCTCGAATCCGTGCCCCCGCTGAGGAAGATGCCGACCGGCACGTCAGCAATCAGGCGCAGCTTCACGGACTCGCGCAGGCATTCGATGACCTCACGTTCCAGCTCCTCCGCGCTCGATGCCTCTTCCGCTTCCCCAGGCACGTCCCACCAGCAGAATGTCTTCACGCCGCTGCTGTCGGCGAGCAGATAGTGGCCGGGCAGCAGCTTGAGTACACCCTTGTAAAACGTGCCGGGCGCCGGCACGTACCGGAACCCGAAGAAGTCGTAGATCGCCTGCCGGTCCACCTCCGGCGAGCCCGCTCGGTCATCGTGCATTGCAAGAAGCGCCCGCAACTCCGAAGCGAATCTGATGCTGCCTGCGCTCACCCGATAAAAGAGCGGCTTCACGCCCAAGCGGTCGCGGGCCAGCATCAGGCGCCGGGCGCGGCTGTCCCACAGGCCGAAGGCAAACATGCCGCGCAGGCCTTCCAGACAGTCCGGGCCGCGGTCTTCATAGAGGTGGACGATGGCCTCCGTGTCACTTGCCGTCCGAAACTGATGTCCGCGCGATTGCAGGTCCTGCCGGAGGCTGCGGTAGTTGTAGATCTCCCCATTGAAGGTGATCCATACCGTGCCATCCTCGTTGGAGATGGGTTGATGTCCGCCGGCCAGATCGATGATGCTCAGGCGGCGGTTGCCGAGCCCGACAGCACCCTCAAAATAGAACCCTTCGTCGTCCGGCCCACGATGCACCATGGCGGCCGTGGCGCGGCCGACGGCGTCCCGGTCGGCCGGCCCTTCAGTTCCGAAGTTGAAAATCCCGGCAATGCCGCACATAAAGTTCACAGCGAGTGTATCAGCTTCTCTTGCGCTCGCCCTGCGCCCGTGGCGCACGTCCGCAGGTTGGCCCGTGCAATGCCCATGACCGCCGTGCATTGGGATCTGGAAGACCTCCCTGATTTGGAGGCCGGGCTGGCTCTTCCTTTGTTCTTCTCATGGTCAAATCCGGGCCAAATTGGGTTCGTTTTCGGTTCGTTTTGGCTTCGTTTTGGCGGCTTTTTCAAGATATTTGTTGATTCCATTGGGCTTATTGGCTTCCTTCCCCCCGAAATTTTATAGGGGGTGGGGGGGCACCCTATTCTCATTGTTCTTGCACCCAGAATCCCTCTCGCCTGGTTGCAGCGCCGCCCCAATCGGGAAGCGGCTCTCCTCGTTGTGTACGCTGCCCGTCAGTGAACGCCCCGGCACAGCCAGATTGGCGGCTTCCTTATTCATTGCGGACAGGAAAAATGGGACAGTGGAGAAAAGTGAGAAAAGTGAGAAAACTTGGAAAGTTTATTTTCGCTTTGTTATCAGCTACTTGGAAGGAAACAGGCAAGAACCCGCGGTGGTGTCCTGATTTCGACGTCCAGGGCCTATTTCTCCGGGTGCTGATTTCGGGCTTAGTGGGCCATACCCGGTCCGTGCCCCTTGGGTTTCCTCATGATGAAGATCATGGGCAGCATCAGGAGAAACAGCACCCCGAGGACGCGGAAGGTGTCATTGTAAGAGAGCATCGCGGCCTGCCGCATCACCATGCCCCAAAGGGCGACATAGGCCTGATGGGCGGCGGTTACCGGATCCGATCCGATTGACGTAAAGTAGCCCTTCAGCTGGCCCAAGACTTGCACCGAACCTAGATTCAACCCGTTGACGTGCGCGCCGAGAACACCGAGATGAACCTGCTCGCGCCGCACCTGCATGGTCTCGACGGCCGAAATCCCGATGCTGCCCCCAAGATTGCGCACCAGATTGAACAGACTAGTTGCATTTCCCATCGACTCTTTGGGAATCGGATCCATGGTCACGGTGGTCAGGGGCACGAAGACGAAGCCGAGCGAGATGCCCATGAAAATTTGTGGCCAGAAAAACTGCCAGTAGCCGGCACTCAGATCCAGCTGCGACAGCTGGATTAAAGTTATGGCACATACGCCGACCCCAAGCGCCAGCAGCTTGCGCGAGTCGAACCGCGTCATGATCATTCCCACCACCGGCATGGCGACGAACGAGCCAAAGCCGCGGGGTGCCATGGCAATGCCCGCCTGCAGCGCCGGATACCCGAGCAACGTCTGCAGGACGAGCGGGATCAGCACCGTGCTGCCGTAGAGTCCGACGCCCAAGATGGCCATCATGAAGGTGCCGGTCGAGTAGCTCCGGTTTTTGAACACCCGCAAATCCACCACCGGGTGCTCAGTCATGAGCTCGTAAATCACAAAAGCGATCAACAAAACCGCGGCCAGCAGCAGGAGCGCCGTGATCCAGTGCGTACCGAACCAGTCTTTCTCCTGGCCCTTGTCGAGCACGACCTGCAGCGCCCCAATGCCGACGGCGAGCATGCCGATGCCCCAGTAATCGACGCGCGACGACGTGCGCCGGATATAGGGCGGATCGAAGATGAAGAGCTTCGTCATGACGATGGCGGCGATGCCGATGGGCACATTGATGTAAAAAACCCAGCGCCAGCTGTAGCTGTCCGTCAGCCACCCGCCCAGCACGGGGCCAAGCATCGGCGCAACCACAATGCCAAGTCCCCAGAAACCCATCGCCTTGCCGCGGTCCCTGGGAGGGAAGGACTCGAGCAGGACGGCCTGAGAGATCGGCTGCAGACCGCCGCCGCACGCCCCCTGAATCACGCGGAAGAAGACCAGGAATCCGAGATTGGGTGCGAGGCCACACAGGAACGAGGCGGTGGTGAAGCCGATCACGGAAAGCATCAGCAGGCGCTTGCGGCCGAAATAGTTGGCGAGCCATCCCGTGATGGGCAGGATGATGGCGTTTGACACCAGGTACGACGTCAGGGTCCAGGTCGATTCATCGACTGTGGCCGAAAGACTGCCCGCGATGTGCGGCAGGGACACGTTCACGACCGTGGTGTCGAGCACCTCCATGAAGGTGCTGAGCATCACCGCTACGGCGATAATCCACGGGTTGATGGCCGGCGCGGCCGGCGCCTGTTCCCCAGCCGAAGCCATAAGGCATCCATTGTAAGGGATGCCCGCCCCCTGGCTCAAAGTTTCCCCTTGATTATCGACAAGAGGGGGTGTAGGCTCTTGTCGATAACCATAGGGAGGAAGGATGTGAGCAAACCGACGGACCTGGTCCAGGGAACGCTGGACCTGCTGATCATGAAAACCATCGCGCTCGAGCCTGCGCACGGCTGGGCCATCGCGCAGCGGATCCGCCAGATATCCAAAGACGTGCTGCAGGTGAATCAGGGGTCGCTCTACCCGGCTTTGCATCGGTTGGAGCAGAGCGGATGGATCAAGGCGAAATGGCACGCTTCGGAAAACAACCGCCGGGCCAAGTACTATTCGCTGACGGCGGCGGGTCGTAAGTACCTCGATCAGGAGCAGGCCAACTGGCAGCGGCTCTCAGCCGCAATCGGGCTGGTGCTGGAAATTGCCGATTGATGACCGGCGATTGATGATTGCGGGGTGGCCGGCATGCGCATCTTCAAAACACGACTTCGAATCCAGGCGCTCTTTCATAAGAAACGTGTCGAACAGGACCTGACGGACGAAATTCGTTTTCATCTGGGAGAGCTCATCGAGCAAAACGTCGCCCGGGGGATGACGTCGGCGGAGGCCCGCTATGCCGCTCTGCAGGAGCTGGGCGGAGTAGAGCAGATCAAGGAAGAGTGCCGCGATATGCGACGCGTCAATTTCGTCGACGATTTGCTGAGGGACCTGGGTTACGGACTGCGGCAGTTGCGGCGCAGTCCCGGCTTCACTGCGACTGCCATCGTCGTGCTCGCCCTGGGAATCGGCGCAAACACGGCCATGTTCAGCGTCGTCGACGCCGTACTCTTGAGGTCTTTGCCCTACAAGCACCCCGACCGCCTCGTCGTGATCTGGCAGACCGACCCCGCGCATCGGTCCACCGGCGTCTGGTTCGATACCTACCGCGAGTTCGAAACCTGGAGGCAACACAGCCGAAGCTTCGACAAGCTGGCGGCGGCTACCTGGGCCACGCCCGGCGTGACTCTGCTCCGGCACGGCGAGAGGCGGGATGTCGTGGCAATTCCCGTCAGCGCCGGCTTCTTCTCCCTGCTGGGCGTCGAGGCGACGCGGGGACGGACATTCGTGCCGTCCGACGTCGCGAACGGGTGCAGCGTGGTTCTCGCTTATGCCTTCTGGCAGAACCGCCTCGGCGGAACGCCTGGGCCAGGCGGCAGTTTGGCACTCGGCAAGGACACCTGCACGGTCGTGGGTATCATGCCGAAGGACTTTTCCTTCTATCCCAAGCAGACCGAACTGTGGACGCTCATCACACCGGAGAGCGCGTACGCGAAACGTCCCTGGGAATTCCAGGTGGGTGTCTTCGGGCTGCTGAAGCCCGGCGCAACCCGCGCCAGCGCCGGGGCGGAACTCGGGGTCCTGCAGAAGGGCACTATGGGTGAGGCGCCAGCCGATCTGGCACAGCTCAATTCCTCGCCGGTTGCGCTCAACTTGCAGCAGGAGTTTACCTGGCTCACGGGGCGCAATCTCCGCGCCAGCCTTCTGGTGCTGTTCGGCGCCGTGGTCTTCGTCCTGCTGATTGCGTCGGTAAACGTCGCGAACTTGTTGCTGGGCCGGGCTTCGCGGCGGCAACGGGAACTCGGAATCCGCGCCGCGTTGGGCTCGGGGCGGGCTCGGCTGATCCGGCAACTGCTCACCGAAAGCGTGCTCCTGGCCGCGTGCGGAGCTTCGCTGGGAAGCTTGATCTCCTTCGCCGGCATCCGTTACCTTCGCACCGCAAATCCCATCGACCTCCCGCCCGGGAACCCTGTTTCCTTGAGCTGGCAGGTCTTCGTGTTTACCGCGGCGATAGCGGTCCTTGCCGGACTGCTTTTCGGTCTCGTCCCGGCGTGGAAGGCCTCACGGCTCGATGTCAACGAAGTGCTGAAAGGGTCCAGCCACGGCATTGCGGGCGGCTCCCTGGGCCAACGCACGGGGAGAATCCTGGTGATCACGGAGTTGGGGCTGTCCCTGGTCCTGCTGGCCGGCGCCGGGCTGCTGATTGAAAGCGTGAACCGTCTCAGCACGACCCCGCTCGGCTTCCAGCCGGACCACCTGCTCGCGGCGGGATTCAATCTGCCGATCGCGAATTACTCCAAGCCTGAGCAGCAGTTAAGGTTTTACGATCGCCTGGCCCTCGACCTCGGCGCGCTGCCGGGCGTGAAGGGAGTTGCCCTCGCGCCCCCGTTTAGTTCCGGAGGCAATCGTCTGGCGATTGAGGGGAGGGCCGCGCCTTCCTGGCCGGGCCGTCCCACCGTGGATGAGTGGAGTGTGAGTGCGGGTTATTTCCGAATAATGGACATCCCGCTCTTGCGCGGGCGGGAGTTTGACAGTCGCGATCAACCGAAATCGCTGCCGGTTGCGATCGTGAATCAGGCGCTGGCCAGAGAGTACTTCCCCAATGAAGACCCCGTCGGTCGCGAGATCAAGCTGGGCAAGCCAGAGGACAAGAATCCATGGTTCACCATTGTGGGTGTTGCCGGCGACGTAAAAACCACCACCCTGTTCACGGAAATGGGATACGTCGAGAACCCGTGCGTTTATCGCCCGCTGAAGCAGGATCCTGGCAGGCGGGTCTTCGTCTACCTCCGCGCCGCCGGAGATCCGCTGCTGCTTGCGCCGGCAGTGCGGCGCGAGGTTTCGCATCTCGACAGCGACCTGGTGCCTTCCGATCCGACAACCATGAACCAGTGGCTCGCTCAGTTTCGATCCCAACCCCGCCTGCGGGCGATCGTACTTTCGATTTTTGCCGGCCTGGCGCTGCTTCTGACGGCCGTCGGTGTCTACGGCGTGCTGTCGCAGTCGGTCTCGCAGAGGACGCACGAGATCGGCGTGCGCATGGCTTTGGGCGCCGGCGCGCGCGCGGTGCTCGGGCTGGTGGTTCAACTAGGGATAGTCCTGGCGCTGATCGGGGTGGGGATCGGGATCGCCGCGAGTCTCGGACTCACCAGGCTGCTCGCGGGATTGCTCTACGGCGTCAAGCCGGCGGACCCGCTGACGTTTGCCCTGGTCTCGCTGGTTCTGATTCTGGTGGCGGTTCTGGCCAGTTACATCCCCGCGCGCCGGGCCACCAAGGTGGATCCGGTGGTCGCGCTCCGATACGAATGACAAGTGACGAGTGACCAGAGAGGGTTCGAACGATGCGCTGGACCCAGAAGATATCGCTTCGATTCCGCTCGCTGTTGCGACGTAAACGCGTCGAGCAGGAACTAGGTGACGAGCTTCGGTTTCACCTTGAACGGCTGATCGAGGAAGCAGTCGCCAGGGGAAAGAGTCCGCAGAAGGCCCGCTACGCAGCCCTGCGCGAATTGGGCGGGCTCGAACAAATCAAAGAGGAGTGCCGCGATATGCGTCGCATAAACTTTGTGGAGACTCTGATTCAGGACATCCGCTATGGCTTGCGCCAGATGCGCCGCAGTCCCGGCTTTACGATCGCCGCCGTGCTCACTCTGGCGCTGGGGATCGGGGCCAATACCGCGATCTTCAGCGTGGTCGATGCCGTAGTGCTGCGGCCTTTGCCGTTCCCCCAGCCCGATCGCCTCATGGCGGCGGGCCTGATGAATCCTCGTGATCCTCAAGCTCACACACCCTACGGTGTGCTCGACTACCGAACCGCCCACGACCGCCAGCACGCGTTTGCGTCATTCGCGGGCCTGGCCGAAGGAGAAGGCGCATTCACGTACACCGGCGGTGCCGAGCCCATTCGGGCGCACGGAACGGCGGCCACTGCCGCGTTCTTCTCCGTGCTGGGCGTGCAGCCGATTCTGGGCCGCGCTTTCTCGCCGGACGCCGATGTGCCCGGGCATGATCGCGAGATCGTGCTGAGCCATTCCTTCTGGGCGCGGCATTTCGGAGCCGACCCGGGCGCCCTTGGCCGCTCGATGGTCCTGGACAGCGAGACTTACACCATTGTCGGTGTGATGCCCTCGGACTTTCATTTCGGCTGGCACAATAACGACGAGCTCTGGCCGGTGCTTCAGGTTCAGCCCCGCAACGTCCGCTATCCCTACTGGATCCTTCCTATCGGACGCCTGAAGCCTGGCCTCACGCCGGCGGAGGCTACGGCCGATCTGTCAGCCATCGCTCGCGATGTCCAGCGCCAGTTCCCGCAGAGCGACCTTTCCGCCGCCACCGTCGAGCCGCTGAAAACGCGCATCGTGGGCGAGGTTCGCCTTCCTCTGCTGATCCTTTTCGGCGCTGTGGGCCTGGTACTGTTGATTGCCACGGTCAATGTAGCCAACCTCGAGGTTGCACGGTCGACGGCGCGGCATCGCGAGATGGCCATTCGCGCAGCACTCGGCGCCGGCCGCAGCCGCATCACGCGGCAGGTCCTTACCGAAAGCCTCCTCGTGGCGGGTTCGGGAGGCCTGCTGGGTCTATTCATGGCTTACTGGGGCGTGAACGCGCTCCTGGCGCTTGCTCCGGGCGAGATGCCACGCATCAGCGAGGTGGCCGTGGATGGCCAGGTGCTGATGTTTACGGCTGCGGTGAGCCTGCTATGCGGGGTGCTGTTCGGCCTTGCGCCCTCGCTGCACGGACTCGGACGACGCCTCGATGAGACCTTGCGCGGAGGCTCGCAAAACCTGGCGGAACAGCGGTCAGGCCGTGGGCTGCGCAGTGCGCTGGTGGCAGTGGAAGTCTCATTGTCGCTGGTGCTGCTGATCGGTGCCGGGTTGCTGCTGCGAAGCTTCGATCGCCTCTCAAATACGAGTCCCGGCTTTAACCCGCAGCCCCTGCTCTCGACCGTCATCTCGCTGCCGCCGTCGCGTTACCCGGACAACGGGCACGTGGTCTCTTTCTACGACCGCCTGCTCGATCGCGTGCAGAGCCTTCCCGGCGTGGCCGCAGCGGGTATCTCCATGAGCCTTCCGCCAGACCTCTTGAACATGCGCAATCCATTCTGGGTGCCGACCCAGCCGGTGGTGCCGGGCACGAGCCTCCCCCTGGCGGTTGAATTGACAGTCAGCTCCAGCTACTTCCGGACGCTCGCAGTTCCCCTGCTGCGAGGCCGCCTCTTTGACGATTCTGACCGTGGCCGAAGCGATCCGATCCTCATCATCAATGACGCTATGGCGCGCCGTTACTATCCCGGCCAGAACCCGGTGGGCCAGCGAATCAAGACAGGCGATCCGAACCCTCAGGCGCCCTGGGAGACGATCGTGGGTGTGGTGGGTGACGTCAAGTACTCCGGCCTCGACGGGCCGCCGGAGCCGACCTTATACGTGCCGTATTTTCAAAACTATTGGCCGGCTTTCTCGCGTGAGATGTTCCTGGTGGTCCGTGCCAGCGACGATCCCAGATCGGTATCCTCCAGCTTACGGGCTGCCGTTCGGGGATTGGACCGCGACATGCCGATCGATCTGCACACGATGAACGATCTGCTGGCTGAATCTGTGGCTCAGCCGCGCTTCCGGACGCTCCTGCTCGGTCTTTTCGCGGGCATGGCGCTGATTCTCGCGGCGGTCGGAATCTTTGGAGTCATGGCCTATGGGGTCAGCCGCCGGACCCAGGAGATCGGGGTGCGCATGGCGCTCGGCGCCTCGCGAAGGGAGGTATTGCGCATGGTGCTTGTTGAAGGCTCGCGCGTGGTACTGGTGGGCATCGGAATCGGACTCGCGGAGGCTTTCGCAGTCAGCCGGTTGATAAGGAGTCTGCTCTTCGGAGTGCAGCCATCGGACCCGATCACCTTTGTGGGCGTACCGCTGCTGGTAATGCTGGTGGCGCTGCTGGCCTGTTATATCCCCGCTCGTCGCGCAACCAAGATTGATCCTTTGGCCGCGCTTCGATATGAGTAATCCACCGTGCTTTCAGCACGGCAACGAAAGACGAAAATGGGCTCGAGTGGACTATGGTGTTTGTGGACCGAGGCGGCGAGAGAGGTCGTCTCACTCTGGCGCAGAAGGAAGCCCGCGTATGAGTATGGCC
>DASYZG010000107.1:0-56142 GCA_035946575.1 Terriglobia bacterium | reverse complement strand
AGATTACCGGCCACCCTCCCCATCACGCCTCGATTCTACCCACCCCGGCCCAATACTCGCGCCCATTTTCATCTCCGGGGATGGCCGACGCAGACGGTCATGTGGTTTCTAAAGGACATTCTGGCTTTCGGTCTAGCCCCCGATTTTGAGCTAAGCCATTGATTTGACGTGACATTCCGGCTTAGGCGAGGTGGATGTTTTGAATGCAATTTCCCGGCAGTTTTCTCCAGGGCAGGCTTATTCCCCGGGGCCGAATGCGCTCCTAACTCGCTGGCATTACGGGAGATGTGGCCGCCGCAGGACCGTTGTGCGAAGGCCGCTCCCGGCGCCGCGAGTTCGTGCCTCCGCAAGTCATGCCGCCAAACTAATGATTCCACGAGGGATTCCGGCTTTGGGAGGGCATGACGGGCAGCAACCTTGATCGGCCCAATCTGCTGAATCTGTCGACCAGTCTGCACGCACAAACTCCACCGCCTGGCAGCGAACCGGGGTGACCAGCGCAAGAGGGACAAGCGAGCCGGGGGCTTATGCAGCTATTACTATATCATAACTTCGGCTGCCAGCAATTTGTCGAGGCGAGCTATTGACTGACCAAGGTTCAAACGAGAGCTCCTCCGTGGCCTCGATGGTTTGAGATCTCCTGGACACAGAGTTCACGGAACTGTCTGTACTCTCGGTGGCCCCCTGGTTTTGGTTCAGAACGACAGCATCAGTGGGGACATGGAGACTGGAAGGGCGGCCACCTCCAGCCTGGCGGTTGCCGGCCCTTCGAATCGGATGCTGTGCCGCACCTGGGTGTGTTCGAAACCGCTGCTGCTCATGGCGACGATAATGTCGCGGGCCCAGAACATCAGCACCCGGACGCGGAACTCGGTCCCGAAACTGACGGGAAACCAGACACCGTCCGGCTGGCGGGCGTACTCCACGTTAAACCCCACTCCCGGAAGATCCACGAGGAATTTCCTGATCAGGAAGGGAATGGGGCGCGAAAGCTTGGTATAGACGCGAACCGGCTCGAGATCGGCGGTGTCAATGTCGGCCTCGCCGGCCCAATCGATGTCGGACCGGTCCTTGGGGCCAAACTTCACGCGGTAGGTTGGCCGGCCATGAATCGCCCCCTGGCCGAGCAGTTGGAAGCGGTAATCCTTCTGGTGTTCAGTCGTCAGAGGGAAGAGGTCGCTGCCAATGCCGTCTTTGGACTTGTCATTCAGCAGGTCGTCGCGAAAATCGTGCGCCATGTCACCGTCAATGCTGTCCTCGTCGGGCACGGTGCAGCAGTGCACGCTGATCGCACTCCCTGGCGGTAAGGCGTCCCGGCCCTGAAAGGCAAGATACTGGCCCTTGTGGCGGTAGTAGCCTTCAACGTGGACAAGTTCCTTCTTGGTTCCGTCGGGCGTGGGGGTCACCAGGTAGTCGCTGGTCACGTCACGCATTCGCTTGCCGCTGGCTTTCTCCAGCAGGACGTGGATGCGCTGATGGTAGATGTACTCGCTGCGCAGCGCGTTGGCGCGATCCTGATTGGCGGCGACGCAGGCCATGATTTGGTCGGCCGTGAGCGGTTCGGCGCGAGGCGCCGCCGTGCAGTATGCTGGCGGGGCGGATGCGGCGGCAGGAGGAGTTCCGCCGGATTTCGGGGGTTCGACTCCCGTGTGCGCAGCCGGCGCAGAGGACGCGTTGCCAGCGGGGGCCGCGGTCGAAGCGGGCGCTGAGGTAGTCGTCTGAGCCTGAGCGGCCTGTGGGGCAGCAATCAGCCAGAAGACAGCGGCAAGACGAAGCGCACTCATGCGGCCGTAATCCTCCTGACTCAACTACGCAGCAGGCCTGGGTTCAGGTGCAAAAAGATTTGCGCCGGCGCACCGTCCGAATTTCGACGTACGGGCGGCCCCCCGTGGCCGCCCTGAACGGTCATGGTGCCGTCAGGTGGGCGGCCACCGGGGGTCGCCCCTACGTCGATTTCACGAAATCGGGATCCGGTAAATATTTCTGCGAATGCTCATCATTGTGTACGAGTATTTCTCCGGCCCAAGCACCGAATCCACTCCTCTTGGGACTACGATCCCTCGACTCCACTTTTTAAAGTCTTCAGGGCCGGTTAGCCCTTCCGGCGGCAAATCCGGCAGCCCACGTTCGCGACTGACGGGCAACAAGTGGGCTGGTGAGAAGGTGTTAGGTCCGAGTATGTATTCCAGGAACAGGAACCTCCCATCCAGGCTCCAATTTGCAACACAATTCCCGCAAGCCGGCACCGGTTTTCCCCCGCCATTCGGATAGGCCAACGTTCGATAAGGATGATCCTTATCCGCGTCGTCCTTCTGGAGGACCATGATCCATTTCCCGTCCGGTGACACCGCGGTGAGATCCAGAATCGCCTGGTCCAGCAACTTCTTCCTGCCTGAGCCGTCCTGCTGCCGGGTGTAAATGTAATTGTTTCCGCCTTCGCTGGCCCGGTAGACCAGATTCCCATTCGGCAGAAACATCGGTTCGTCCTCGTTCCCCACCGAGGCCAGTTGCTGAGGCGAAGTCCGGTGGTCTGTCGATGCAATCCACAAATGCGCGATTCCCTTTTCGTCCCTCTTCACAAAGGCTACCCGGCTTGCGTCCTTTGTCACAGCGTAGCTTGCGTAGTAGTCCGGAAGAGTTGCGTCGATTCCATATCCCGGGACGACCCGGTCGCTTCTTCCGCTGGCGAGCTCGGTGCTCCACAATTCGACGATGTCGTTCTGCCCCGCCCTCTTCAGGTAAAACAACTTCGTTCCGTCGCTTGAAAACGTCGTGGAGAACGCGTCTCCTTCTGACGACATCTGGTGCTCCCCTCTTTCATCGTGAATCCAGATCGTGAAATACTCTGTCCCCACCGAGGTTAGAAAGGACCTGCCATCCCGCGCCATCGCAATCCCTTCTTCTTCCGTGGGCCCGGACGTCACCTGCTCCGGCTCTCCTTGAGGGAAGCGTTGTCTCCAGATGTGAAACCGCCCACCCTGGTTCGTGCTCAGGTAAATCCACTTCCCATCCGGCGACCAGGCTCCGGTCGAGCACTTTGCGCCTGGGGGCCCAATCAACTGCTCTTTGCCGCTGCCATCAAAGGGCACCACGCGGCAGGGAACGATATCTCCCGTCTCGTCCATCTCGTTGGCTATCAACACCGATTTCCCGTCCGGCGACAGATAAGAGTGGTGCGCCATGCTCCGGTTTCCCACGGGCATATAGACATCCCGGCTCTGTCCCCGCGCCTGGTCCGTCGTCACCACTCCCATATGCATCCCGCCCTTGATCTCCGAAAACAGAAGCCGCTTTCCGCCCTCAATCCAGGTTAGCGACGATGCGTTGCGCACAATCAGGTGCGGCTCTCCTCCGAGCACCGGTACTTCCCACGTATCCCACGGGTCTTCTGTCCCATACGCGATCTGGCTTCCGTCGGGTGAAAACTCCGGACCCAACTTCACCGACTCGTCGTGTGTAAGTTGTACCGGCTCGCCCGACGGCAGCATCTTCACGTACACGTCCCCCGGGCCCAGAAATGTGCCGTTCCCCCTGATGAACGCCAGCAATCGTCCGTCGGGCGATAATGCCGGGTAGACGGCCGCATCGGTAAAGAACGTCAGTTGCTCCCAGCTCTGTTCGCTCGTTGGCCGAGTTCCTGTGGTCCGCACATATAGGTAGGTCGCGAGAGCCGCCGTGAACAGCAGAACTCCGAGGACTGTGAGCGCGAGCATTCCCCGGTGATTTTTTGCGTGATTCCACAGGATCGCAGCGCTTGATGACGGGCCGGATGCCGGACGCATGGGGGGTAGGGAAGTACCGCCAAGACCAGGAGACCGGCCAGAATCGGTGTCCCGCTTCAACCGCTTCAATTCCGAACGCATTTCCGCGGCGCTCTGATGGCGCAGGTCGCGGTCTTTCTCTAAAGCACGATTGATGATGTCTTCGAGTTTCGCAGGGATTTCGTGATTGATGACTGCCGGAGAAACGGGCGTCTTGTGAAGGATTGCATCGAAGATGGCTGCCGGCGTCTCTCCCTGAAAGGGGAGCAACCCCGTCGCCATTTCGTAAAGAACAACCCCAAACGAAAACAGGTCGGTGCGTGCGTCCAAGTCTTTGCCGAGGGATTGCTCCGGCGACATGTAGGCGACGGTGCCCACCGTGGAGCCACTCCTGGTGAGGGATTCGTCGCTGCCGTCCAGGGTTCCGAGTTGAGCCAGGCCGAAGTCCAGGATCTTGGCGTGACCGCGAGCAGTAACGAAGATATTGCCCGGCTTGATATCGCGGTGGACGATGCCGGCAGTGTGCGCCGCGTCCAAGGCGTCGGCGATCTCAATTCCGAGCGCCAGCATGGTGTCGAGTTCCAGGCGGCCCCGGGCGATGCGCTGCTTCAGCGTGACGCCCTCCAGGTATTCCATCACCAGGAAAGAGCGCCCGTTCTCCTCGCCGATGTCGTGAATGGTGCAAATATTCGGGTGGTTCAACGCAGAAGCCGCTCGCGCCTCGCGCCGGAATCGGGCGAGGGCGGCGGGGTTGCGCGCCAGTTCGTCGGAGATGAACTTCAAGGCGACAAAGCGGCCAAGCCGGGTGTCCTCGGCCTTGTAGACCACGCCCATGCCGCCGCCGCCCAGCTTTCCAATTACCCGGTAATGAGAGGCCGATTGACCGGCTGGCGAATCGGCAGTTCGTTCCGCGGCGCTCCCGTCCTGGCTGCTGAGGGCCCGTGCGGCGACTTCGATGGCGGGCCTTTCAAGAAAGGTTCCGGCCTGCTGGTGCGATTTCAGCAGCGAACGGACTTCATGCTCCAGCACCTCATCGCCCGCGCACGCCTCCCGCAAGAAGGCGTCCCGCTCTTCCGGGGGACGCTCCAGCAGGGCCTGCAGCAGGCTATCGACTTTTGTCCATCGTGCGGAATCCATTCCTTTTGACGCGCTCACGCGCCGGCGAGGGGTGCCTACGGAGTATCGCCGCTCCCGCCGGCCAGTTCGCGATACAGCCAGGCCTTGGCGGTGTTCCAGTCGCGCATCACGGTTATGGGCGACACCTTGAGGACCTCGGCGGTCTCTTCCACGCTGAGCCCGCCGAAAAAGCGCATCTCGACCACCTGCGCCTTGCGGCGATCGAGGCGCTCGAGCGCCTTCATAGCGTCATCCAGCGCGACGAGATCCTCAGAGCGAGCGCCCCCAACCTCAACTGCAGCCTCAAGGGATACGTGCTGCACGCCGCCGCCCCGTTTCAGGTTGTGCCGCCGGGCGTGCTCCACCAGAATCCGACGCATCACCTGGGCCGAGACGGCGAAGAAATGGGCCCGATTCTGCCACCGCATGCGCTTGTAATCCACCAGGCGCACGTAGGCCTCGTTGACGAGCGCGGTGGTCTGCAGGCTGTGGCCCGTACGCTCGCGTCTCAAATAGCCGCGCGCCAGGCGGCGCAACTCGTCATAGACAACAGGCGTCAGGCGGTCAAGGGCGCCCCGGTCCCCGGCAGTCCAGGCCTGGAGCAGTCCGCTAACTTCTGCCGCAGAAGGGGTTTCCCTTGCCTGTGCGTTTTGTCCTGATCCCAGCATGGCCCAACGCCGTCAGATTATAACGCCATCCTCCGAATAAGTAATTCGCGGTGATAGTTCCCAGCGGCGGTTTGCGCCTATTCAGACGAGAGCGACAAAAGTCGCTGGCAAGGGAAAAAGGAGGAGATGATGAAATCGAGCATACTCAGGTGGATCATCGCGACGATTCTTCCGGCCGCACTGGCCTTTCCGGTTGCCGCCCAGCAACGACCCGGGGCGCGAGCACAGGCGGGGCCGCGCTATACCGTTGTCGACCTGGGACCCTTGGGCGGAACCTACAGCCAAGCGTTTTACGTCACGAGCAATGGTGTGGCCAGCGGGGAGGCGAGCCTGGCTGACGGAGACTGGCACGCGGTCCTCTGGCAACACGGACAGACCACGGACCTCGGCACACTCGGAGGGTTGAACAGCTCAGCTTTCGGCTCGCCGAATGCAGTCGGCCAAGTCGTGGGCGCGGCCGAAACCTCGGATACGGACCCGAACGGTGAAGACTTCTGCGGATTCTATGGATCAGGGGCTCCGTTATCCGGTACAAGTTGTCTGGGATTCCTGTGGCAACACGGTTCGATGAGGCCGCTCAGCACGCTGGGCGGCTACAATAGCGCGGCTAGTGCGATCAACAAGTCCGGCGTGATCGCCGGCAATGCGGAGACACTGACGGCGGATTCCACCTGCCCACCTTATGATCCCACCCTCGGCCAGTATCAGGTGTTGCAGGATGAGCCTGTGGTTTGGAAAAACGGCCACATCAAAGAGCTGCCCACCTACGGCGGCGATCCGGACGGATTCGCGATAGCGATCAACGACTCCGGCCAGGTGGCCGGCGGGTCGGGGAGTTGCTCGACCCTGAACGCAATCAACGGGCTATATCTCTCACCGGTCCACGCTCTGCTCTGGCAGAACGACGGCACCGTAACCAATCTCGGCAGCCTGGGTGGCGCGTTCGGAAACCAAGCTCATAACATCAATAATCGGGGCCAGGTGGTGGGCGTTTCAGACTTGGCCGGCGATGCCGTCTTTCACGGTTTCGTCTGGAACCAAGGAACCGGAATGCGGGACATCGCCCCACTCCCCGGGGACATGTACAGCGTCGCCCTCTCCATCAACGACGCGGGCGAGGTGGGGGGTGTGTCGATCGACCAGACCTTCACCGTCCTGACGGCGTTTGTGATGGTAAACGGGGTGCCAACCGATCTCAACACCCTGGTTCCGTCCGATTCTCCCCTGCAACTGTTGACTGCATGCGGCATCAATTCTCGCGGGGAAATCACAGGCCTGGCGGCGGAGAAAAGCAGCGGCCAGTATCGCGGTTATCTGCTGAAGCCGGTCTCCGCCGGCGGCGCCACGTCTGCCCTCCAGAAATAACAGCGAGGCAACCCGGCTGGCGCATGCGCGGTCTTCGTGTGTGCGCCACGCCGGCGTCCAGTCTCAAGCCCAGGAAAATGTCATCGGGCAAGAGTCTGCAAGACGCGCAGAAGCAGGGGAGCGCTCCGGCCGCGGGCCGTGTGGCACACCTCCAGCCCTTTGCCGCAAATTGTCAGTCGCGCGGTTGATTGCGATGAAGCTACGCAGATTCGACCCGCCTGTTCTCCTCCAGATCGAAGATGTGCCAGCCGCCATCCTCGCGCTCGGTAAGTACCTTCAACTTGCGATGAGCCTCATCGAGGCCGGAAACCGGCTGCACGGCGTTGGGCGTGCCGTCGGGCAAAACGTGAATCAATACGTAACGTGATCTCTGGAACAATGGCGATCCACCTCATCCCGGACCGCCCCCTGTCGGCCTCCGTTTTCGCATGCCCCGGAGTTGTGCACGCCTCGGGCCACGGTCGAGGAGCACCCACAAATCAATCGTTTGCCTCAGGTACCGGGCCCCCGAACCCGTCCGGGCCGGCAGATTCTGCACGAAGCATTTTCTAAGGAGCAATCGGTATTATCGGGTGGCGAAGCGGTGTAGAAGGCGGGGTCGAGCCGGGCGCGGTGATGATCGCCTTGAGGGCAGGACCGAGAATTCTAGTCCTGCCGCTAAACGCTGACCAGCGCAACGCCCGCGAAGATCAAGGCAACACCGCACCACTGGCGCACGTGCAGGCGCTCCTTCAGCATCACCCAGGAGAGCAGGATGATCATGACTCCGAAGAGCGACGTCAGCACCGTAACCACGGCAACGTGGCCGGTAGCAAGTCCCAACGTGGTGGCAACGAACCCCACAGTATCGAGCAGCGCCGAAGCGGCGAGCGGTCGCGCGATATTGACGGGCGGCAGGAGCGGCGGCGAGTTCCGTCGTACGACCAGGCACAGAATCAGCGCGGCGCCCGTCAGGCGGATGATCCAGATGGGCGCCACGCCCCCGAGGGTCGGGGTTACATGAAAGCCGAGTACCCAGAAGCCGACTCCGAACGAGAGCGCTGCTCCCAGCGCCCATCCCACCCCCGCATGGTCCGGGTGTGCGCCGCGCGGAACGGCTTCGGCAGTATGGGCCGGCGCGCCGGCGACGGGGATCACGGTCAGCATAATGCCGGCGAGTATGACCGGGATTCCCACCGAGGAGCTGGCCTTCAACTGTTCGCCTGAAGCGAGCGCGAGGAGGACGGTAACGCCGGGATAGCTCGCCGCGATGGGCGTGACCAGCGCCATCTTGCCGATGGCGAACGCGTGATAGAGAAACATCGAGCCCACGATATTCAGGATCGCCGCCACCAGCGCCCATTCGTCCGCGCGGCGCGCCGGCCCGCTGAAGGTAAGCGCGAGATTCCAGCGCGGATCGCGGGCGACGACGAGGTAAGTCGTGAGAGCTCCGAGTCCCACGCATTGCGCCAGGATGAAGGTGCGCACCGGCCCGATAAGCCGCGAGACATGCCCCGCCAGGAAATCGGCGCCGGCCCAGGAGAAAGCTCCGAGAAGCCCGAAAAATACAGCCAAAGTTGTTCCTCAGATTGTCCGAATGCAGGATCTCAGGCTCGTTTTGCGCGATCGTCCGCCCGGCAGCTACAAAACACCCTTCGCGAATCCGCCGTCGACGCTGATCGACGCCCCGGTGATATAGCTGGCGCGTTCCGAGGCGAGGAAGACCACGAGGTTCGCAAACTCTTCGGGCGTGCCGAGGCGCCCAAGCGGAATCTTGCTGGACCAGCGCCGGTGGATCTCGGCAGGCTCCACACCTTCGCTGGCCGCGAGCCGAGCCGAAAGATCGTCCAGGCGGGCCGTCCGGGTGAATCCGGGGCACACGTTGTTCACCAGGACGTTGTCGCCCCCGTATTCGTTGGAGAGCGTCTTCACCAGCCCGACGACCGCCTCCCGGACTGAATTCGAAAGCACCAGGCCCTCCACCGGCTGCTTGACCGCGATCGAGGTGATGGTGATGAACCGGCCCCACTTTTGCTTTTGCATCACGGGCAGGGTCTCACGGGCGAAATACAGGGTGCTCATAAAATTCAACTGCACCGCGCGCTGCCAGTCGTCCACGGTGGTCGCTCGAAAAGGCTTCGACGGTGGACCTCCGGCGTTAGTCACCACCACGTCAAGCCGGCCAAATTGTGCAAGCGCCGCCTGCACGAAAGTGCGGATTTGGTCTTCAATCGTCACGTCCACGATGCGCGTCAGAACCTCGACCCCCGTCTCGCGCCGGATCTCCCCGGCAGTGGCGGCAAGGGTCGAATCGGTGCGCGCGCAGAGCGCGAGCTTCGCGCCTTCGCGGCCGAGGCCCAGTGCCACCGCCTTGCCCAGTCCTTCGCTCGAGGCGGCCACGATCGCGACGCGGTCCTTCAGTCCGAGGTCCATGGTTGTCCCAGTCGCGCAGTCCTTAGGTCGCTCAGTTGCTCAGCCTGTCAGTCCGGAATCGCCCGGTCCGCACTCGACTTCGGACTGACCGATTGATTTTAACGCTTGCATTCGTGGCCGTCCTGATGTATTTGATTGTCGCTCCACTCGAAGGGCCGGAGGACTCTATGCGTAAACCTGTCATCGGAATGCTCTCTCTGATTCTGGCCGGCGCCGCGGCACCGCTTGGCGCCCAGCAGCCCTGTCCGGGATTGACGGTCGTGGTCAACAGCCCGGAGGACCAGATGATGCTGGCCGTCAACGGTGCCGATAATCCGCAGGAGCAGGTCACGGCGCTCGATAAATACGCCGCGGCGAACGCGAACGCGCCGGCCATGACCTGTGCCAACGAGCTCTACACCGCCGCTTACGTGAAAGAGAGCGATTTCGCCAAGGCAATCGCGGTCGGCGAGAAGGATCTGGCGGCTAACTATCTTGACGCGAACCTCGCCATCAACCTCGCGAAAGCATACGTGGGGGCAGGACAGGCCACCGACAACGCCTTCGCGCTGATCGACAAGGCGCCGGACGTGATCAAGGCCGAGGCGAATCCGCCGAAGCCGTCGAACGTAAGCGACGCAGCGTGGCAGTCGAACCTGCAGGCGTGGGCCGAGACGGCCAAGGGCGATCGCGCCTACATGGAATATGCCTTCTTCCAGCTTCTCGCCCGGGTTCCGGATGCCAACAAACGGATCCAGTATCTTGACGCCTTCTCCAAAGCGTACGCCGACAGCCCTAATCTCGGCGGCGTGTACGCCCAGTATGTCGTCGCCTACGGCGCTCTTAACAACGGAGCCCAGGCTGATGAATATGCTCAAAAGGCCGTGACCGCGTCTCCCAACGACGTAGCCACGCTCAACCTGGTAGCGGACAACTATGCCACGCGCCAGGTCCACCTTGACGAGGCCGAGGCCGACGCGAAAAAGGCGCTCGACCTCGCCACCGCAATGAAGAAACCCGACGGAGTATCTGACGCCGATTTCCAGGCGCAGCAGAATCTGCAGGTCGCCGCTGCGCACCTTACGCTCGGCTTCGTTGCCTTCCAGCACGGCACCCACACGCACAAGATGACGGGTGCGATTCAGGAATTGAAAACAGCATCGGAGCTGGGCAAGTCCGATCCCGCGCTGCAGGCTCGCGCTCTCTTCTATATGGGTTACGCCTACGAGGAACTGTCACCCCCAAATCACCACGCGGCCGCGGAGGCGCTCACCCAGGCGGCGACTCTGGAGAGCCCCTGGCAGGGTCAGGCGCGGGCTTTGCTGGCAAAGATTCCGAAGAGATGAGGCGCAGGATTTTCAGAGTGACGCAGGAGCGGGGCTCAAGTGCGACTACCTGCTCAGAAACCTGGCGGGATTAACGGGCGTCGAGTTGACCAGCACTTCATAGTGGAGATGAGGTCCCGTTGATCTGCCAGTCATACCGACCTCGCCGATCACTTCGCCGCGCTTCACTTCCTCGCCGGCTACCACATCGACCTCGCTCAAGTGAGCGTACTTTGTCCGGATTCCGTCGCCATGGTCGATGATAATCTCGTTGCCGTAGCCCGACTCGTGCCGTCCGGCCTCCACGACCACACCGTCACCGGTCGCCTCGACGTCGGTGCCCTTCGGGGCGGAAATGTCCACGCCGGGATGAACGGCTTCTTCGCCGTTGAGCGGATCCATGCGCTCC
The DNA here is from genome assembly GCA_035946575.1 of Terriglobia bacterium. GTDB lineage: Bacteria > Acidobacteriota > Terriglobia > UBA7540 > UBA7540 > Gp13-AA77. The sequence continues at coordinate 45,107 of DASYZG010000107.1, read as the reverse complement.
CCGAAACCTCCGGTGATCTGGCCGCGGACCGGCCACAACGTCGGGACCGCTTCCCGATCGAAACTCACCCTGGGTATCAGCGCCTGCACCACCGGGTCCGGCGGCGGGCTGAGGGCAGCAGTTTTCATGAGGTTAAAGGCGTAAAGCGAGGCGTTGTAACTGGCCTCAAGGGTGGAGTTGCTTTCGGTGGCCAGCGTCAATAGCGCCTGGGAGAGTTGGGGCCGGGAGCGTTTGCCAAAGCCATAAGTCATGGCGACATCAGAAGCCAGCGACTCCAACGAAACCAGTTCGGCGTTGGCGCTGGTCGCCGACTTTTCAAGGGTCTGGTACTGGGTCTTCAGCGCCTCCCGCTGGCTGCGCACGTCGTTGTAGTTGGCCACTTTGACGAGCATCCGGGCGTAACTGTTGGCGAGAACCGCCAAGCCGATCAGCGCGCCCACGCCGATAACGACCGCTAGATGCGCGACATAATGTGGCAACTGAATCTTCCGAAGGCGCCCGTGTGGGGCCACTATTAGGAAGGTGTAATACTTCCTTGTAGACGACATGAAACCCCCAAAACCCAAACTTTTGATTATTCCGCATGCGCGTGCGAACTATTGCGGCGGAAGGTCTTGCAAGAACAACTCAGAGAACTTCTAAAGGCCGTAGACAGCAGCGCCGGGGAATTGCATCCCAACGTTAATGCCTGAGCGGAGGACGTGTCAACTCCAAAGTGCCACCTTTAACAGACGGACTGGACGGTTTATAGATAACCCGATGTGCTCATCGCCAAGCCCTCGAGCTACGACCGGAACTGGCTTGAGATTCGAGCTTCTGCGCTATCATCAATCAGATGCTCGATGCCGTAGCCAACGTAGTCGAAAATCGTCCTCTTATGGGCGGACATTTTGTCCTGACCGTGCACTCGCCACGCCAGGCCCAGGCCGCGCGGCCGGGGCAATTCGCCATGATCCGGCTGCTCGGGCATTCGGACGTGCTCCTGCGCCGGCCGATGAGCATCTACGACGTGCGCTCGGAGGGAGGAGGCAACGGCGCTCGCGCGGAGCCAGCGCTGCTCGACTTTCTCTATAAGGTTGTCGGCCGTGGCACCGCGCTCATGGCAGAGCTGAAACCCGGCGCGCGAGTCGGACTATTGGCGCCGCTGGGTCACGGTTTCTTCGCCGAGGATTATCTCCGTGAAGCGCGTGCGGCGAACGAAGTGCTGCACGTCGCCGGTGGTATCGGGATCGCTGCGCTGCTGCTGCCCGCGCGCGAACTCGCGGCAGCGGGCGTAAAGCAGCGGCTTTTCTTCGGGGGGCGAACGCGCGCCGACCTGGTAGGCGTGAGCGAATTCAAGCCTTACCTGACGGAAACAGTGCTCGCCACCGAAGACGGTTCTCGCGGATACCAGGGATATGTGACGGAGCCGCTTGAGAACTATCTTGAGTTTGGCCGAGGCAGCCGCCAGCTGATTCTTGCCTGCGGACCTTGGGGAATGCTCGAAGCCACGGTAGCGCTGGCACGACGTTATGGACGGCGTTGCCTCGTGTCGATGGAGAACCGCATGGGCTGCGCTCTTGGGGTATGTCTGGGGTGCTCGATCCGCGTGCAGGGCGAGGGTCACGGGACTTACGAGCGCGTCTGCACCGAGGGACCGGTGTTCTGGGCAGAGCACGTGGCGTGGAGCCAGGATATCTTGCCGAGGACGTAACCCGCAGATTGCACAGAGGGAGAATGGCGGAGAGCAGAATGGCTAAAGCCGGCAGGCAGAGTCGTCGGTCATCGGTGGCCCGTCGTCAGTTGCGACAGACGACGGACAACGGACAACGGACAACGGACTCTATTACTAAAGTAGGGGTCATCATCGCCGGCGTGCGCTTTCAGAATCCCGTCCTGACGGCAAGTGGGACGTTCGGCTACGGCCAGGAATTCGCCAAGGTGATCGACCTCAACCGGCTGGGCGGCATTTGTGTCAAGGGCATTTCCGCCGATGCCATGCCGGGGAATCCGCCGCCGCGCATTTACGAGACGGACTCCGGCATGCTGAACGCGATCGGATTGCAGAACGTCGGTGCGAGGCGTTTCCTGAAAGAGAAGCTGCCGTTTCTGCGCACGCTGAAGGCGCGATGTGTCGTGAACGTGTTCGGATATTCAACCGAGGATTACGTCCGCTGCATCGAGACGCTGAACGCAGGTGAGGGCATCGACGCTTATGAACTGAACATCTCCTGCCCGAATACGCGTTGCGGCGGGATCGTCTACGGGAGCGATCCGAGGCTTACCGAGGAAGTCGTCGCCGCTTCGAAGCGCGTGGCGCGCTTTCCTCTTTTTGTGAAACTCTCGCCCAACGTGACCGACATCACAGTGTTTGCACGAGCGGCCGAGTCAGGCGGGGCCGACGCCCTGACGCTGGTGAACACCTTCGTGGGCATGGCAATCGACGTCGAGACGCACACGCCCCGCATCTCTAATGTGACCGCCGGACTCTCAGGACCGGCGATCAAGCCGCTGGCGCTACGTCTTGTGCACCAAGTGGCGCGTGCCGTGCGCATCCCGATTATCGGAATAGGCGGAATCGCTTCCGCCGAAGACGCAATTGAGTTCCTCATCGCGGGTGCGTGCGCCGTGCAGGTGGGTACGGCGAACTTCTACGCGCCCGACACGCCGATACGGGTGGCGGAAGGCATTGAGGACTATTGCCGCAGGAAACACACGTCTCTCGGTCAGCTTGTCGGCAGCCTGAAGCTGCCGGGTGGCGATCCCGGCGCGGCAAAGGGATATTAGGGCGAAGCCTATCGCCGTCGCGATTTTTTCGCCGCCTTTTTCTTCGCAGAAGCTCTCTTCGCCCTCTTGGGCGCGGCCTTTTTGTGTGCGCCCTTGCGGGCTGGCTTCGCACGTTTGACGGCTTTGGCTCGCCGGGCCGGCTTGGTGGCGACCGCAGCTCTCTCGGCTTTGGGCTTGGCCTTCGGCTTAGCTTTGGGCTTGGCCGCCGCTTTGGCCTTCCTGGGCTTAGGCGCGGGCTTGCGGGCGGAAGGCGCCGGAGGAGCTTCGGGCTCGGCGATCTCGACAGTCCCCGCGGCGGCCGGTCCGGTCACTTCCTCCACCACGACCTCTTCATAAGAACCCTCCTCTTCGCCTCCTATGTCTTCACCTTCCCCCTCGCCTTCGACTTCGGCCCCTTCTTCCTCCCGATAATCGGAAGAGAGCTCGTCGCCGAAATTGTCCAGCTCGTCACCTGGATCTCGATCGAACACCATGATGCCTCCTAATGCATGCTCCCGATGCACGGGAGTTGGGCTCCAGGCCGCCGGCTGATGTCGGGGCGGCGCGCCACAGTGCCAGCCGCAGATGTATACCAGAGCAATCCATCTGTCAAGCGGGAAGAAGCCAGAAAAGCGACTATTTCAGCAGCGCTGGATCTCCACCCGCCTTGACAATGCTGCCGGCCAGATTATCCTTTATTCTAGCGTGATTCCGGAGGTCCTCGAGGTACGCAGCCCTCAGCACCTGCTCGCGCTCGCTGGTGAGAGCCTCCAGGATCGTCTTCCGCACGTCCGGGTCGGAGATCGGTTTCTGGCCGGCCTTTTCGCGCTCCAAAAGCTTCAGAATGTGAAAGTCACCCTTCTGGTCGCGCACAGCGCCCGAAACCTGCCCTACGCGCATGGCGCTGACGGCCAGCCGGAGCGGGGGATCGGACGCAATCGACGACGCAGAAACGTAGCCCATGTCTCCACCACCCGACGCCGTGGCCGGATCTTCCGAGTACTCCTCAGCCAGCTTGCCAAAGTCCTGGCCTGACTTCAAATCCCGTTCGATGGCAAGCACCTTGCGCAGGGCGGCGCGGCGCCCGACCGCGTCGCTGTGCTTCAGATTGTGGGCCGCCGGGTCGCGGCCCACAGTTACCAGGATCTGCGCCAGATGATAACGGGTCTCCGGCACATTAAACCGGGCCTGGTGCTCGTGGTAGTAAGCGTCGACCTCGGCCGGAGTAATCTTGATCTTTCCGCTGACGTCATGCGCCATCAGTTTGTCGATCAGCAGGGTGTGGCGCAACTGGTCGCGCAGCGTTGCAGGCGTCAAACCCTCCTCGGCCAGCTTCTTATGAAACTGCTCGGTCGAGTAAGGACTGCTGAGCGTCGCCACCTGGCGATCCACCTCCGCTTCGGTCACCGTGATCCGCTCCTGGACCGCGCGGTCGGTGAGAAGCTGGTCCTCGATGAGATCGTTCAGCAGGTTGAGCTTAAGGTTCACGATCTGCTCGCTGCTGACCGAGTTCTGACCGCTGGGGAACCGCCGCTTGTACTCCCTCTCCACCTGGTCGCGGTAGATCGGACGCCCGTTGACCTCCGCCCATACCTCCCGATTGCCTCCACGGCGGCAGCCGCCGAGGACCGTCACCGTCAGCAGGGCAACAGCCGCTGCTTTCCGGCCGTACGGAAATCTGAGTTCCTGTCCCGTCAAAGCAATCCCAATCTCACCAGCGGAGCGCCGGACTCCACACCCGCGCCTTCCGCCGCGTAAATCCGCTCCACGCGTCCGGGGCGCGGAGACTTCAACTCGTTCTGCATCTTCATGGCCTCAATCACCAGCAGGCCCTGGCCGTCCCCGACTTCGTCGCCCTCGGCAACCAGCAGCTTGACAACTTTGCCGGGCATAGGCGCGTTGATTTCCTGGGGACCGTGGGCGCCGCCCAGGCCGCCACGGCCCTGCCACGCTCGCGGATCGACAATCTCCACGTGAAAGGACTCGCTGCCCACGCGCACCGTGTATTCGCGCTGGGTCACGGCGCCTGCCGCCGGAGTCACATGCGCGTCATACGAGCGGCTTCCGAGCAGGATCGAGTAACAGTTGGGCGCAACCCGCACCCAGTTCGTCGCCATCGGCGCCTCGGAGTCCAGTCGGCACTGCGTCTCGCCGGCATCGGCGCCGTTAGCCCTGCTACCGATCTCGATCTCGTGCTCGGACGCCGTCGGGCCCGAGCCGAGCTTCACCCTTAGCTTTGTCGCCAACCGAATTTCACCTTGTTGAGACTCGCTGTAGCGGCCAGTTCTGGAGCTGTGCCTCACGGCCCAGGCGTTTCCATGCGCTCGACGGATGCGTTCCGTTCGCCGCCGGCGTCCGCGCTCCGGAGCCTGCTTCCAGGGCTGCCGCCAGGATCCCCGCAATCTGAGCCTCGGTAAGCCGTCCACCGGCGCCATTACCTGCGGACTCGGCGTCGGCCCCACCGGCAGCAGCAGCGGAGTCAAGAATGCGACCGACCAAGCCGGTGTCCAGACGCCCTTCCAGAAAATCCTCGTTCCCGAGAACGCGCCGGAAGAAGGGGATCGTCGTTTGCACGCCGCCCACCTCGTACTCCTCGAGCGCTCGCCCTAGAGACGCGACGGCTTCGCGGCGATCGCGGCCCCAGACGATCAGCTTGGCCATCAGCGGATCGTAATCGAGCGGCACCCGCCAGCCCTCGTAAACGCCGCTGTCGTTGCGGACCGCCGGTCCCTCGGGCATGTGCCAGGCGCTGATCAGGCCGGGTGATGGGAAGAAGTCGCGCGCAGGATCCTCGGCCGAGATGCGGCACTCGATGGCCGCGCCGCGCATTCGGACGTCCTGCTGGCGGATAGCCAGGCGCTCGCCCGCCGCTATCCGAATCTGTTCCTTGACCAGATCGACTCCCGTCACCAGTTCCGTGACCGGATGCTCCACCTGCAGCCGCGCGTTCACCTCGAGAAAATAGAAGTTGCGGTCGGCGTCCACCAGAAACTCGACGGTACCGGCGTTCCAGTAGCCGGCGAGCTCACCGAGGCGCACCGCAGTTTCGCCCATCCGCTGCCGCAGGTCCTCGTCTGCAACGGGCGACGGGCATTCTTCCATCACCTTCTGATGGCGGCGTTGCAGCGAGCACTCGCGCTCCCCGAGATGGATCAGGTTGCCGTGGCGGTCGCCCAGAAGCTGGATCTCCACGTGGCGCGGGCGCTCGATGAGCTTCTCCATGAAGATGGTCTCATCACCGAAGGCGTTGTAGGCTTCAGAACTCGCGTCGCGCCAGGCGCTCTTCAGATGCTCGGGTGCCGTGACCATGCGCATTCCCTTGCCACCGCCGCCCGCCGCGGCCTTCAGCATCACGGGGAATCCGATCCGTTCGGCGGCCTGCTGCACGTCTTCGAAGTGGTGCAAGTCCTGCGCACCGGGGACGATCGGCACCGCCGCGGCCGTCGCTAGATCCCGCGCCGCCGTCTTCGATCCCAGACGCTCCATGGCTTCGGGCGGAGGACCGATGAAGGTAAGCCCGGCATCGGCTACCGCGCGGGCGAAGGCAGGGTTCTCGGAAAGGAAGCCGTAGCCGGGATGGAGGGCTTCAGCGCCACTCGACCGGGCCGCGTCGATCACGCGCTCGAAGTTCAGGTAGCTCTGGCGCGAGGCCGCCGGTCCGATCGCCACCGCCTCGTCCGCATAGCGCACGTGCAGCGACTTGCGGTCGGGCTCGGAGTAGACCGCCACCGTCCCGATACCCATCTCGCGACAGGCGCGCATCACACGCACCGCGATCTCACCACGATTCGCTATCAGAATCTTCTTGAACAAGGATTCGCCTGCAATCCGGGAACGTCCGCCTGATCCCCTGAGCAATTATAACCGCGCGGCGGGCAATTCCCCCTTTCAGCGCCTTGGGAAACACTTTCTACAGGATACGGGCAATCGGTAAAATGCCGCCCTGGGCTGTAGCGCGCCTGTCGCAGGCGCGCCAATCGCGGGCGAGGACTGACCGCCCTACAGGCGCGCGAGAAAGTCATGGATGGCGCGTTGTTCTTCGTCGAGCCGGCCCGTGAAGAAGTGGTCGGCGCCTTCCACCCAATGGATCTGCTTGGGTTCGGCCAGCGCGTTGAAGAGTTGCAGCACGCGGTCGCGTGGCCCGTGGACGTCACCGGAGCCCTGGACGATCAGCTTGGGCTTGGTAACCGGCCGGAGAAAGCTCAGATCATAGGAGCCTGCGGGCACGCCGAGTCCGACCAGCGCCACGACGCGCGGATCGCTGGCGCCAACCCACAAAGCAACCCAGGAGCCGAACGAGAATCCCATCATGACCAGCGGCAGGCCGGGGAGGCGTCCGCTGAGGAAGTCCAGCGCGGCGCGGGCATCCTCGCGCTCGCCGACGCCGTGCGCGAATAGGCCCTCGCTTTTGCCGACGCCGCGAAAGTTGAAGCGCAGGGTAGGCAGGCCGAGGCTGAGCGCGGCTTTGGCGGCGCGAAAAACGGCTTTGGTGTGCATGGTACCGCCGTAAAGCGGATGAGGATGGCAGACCAGCGCCGCGAGCCGGGGCCGGGCATCCGCAGTCCATTCCAGCAAAGCTTCAAGCCGTCCGGCGGGGCCGGGAATGAACAGGCGCTCAATCCGAGTTGACTTTGTCGGTTGCCGGTTGTCAGTTGTCGGTGGTCGGTTATCGGTCATCGGTTGCCGGTGTCGCCGGTTGCAGTTAGTTGTCGGTCGTAGTCAGCAGTCAGTTATAACCGACAACTGACGACCGACTGTTTCCACTCCTCCCCCGTCCGCCGCTCATCGTTTGAGTGTAAAATAGAACGCACTGCTGATGAGGGCTGAGGTGCAATCATCAAGCCGAAGACCCTGGTTTTCTTCATATTGCTGATTCTGGCCGGCGCGGCTTTTGTCTACTACCGCCTGATCTATGCGCCGGCCCACGCGGTGCGGGGCGTAGTGGAGTATGTGTTACCGCAGACTCTCGACGTGATGGACACCACCGCCGAGGTGCGCAGTGTGATCGGGCATCTGAAGGCGGGTGACCGTGTGCAAGTCGTCGCGCAGACCGCCCACTGGTCTGAGCTCAAGCTGCGCGCAGGTCAGACCGGTTGGGTGGAGAACAAATACCTCCTGGACGGCGCCATCTACGATCGCGGCATCAAGCTGCTCGACGACCTTCAGCGCCACCCGCCGCAGGCCGCCGGGCACGCTTCGAACGAAACCAATCTCCATCTCGAGCCTGCGCGCGATGCGATCGTGCTGGCCGAACTTCCCCAGAATCAGCCGCTCGAAATTTACGCCCGCCGGCTGGTGGATCGGCCCGCGGAGATCGAGGCCTCCGCCACGGAAACGCGCGCGCATCCGCCGCGCGACGTGTGGTACCTGGTAAAAACGAATTTCAGGGCCGGCTGGGTGCTGGGACGTTTCATTGATCTCGACATCCCGGCAGGCATCAGCCTGTACGCCGAAGGCATCAACATGGTGGGCTGGCAGGTTCTGAGGACGGTGCGCGACGGCTCCACCGACGTGCCCGAGTATCTGGTCGCCGACCGCATCGGGAGCGAAACGGTCGATTTCAATCACATTCGCGTGTTTACCTGGTGGATCAAGAACCATAAGTACGTCACCGCCTACGTGCAAAGTGACCTGAACGGTTACTTTCCCATCGAGGTCGAGCACACGACTGATCTACACTACTACGCGCAGCCCTCTCCCTATTTCCGGTTGCGGCTGATCGACGACGATGGCCAGCGATACCAGGAGGTTTACGGTTTGTTCGACACGATTGTGCGTCCCGTAGGGCGCGTCGACGGATGGGACTCCGCCGCCATGCCGGAGCCGCCGCCGAAAAAAGAACAGCGCGAGGTGCGCGCGCGGCCCCGAGCACGACGGCGGAGGCGCTGATCGCGCAACGCGTACGGGCGGCCCTTCTGCCGCCCCGGTCACAAATTGGCGCACAGCCGGAAGTGGCTGTGCCACCGGGCGGCCGCAAGGACCGCCCCTGCCGAAGCAATTCAACGTCGAAGGAACCGATCATGGCAACCACGAACTTGGTCGTCAATCCTCACGAGATCTATCAGCTCGGCGACGGCCGGGAGGACCAAATCGTCGTGGAGAAGCGGCTGCCGCCTGAATCCGGGCGCGCCTACCCCGCCTGCCTCGCGGGGGAACGGCATTGCCCGCCCGAAGACTGCGGCGGCATACCCGGTTTCTACGATCTGCTCGAGGCCATCCGCGATCCCGCGCACGAGGAGCATGAGGAACGGTTGGACTGGGTGGGCGGCGGTTTCGATGCGGACGCCTTCTCAGTCGAAGAAGTCAACCTGCGCCTGGCCCGGCTGCAGCGGCGCCGGGGCAAAGCCGCCGGCAAGAAGTGAGCCGGAGTATATTTCTCCAATAAAGAGGACAATGGCGGAACCGTCTGAGACACGTACGAAAATACCAGCGAGCTATCGCCTGATCCGCAGCGGACTGCGGGCCTGGCTCTCGCTTTCACGCCGGTCCATCCGCGTGCTCGGGACGGAGCGGCTGCCGGATTCGGCGGCCATCCTGTGCGTCTGCCATGCGGCCGATTTTCGTGACGCCTTGGTCATCGTCGCTGCCTTCGGGCGTTCCCTTGCCTGCGTCATCGATCGCAGCGAGATGGCCGGGAGGCAGTCGATCATCGAATCCGGGCTGGGCATGATCGCCGCCCCGCAAGACGCCTTGTCGGATGCGCCGGCCTGGCACGCCGCGCTGCGCTCCTGCACAAGCGTGCTTTCAGCCGGGGGCCTGTTGCTGGTGTTCAGCGAATCTGACTCCCTCGGGGACAAGCACGGCCCTGGCGCGGCCCTGAAGCTCGCTTGCGAGGCGTGGGCCAGCGCCTTCCCGGAGTACCTTCCGCTCGTCCTGCCGGTCCACCGTTTCCGCCCCGAAGCTCGCGCGCACGAGACCATGATCCACCTCGGCGAGCCCCTGCGGCTGGACGTCGATGAAGATCCGGGTCTGCTGCAGAAGCAGGTGCAAGTGGCGCTCGGCGAGGTCCACAACATTTTCGCCTTCGACCCGGCGCTCCTCAGCCGGATGATGCAGGAGATCGAGCGCGATCTGCGTGAGCGCCTGCAGCAGCAGTGGTCGGTCCAACCGGGCCGCAAGCGCAAGACGGATGGTTTCCGGCTGAGCCCCTTTGCCGCGGAGACCCTGCGACGCGTGAACCGCTCCGATCCGGAGGCGCTGGTGGCCTTGACCGGGAAGTCGAACGCGGCGCGCGAGGCGCATCGCGAGGCTGCACTGGCGCAACTCCGCGCCGAGATCGAGATCAAGCAGCTTTCGGGCATCCAGCGCGTACTCGGCTGGGCGGAGAGCGTGCTGGGATTGCCGGTCGCGCTTTATGGAGCCGTCAATCACCTGCCGGCTGCCTTTCTGCTCTTTGTGTGCGGCCTCTGGAAGCGGGATTCGGAGCCGCTCCTGGGCCCCTGGATCGGGCGCGGCGTGATTGTAATCGGGTGCTACGCAGGCCAGGTCGCGCTGCTGAATCACTTCCTGGGCAGGGCGGCTGCGGGATATTATGCCTTGACGCTGCCGGTTTCCGGCGCCTACTTTTTCCGTTACGCGTGGCTGGTCCGGCGGCGGACGCGCGTGCTGCTGGCGGGGCCGCGCGGCGCCATGCTCGAAAAACTTGCGAGTCGGAATCGCGCGCAATTCTTCGAGGAACTCGAGGCTATTCTCTCTGACAATGCCGCCGGCCCTCAGCCCGCGCGGGAGAATTAAGTTACGGCAACTGCACTTCTGACTTCTGGCTTCTAAAAATGCTTTTCCTCACCGAAAACGACGTCCAAGACCTCTTCCCCATGTCGCGCGCTATCGATTGCGTGACCGCCAGCCTCAAGGCGCAGCACGACGGCAGCGCCCTTAATCGCTCGCGCGAACGCGTCTTCCTGCCGGACACTTCGCTTCATTACATGGCGGCGGGCTATGCGCACGAGAAGCTCCTGGGAATGAAGATCTACACGGTCTCGCGCGATGCCCTGCGGTTCCTGGTGCTGCTGTACGACGGCGAGAGCGGCGCCTTGCTGGCCCTGCTCGAGGGCGATCATCTCGGCCGGATTCGCACCGGCGCAGCCAGCGGCGTGGCGACTGCTTACATGGCCCGACCGGACGCGGCGCGGGCGGGCGTGATCGGGACCGGGCGCCAGGCGCGCACCCAGCTCGAAGCGGTGGCCGCCGTGCGGCCGATCCGTGGCGCGCGTGTGTTCGGCCGCGACCGGGAGCGTCGCGAGGCTTTTGCCAAGGAGATGACGGCCAAGTTCGGATTTGAAGTGATCGCCGTCGAGAGCGCAGAGGGTGCGGTGCGAGAGGCTGAGGTCGTGATCACCGCCACCACGTCACGCGATCCGGTGCTGAAGGGCGATTGGATCGAGCCGGGCGCGCACCTCAATGCCATCGGAGCCAACATGCTGAATCGCCGCGAGCTTGATGACACGAGCCTCGCGCGCGCAGCGCTGATCGCCGTGGACACGGTCGAGCAGGCGAAGGAGGAAGCCGGCGACCTGGTGCAGGGTCTTGGGGCGATTCGCGGCGGCTGGAGCAGCGTGATCGAGTTGCACGAAATCGTCGCCGGTACCCGTCCGGGCCGCAACTCCGCGAGCGACATCACGATTTTCAAGTCTTCGGGAATCGCGCTTTGGGACGTGATCTCGGCCGGATCCATCTACCAGCAGGCGTTGGCAGCAGACAAAGGCCGGCGAATTCCGCTCTGGGACGATCTGTAGCCGCTGGGAGCGCCGATTTCCAAACGAATAGAAACTACGGGCAGGATGCCCGCGCTCCCAGGCCGCCTCGCAGTTCATTGCGGGCAGGATGCCCGCGGTCCTACGGGGCCGCTGAAGGCTTGGCACTTCCCCCCGGAGCCTCGATCTCGATCTTCTGCGCCTGGATGTCGCCGGAGTCCTGAAGTTCGCCGATGGCGTGAATCTTCACTCCCACTTTCAAATCCGCTTGTGAGCCCCCGCTGGAGTCGGCGCGCACGATACTGGTCTTGTCGCCAAAAGTGACGTGAAACAAGATGCCCTGGCCGGTGTCCACCGTAAGCCTGTTCTCCGACCGCTGAGTGATTTTGCCCTCCAGATCAAAGTTACTGCCCCCTTGCTGGGCCCGGGCGGCAACAGCCAGGAACCCGCCGAGGCACAGGAGGCCAGGAATGAGCCATTGACGACTGGCGTGCCCGCTCATGACGCGATTGTAGCGCAGTCGGGCAAGGCTCGCTCGGGCCACATCCCCGCCCAACAGTCGCGAAACACGTCAACGGCGTCGGCCACCGCGCATGCTGGTCAGCGTCACAGCCGCCATTGCAGTTCCCGCGGCCCAGCGCGCGCCGGCATTCTCCCCCGCGGCAGTAATCCAGAGCAGCAGCGCATCCAGCCGAAGATTCGAAAACGTGATCAACAGGAACAGCGCCGGCCCGAAAAAGGCGATGTTTCGAAGCCAGACTTGTAGGGGGTGTTGCACGTGCAGACCCATAAAATGCGAGAGCACGTTCAGCGCCACCATGGCCCCCACCCCGCAGAGCAGGGTACGGTTCACCGGGCAATCGCGACGAAGCGCCGCCGTGATCAGAACGCCCGCGGTCAAGGCATAGGTGAGGATGTCTTCGCAAGCCCTGAGTTGCGGCATCCAGGAGGGCGGCCCGGCAGCCAGCCCCCACGCCGCGATCAACTGCATCGTCACGCCGTTGCAAAGCCACACCGCAAAGAACGCATTCTTCCGGTGGTAGCCTTGATGAAGGTAGACAAGCGACAGGGCAAACAGCACGGTGGCGTCTAGAGCCCAAAACGTAACACTCTTCATGGCCTGAGAGCCTCCTTGTTGGATTTTTTCAGCGCTCTCCGGCCTTTAGATGATTACCACGGCCACGGCATCATTGGTCCTCAACCCCTTCCCTGCGAACTTCAGCATGGGACGAGGCTAGGCTAGGACCGGAGAGGAGTAAAGAGATCAAACCTTCAGGATGCGAATTTCCTTTCGTTTGTAATCATTGTTCATGCTGTTCCGTCCGTTCGGAACGTAACCGCGGAAAACTAAAGGTCACGCCTGAGATGAAGACGCCGCACGAAGAACTCGAGCGGCTCGGCGGCGCCCTCCTCTTCGTAAAGTTCCAGCACCCGATTGAGCACGATCCCGACGAGCTCCGCCCGGCGCCTTAAACTGCGCTGGCACCAGGATTCAAGAGTCCGGTATCGGCTCAGAGAAAGCCGGGTGGCGACGGTAATTTCAACCTTCTCCCGCCTCTGCTTCAAAGCCCATTTCGTGAACTCTGTCTGCGCGGTCGGACCTAAGTCGGGCATGTGAACCTCCGAACTTCCCCGGGGCACCCGCAAAGGGGACCCCTACGAATCACCAAACCTCAACCAGCGCTGTCGTGCCTGCGCCGGAGGCGGCCAAATAGACGTTGGTCGCGTCCCAAGGCGCCGCTGCCTGAAACCAGATCGAGCCGCTGGAGGTCATCTGGATGATTGCGCCCACCGGCTTGCGGCCCAGCAGATGCGAAACTGTGAAGTTACCGCTCCCGGACGCTGCGGCGCTGACCGAACCGAAGATCCGCGTCGCAGCTACGGCGGCGGTGACCGCACTGGCGCTCGTGGTAATCTTGCCCAGCAGCGCGTCGCCGGCGTTTGCTCCTGCGGGACCTGTCTGGTAATAGAAGCCTGAAATCGAGTTGAAGAAGAGGTACGACGTTGCGCTCGCCGGGGCGGGCGCGAGCGACGGGAGTGTTGCCGGCGCGTATCGGACCCCCTGCGCGTAGAGCACTCCCACCGACACGCCGGGCGTCAAGGTTGATGAGACGCTCAGCGTGAACCCCGAGATCACGCCGTTGATTCCCAGATCGCCGAACTGCAGATCCGACACGAATGCGACACTGGCATCGAGCACGGCCCAATTGGCGTCCTGATCAGCCTCATAGCCCGTGAGCCCGTGTTGAGACTGGATCAAACCTTTGCGCGGGAGGATTGTTCGAGTTACCGCCATGGCTTTGACCTCGCCAAATCGGATTCATTGAGCCCTCGAAGCACCGACTCAATAGCTCAAGGAATCAATTCTCAATCGCTGACGTTCACGCTGGCGCGCTGACAGATCGCGTACACCTTCACCGCGCCCTGGTTCTGGGCGGCGTTGCCGGAGAAATAGACCTGGCACGTGACCACGCCGGTCGCGTCATCGATGTCGAGCTCGTAAGGCACGATGAGCAGGCTGCCGGTGCCCAGGTCGTTGTTCGCGAGCCCCGGAAACGTGCTCTGTCCCGGAACAAATCCCGCTGCCGGCTGCCGGCTGGAAGCGAAGATCGGGATGTACACACACTCGCTGCGCTGATACGCGTACCCGTCCACGGGGCTGACCGGGGCCGGTACCGTATTCCCGGAGGTGTAGAAACCCATATAGATCACCTCCGAGCGCACGACGGCGAACTTGGCGTTGTGCGAAATCTTAAGCAGCGAATCGTCGGTCAGCGGTTGCCCGCCCGCGATCGCGGAATCGGCCAGGTCAAAGAAGCCCGGCACGGCGCTCATAGTCAGCTGACTCATAGCTCGTCCCTTCCGAACCGGAGACTGAGAACTGAAAACTGAGAACCCGGAACCAAGTCAAGGCGCATGGGCGTGTTCTCAGTAAATCGTGTTCCCCGGCGTTCCGTCCGGGTTCGTTCCGCCCTCGGCGGCCGATGACACAAACATGTAGCAGGCGCGCTCGCCCGCGCTCGCCTGCTGCCAGCCGGGGAGATTCTGCGCGGCCGGGGCGATCTGGTACGCCGTCGCCAGATTCAGAAAACGAGTATCGAGCAGCGAAAACTCCAGCCGGCCTTGCGCGTAATCCGGCCGCCGCTCCACCACCTCGCAGGTGATATTCACCACCCCACGCTTGCCCGTCTGGAAATCCACCAGCAGCGGGTGCGTCAGGGAGACCAGGTCGCCCAGTTCCACCGCGAGCGCCGCCAGGTGCGTCTTGACGCGGTAAACAGGCGGCGCGAAAGAGTGGCGCCGGAAAATGCGGTCGGCGAGCGTCCACAACCGCATGGTCGCGCCGTAATTGGTGCGCACTCCGGTGGCCTCCACCTGCTGCTCGTAAACCTGGTGGTACCGCTCGAGCGACGTCTGCTGTTGATAAGTGAGCTGCCCGTCGTAAGCGCGCGCGGCCGTCGAGGGACCGGAGTTGTCCACGTCCATCCGCGCGGTGACCATGTTGACGACAGGCTGGCGTGCGGTATCGGGAATCCCGATGATGTTACTCGCGGTCAGCTTGAACACCGGCGTCTGGTAGGGGAGCGGCTTCAGCGGTTTCAATCGCAGTTTGCCGTCCGCGCCGACGATGAGGTAAAGTCCCAGCGGCTTCAGAATCTGGTCTTCGATGAACTGCTTGCCCTCAGTGGGCCGCGTAATGACGAACTCGAAGAAATCGCCCGAAAGCTGCGAATCTCGTACGGACAGGAACTGGTCGACGTCGATGTACGCGTTCGGATTGATCAGTGTCGAATCGTCGCCCGGCGTGAAGATCGCCCAGCCGGGTGGCGGCGGCAACGGGTCATAGTTTTGCGGCTGGGAATAGACGGGAGCAAGCTGGCTTAGAACGTAATTCGATTTTCGAAGCGACGGGTCTTGACCCACGCCCAGCTCGTTCTGAAGCGCCGCCAGCAGGATATCGACGGGGTTGCCCTGCAGGAAGCGCGGATTGTCCTGCGAGACGGGAAATCCGTTGGCGCCCGCCGCCGGACCCACCGGCTGCGCGGGAGTCTGACCGGGCGACCATTCCCCCGGACCGCCCGCCCACCAGATCTGTTGTCCTTGGATGAATCGCTGGATATCCGAGCAGGTCAGGGTCATCATCCCGCTCGAGTCCCAGCCGACCTGGGTGATCTGCAGGGTATGTAACGTTACAAAATCGCCGATGCTGAGCGAAGGGAAGCCCATCTGGAACTGGACCACCTTGCCGATCAGGGCATCCTGCGCGGCAAGCTGCTTGAGCGTTCCTCTCGGATCGATGCACTTGACCGTCATGGCGCCAATCGAGGACGTGCCCTCAAGCTCGTTCGCCGTCTGGCCCGCCCCTGTGGGAATCTGCAGGGTCTCCAGCAGCGTGACGGTATTCGAAGTGGTCAGCAGCAGGCCCGGGCAGACTGCCGTCAGCCAGAACCAGGCCGTGGCCGCGAACATCGGCCACACTTCGAATTCCCAGGGCAGGCCGCGCGCGGCGCGCGAATAGCCGATCAGGCTGCCGTCGCCCGTCGTCGCCCGTACCGTGCGCTGGCCGGCGACCAGGGTGGTCAGCAGACCCTCGATGCTGGTTCCGAGGTTCTGGAAGTAAGAGGAAACACCGTTGACCCCGCTGAGTTGAGTCAGCGCCAGGATCGCGCCCCAGGTCCCTTCCTGCGAGACCGAGAGCGGCGATCCGCTGTAGCCGCCCGGCGAATCGTTATAGGGTTTGAAACCGGAGAACGCATTCGGTTGCTGGTAGGCCTCGTTCCAGGAATTGGCCTCGTTCGAGAGTGGGATGGTCTGATTGTTCAGCAGGAAATTCCGATGAAAGAACTCGATGCACTGCAGCGCAATATCGTCGCGGCCGGCGGCGTGCGCCATCATCGCCGCCCAGGTCCCGGAGGCGTCCAGCGCCTGCGAGGCATCGAGGGCGTTTCCGGTCACTCCCTGCGCGAAATGGCCGGGAGTGTTGCCGGCGGGCGGAATGTAAAGACGCCCGATCACATCGGTGGCGATCGTCGAAGCCACGCCCGAGAGTTGAGCCGCCGTGTTCTGCAAGGATTGTGCCTGCGCGCGAGTAATCGTACCGGTCTTTGAGAGGCCAACCGCCGCCACGGGCAGCACGCCCGCGGCCCGCATGAACGCGAAGTAGAGATCGATCTGGTGCTCGGTCGAAACCCGCGTCTGCAGGCCCGGGACGAACTGATAGCCGGGATTGGCATAGGCGCCGTAGCCCAGGTAGAAGAGGCCGTTGGTCAGATCGCTCGCCTGCGACCGCAGCGTGAGCAGGAAGTTGATCATGGCTTCAAGGCTGAGCGCCGGCGTGTAATCAAGCGAAAGCGTCATGTAAACGCAGTAGGCGTAGCAGACCCAGGCCATCGCGCCCGCGCGGATGTACGCCTCGCCGATCTGGCCGTAGAACACGTCGTAGCTGAAGGTCAGCGAATTTGCCGGCTGCGGGTTGCCGGCGCTCAGATTGTCGAGGTACATCGTCATGCCGGAGTCGACCAGCGTGACTTTGAACCCCGTGATCGAGGTCAGCGTGTCTCCGGCGAGGCTCGCGATCAGAGACTGAACCGGCACGAGGGTCACGCGCCAATTGGAGGTTCCGGGGCCGATCGGAATCGTGATCTGGTGGGCGGCGCTGTTGTAGGCCGCAGCCCCGGCAGCATTCGAGTTCACCTGAAGCTCGGTGACTTTTCCCGCCGCTGTAACCACGCTGATATCAACCTGGAAGTTGCCCCCTCCTTCGTAGTGCTCGAAACTCAGCTGCGAGTCGGTCGAGTCCGGAAGCCCGGCATCCGTTAGCGTGAAACTTGCATTTGCGGCTTTTGCTGTGATCTGAATCACATTGCCCGTGCCGTAGGGTGGCTCCTGCGGGCTCATGCTGCTCGCGGCCACGTTGGCGACGGTGCCATTCGCGCCCGTCCAGCGCGCCCTAGAACCATCCTCGGCGTTCTCCAGGATCAATGAAGGCAGATATCCGGGATTCTCAAGCAGCGCGTTGAGTTGCGCGATCACCCTGGCGGCCGCCCGGAAGTTTCCGGAAGCCGAATAGACCAGGATGGCTAGCGCGCAGTCGTAAATATAGCTGCGGTTCTGCAGCGCCCCGATATTGGTCGTGGTTGGGTCAGGAACGTAGAGCGGATCGGAAGTCGGCACGACGAAGGAAAGGGGTAAGTCGCCAAACGCAGACTGGCTTGCCAGCGACGTGTAAACCAGCGTCGGTCCATACACCGGGTCACGGTAGAGTACGTGCGCGCTCACACTACCGGGCGCCGGAATCACGCTCGAACCAAGCCGCGCGTGATTAGCGTCCTGTATCACGATCGGAATGCTATCTTCCTGCAGGTATTCGATATCCGTCTTCGAGTAAATGCGCCCGAAATAGCTCGCGAGCTGCGGCCCGATGCCACTATTCGTGTGCGCGATCCACCTTATCGGCAGCGACGGGAAATGTGCGCCCGGTGCCGGCTGCGGGACACTGGCGGGATAGAGCGCGGCAATCACCAGGCCGCCCCCGGCGACCTGCGCCGCCCAGTAGCCGCTGACGCCTTGCTGGACCAGCACCGATTGAAACTGTGACGGTTTCGGAGCCTGCCCGGCGCAGGGTCCAGAGGTGGGCGCTCCCGTTCCAGGCGCGCTTGATTGGTAATAGAAGGCGTCGGTGATGGAGAAGATGTCGACGCGGTAGTCGGCGATGGGTTGAACAGGATTGAAGACATAACCGTAGATCGTCATCCCCGGCAGCACAGGATATGTGGTGCCGCAGATGCTTTCACCGTTCGGATTGGCGGCAAGAGCCGCCTGATAAGCGGCGCTGATCTGCTGGCCGGACACCGGGAACACAGGCACAAACAGACTGCCGGTGGGCAGCGTTACGCTCGAATAGTCGACGGGGAATCCGTCGGGACCGGTGTTGGTGTCGAGCGGCTGGCCGGCCGGCGGTACCATCGCGATGCTCGAAAAGGTGATCTGTTCGGAATTGGAAAGGTCTTCCGTCGACTGCAGCCCGCATTCTTCCAGCATCGGGGTGGTCGACACCAACTGCGCACCCGGCGACGAGGACGCCGGAAACGCCGTCGGGTTAACGTTCGCTTGCCAGTTTCCAGATTGCCCCGACTGACGCGAAAATAGCCACGCGAGCGACTGTTGCGTGTCGCTGTAGAAGTCGCCCGGATAATAGTCTTGGACTGATGGCATCCTTCGTTCTCGGTGCGCAGTCTTCAGTTGTTGTCAGTCCCTTAGTCTCACTTCTCCACTGACACGATTACACTAGCTAGGGAGTCTGGGCGCCGACTCGGAACTGCCAGTTGCCACGCCTAATCAACAAGCGAGCGGTTACGTTCCATACGGAGCCACTCCGTATGCCCCAGCTCCAAAACCGCTGACGCCCACTCCCGCCGCCGCGACCGAGAAGCTCGCCAGGATTACGCCGAAGTCGGGGACCTGCAGAACGTAGAGCGGCTGCTTCTGCAGCTGTGCCAATGCAACCTGCCAGGTTGTGTTTCCTTGAATCATTTTCGGTCGACCCTTAACAATTCATAGCCGTAAGTCGCGGCTGAGTGTTACTTCTGTTGACTGTCAACGGTGAACCATAGCCTCTCATGTGAGCACCTGCCTGAATTTCACTCTAAAGCTGTACTGGCCAGCCGACTTGTAGTCGGCTGTCCAGTCGGTGTCTTCCAGCCAGTAATTTGTGAATGACGGCGCCAAGGCGTCCGGGTAATAAGCAAACTGGCCGCCCGCGAGAGCGTAAAGCACGAAACTCGACCACGCTTGGACGTCAGCGCCGATAGCAATCCATTCCATCTCAAACGTCAGAAACGCATCGATACGCTCCAGCACAGACTCGCGCGCGCCGCTGGAGGCGACATTGTCGTGACGCGTCGCCTTGAACTCGTATGCCGGCACCTTGCGCGGATACCGCTGGAACGAAAGCGTCACCGGGCCGGTACCGGGGTCGTAGATGATCTGAGGATATGCCATGGGGAAATCTCAACACACAGTTCGGGAGACATAGAGAAAGCTAGAAATCAGAAGAAGTCCTGCTTTGCGCCTTCTCCTTGTTTCCTGTGTTACATTTCTTCTATCCACCCGCGTACGGAGATCGCTGCGTCCTCGTGGCCGTCAGCGTAACGCCGCCCGCTACGCCCTGATTGAGCGTGTTCGCCAGCCAATGGGCGGCCTCGGAGTCGCCCATGATAGCTACCGTCAGATTGCCACCGATCCTCGTCGAAGCCGCGCCGGGCGCAAGCACCCCCGTTGCAGCCACAGCAGCGGTACCTGCCCCGTATCCCAGGCCGTATTCGGCTCCGCCGTACCGGCCGGCAGTGGCGGCCCTGCACGAGACTGTGCTGGCCGACGTGCTCGCGCCAACTCCGGCTGCGACGCCGCCGATACTTTCCCAAACGGCCGCCGATCCAAACGCACTGCCGGCGCCGGCAAAGTCGCCCACAGCGAGCAGGTAGAATCCGAGCGCCGTCGCGCGCAGCGCCTGCACAATTGCTTCGGCAGCGATCGACGCCGTGGTGGATTTCAACGCGCGGTCCAACGCCTGGCTCATCGACTGCGAATAGACCAGCGCGGTACTGATGTTGCGTCCGAGAGCTGTTGCAAACCGGTCGAAGGTCAGGCTTGCGGCCGCACCCAGGGTCATGAGAGCGCCGCCGACGGCTGAACTTTGCGTCAGAAACTCGCTGCTCCACTCCGCCTGGCCCCTCTGCACCTGCAGAAACTCGGATCGCACGGACTCCATCTGCGCCGTTGTCTTCGTGCGAAACAACTCCAGCGCCGCCTGCGCCTGCGCCGGATCGGCGTTCACGCGAAACAACAGACCTAAGGAACCTTGGGCCATATTGGGTTTCGGAGTTCAGGTTCGAAGCTCGCGGTTCAGCAACTCCAAACTCGAAAACTTCGAACGAAGAACTATTTCTTGCGCATCTGCTCTTCCCGCCAGCGCCACAGAACTACCGCGGCGGCGAAGTCAAGCTGGGCCGCCACCAGGGGTGGTGACACATCCAGAAGCTCACTTGGACGGCAGGACCACGTTTCCGCGACTTGGGCCACTCGCAGCAGGTGCTGTGTCATCACGAAATCCGGCGAGGTCGCCGGATTCCGAAGCGACCTCGCCCACCGCCCATCGCACCACAAAACTTGCGTCCTCGAGATCAAGCAGATCGGGCGAGATTTCGCCCGGACCGGGCGCCAGCGCGAGGCGCGGCTCAACAAAAACTTCGCCAAGGAGTGGCACCATCCATTCCGCCAGTGCACGCAGATCCTCCACCGTCT
This sequence comes from Terriglobia bacterium, assembly GCA_035946575.1. Classification (GTDB taxonomy): domain Bacteria; phylum Acidobacteriota; class Terriglobia; order UBA7540; family UBA7540; genus Gp13-AA77. Next base: position 24,366 of record DASYZG010000107.1, on the reverse strand, counting down.
CGAGCCGGGCCTGGCCGCCTTCGAGCCGGACGGCGAGACTGGCCGGCAGCAGACCGCGGAACAGAAACCACATCGGGCTCGGCCGGCGCAGCAGAACCTTGAGACCCGACTTGGGCAGCACGACGCACTCGGGTTCCCCGCGCTGCCGGGCTGCGAAAAGAAAATCGTCTGAGGAGGCAAAACCGTTCTTTGCCTTTTGTGCCTGAGGCGCGTCACTGGCCGCCGGATTGGAATTCTGAGTTGGCACCAAAACCCCGTCAGACTTAGCAGCGAGTACCAAACGGTCGATACTGCTTGTATTCCCTACTCCTCAGATCTGCCGGTAGAACTGCGCCACCTGATCGCCAGGCGCGCGGCTGAGCACAGCCAAGCCTTCGAACCGGACCTTGTACGTCGCCTCTTTGGAGCGCGTAAACCCGATCTGAAACGGGTCCTTGGCGTAAGCATTGTAGAGGCACGCGACCATGAATCTTCCTGGTGAGCTGAAGCCTCGTCGCGGCGATATCAGAGCCACCGCAGCCTGCGGAATCTTCACCGGCCCGCCCACCGTGATCTCCTCGTAGTTCTGGGCACCCGCCGGCAGACCGGTGTCTGTACCAGTGCTGTAATTGGCCTGACCCAGGCCGGCCGCGATCTTCGCCAGCGCCGATTCCTTGAGTGTCACCTCCAGGTAGGCGGACTCTGCCGTCATCACAGCGTCCACAGGTGCAGTTTGCTGGTCGATGGCAATTTCCTCGATCTTGGCTTCCATGTGGAACGTCGCCGCGCCGTCCGAGGAGCCCATCGCCAGCGGTGACCCTCCCAGCGGGTTGCCGTTCGCGTCCACGAGCAGACGCGCTCCCGATGCCGGAACAGCCACGTTGTACCAGAGCATGCCAGTGCCCTGATGGATGTCCGGCACGGTTATCGTGAAAGTGGCCATGTGTGCCTCCTTACGTCTCCTCCAGCACAAAATCGAGATTCAGCGTCACGCGCATCACGGGCGTCCGGATTTCGTCCAGAGTGGCAACGCCGTAGCGGTGTGAGGCCACGAAGACCTCCTTTACGCTTCCGGCCTCATTCGGGGACGTGACACCTGCGGGCACTGTCTCCTGCGAGATCGGCAGCGGCCCTTCCCAATCACTCTCCGAAGCCGTCGTGATCACCATATCGAGCACGCGCGCGTAATCCTGGGCGTTGTCCTGAGCCATCTCCTGATCGAACTGTCCGACGTCGAGCGCCAGTGCGATGCGCGGATGCGACTGCCGCGTGCCCATCACGTCCTCGCTGAACTCCAGGCCATCCAGACTTACGGTCAACCAGGGCAGCGCCGTGCGCAGGCCTGGCCCTTTGTGAAATTCGCCAATCGGCACCAGCGCCGGGTTCACGATCGCTATCGCGGAAGCCTGGTCGCGTTGGATCAACGCGATGCACTGGTTCAGCAGGGGCTTGGCGAACATCGCGTTCCAGGCCGGTGTATAGCTCATAATCCTTACACTCACTCTTCGATCTCGAAGCCGAGAGTCGCCGCCAGGTTTCGGACGTACGCCTTCAGCTGTTCTGCTGCCGGTTCCTCGCCCGATTTGCGATCGCGATCGGGCTGGCCCCGTCGGGATCGCCGGCCGGTGTGCTGCTTCCGGATCGCCGAATCGTCGCCAGCCGTGTTACCGAGCGCGTCGATAAACCTGTCGAGCGCGGCGTCAAGCTTTGCCGAGTTGTCCTGAAATCTCAATCCGAGCATCTCGCTGCCCTCACGGATCTCCCCGGGACCGTCTCACGTACCCCGGCGGTCAAATTTGCCGAACACCTGGCTGGCCCCCGTCCCGGCCGGAGTCTCTCCTGGCGGCTGATCGCCACCGGCCACGCCCTGGAGCCCGGGCCGCGGCGTCTCGGTGCGTGCCAGCGAATCGAACAGGTGATCGTAAAGACCGCTGGCCATGGGACGGCCGCTCCTGTCGCGGGCGTTCAGCTCGCCGAGCAGATCGTTGTAGTGCGTGAAACAGTCCTCGGCCAGCTCACGCGCGGTTGCGACTCCAAATGCGGCCAGCGTCTGGCCGAGTTGTGCCGCCGCCCCGTAACGGTTGATCCGTTCAAGCACGTTCAGCGCATCGGCCGGCAGAGCTGCCACCCAGGCTGCGAACGCTCCGTTGTAAGGCGCGCCTGCCACCGCCTCGCTGAACCGGCGTTCCAGTACGGCGTCGATCTCCGCCGCCACGTCGTCGATATACGTCTGGATGAGGGCGTCCGGCGGATTCTGCTGCGGCGCCCCGCGCTTGAACGTGGGAAACATGCCTGCGACCTGATTGATGGTTGTGTAAGACATCACTTTCTCGCTCTGCCTGCCGGCGCCATGCGCTCACCGGAACCGCCTGACGCGCCCGGCCACGGCCGCGCCCATCGCGCGGCCAGTCGCGTAGCGGGCCTCAATACTGCACGTATGCCGTGCCCGACGAGGCTCCTCCCGTGCCGACGGTGATGTAGAAGTTCGTCCCGTCAGCCGGCTGAGTCTCACCCCACAGCCCGGATGCCCCCGGATCATAGAGCACGCTGATGGGCTTCCCCGGCAGGCCGTGCGGCACCACGTTGGCCCCGGACGAGAGGCCCCCGATCGCCAGCTTGGCTTGCCGGATGGGCACGCCTTGCATCGTCTGCGTCAAGTAGGAGTAACTCGGCGTTACCGTTATCGCTGCCATTTCTCACCTCGTCTTGCTTCTCGACGTGCGCGTTAACGTTTCCCGCGTTTTGCCGCCGGAATCCCGGCGGAAAACGGCGCCACTTGCGAACCCGTGAATGTCTCGGCTGCGGCGGCGTCGAGCTCGATGGCGCCGGAAGCGTCCACCGGGATATCCCCGCCGTTCCCGGCGCTCTTCGTCCTGGCGGCCCCGGCCGCGCCCTGAGGCACATAGAGGATCTGGTTGTGCTCGATCGGCCGCAAAACTGTGAATTTCGCCATGATCTCCTCCGGGGTGTCAGGTACCGGGGCTTGGGGAGCTAGACCTGACACCCGGCGCCTAGCACCTCGCTCGCTCATGCGCTGGCGTTGAGAAATACAAATCCCGCCTGCGGTGCCACGATCTGGATGTCGTCGTAGCGGTGCACTTCGATCACGTCCGCCATGCGATTCTCCACGCGATAGCGTTTGGTCAGCGTCCCGCCCAGTTCCGGCGCGCCGAAGAGCCACCGGAACGTGTAACCGAGCGCCGGCTCGCGCAGGCGCGGCTCCTCGGGAACGTAGGCCAGCAGCGCGTGCTTGCCCCAGACGAAGTTCAGGTTCGGCGGCTGGCCCTCGTTCGCGGTGTCGTACTCCGCGCCCAGGACCCAGAAATTGTCCACGTCAAAGGCGCTCTTGAGGTGATCCGCCTGCAACACGCCCACCTGCGTATACTTGAACCGGTCGATGATCCGCGGATGCTGCCGCAGCGTGCCGTACACCGGATAGCTCACCGCCATCGTGTTCGGAGTCTGCGCGATGACCTGCTTGATCACCGTCTTCTGCGCTTCCACGGCCGCAATGGGATCGGAGTTCACGAAGTCGGACCACTGCGACGTGCCCGACAAGGTGACGTTCGGGACCCCTGTCCCGCCGCCTATCACCAGGTTCGCCACGCGGATCTCGAAATCGAGCAGGATGGCATCCGTCAGATTCTCCACCGTGTTCACTTCCAGATCGGTGCCTTCGGAGTTCGCCGCTTCTTCGTCCGAGATGGCGTCCTTCAGCGAGTGGTCGTCGCAGAAGTACGGCGAGTTCGACAGCGACCAGGGCGCGATCTCGCGCGCTTCGGCGCGTGCGTGCCGGATGGTCTCGTACTGCTTGAACTTCTCTTTGCCAAACACCCAGTAACGTCCGGACTGCTTCTTCACGGGCGTCACCGGAAACAACCGCTCGCCAAAGTAGTCGTCGTTCTGATAGCCGACGCTGACGTTGTTCAGCGGCTGGTCGAGGTATTGAAGGCTGATGTCCGCCATAAGATTCTCCAGTTGCCAGTTGTCGGTTGTCGGTCGTCAGTTGTCAGTCCCGAAGGCTGAGACCTGAGCGCCGACCACCGATAGCTGCTTCCGGGCCAGGCCCCGCGGCGCTGCGCGGGATTTGAAGCCATCCGGCGAGCGCCGTCCTGCCCGCAGGCGCTTCGCCTTCCGCCGGGGCCACCCGCCAGTCAGGGGAGGTTCTGCCCGGCCGCGTCAAGCCTGTAGCCAGCAGTCAGGCGCAGGGCGCCGCGCACTGACAACTGACGACTGACAACTGAACGTTTGTTTCAGACCTTCGTCTGCGCGAAATTCAGCTCCACCTGCACTACGTCGTTCGCGGCCGTGACGTTGTGCAGGGCCATGCCCACCGGATACACCGTGGTGCCGGCCGCTTCGCTCACCGCCTTCACGCGGCCGTAGTTGTCCGCGATGTTCACGAGCTGACCCTGATTAATGGGACTGGCGGCGATGCAGCGCGCCACACCGTTGACCTGCAGCGTCAGACCGCGATTTTGCAGGTTGTAGAGCGTGGGCGGCGCACCGGTCACCGTGGTCGGATTCGTACCCTGGGGCACGAAGTAGTTCGGCTCCACGAAGTGCTCCACCGTGACGCCCAGAACTCCGGCCGCGTTGGCCGCCGCCGGCAGCGCCGCGAACTGCTGCCCTTGGGTCGACGGGTTGGCCGTCGATTGCACCATCGCTGTAAACTTGAATACCCTGACGTTCGCATCCGCCCGGAAGCCGAGCGCCAATCCATTGGTTGCTCCTGCCATTTCTCCTCCTAGTCAAAAGCCCGGTCGCCATTGGGAAGTGGCGAGTGACAAGTGACAAGTGACGAGCAAGAGCGACTGGCAAGGAGCCAGCCAGCCATTCGTGTTCCTGTCACTCGTCACTTGTCACTTGCCACTTCCCTGCCACCTGCCACTTACTGCATTACGCTTTCGCCGTCCGGCTTCAATTCCGGCCGATGCGCCGCGCGATAGCGGGCCTCGAGCGCGGGATTCTCGCGGAAGAGCGCCTTCAGCGCCTTGCCGTAGGAAATTTTCTGCTCGCTCATCAGCCGCCGCGCCCCCAGATCCACTTCCTGGTCGACGGGCACCGGTTCGCCTGACCCGATGCCGGCCGATCCCAGACGCACCACCGCCGCCGCGCCCTCCACGTAATCCTTGAACTCGCGCGGACGCTCCAGCGCGTCGCGGAAGAAGAAGTGGCGGTCGCGCGGCAGAATCTTGCCCTCGACCACCGCATGGTCGAGCGCGCGCTCGGCGGCCTCAACCGCCACGTAATCCGCCAGCGAGATCTTCTGAGCGCGCGCCAGTTCCAGCGCCCGCTCCACGCGCAGGCGTCCGTCAGGCACCACCTCGCTCAGGATCAGGGCCCGCGCCGAGGCCTCCTGCTCGCGGGCCTGGGCCCGCCGCGCGCTCTCCACCAGGTCGCGGATCTCTTCGAGGGCCGCGCCCGTCGCGCCCACGCGTTCGGCGAAGAGCGCGGAAAGGGCGGCGCCGTCGCCGCTGCTTCGAGCGCCTTCCTGCACAGCCGGGAGTGGCTCCGCGCCCGTGCCGCCTTCGGTGCTGCGCTGCGCAGCCGGGGGCGGCGGTGCCACCGCGCCTCCCGCCAGATGCTTTTCCGCGTAATGGCAGAAGTCCGCGTCGGTCATGTAGCCTACAAGTTCGTCTCCATAGAAGATGCCGTGGTGCCCCGCGTGCGTCCCTTCGGTCAGCATGCGGATACTAAGTCGCTTTGCTTCCATCTCGGTCTCTCCTTTCCCGGATGCATTCGTCCCGTCCCGGGCCGGGGCTGGTTCTGCGATTTCTCGCGGGTTGGCGCCGGCCTCGGCCTCGACCGCTTCCAGATCGGTCAGCATCAACGGCGGCAATTCTTCGAGGAAGGGATGATTCGTCAGCGCCCCCGAAGTGAGCGTCGCCCCTTGCGCCTTGCCGGTCACCTTGTCGCGCGCTCCCCAGTCGATCGAGGGCGAAAAGAACCGGTACTGGCCGCTGTGAATCAGCTCTTTCGCCTCGGGAGTCCACTCCACCCGGGCCAGCAGCGTATCGGCTGCGGGAATCTCAGGGTGGCGTTTGCGTTTGGTGCCGGGCGAGGAAGGAGCGCGCTCCAGAAACAACTCATGAATCCACCCCGCCGCCGGCACCGGACCCCCGCGCGCCACGCTGGGGTCCTCGCTGGCGTGCTCGTAGTCGATCACCACCATCTCGTTCCTGCGCTTGTCAAAATTGCGCAGCATCGTCTGCAGGTCCTGAAAGGTGATCTTGAACGTGTGCCCGTTCTTCACCCAGGCGCCGCAGACCGCCACCGGCACTTCGTGCAGATCCTTTCCGTCCTTCTTTACCGGAGATCCCGCAGAGAATAGTTCCCAGGCGAAGTGGCGGTTCGCATCCGTGATCAGCAGTCCGTGGTCCGTGGTTTGTTGTCCGTTGCCAGTCGCCCACGGTCCATGATCCGTGGCCCGTGGTTCGTGGTTTCTCCGAACTTGAACTTCAGCGTTGTCCATAACCTTTCTATTCCCCGCTCTTACTCTCAACTCTCGACTCTCGACTCCCTATTCCCTGACCCCCGACGAGCTACTCCTTATTCCCTTCGACCGCACCGACATCCAACTGGCCACCGGCAACTGACGACGGACGATTGCCAACTGCCGACGGACTCTCCGGCGGGAGAGCGAGCTCCTCCCTGATGAAACTGCGCAGATTCTCCTCGCTTACCACCAGGCCCGCCTGCGCGAACCGGGTGAGCGCTTCCACGATGTCCTCGAGCCCTCGAGCCTGGACGTTGGCGGCCACCAGGCGCGGCACCGGCGCATCGTCGCCGAAGTTGTAAGAGACGAGCCGCCGCACCGTGCTGTTGGTGATGCCCGTCGCGATCTGGTCGGCAAGGTTCTGCAGCGCCAGCAGGAAAAAGTCGCCGTGCTCCTTGCCGAGAGCGCGCGATCCGTGCTCCGCCTGGCCGAGGTCCATGAAGAGCGCCAGCGCCGCGCGCGAGATCATCACGTTGTGGTGTTCGATCGAGGGTGCCAGGTCGCGCACCCGGCCCTCGTAGCCTACAATCCTGAATCCCGTGCTGGCGTCGCCGGGCGGCTCCACCATCCCCGTGGCCTCGTGCGCCGCGAGCTGCGTGACGAAGTTGTAAGCCGCCTGCCGGTCTTCCGCCGAGAATCCCGGCGCCAGCTTGAAGACCGGCACCCCCAGCGAATTGCGCTCGCAGGCGATGGCGTCGATGCGGTAGAGATTGCTCTTCACGTACCAGTGCGGATACATGGGGCGTTGTAATGAAATGCCCCAAAAGTTGGCGCCTTCCTGCTGGTAGGTGAAGACGCAGCACTTGTCGGCCGGCACCAGCGCGTTCAGGTACTGCCCGCGCCGGTAGCCATACTGCTCGAGCCCGAGCAGCGTCTCGCCGTCGGCCTCGGTGTGCCAGCGGTAGAAGGTGATGGGCAGGCGCGCGGCCAGCTTCCGGAGGCGGATGCGATTGCCGTCCACCGTCCAGACGTCCTCGTGCACGGCGCAGCCGAAATCGAGCATCAGCAGCGCATTGCGCACCACGTCGTCCCAGTTCTGGGTGGCCCATCCGCCGGTCGAGGTGCGGAATTCCAGGCCTCCAAACAGGTTCTCGCGGACGAATTCGGCGATCTCGTTGGCCTTGGCTTGCGTGGTGTGGCCCTCGCCATTTGACGCCGTCGGTTGTCCCTGGTCCGTTGCCCGTTGCGCCTGGCTGCTGGCAACTGAGGGCTGACGACTGACATCGTGCGGCACCACATCCCACTTGGCGCTGAGCACCGGCAGCTTGCACGCCGCCAGTGTCGCCCGCACCTGCGCGTCGCCGCGCCGCATTTTTTCGTAAATCGGCAGCGCATTCCGTCCCGCCAGCTCGCCGTTGTACTCGCCCAGGTCTTCGAGAAAGCCGCTGATGATGGGCGTGCCGGGAATGCCCAGCATGGACGACGTGGGCAGATGCCGGCCCGGCGGCGGCGTGGGTGAAGGGACCGGCGCTCCCACACCTTCCGGGAGCAAGAGCGCCGGTCCCCCCTGGGGGGACGAACCGATCTCGCGTTCGCGCGTCGCCAGAACCCGGTCCAGCTGCGCCGCGCGTCTCGCGTTTCCGTTGCTGTTAGTTGATCTGCGCATGTCCGCCAAATCGACACCCGGCATCCGAGCGCCTAAAACGCAATTCCCACATCCCGCTCCACCCTTCCATCGAGCAGATCCACCGCCTTCGGCATCGCCCGTACCAGGTACAGCGAGATGTCCGACCGGCCCGGTCGCGGGTTGCGGGTCTCGATGTAGTTCCGCCCGGCGAGATATCGCAGGTGAAACCACAGCTCGGAATCGGTGAGCGGATACCCCTGCCCGCGCGCCATCTGCGCCCGCAGCTCGGAAAAAGGAATCCAGTCCAGGTTTCGGCGCACGAGGATCATCAGGATCACACCGCGCTGGACTTCGTGTCTGACATCATTTATGAGATCTGACATCACTGTCCTCGTCCGATTGACTCATTGATTCATTGGTTCAATGAATCAGTCCCTCAATTCTTCGCGGCCTTGTCCTCCGCCAACCTGTTCAACCGGTCCGCGTGAACCTGCAGTGTGTTCTGGATATCACCGGTCGTGCCGCGCGTTTTTTCCCACGTGCGCGCGCCGGTGTAGCCGAGGAACGCCACCCCGAACAGCTCCAGATAGGCGTCGGGAATCTGCACGACCAGCAGGGTTTTGTTGGTCACCAGATTCAGGATCGGAAAAACGACCAGCGAGAAGGCCATGCCCAGGATCATCACGTAAAGAAACGTGGGCCGCGCCCGCCGCACGTAGGCGTCTTCGCTCTGCGTCTCGGCGCGGATGTTCTGACCCTGGATTTCCGCCAGGGCCTCGTCGCGCGCCGCCTCGATCTGCTCGCGCTGCACTTCGAGCTGTTGTGCCGCCTGTTGCATCTCCGCCTTCTGCTCGGGCGATACATGAAACTGGTCGATCAGATCGCCGATCGACTTGAGCGGATCGCCGCCCACCAGACCCTTAAAGATTTGTGTAAAGGCGCTCATATCTCCGTTGGCAGTCGGCAGGAGGCCGTCGGCAGTCCGCAGTTAAGAGTCGACCGTTGACAGTCGACAGTTTTTGCTTTTCGCCTTTTGACCTTTGCCTTTTGCCTTCCTCCTAACTCCTCATTCCCTGCTCCCTAGCCCCTACTCCGTGCCCGTCCGTCTCCCGCTGGAAGTCCAAGCCCACATTAGGGTCGCTTGCGACAACACGGAGAAAGCGGCCGGGCACGGTTTAGGGTTAGGGGCCAGGGACCCTGACACCTGGCCCCGATCCCTGACAAACCTCGCACCTGATACCTGGGTCCCTAACAGCTTCCCAGCGCTGCCGACGCCGACCAGATCTGATCCAGGCACGGATCGCGCGTCTCCAGCTGCTCCTGCAAAATCTCCACCAGGCGGCGATGGGTTTTCTGGCGCTCGCGGCAGGTCGCGACGAATTCCCGCGCCGCCCAGCACACCCGGCTGACGAGCATCAGGAATCCCACGGCCACCGCTACCAGAACCAGCACCACGATCGGCGCCAGCATCGCATCCGAGAATCCCGTGAAGCTACCAATGGACATTTCGCCCTCCCTAATGCCTCGAAATCGTTACCCCCCCCGCTTGCCGGTCGACGAAAGCCCGGAAACCGGCTGCCAGCAACCGGCAACTGGCGACTGGCCACTGACAACTGCGTCATAACACCCAATCCCTCACCCCCGTGATCACCGGTTTGCCAAAGACGCGCCCGACTTCCGCCAGGTGATACGCGTCCGGTTGCGCGGCGGCGGCTTCGGCCAGGCAGAAGGCCCACCAGTGGTCCGCATGACCGAAGCGCGCGTCGTGCTCGGCGTCGAAGCGCGTCAGGCCCAGCGCATTGACGCTTTTCTTCACGCTGCGGAACGATTGCCGGATGCTGTTCGAGTCCGGCAGCCGCACCTTCTGCTCTTCCATGCGGCGCCGGGCCATCACCGCCATGGCTTCCTTCCTGCCTTGCGTGAACTGCACGCCCTCGACCTGTCCGGGAAACTCGCGCTCCAGCGCCTCGAAGATCACCAGGCCCATGCCGCCCTTGTCGATCACCAGCCGGTTGAGTTGCGGCATCAGGGCGCGCGCTTCCCGGATCTGTTCCGGCGTGGGCGTGTTGCGCATCTCGATCACCCCGCGTGTCCAGGTGACGTCGCCCACCAGTTCGTTGATCCAGATCACCGACAGGTCGCGGTTGCGGGCGATGTCCCACCCCGCATAAAGTAGGGGCGGTTCGTGAACCGCCCCCCGATCGTGAACCGCCCCAGGTTCGTGAACCGCCCCGGGCGCTTCGCGAAGCGCCCCTACGAGACTCGTGGTCGCTTCGCTGCTCACGCACTGCTGGAACAACTCCGGCGAGATCCATTCCGAAGCTTGCGAGACAAACTGGCAGCAATACTCCTGCAGCCAGGTTTCCTCGTCGCACCCCGCCCGGACCTCCTCGGGATTGAGCGGCAATCCTTCCTCCACCGCCAGGTAGATGTCGCACCAGTGGCCGGACCACGGATTCAGTAGCGAGTGACGAGTGGCGAGTGGCGAGGCCGCGAGTTGCCTCTCGTCACTTGTCACTTGCCACTTGCCACTTGTGCCCGATGACCCGATGGCCCGATCGCCCGATGAATCAACCCTGACAGGCTGATTGACCGGCCTCAACCCACTATCCAGGCCCAGGCTCTTGCAGAGCTCGTAGAACTTCCCCTGCTGCCCGTTGGGCGTGGAAAGAATGCGCATCGCGTAGCCGAGCGACACCTGGCGATAGACGGCGGTGAAGATGGCCTGCGAGTCCTTGTGAAACGCGAACTCGTCCAGCACCACGTCGCCGGTGTATCCGCGCGCCGTGTCTGGGTTGGCCGCCAGCACGATGATCCGCGATCCGTTGCCGAAGCGGATCTCGTGTTGAACAGCGGAAGTCCCCTCAAAGGGAAGGCTTTCGAACAGGTCCGCGGAAACTGAGAAGTAGTCCACCCAGATTTTCGCCTTTTCGCCGAGTTCGAGCGCCTGGCGCTCCGAACGCGAAAGAAAGATGACGTTGCGCTGCGGGATCTCGAGGCATCGCTTGACCGCCCATCCCGCCGTGGCTGTCGAGTACCCGATTTGCGCGCTCTTCACGGCAATGGCGAGGCGGGCGGGATCCTTTGCCCAACGCCTTTGATACGGGCGTAGAAAACCGTCAAGCAAGTGGTCGGTGAGCGAGCTCGGTTCCGACGTCACTTGCGGACGCAGCGCTCCCGGAGCTGATTTGTTCGAATTTGACTTACCGCGCGGTGCCTTCATTATCCCCTTGTCCATTCGCAGAATCCGATTCTTCGGTGGCTGCGTGCGAAGTGCCCCCGTCCGAACCCTGCCCGCGCCCTACGAATTGTGGCGGCGCAGCCAGGCCCACCGCCTCCGCGATCTGGCGGCAGACGCCTCGCATATCGACCAGCTTGCCTTCTATCAATCGCCGTTCGGCAACGTTCGCCAGAGTGCGCACTCGACCCATGTGACGGGCGTTTCGGTTCAGGCCTTGGTTGGCCTCGCCCAAGGCCTTATCGCGCTCTGCAATCTCGCCCCTCTGAAACTCGATTTGGGTAAGCAGGCTGTGACGGCAACGCTCCTCGGTGAGCATTTTGAGACCTTGCGACGACAGGTCTCCTTGCGTCGTCGCCACCGCATTGAGGACCCAAACGTAGACCATGGTCGCGGCATCCGAATTTGGGTCCTCATTTGCTTTCCGAAGCAATGCTTTGGCTTTGTCTTGAATCGAGACGCGGGCCTCAAGATCAAAATCGGGATCGAGCTGACGCGGTTTGCCCGTTTTCGCTTGCGCGCGGGCACTCACCACCTGGTCGACCAGTTCCTCAACCTCCTCCCCATCGGGATCGGAAGGCCTCGAGCGCACGCTCGCCAATGCCGTTTCGTATGGGCCACGTCGCCTGGCCAGTTGCCGTCGCTTAGGTTTGAGATCTTCGTCGCTCACTGTCGGTCTTGCTCCTCACCTCGGGCGAAACGCCCGCGTTACAGCTGACCACTCCGCCCTCCTGATCCCGAAAACCCGAACACACAATTCGCCCCTAGAACGCAACTCCGGGATCGGCCGGGATAACGTGCGTCAGGAGGTCAGCGGCCTTGGTGGTAGCGCGGACCACGAGCAGTTCGAGATCCGCCAGGCCCGCGCGCAACATCTTCCGCTCCGCGTAGCCCCGCTGTTCAAGGTAATTCAGTTGGAACTTCAGCTCGGCGTCGGTCAGGCGCCGGTCCGTGCGGCTCTGGAACTGAGTGCGCAGCTCGTAGAACGGCATCCACTCCAGTCCCCAGTCCACCAGGACCTTCAGCAACTCCCCGCGTTCCGATTCGTGTTTTACGTCTTCAGTCACAGAACCCATTGGCCGCCCTCCTGTTGGTGATGCCCCAGTTTGTGGTGCAGGCATCTTGCCTGCTTGGTGCAGGCATTCGCCTGCGTGACACGCCAAGCGCAGGCTGGGAAGCCTGCACCACAAACTGAGACACCGCCCTTCTGTTCGGCACCGGCTGAATGCCGGCGCTATCTTTCTCGAAGGCTACTCAGGTTCGGTAGCCTTCCCTTCCTCATCTCCGGCGCCGGAGGTTTCGCCGCTCGCCTCGGCAGGCTTGCTTTTGGCGTCTGAAATCCGCCTGTTTCCCGGGGCGCCTCCCGCCGGGCGCCGCCCCTCGATCAAGTCCTGCCACTGGGGCGGCGACGGCATTTCGACCAGATCCTTCGCCGTCAGGCCCGTGCGCCGCTGGATCACCTTCAGACGCAGCGCCTGCAGCCGCTCCTTGGTGCGCCGGATCCGCCGGCTGAGAATCTCCTGGCGCTCGGCGAGTTTGTCAGCGGCGTGGCGCAGCGTGGCGTTCTCGCGCACCAGTTCCATCCAAAGCGCCGCTTCCAGCGACCCGGCGCCGTGCATTTCGGCTTCCCGCGGCGGCACCGTGATCCCCGCCCTCAAGGCCAGCTCGGCCAGCCGCGCGCCGCGCGCGCCGCCGCCGCGCGCGAGCCTGGTGCGCAGCCGCTGCAGCGCCCCCGGCGGCCGCTGTGGAGCCGGATCGGCTCGCCCCACCAAACCCTCGGGAACGATTGGTTCTGCCGCCGGCACCGCCTTTTCGTCCTCCTCGTCCCTTGCGCCCATTGCTTGCTTCTCCGCTCTTCCCCTCCCGCGGTACAAATCCTGAACTCCCTCGCAACTTTTCTTGCTCGCCAGGGGTCACCCGCCCCTTTTGCCGATTGGGCTGCGGCGAGACCCGCGTCTTCAGTCGCCCTTCCGCTCCCTGGGCTCGAGGTAAATACCCTCGTCGGCGGGCAGACGCCCGTCGAGCAGATCGATCCCGCGCGCCGTGATCTTCACCAGGGTCATGCTCCCGCGCGTGTGCGGTCCACGGGCCGTCTCCACTTCCACCAGCCCCTTCTCAGTGAGGTAGGCTACGTGAAAATTCAGCTCTTCGATGGGGACCGCGTACCCGAAGTAGTCCAGCTCCGCCTGCAGCAGCGGCAGGGTGGCGGTCTGGGGGTAGATCAGGTTGAGATAGAAGATGATCTTCCCGCGCAGCAGCTCCTTGTGCCTTAATGACGTGCTCATTTGTCCACCTTCCGTGGCTCCCGTCCCGCGAACGCCGTCTTCGACTCCAGCATCTCGCCCACGCTGCGGTGCAGCGCCTTGAGCGCGATCAGCATCTCCTGGTGCTCGTAGCTCTCCAGTGAATCGCGATGCTCGACCGCCGAAGCCAGGCGCGTGAGGGCGTCCGCCTGCGACCGGGAGGCTCCCGCGAGCTGCGCCACGTAGTCGCGCGCCACCTCGAACACGCTGTCGGTCTGGCGGCGCTTCACTTCCATGGTCCGGTCGATCCAGTGGTAGGCGATGCGCAGCAGGCCGTAAGAAAGCACGATCAGGATCAGGATCCCCGGTCCCCAAAGCACGATATAGTGCGAAAGATCCTGCGGAATCACGCCTGGTGTCCTCCGGCGCGCGTCCGTCTCGCGTCCCGCCCCGTGCCCATGACAAGTCGTGTTACCCCCGCGTGCGTTACCCTCTCCTGTAACTCCGCCGCTCTGGAAGCGATCCTTAATCCCATAAAGCAGTCCATTTCTTATTACCGTTCAGACATTAGCACCCCAATTTGGGACAATGGAGACAAATGAGAAAAGTGAGAAAATTTTATTTGCGGTTTAGAATCAATAGGCTATCCTGTGGAAATCTCAAAATGGGTAAACTTTATACACTTTGGGGCCCGATTCAGCACCCGTCTGCGCTTGTGGAGGCTCGACTGTTCGGTTAACCTCGACGCCTCATGGTGACCCGCGGGGCTGGCCAACATCTCTCTGTCTGTGGGGTAATTCCGGTCCGCATGGAGTCGAGACGGCTGCCGGGAAAGCCGCTACTCCCCATTTGCGGCGACGCCATGCTTGGTTGGGTCTACCGCAGGGCCCGCCAGTCACCGGCGCTCGATCGCCTGCTCGTCGCCACCGATTCTCAGCAGATCGTAAGCTATTGCAAGGACAATAAGTTAGAAGTTGTCCTCACGTCGAGCCACCATGCTTCCGGCACAGACCGCCTGGTGGAGGTTATGGAACAGGAAGCCTCCGCCGGGCGCGCTGCCGACATCTACGTGAATATCCAGGGCGACGAGCCGATGGTCACGGCGGCTCATATCGAATTGCTGCTGAAGGGGTTAGCGTCTCCGAACGGCAGCATTCAGGTTTCGACCCTGAAAGTCGCCATCAGCGCCACGGCCGCCGGTGACCCGAACGCAGTCAAGGTTGTGACCGACCCTCGTGGCCGGGCGCTCTATTTCTCGCGCGCGCCGATTCCGTATGATCGAGACCCGTCAGGCCAAGCCGCATACCACAAGCACCTCGGGTTTTACGCTTACACGATTGACGCGTTGCGCTGCTTCCGGACCCTTGAACCGTCGCCGCTCGAGCGGATCGAGCACTTGGAGCAGCTTCGTTTTCTGGAAAACGGCATCCCCATCGTTGTCTTGGAAACGGATCAGGACACGATCGGAGTGGATACGGAGGAAGACTTAGGGCGGGTCGAGGAATATTTCAGCGGTAAAGGCGTTAGCGGGTAGGGGTTGGCGGTTACGATTCAGGATTCGGAGTTCGAGGCTTGGGGTTCGCGGCCGGCCGACCGTAAACTGCCGCCTGTCGGCTCTTGACTCTCGAACTCGAAAATTCGAGGCTTCAGACCCTGTCGGCGGTGGACGGTCAGCTGCCGACTTTCCCCGGTCCCCGCTCTGAGAAGGAGGAATCATGGAAAACGAAAACACCCTCGCCGGTAAAGTGGCCGCTATTACCGGAGGCACCCGGGGCATCGGATACAGTATTGCCGAAGAGTTGCTTCGCGAAGGCGCCTCGGTCTTCATCTGCGGACGCGACGAAAAGAGCCTCCAGGATGCTTTGAGGAGTCTGGCGCTGGTCAAGAACGGCCAGTCCGCTGCCCGAATGGACGGCATGACGGCGGACGTCGGCCGCTACCAGGATTGCCGCCGCTTCATCACCGGTGCCGCTGAACGCTTTGGCGGGCTCGACATCCTGGTGAACAACGCCGGGGTCGGCATTATGAAGCCGGTGGCCGAACTCAGCCCGGAAGACTGGGACCAGACGCTGCACACGAATCTCTCCTCGGTTTTCTATTGCTCGCATGAAGCCATTCCGTTGCTGCGCCGGCGCGGCGGAGGGTACATCTTCAATATCTCGAGCCTGGCCGGCGCCAACGCTTTCCCGGGCGGGGCGGCCTACAACGCCTCCAAGTTCGGCCTGAACGGTTTCAGCGAGGCCATGATGCAGGAAGTGCGTTACGATGGCATCCGCGTGAGCTACATCATGCCCGGCAGCGTCGATACCGGTTTCGGCGCACACGGCGGCTCGGCTGGTCCGGGCGGCAAACCACACGCCTCGTGGAAACTGGCCGGCGAGGACGTCGCCAAAGCCGTAGTCGACCTGTACCGCTTTCCGTCGCGGGCCCTCGCCAGCCGCATCGAGATGCGCCCGTCGCAGCCGCCAAGGAAGTAGGTTAGATAGGCTATGTAACTTGGCTATTGAGCTGCGGCGGGGCCGGAGTGGTGCGCCGAAAATGCCGCAGCCTTCGCGAATGCCGTGGCGCTGGGCTTTCGCCCGGGCATGCCGGCCGAGGAGTCGGCGCCACGAGCCCCTGGAGGCCGCACCCTGTATCTCCAACTGCTAACGGTCGGCCGTTGACGGCCAACGATCGACTTTTCAGATGAACATCCTCCTCCTCTCCACCTACGTTCGCGGCAGCACCAGCACCCTCGTCAAGCGCGGTTTCGAGCAGGCCGGACACCGGGTGATCGCGGCTACGCCCGCCGAGGTCTCGCCGGGAAATCTGCCGGATGACTGGCTGACCTGCGACCCCCGGGTGAATGTTCCCCGACTCATTCGCGAGTGCTCCTGGCCAATCGATCTTGCCGTGCTCGTGGAGAGCACTTCGAGCTCCCGATTTTTCCCTTCGGGCCTGCTGGAGGTTCCCGTCCCCACAGCCTTCTGGGCCATCGACAATCACCTGAACTACCGCTGGCACAAGGAATACGCCCGTCAGTTTGACGTGACCTTCTTCGCGCAAAAGGACTACGTCAGCGCCGCCCGCCGCTACGGCGCAACCAATGTCCGCTGGCTGCCGCTGGCGGCTGACGCCGAATATCATCGCCTCGAGCCGCGACCGCGCCGGTACGGCGTGTCGTTCATCGGCAGCGTCCCGGCCGGACGACGAAAGTTCTTTGACAGCATCGACTCCGGCATTCCCCTGAATATTATGAGCGGCGTGTATGAAGAGCAGATGGCCGCAATCCTGGCGGAGTCAAAAATCGGGCTCAACGTGTCGATCCGCGAGGACCTCAACATGCGCTTCTTTGAGGTGCTCGCTTCGGGCGCGTTGCTGGTTACGCAAAAGATCCGGGCGGGAATGAATGACCTGTTTGAGGAAGGCACGCACTTCGTAACGCATAACCTCTCCGATGTCTCGCGCGTGCTGAGATACTATCTCGAACACGATTCGCTGGCGGCCGAAATCGCGCGCCGCGGCCGCGAGCGCTGCCTGGCGCACCATACTTACAGGCACCGCTGCCAGGAGCTGATCGGCCTCCTCTCGGATCCGAAAGCCCTGGAGAGGCGGCGCAACCAGACCCGCAGCTATCGCGTGGATATCGGCGAGGCGCTGATATTCGATCACCCGACCTTCAGGATGCGCGCGGATGCGCGCAAGGCTTACCGCCGGGCGATTCAGAAGAGCCGGTGCGGCACCTGCTTTTATCTCTTAAGATATTTCGGGTCCTATCTGAGGGAATCCCTTCGCAAGTCGTTCCGCAAGACGATCTGGTGAACATCAGAGCGCTACAATCTGCAACCCGCCGACCTTGGCGAACTCCCGATGATTAAGCGTGGCCAGTGGAATCTCGTAGGCGAGCGCGGTGGCCGCAACCAGCAGGTCGTGAGGTCCAATGACCTCGTCACGCTCCGCCAGTGCTGCCTACACCCCGGCGTGGACTCGAGCTACCGGCAGGTCAAAGGCCAGGATCGCCAGCTCCGAAAACAACGCCAGGAGGAAGCGCTCGCGCGCGCCGCGCTGCGAGGGCGTTCTGGCCCGATGCCATGCGTGCAAGAGCTCCGAAGCGGTAATGGCCGAAATCGCCAGGCGTGCGCCCGGTTGCCCTTTGGCGAGAACCTCGGGGCTCAGCTTGCCACGCTCCAGCGCCACCAGGACGCTGGTGTCCACCAGCAGCAGCTCGCTCACACGGTTCAGCGCTCCCAGGCTGTTTTGGGCAGCTTGCGAAACAGTCGGCGAATTTCATCCAGATCACCCGGATATTCGGGGTCCGGCCGCGGCAGTGTCTTCCAGAATTCGGCCAGGTTGTCGGTAGTCAGGCGCTCGCGTTTCGCAACCGGCTCGATCCTGCAGACGGGTTCTCGATTCCGTTCGACGACAAACGATTCGCCGCGGTATTTCACACGATTCAGAATCTCCGAGAAGGATCGTGCTGCCTGGGCGGCGCTGATTCTCTTGGCTCGCATGTTCTGACTATCAGACTTTCTGAGTCCGGCGTCAAAGGGAGCATCTGCTCGGCCGGGTGCGAATGTCATCTGGAACGCTACAAAGTGTTACCAAATAGAGTGACAGGCTAACCCCTCACCCGGCCCACCGCAGCTGATGAAAGCGCTGGCGGCGGGCCAACCCTCTCCCCCTGGGAGAGGGCCAAAAACCCGAGGAAAACAGCCCTCTCTCTTGGGAGAGGGTGCCCGAGGTACGAGGGCGGGTGAGGGGAGGCACCCGAAAACGATTGTCACCGCATTTTGTAACTCTCAATAGACTGAATTCCGGTCTAGACCATCACCTTGCTGAACCACCCGGCCGGTCAGCCATTGTAAGCGAAGAATCTCACCTGGCCGACCCGTCATTCTGAACGAAGCGAAGAATCTGCTTTTGGTTTCAGTACCAAACAAAAAGGCGGGTGGACCTTTCGGTTCACCCGCCAAAAGTTGATACACGCAGGAAGATCGATCAGAACAACAGCTTCAATTGGAAGTTGATGCTGCGGTTGCCGCCGGACGTCAGGCTGGGGACGCCGAAGCCCGTGCCCTCCAGCAGATAGCCCGCATCGTCGAGGAACGTGTCGACGCTGGCGTAGTTCGGATGGTTGAAGACGTTGAGCATGTCCATCCGCCACTGCACGCTGAACCGCTCGCTGATCTTGACGTCTTTGGCCAGCGAGAAGTTGGCACTGTTGGTGTGGAAGTCGCGGACCGTGTTCCGGCCCACACTTCCGAACGGGGTGCCGAACAGTGTGTTCGCCTCCAGCCCGTTGGCGATGAAGCGAACCTGGCTCCGCGCCACCGTCTGCACGGCCCCGGTAGTGTTCGCCGCGTTGAAGCTGATGAGCTGATTGGCCGGGGCGCTGCAGCCGACGCCCAGATAGTTGCACGCATCGGCGGCGTAGATGCCGACGTTCGATATCGGAGCCGTGGGACTGCCGGCGAACGGCCGTGCGGTCTCGTACACTCCGATGAAGGCGGCGTTGAAGGAAGAGTCGTAGAGTTCTCCGCCGGGAAGGAATCCGCCGCCACTGTAAGTGTTAATGGCGAACTGCACCGGCGTGTAAGGCTCGCCGCTGGAGATCAGATAGGTGCCGGACAGCGTCCAGCCGCCCAGGAAGCGCCCCGCTACTCCGTGCTGATCGCGGTAGAACGGGAGCTGTTCCACGAAGCTCATCGTCCAGCTGTGAGGAATGTTCAGCCCGGAGAGACCGTGCTCGGCGCCCACGTAGTTGAGCGGGTCCTGCGAGAAAGCAATGGTGTTGCCGCCGCCGAGCGTGTTGTAAACCTCACTCACGTTGTCGGTGGTCTTGCTCCAGGTGTAGGCGGTGCGCAACGTGAGCTGGCGGGCAAGATTGGTCGCGCGCAGCTCTGTCTGCAAGGCTTGATAGTCCGAGACGCCCGTGTTGGTTCGAAGGCGCTCGATTCCCAGATTGCAATTCACCCGTCCGATGGCCCGGGAAACGATAGCGTCAGCCTCCGAGCACGGGGTGATGCTCGAGGGTATTGAGTTCGGGAAGGCGGCCTGGAGTCCCGCGACGTAAGGGTTGGCGTTGACGGACTGGAAGAGGTTCGCGCCGTGATTCCCCACGTAGCGCGCTTCAGCGACCAGGGTCGGCAGGATCTGGCGCTGAACGCCGAACGACCAGGATTGCACGTGGTCGGGCCCGAAGTTCGGAGTCACTGTGGTTTGGTTGAAGTTGCGCGGGTCTTGCACCCCTAACGTCAAGTAAGGAGCAAGTTGGCTGCGCACCGCCGGCCCAAAGGGCGCCGCCAGCAGCGGATTGGCTTGGGCGGTGGAGCCGCTGAGCGTCTGTGCCAGCACTTGAGGCGCGGAACTGGCGATGTTCAGGTAAATGTTGTAAAACGGCGGGTCAAAAGCCAGGCGGTAGCCGCCGCGGAATACCAGTTTGCCGCCGTCCAGGCTGTAGGCAAAGCCTGCGCTCGGGCCGAACTGATTCTTGGGCGCCGGGAGCGAGGGAAATGTCCGGACGCTCAGCGGCAGCGCGGGATCAAAGAACGGGTTGTTGCTGGACTCGTTCCTGGTGTCTGCCGTATGGAAGAGATTAGCGGGCTGACCGAAGTAGGTATAGGTCAACCCCAGGTTCAGTGTCAGGTTCGACGTGGCCTTGATATCGTCGCCGAAATAGAAGAAGGAGTCGTGCTCGCGGAAGTCCAGGGTAGGGCTGCCCAGCGTGATGCTGATGGAGCTGGGGAGATTTTCGGCATACGCCTGGAAGCTCGAAAAGTTATAGGTTCCGTTGTAGTTCGGCAGGAACACGTTCGGGGAGCGTTGGTAGGTAAGGTTCGTTCCCGCCTTGAACTGGTGTTTGCCGTGGAAGTAGCTCCAGTTGTCCTGCAACTGGTAGGTGTTCACCACGCGGCCCTGGGGCGAGTTGTTGGGCGGCCCGAAGTTCAGGTAGCCGGATGGCATAATGATGCTGGACAATCCACTGCCAAGATTCGTCTGGTTGGGAATCGTGTTACCGATGCCGTTGCCCCCGAACTGCGCCGTCATCCGGCCGTAGCTCAACCGCATCTCATTCACCATGGAAGAGGAAAGGGTGTGCGTCCAGCTCGCCCCGAAGTCCTCGCCGAAACCGGGCACGTTGTAGGGGTAACCGGCAGCCGCCGTTCCTGGATCGAGGTTGAGGGGCACGACCTTCTGATAGATCCAGCGGCCGTACACGTGATCCTTCACGCCGTTCCAGTCGATCCTGGCTACGCTGTCCCACTCCTTGAGATTAGTTGGCAGCGTGCGCTGCACCCCCGCAAACGGCACGTCGCAGGAGGTGCCGTCCGCCGCCGTCAGCGTCTTCGTGGTGGGTGTGCCGCTGGGCGTGGGATTGCCGCCGGTGATGCCGAAGGGCCCATATTGGGCCAGTGCGGCGATGGATGCGCTGCCCGGGAAGCAGCTCTGCAGGGTTGTGAGGCCGGCAGGAGTGGGCGTCAGGCTCCCGGTGCCGTAAACCGAAGTCGAGTTGTTGATCTGCTCGGCATAACCGCCGAAGATAAACAGCTTGTCCTTCTTGATGGGTCCGCCGATAGTCGCGCCGGTATACAAGTTGTTGAATACTGGCACCGAGGTGAGCCCCTCGAAGGCCTTCTGCGTGTTACTGAGCGTGTTGAGCCTCCAGTTGCCCTCGGTCACGAACACGTTGCCATGCCAGTCGTTGGTCCCTGACTTCGTAATGTAGTTGACCACGGAGCCCGAATTCCGGCCGTACTCCGGACCAAAATTGTTGGAGACAATCTGGTATTCGCTCACGAAATCGGGGTTATCGAGGAAGATATAGGGCCCCGCAACCGAGTTATCGTTGTTATTCTGACCGTCGATCTGCTGGTCGTTGTTGCGGCCGCGGATGCCGTTCACGGTGAATCCGACGCCGTTGGAATTCGACATGTTATTGTCGCGGCTGCTTACCACGCCAGGCACCTGCAGCGCCAGGAAGTCCATGCCCTGGGCCAGGCTGGTTCCCGGGAACGATTGCAGGGTGGTCGTGGTAACCGTGTTGGTGATCTGCGCCTGCGTGGTTTGGACGATCGGCGAGGCCCCGGTCACTTCCACGGTCGTGGTCGTCGTGCCCAACTGAAGGGTGACCGTTCCCAGTCCGGTATCCTGCGACGCCTGGACTGCAGCGGTCATCTCCAGCGCGCGGAAACCCTCCTTCGAGATCTCCACCTTGTAGGTTCCAATGCTGATCAGGGCGATGTGGAACAGCCCGGTCGCATCGGTAACGGACGTGTACTGCTCGCCCCGTGACAATTCTGTGAGCTTGATGTCGGCGCCGGGCACGACGGCAGCTGAGCTGTCAACCACGGTGCCCGAGATCGATCCCTTAACTACTTGTGCCACAGCGGGTGTTGCCGCCAGCCCTAACGAGATCAGGGCGCCGGCCAGCAACCACATCAAGACCCAGGTTCTTCTGTAATTCATACCGCCTCCTCTTAGCGTCGGCCCAACACACACCCGGTTTTCCCGGCAGAATAGGCGCTACCGTCACGCCTCTCACGTGCAATCCTCCTGTCGGTTGACCTATACGCTTTCATCCTTTTCTGATATCGACTCAGTTGCCTGTGACCGTAATCACGGTCGAATGTGACGCCGCTCTCTTGGGTTTCGAAGCACTCAAGGCCGCTTGCGAACATGGATACTTCCGGGCGGCAGTTCGTCTCTAACGAATCTGCTGCCCGGAGCTAAGTCCTGTTATTGTGGTGTGAACTGCGAGGTGATTCTGTGAGATACGACGCGATAGTGATCGGCTCGGGGCAGGGCGGGAATCCGCTGGCTTACAAGTTGGCGGAACTCGACTGGAGCGTGGCCCTCGTCGAAGAGGGCCCACTCGGCGGAACCTGCATCAATACCGGGTGCACCCCGACCAAAACCATGATCGCGAGCGCCCAGGTAGCCCATTACGCTCGCTCCGCCGCGCGCTGGGGCGTACGGACGGGAGACGTCTCGGTCGACCTCCCGGCGGTCGTGGCCCGAAAGCGAAAAATGGTGGAGTCTTTTCGCAGCGGACATGAAAAGCGTGTCCGCGATCACAAGTCGATGTGTCTTTATCGCGCTCACGGGCGCTTTACCGGCCCGCACCAAATCAACGCGGACGGTGGCTTGCTGGAAAGCGATCACATATTCATCGACACGGGAACTCGTACGAACCTGCCAGCGATCGAAGGACTCGATTCTGTACCCTATCTCACCAACGCCAGCATCATGGAGCTGGACGTCGTACCCGAGCACCTGCTGGTGATTGGCGGCGGCTACCTCGGCCTCGAGTTCGGGCAGATGTTCCGCCGCTTCGGCAGCGGCGTGACCGTGGTTCATCAGGGATCATGCGTGCTGGCGCGCGAGGACGAGGACGTGGCCGGCGAGTTACAGCACATCCTGGAAGGAGAAGAAATCC
Organism: Terriglobia bacterium; assembly: GCA_035946575.1. Taxonomy (GTDB): domain Bacteria; phylum Acidobacteriota; class Terriglobia; order UBA7540; family UBA7540; genus Gp13-AA77. Next base: position 1,425 of record DASYZG010000107.1, on the reverse strand, counting down.
GGTTTCTGCTCAACTCGCACCCGGTGCGAGTGCGCGATGAGGGCGGGCGGATTACGCTGATGGTCGAAACTGAGGGAAGCAGGGCGCAAACCTTGAAGGGAACGCACCTGCTGATCGCCACCGGCCGCAGGCCCAACACCGATGCTTTGGACCTCGATCGCGCCGGCGTCGCGATGGACAATGGCGGTTACGTGAAGGTGAACGATCGCCTGGAAACGACTGCGCCCGGCATCTGGGCGATCGGTGATGTGAAGGGCGGTCCCGCTTTCACGCACATTTCCTATAACGACTACCAGATCGTCTACGGAAACCTGGTGGAGAAGAAGAATCTGTCGATCAAAAACCGGATCGTCCCTTACTCCGTCTTCACCGATCCTCAACTCGGCCGCGTGGGGATGACGGAGAGGCAGGCTCGCGACGAAAGACGCAAGCTGAAGGTCGGCAAGATTCCCATGACTCAGGTGGCGCGCGCCCTCGAGCGCGACGAGACGGTGGGACTGATGAAACTCGTCGTCGACGCCGCCACGGATAAGGTCCTGGGCGCCGCCATCCTCTCCTCCGAAGGCGGTGAACTCGTGCAGATTCTGAGCACGCTGATGCTGGCCGATCAGCCCTACACCCTGCTCAAAGGCGCCATCTACATACACCCCACCCTCGCGGAAGGCTTCTTCGGGCTGATGGACAGCGTCAAGCCGGTCGACTGAGCCACAGCGTGGCCGGCGAAAACCCACTCGGCCCAAAGGTGGCGGGCGGCGAGCAAGAAGGCCTTCCCGACCTCGGCTTGGGCCGGTAAGTTCATGCCCAGCCGAGCGCATTATCAATTGAAATGCGCTAAGTCGCTGAATCTGCTGCGAAAATAAACTTTCTCAATTTTCTCAGTTTTCTCACTTTTCTCCATTGTCCCATTTTGGGATGGTAGGCTCGAATCCTGGTAGGCTGCGGAAGAACGTGTAACGGCGATTTTATGCCGCCACGCGTTTGAGATGGCGCTGTGATGTCGAAGCGGTTGAGCCTCGCCCATCCTCCTCCCAGACCATCGCTTGAGAGGTCATGGCCTGGCCTCCAAAGCCACCCCGAGTCATTAAGCTTAACAAGCTCAGAATCAGATATCTACAGCAGACATGGCTCGCGCCAACGCGGTAATCGGCGTGGCGCTCCACCAGGTAACAATTGCACAGAGCCGTTAAATCCATTGGATTCAACATCAGGCGCCTCAAAAACGCGAAAAACATCCACCGCGCCAAAGCCGGAATGTCGCGTGGAATCAATAAGATGTGCCAAAATGGGGGCTAGACCGAAAGCCAGAATGTCCTTTAGAAACCACATGACCGTCTGCGTCGGCCATCCCCGGAGATGAAAATGGGCGCGAGTATTGGGCCGGGGTGGGTAGAATCGAGGCGTGATGGGGAGGGTGGCCGGTAATCT
>DASYZG010000106.1:0-48167 GCA_035946575.1 Terriglobia bacterium | reverse complement strand
CACCGCGGTCTCCGTCACATTCTTATCGTGTGAGCAGACGCCGATGCCCACGTAGAAGGGCTCCTGGAACTGGATTCTCATTGCGGCTCCGGCTGGCCGCATGCTTCCCTCATCCGTGCCCAGCCAGAGGTAGACGTACTGGCCGTGCTTCTCGATCCGCAGCCGCCGGGGCGCGGACAGATTCGATTGGATCTCGTGCGTCGCCGCACCCTTGCGGTCGCGATATTGCAGCGACGTCAGTCCCACGCCGTGCAGCGCCACGTCCGCATAGACCGAATCGGCGTCCTGGCTCTGCCGGATCATCAGCACGGCCTTGCGATGCGGGTTGCCTCCGCTGCCCCGGAAGGCGATGTCCGCTGCCAGAGACACGTCGCCCGACGCTTTCTTCCAGACGAACTGAAAAGCGTCCGATGAGAACCACATGTTTTCGCCGCTGCCGGTGACGGTGTAGGTGTGCGCCGAGGAGTCGAAGTGGACCGAGCCGGGATGCAGTACGGTGCCGACATCGCCGTGGCCGTCGAAAAACCCCACATTCGCGATCGCGCCTCGCGCACGAATGACGCCAGGCGCGGGGAAAGTGAGAGCCAGGACCGACAACAGGATGACAGATCGTATCAATCGGCAGGTCTTCACGGGCAAACCTCCGGGGCGCCGAAAGGCGAAAATCGAAACGGACGCAGGCAGCGATGTTCTCTAAGCTAAGAAACCCGGCCTTCGCCCGCGACGGCAGGAACCGGGACCGCCGGTTTGGGCACGATGGCCTCGGGTTTGAGGAGCTTCGAATAAACGCCGCCGGCCAGGAACCCGCCGATAATCGGCGCCACCCAGAACGCCCACAATTGCTTCAGCGCCCAGCCGCCAACGAAGATCGCCGGCGCCGTGCTGCGCGCCGGGTTGACAGAGAGATTGTCGACGGGAATCCCAATCAGGTGGATCAGCGTCAGGCAGAGCCCGATCGCGATGCCCGCGAAGCCCACGGGCGCGCTCGAGTGGGTGGCGCCCATAATGACGAACAGGAAGAAGAAGGTGAGGACGATCTCCGCCACGAGGCAGGCTTCCAGCGAATACCCGCCCGGCGAGTGATCGGCGTATCCGTTGGCCGCAAAGCCGTTGCTCAGAGAGAATCCGGCCTTGCCGCTCGCGATCACGAAGAGGACAGATGACGCCGCGAGTCCGCCCAGCACCTGGGCCACGACGTAAGGGATAACCTCCGAGCCCGGAAATCGTCCTCCGGCCCACAGGCCCACCGAGACTGCCGGATTGATGTGACAACCCGAAATGTGTCCGATGGCATAGCACATGGTCAACAGCGTGAGTCCGAAAGCCAGAGCCACCCCTGCGAATCCGATGCCGAGGCTTGGGTAGGCGGCGGCCAGAACTGCGCTTCCGCAACCGCCGAACACCAGCCAGAACGTACCGAAGAATTCCGCGCCGCAGCGTCTTCCAAGTGACATGTGCAGTCTCCTCCGTCTTGTTGGGAATCCGCGCCCGCTACCTGAGTCGCGGAGTCCTCCAGGATGTTCACTCGAACGCGAACGCGCCAGCATACCACTTCGGCTGCTACACTTCATCCGGTTGCCCCAATCCGTCCTGCAAATCCTCTTGAGCCGGCAGGCCGAAAGTGATACTGTGGCCGGGTTTGTTGAGCAAGGCGCCGCCCGCCGCCTGCCGGATCAGATCCGAGCGGTCCCGGCAGGCGAGTGAACGACATAAGGAGCGAATATGAGTGACCAAAAGCCCGAGGCGGTTGATCAAAAATCCCTTAGCGATGAAGAGATCGTGACCGGACGCAAGGTCGCGAGGCGCACGTTCCTGACCGCGACCGGCATGCTGCTGGCCGGCGGCGCTGCCCTCATGGTGGCGGGTGCGCGGGACGCCGCTGCCCAGGGCGATCCCGACAAGTCCAAAGGCAGCGATCCCGACAAGAAGAAAAAGAGCAGCGGCAAGATGAAGTCCAAGAAGGCCAAGAGTTCGAAGGCGTCCGACCCTGACAAGGCCAAGTCGTCTCAATAGGCGCTTCAAACCGTGAGTCTCCCGCGCGTCTTCCGCGCGGGACCTCCGTCCCTGCCGCCCCTCGCTGGGTTCGCGAGCTGACCCGCCATGGTTGTTTCCTCGGAAGCTGGAACCTCACTCCAATGGCTGATCCGCCCGGTCAGCACCGGTGTGTTCTTTCGCGAATACTGGGACCGGCAGACGCTGGTCGTGAATCGCGGGCAGCCCGACTATTTCGGCGGGCTGCTTACGCTCGACGAAGTTGACCGTGCTCTTACCACTCTCGACCTGCGCTATCCCAACGTCGTTCTGAAGAACGCGGCCCGCAAGGTTACCGCGGACGATTACACCGTCGGGGGCGAGGCTCTCGACGTCGCCCGCGTCTACCAGCTCTTCGAGGAAGGATCCACCATAACGCTCGCCTTCCTTGACAACGTGATCCCGGCGCTCGCCGACTTCTCCCGCGGACTGGAGAGCGAGTTCAGTTGTCCTTTCCAGACCAATATCTACCTGACTCCGGCGCGCGCCCAGGGGGCGCGCCATCACTACGACACTCACGACGTGTTTGTGCTCCAGGTCGCCGGGTCGAAGCACTGGACGATTTACGGGACGCCGCTCGAGTCGCCCCTCAGTGTTCAGGAGTTCGACTCCGACCAGCACGAGCGCGGTCAGCCCACCCTGCAGTTCACGCTCGAGCCGGGAGACGTCGCCTACGTTCCGCGAGGCGCCGTCCACGACGCGCAGTCCGCCGACGAGACTTCCCTGCACATCACGGCCGGCGTCCTCGCCCGCACCTGGACCGAGCTGCTGCTGGAAGCGGTGGCCGAGGTCTGCCTGCACGACCCCGCCTTTCGCAAGTCTCTCCCGCCCGGCTTCACGCGCCAGGACTTCGATCCCGCCGAGGCGCGCCGGCACTTTCAGACGCTTTTCCGGCGGCTCGGCGAACAGTCGAGCTTCGATCCCATCCTCGAGCGTTTCGCCGACGACCTCGTCTCATCGCGCCCGCCCTCGCTGCGCGGGCAGATGGCGCAGCTTGCGGCCCTCAACACGCTTTCGCTCGACAGTGTGCTGGGCCCGAGGCCGAATCTTGCCTTCTACCTCCGGGCGCAGGACGATTCGCTGCGCCTCGAATGCTATGGGCGCACCCTCACATTCCCCGCGCGCGCCGCCGAAGCGGTCCGGTTCGCTCTGGCGCATTCCGAGTTCACCGTTCGCGATCTTCCCGGCCTGGATGACGACGGCAAATTGACTCTTGCCCGGAGGCTGGTTCGCGAGGGGCTTCTGATGATCCTGCCCCTGCTGCGGACGCCGTTTTAACCCGTCCTTTGCTCTTCGCTGTCGAGTTTCCCGATTTGCCATGGGATGCGGCCGGGCGATTTGACTTCCGGCCGACTTTCGACTGCTTCCCCAACTAACCGGCCGCCCCGAACCGCGGTCTAAGGTGGTGGATGGAACAGGCTGATGAAGCGGCAGTGGCGCTGGCCCAGGCCGGCGATGAAGACGCCTTCCGGTCGCTTGTGGAGCGGCACAGCCGTGCCATCTTCAGGCTGGCGTTCCGCATGACGGGCAATGAGCAGGACGCCGAGGACGTGGTTCAGGAGGTTTTCTTGCGCGCTCATCAGCGCCTGGGCTCATTCGAAAGCCGGTCGAATTTCGCCACCTGGCTGCACCGGGTCGCGGTTAATTGCGCCCTTGATTTCCTGCGCGTGCGGCGCCGGCACGACACGGGCCGGGAGGAGATCGACGCGGTGGGCGCCGACGGCGCTCGTCCGCTGCCTGCCGCCGATCCCGCGCCCGATCGCCTCCTGTTCGGCGCCGAAGTGCACGAACGCGTCGCGGCCGTGCTGGCCGGTCTCGCTCCCAAGGAGCGCGCCGCCTTTATCCTGCGCCACTTCGAGGAGATGTCGATTGAGGAAATCAGCCGCACCATGGGCGTGCGCGCGGACGCGGCCAAGAACAGCATCTTCCGCGCCGTCCGGAAGCTGCGCAAAGAACTGGAACCGATGATGAGCGTGATGAAATGAAACACATCGATACCGAACAACTGATCCTTTGTTATTACGGCGAGCCGCCTGCTGCAGGCGACCCGACCGTGGCGCGTGCCGCCATCGAGGCGCATCTGGCGGTGTGCGACCGCTGCCGCGCCGCGCGCGGCGTGCTGGCCCGAACACTCGCGGCGGTGAGTAGCGTGCCGGTCCCGGAACGAGCCGGGAGTTACGGGCAGGAAGTGTGGCAGCGCCTTGAGCCGCGGCTGAAGGGTTCTGGTGCAGGCATCCTGCCTGCGGAAAATGCAGGCTGGAAGCCCGCACCACAAGTCAAGCTGCGATCCCGATGGCTCGAGGCGTTTACCTGGCAGCGCTGGGCACTGGGCGGCGCGCTGGCCACCTTGCTGGTGGCGGCATTTCTGGCCGGCCGGTTCTGGCCGCGTCCGCAACTGCCCGCTCCCGCCGCTCCCGTCTCGGCGCAGGCTCGCGATCGGGTGCTGCTCTCGGCGGTTGCCGATCACATGGAGCGTTCGGAAATCCTGCTGATGGAACTGGAGAACGCGGGCGAAGGCGGGGGCAAGGAAATCGACATCTCCTGGCAGCGCGAGCAGGCGCAGGAACTGGCCGCTGGCAGCCGGCTGTATGAGCAGGCGGCGCAGCAAGCGGGCGAGACCGGCATCGCTAACCTGCTCGACGACCTGAACCGCGTGCTGATCACCGTGGCGCACAGCCCGTCGAAGGTATCGCGCACGGAGCTTACGGATTTGCGGAGCCGGATCGAAGGTCCGGGAATCTTGTTCAAGCTTCAGGTGGTGAACTCGGGAATCGAGCAGCGGCTAAGGCCCGCGCCGGAAAGACCGGGGCCTGGGAATGTGCAGGATTGAGATTAGGGTCACGAGTTGGTTAGGGGCCAGGGGTTCGTTGTTTGTAGCCGCGAGACCAGCGGGCACCCCTGACCCCGTTGACAACGGACAACTGACGACGGGCGGCGGACCAAGTGGCCACTAACCACTAGCCGCCGGGAAGCCCGCTTCGTGCCGACCGTATAAGGAGAAATGCAAATGCGAAGTTACATCCCAATTGTGAGCCACACTACCGTGGCGGCGATCTTGATGGCCCTGACCCTCAGCGTGCCGTCTGGCGCATGGGGAGGGCAGGCCGTGTCGGCCGCCGATCCCGCGGCCCGCCGGTTTGCTGCGGATTCGAGTGCCTTAGCGGCGGCGGGAGCGGCCGCAGCCGAAACGAGCCCGGCCGCCGCCTCTGCTGAGGACGCGCAGACGGATGCACTCTACAAGGCCGGTACCGCCGCACTCGACGATCACCAGTGGCAGGCCGCCGTCGATAAGTTCGGCGAGCTCGCTCACCAGCATGGCGATCGCGCCGACGAGGCGCTGTACTGGAAGGCGTACGCGCTGCAGAAGCTCGGAAATCGCGCCCAAGCGCTGGCGACTCTCAAGGCGCTGAAGGACAATTATCCGCAGAGCCGCTGGCTACGCGACGCCGCCGCCCTGGGCATCCAGATGCGGCAGGCGAGCGGCGAAAGCGTCCAGGTGCAGGACCAGCCCGACGAGGACCTGAAGCTGCTGGCGCTCAACGGCCTGATGAACTCCGATCCGCAAAAGGCCATACCCATCCTGCAGAAATTTCTCCAGGGCGCGCAGCCCGACAAGCTGAAGGAACGCGCGCTCTTCGTGCTGAGCCAGAGCAACTCGCCGCAGGCGCGGGACGTGCTCGGCCGCATCGCGCGCGGCGATTCTTCGCCGGAATTGCAGAAGAAGGCGCTGGACGATCTGGCCCTCTTCGGCGGGAAGGACAGCCGCCAAACCCTGGCCGAGATTTATGGCTCGACCAGCAACACAGAAGTGAAGCGCTCAATTCTCCACGACTTCATGCTCTCGGGCGATCGCGACCGGCTGCTGACAGCCGCCAAGAGCGAGAGCGTTCCCGAGTTGCGCATCGACGCCATTCACCAGCTCGGCTTGCTCGGGGCCAACGACCAGCTCTGGCAGCTGTATCAGCAGGAGACTTCGGTCAACGTGAAGAAGTCGATTCTGCACGCTCTGTTTCTGGGCGGGAATTCGCAGAGGCTGCTGGAGGTTGTCCGCACCGAGCGCGATCCCGAACTGCAGCGCGAGGCCATTCACAGTCTGGGGTTGGTGGGCGGCGACAAGACCGGCGACAACCTGGTCGAGATTTATTCGAGCAACATGGACCCTCAAACGAAGAAGGCCGTCCTCGACGCGCTCTTCATCCAGGGAAACGCCCACGCGCTGGTGGGAATCGCGCGCAAAGAGACCAATCCCGCGATGAAGAAAGAAATCGTCTCCAAGCTGGCGTTGATGAATTCGAAGGAAGCGACGGATTACATGATGGAAATTCTGAGTCATTGATCGGAATGGCTGGCAGTTGGTGGCCACTGGCTGGAGCTCCATTTCGAGCCACCAGCCACAAGCGCCACTGGCGTCCTGTCCGCTAAACAGATGGACCATTGGCGCGATCGTAGCGGCGGCTTTATGCCGCCACCGCGGATTGAGAATGCTGAACTTATGGCGACGTAAAGTCGCCGCTACTGTCGAAGAGGCAACCATGAAGATTCGATGCGGATTCGTTATGAGCCTGCTGGCGGCAGCCGCGACGCTTGCCGTCGGCCAGACACCCTCCATCGTGAACGGTAACGTGCAAGAGCGGGCGGTCATGACGAGCCTGAGCGCCGAGTTCAGCGCGTCGGTGAAGGCGCAGACCGCGCCAGCCTGGATCGGCTACGTCGTGCCTGCGGTGAGCGGAGAGAATGAGGCCTGCTGCTTCAGCAACGGCACCGACGGGTCCGGGCGGTTTTGCGGCCAGTGTCGCCTCGAGGACGGCAACCAGGATTTCACTGTGAACTCGAGCCGGCGCACGGTTCACCTTGAATCGCCGGAACTGGTGGTCCTCTATCGCGCGGAGAATCGCGCGGTGGAAAAGATCAGGACTTTCTCCGAAGACTGCGAGCTCGACGCCGGTGGCCGCACGGTCTACTGGCTGACGGGCGTGAAGCCGGCGGAGAGCGTGGCGCTGCTAGGGTCCTTCGTCAGACGTTCGGCGCGCGACCTGGAGAGTGAGGGCGATCAGGACCACATCACCGGCGGCGCCCTGGCCGCGATCGCGCTGCACGCCGCGCCCGAATCGGACGCCATGCTGGGTGGCTTCGTGGCTCCCGATCAACCCGAAAAGCTGCGGGAGCGCGCCGCCTTCTGGATGGCCGCGGCGCGCGGCAAAACGGGCTTCGACACACTGAAGTCGCTCGCGAAAAGCGATGGCGACGACGAGTTCCGCCAAAAACTGATGTTCGATCTGTCAGTCACCAAAGAACCGGGTGCCGTCGACGTGCTGATCGATTCGGCGCATAACGATGCCAGTCCTCGCGTGCGCGCTCAGGCGATTTTCTGGCTGGCACAGAAGGCTGGCAAGAAAGCTGAAGGGGCGATTACGGAGGCGATCGAGCGCGATCCCAACACCGAGGTCAAGAAGAAGGCCGTATTTGCCCTGAGCCAGCTTCCCAAGGATCAGGGTGTGCCGCTGCTTATCCAGACTGCACGATCAAACTCCAATCCGGTCGTGCGCAAGGACGCCATGTTCTGGCTGGGCCAGTCAAACGATCCGCGGGCGCTCGAGTTTTTCGAGCAGGTCCTCGGCCGGCCATAGGGTAGTGGTGCGGCACCACTACCAGCCATGGAATTTTTCCTGGTGAAAGCTTTTCCTGGTGAAAAGGTACGGGCAGGTTTGAAAGCCTGCCCGCGCAGTTGGCACCACTACCGGCCATAGGGCTTTTCACTAATCACTCGCCGCTTTTGGCCGGTTGGTTGCGGCCCCCGCGACGGAGCCTTGGGGTCGGGCGTAGGGGCGGTTCGCGGACCGCCCCCGCTAAACTGTTGAATCTGTTGTGAAAATAAACTTTCCAAATTTTCTCACTATTCTCACTTTTCTCCATTGTCCCAAATTTAGGGAGGACAATACTATCTTGGGCCGTTCCGTCGGCCGCTTCGCGGGAGAGAGAAATGAGAGGAATCGATTTTTGCGCCAAACAAAGCCATCAGATATTTGAAAAGATTAGACTTACTATTTTTCATAGGGCTCGAAAGCCATCAGGTACTTGAAAACAAATGAGTTAGGCTTTGAAAGCCATCAGGTTACTGATGCCCTGAGCTTTAGGCGCGTTTTGAAAGGAGAAAAACCAGGTCCTTAAAGCGAAAAAGAGCCACTTTGGCGGCCATGGACGCCAGCTTGTGGTGCAGGCTTCTAGCCTGCGCGGAACGCAGGCGGCGGGGTTTCGTCCCATCCGGCAGATCGTAGATCACGCTATCTCACCGCGCCGCTTTTTCGTGATGCTCGTCTCCGCCTTCCCGGCCCGCGGGCTCATTCTGGCCTCGCTCGGGACCTATGGCGTCATTTCGTACTCGGTCGCGCGCCAGACCCAGGAGATGGGTGTCCGCATGGCGCCGGACGCGACCGCGGGAAAGGTCCAGTGGACGGTCATTCAGAACACGCTGCGGCTGGCCGCCGCAGGCATTTTGCTCGGCACGGTTGCCGCGTTTCTGGTTTCGAGGGCAATTGCGGAGCAATTGAAGAGAGTGGCCAGGTGTCAGTGGCTGGTGTGCTGTCCGGTATTTGGGTGGACAATGTAGCGGCGACTTTACCTCGCCACAACTTCAGCCTCTCAATTCGCGGTGGCGGCATAAGGCCGCCGCTACGAGCGCGCCCGTTGTCCACCGGTTTAGCGGACAGTACACTGGCAGTGCCTCGCCGGTCTTCGTCATCGGCCGCTCATTGCCTGCCCCAACACCGGCCACCAACCCCCGTCTCAGTTTCCTATTGCCTTCCAATACGTACTGCCGTACAGTGTTATGGGAATCCCATAGGAGGCGTATGCCGGAGAAAGCCGATGTCTGGCAGGGAACGCTGGCGCTGATGATCCTCAAGACCCTGGAGAGCATGGGCCCGCTGCACGGTTACGGGATCGCGCGCCGCATCGAGCAGATCAGCGGCGACCGTCTGTCGGTCAATTACGGAACCATCTACCCGGCGCTGCTCAAGCTCGAGCAGGAGGGCTACATCGGCTCGGAGTGGGGCCTGAGCGATAACAAGCGCAAGGCCAAGTTCTACCGTCTCACGCGCGCCGGCCGGAAGCAGGTGGAGCGCGAGGCGAGAGATTGGCAGCGGACCACCGCCATCCTGGCGCGCTTTCTCGCGCCCTGGGAGCAATCATGAGACGACTGCGCGCGTGGATAGTGCGTCTGCTCGGAACCTTCACCGGCAGTCAGCGTGAACACGATCTGGCGGCGGAGCTGGAAAGCAATCTGGCGCTGCACATCGAAGACAACATCCGCAACGGCATGCCGTCCGGCGAGGCCCGGCGCCAGGCACACGAGGGCGATCGTCTCGATCACGCGCGGCGGCACTGTCACCGATCCCGGCCAATTCTCCTACCCGGATTACCTGGACCTCAAGGCGAGAAGCAAGAGCTTCTCGGGTCTGGCCGCTTTCGCCTTCCGTCCGCTTGACCTGACAGGTTCCGGCAAAGCGGAGCGTCTCTGGGCCGCGGACGTTTCCGCGAATTATTTCGACGTTTTCCGCGTCCGGCCGGTTTTGGGCCGCGGCTTCGTGCCTGCCGAGGACCAGAAACTCAACGGTGCGCCGGTCGTGGTCCTGAATTACGGGCTGTGGCAGCGGCGCTTCGCGGGCGACGCTCACATCATCGGCCGGACGATCTTTCTCAACCAGCATCCCTTTACGGTGGTCGGCGTGGCCCCGGCGGCTTTCCAGGGCACCATGACCGGTCTGCGGACCGACCTCTGGGTGCCGGTCATGATGGAGCAGGAGACGGCGAGCGGTTCCGACTGGATTCACGATCGCGGCGACAACGAATTGATGATGCAGGGCAGGTTAAAGCCTGGCGTCTCCCTCGACCAGGCACGCCAGGAGTCGACCCTGATCCTGCAGCACCTCGCAAAGCAGTACCCGGACTCTCATTTCGGTCACAACGACGTTGGGATCTATCCTTTGTGGCGCGCGCCCAACGGCGCCAACGGCTACTTTTACATTCTGCTTCCCATGCTGATGGCCATTGCCGGCCTGGTGCTGCTGCTGGCCTGCGCGAACGTGGCGAATCTGCTGCTGGTGCGCTCGGTCTCGCGGCGACGCGAAATCGCCGTCCGCTTGTCGATGGGCGCCGGGCGGTGGCGGGTGACGCGGCAGCTTCTTGTCGAGAGCGTGCTGCTGTCCCTGGCCGGAGGCGGCGTCGCCCTGCTGATCACGGCGTGGTCGACGGGGACGTTTGCCAGTTTCATCCCACCCACGAGCTTTCCCGTGTCGCTTGACCTGCGGCCGAATCGAACCGTTCTGCTGGCGGGGCTCGCCATCTCGATTGCAACCGGCGTGATCTTTGGAATTCTTCCGGCTCTGCGCGCCGCCCGGCTGGACCCGGTCGCGATCCTGAAGGAAGAGGCGGGGAGCGCTTCGGGAGGACGCCGCAAAGCACGGCTGACCGGCGCTCTCGTGGTGGCGCAGCTTGCCCTCTCGCTGCTGTTGCTGGTCTCGGCCGGATTGTTCATCCGGGCCTTCCGGCGGGCCCAGCAGACCGATCCGGGCTTCAACCCCCGGCACGTCCTCGTGGCCTCCTTCGATCTTTTTCCCGCGGGCTACACCTGGAAGCAAGGACACGAATTCGACCGGCAATTGCTCGCGAAGCTCAACGCCCTGCCCGGCGTGCAATCCGCGACCCTGGCTGACACCATACCGCTCGGCCTCGTCAGGAACGTGGAGATGATGAAGCTCGAAGGTTACGTCCCACAGCTCCGCGAAGCGATGGATATTCGCAGCGCCGCCGTGGGCCCGGGCTATCTTCACGCCTTGCAGATTCCGCTGGTCGGCGGGCGGGAATTCACCGCGCGTGATGGTGAGGAGTCCCAGCCGGTCGTCATGGTCAACCAGGCGCTGGTTGACCGCTATTGGCCGAATCAGAATGCGATCGGCAAGCGAGTCTGGGCGGAGGGCCACTGGTCCGCCGTGGTGGGCGTGACGCGCAACAGCGCCTACGACCAGTTGAACGAGAAGCCGCGGCCCTTCCTTTACCTGCCGCTGTTTCAGGACTACACCAGCCACCCGACCGTTCTGGCGCGCGTCTCGGGCGATCCCCTGGCCTTTGCTCCGGCGATCGAGAAGGCGATCCACGAGCTCAACGCGGACCTGGCGATCTTCGACGTGGACAGCCTCGCCGTGCGCGTGCAGATCGCGAGCACCAACCAGCGCCTCGCCGGGACGTTTGTGGGCGCTTTCGGCCTGCTGGCGCTGATTCTGGCCACGGTGGGAATCTACGGAACCGTAGCCTACAGCGCCCGGCAACGCACGCGCGAGATCGGTATCCGCATGGCGCTGGGGGCCGGACGCCGCGACGTGGTGCGGCTGGTGCTGGGGCAGGGCCTGCGTCTGACCGCGGCGGGCCTCGGCCTCGGCCTCGCGCTGTCGCTCGCGCTCACGCGCTTCCTGAGCACCCAGCTTTTCGGCATCAGCGCCACCGATCCCCTGACGTTTGCGGCCGTCGCCCTCTGCCTCGGCGCCGTGGCGCTCGCGGCGTGTTACCTGCCTGCGCGCCGCGCCCTGCGCGTGGAGCCAATCACGGCTTTGCGCCAGGAGTAGAGGCAAAGCGGCCGAGGGAGCGGCGAGCCGCGCTGGAAGCGCGTGGTAGGATGGACGACGAACCCGGCGCTGGCGTCCTCGCGATGATGGCTCTTTCCTCCTTCGCGAGACCGGGACAGGAGGCTCGTCATGGCAATCAAGAAGATTACCGCTGTGCTGTTCGCGGAAGAAATAGAGCCTTGCGTACAGTTCTGGGTGGAACGTCTGGGGTTCACGAAGGTGGTCGAGGTCCCCGAGGGCGACAAGCTGGGCTTCGCCATGCTGCAGAAGAGCGGAGTTGAACTGATGTACCAGAGCTACGAGAGCGCCCGGAAAGATGTGCCCGCGCTCGCCGAGCTGGTCCGGCGTGGCCCGACGTTTGTGTACGTCGAGGTCGAGAATCTCGACGAGACCATCAAGGCGCTCGAAGGCGCTGAAGTCGTCATTCCCGTGCGCACAACTTTCTACGGCGCGCGGGAGATCGGCGTTAAAGATCCGGCCGGCCACATGGTGACCTTCGCGCAATTCGGCGCCTCCACGCAGCAGTAGAGCCTGACTTTCGACCGGGAGCGACCTCGCGTGCCTGCCCCCAGCACTCCTTGCCGAGTTCTGCTCCGTTCCAAGGCGGCACCGATTTTTCCCAAAATGGAACTGACACCGCCGTCGCCCGAGCGATCCGGCGCTTCGTCGGGCCCGCAGCCCAGGTCCGCCGGGAGAGGGTACCCCACCAGACGCTTGCCACAAGAGCCCGACGTTACAGCGCTCGGGCTGTAGAGCCCTCGCGCAAGTCATTCCCTCAGAACTGCTTCGAGCCGAATCCCTCCCGATCCTTCCCCAGGCCGGGCTCGTCTTTTGCCCTGCAGCCGGTACGCGCGCGACTCCTTCGACACGTCCCGGTACGTTCGTCCTCTGGCGACTTGCCGTATGGCAGCACGACTGCAATATCAATCGCGGCACACGACGACTCTGAGAAAAAACAAGCGAGCTGAGTTGTGGGGAATGCGGCCCCGCGATCACGGCGAAGTGCGCCCCAAAAGGAGAACGTTCATGGCAAGTCAGACTTCGGCATGCGCAGTCCGCAGTTCGAGAACAACCCTGGCGCCGCGGCGGCGGGGGCGAACTTTGGCACAGCGGCCTCCCGCCAGCAGTGAAGGCACGCGCGCGGCTTTGCAGGACGAGCGCAGGCGCGAGCGCGAGGAACTCACCCTCAAACTGATGGGACTCGTGCGGCGCGTGGCACGCGAAATGCGCGATCACCTGCCCGCGCACGTCGATGTGGACGACCTGATGAGCGCCGGCACCGTCGGCCTCCTAGAGGCGGTGAAGCGCTTTGAGTCCGGCAAGCGGGTCAAGATCGAAACCTACGCCCGCTATCGTATTCGCGGAGCGATCCTCGACGCCCTGCGCGACCTTGATCCGGCATCGCGCGACATGCGTCGAAAGCACAAGCACGCCGAGAACGTGTTCCGCGCCTTGAGTAACAGGCTGGGACGTCCGGCCACCAACGGCGAAATGGCCGAGGCAATGCACTTGAGCCTCAAAGGCTGGTACGAAACGGTCAATGAATTCCGCAGCCTTGGTGTGGATTGGCTGCGGCCGAACATCATGCCGGACTTTCAGTACCCCGACCAGAATAATCTGCCCGCAACCGGCCAACGCGATGCATTCGAGCTTTGTTATCGCCAGGAGCAGCGCGATTTCCTCAACCGGGCACTGACCACGATCTCAGAACGCGACCGCGAGGTCCTGTCGCTCTACTACGAGCACAACCTCACGATGAAGCAGATCGCCGATCGCCTGGGCGTCGACGAGTCGCGCATCTCCCAGATCCATTCAGCCACCCTGAGCCGCCTCCGGAACCGGGTGCGGGCGATGGTGCATCGACCCGTGGCAGCAGCCCGGAGCGCCGCCTGAATTATGCGACTGGCAGCGTACCGGCAGAGATCCAACAAAACAGCTGCCATTGCCGCCGCGAGGCGTCCGATGGTACAAACAATGCATGACCCGATACGAAGGCAAGACCTTTGAGAACGAGAATGTCGTCCTGGACGAAGGTGTCTTCATCAACTGTGTCTTCAAGAATTGCAGCCTCGAATACAGCGGCGGCGATGTCTATGTTCAGGCCTGCCAGGGCGACGGATGCCAACTCATCTGGCGCGGACCCGCCCAACGCACCGTCTTCCTGCTGCAGGGCCTGGGACTGATGGCGCAACCTCCAACGCCGCCTGCTGCCAACACGCGAGTGCAGTAGATCGCAGCGGCCCGCCCGTTTCAGCCCCACAACCAGGTGTCAGCGGCCCGTTGATTCCTATTTCTTGCCTTGTCGTTCGCCACCCAACTCTCTTCTCTGCGGATGCGAAAACAAGCTTTCAATCTAAGGATACGCGCCAAGAAATGGGACAATGGAGAAGACTGAGAAAATTGAAACAATTTATTTCCCCTGTTATTTCAATAGGTTAGCCTCTGGAAACCCAGTTCGCCAACCTGTTCAGGCGTTCGAGGCTGCATCCTGCCTTTAGAATGGCTCTCGAAGCCCCGCGAGGTGGGAATATGAGTCCATCGAGCGTCGCCAGGACGAGATCGGACGAATCCGCCAACCAGACGCCGCCTCTGGCCGGATACAACCTCTACCTCGCCGATCACTGTCTGGCCGAGGCCGTGGAGCGGGAGTCAGCCGGATGGGCCGACGCGCAATTGCGGGAAGTCGGGCAGTTTCTCGGCACCGACGAAGCGCAGCGCTGGGGATTCGATGCCAACGAGAACGAGCCGGTGCTGCACACGCACGATCGTTTCGGCAATCGTTGCGACGAAGTGGTGTTCCATCCCTCGTGGCATCAACTCATGCGGACTTCCGTCGAGCACCGGATTCACAGCCTGCCCTGGGTGGAGCCCCGCAAGGGCGCGAACGTCGCCCGGGCTGCCTTGCTGATGCTGACGGCGCAGAACGAACTGGGTCACACCTGCCCCATCTCCATGACTTTCGCGGCGGTGGCGGCGCTTCGCTCCGATCCGGAAATGGCGCGGCAGTGGGAGCCGCTGATTGTCTCCTCGCGTTACGATCCGCGGTTCCGGCCGGCTGCGGAGAAAACCGGGATACTCGCTGGCATGGGTATGACCGAAAAGCAGGGCGGGTCCGACGTGAGAGCGAACACCACGCGCGCCGAGCGCCTGGCCGATTCGCGAGAGTATCTGATTACGGGACACAAATGGTTCTGCTCGGCTCCCATGAGCGATGCCTTCCTGATCCTGGCCCAGGCGCCGAAAGGATTATCATGCTTTCTGCTGCCGCGCTGGACCCCGGGGGGAGAACGCAATCGCATTCACATCCAGCGGCTGAAGCGCAAGATGGGGAACCGCTCGAATGCTTCGAGCGAAGTGGAATTCGTTGGAGCCTGGGGACGGCTGATCGGTGAAGAAGGACGCGGCGTGCAGACGATCATCGACATGGTCCAGTGCACGCGTCTTGATTGCGCCCTGGCCTCGGCAGCGCTGATGCGGCAGGCGGCGGTGCAGGCGCTGCATCATGCCCGGCATCGCAGGGCTTTTGGGAAGCTCTTGATCGATCAACCGCTGATGCGAAACGTCCTCGCCGACCTGGCGATCGAGTCTCAGGCAGCGACTTTGATGGCGATTCGCCTTGCCAGATCCTTCGACGTGCGCCCGTTTGACGAGCGCGAACGCGGTTTCGCCCGCGTGGCCACGGCGATCTCGAAATACTGGCTGTGCAAGCGGGCTCCATCACACCTCGGCGAAGCTCTGGAGTGCCTGGGCGGCAACGGCTACGTGGAGGAATCGATCATGCCCCGGCTCTATCGCGAGGCGCCACTTTACTCGATCTGGGAGGGCTCCGGAAACGTGATCTGCCTGGACATCCTGCGCGCCCTCGCAAAGGAGCCGGGGGCCGCCGAGGCGATCATCCACGAACTCAAGCGGGGAGGCGGCGCTGACCGTCGATTGGACGCGTTCGTTGCCGGCGTGGAGTCTGACTTGGTCGATCAGGTCCGGCGCCGGGGTACGAACGGGAGCGTGGACTCAGAGTTCGAGGCGCGAAAGCTTGCAGAGAGGCTGGCGTTGGGACTGCAGGCGTCGCTAATGGTGCGCCACGGTTCTGCGGCAGAAGCCGATGCTTTCGTTTCGAGCCGCATCGCAGAAGATCACGGTCACACTTTTGGAACGCTCTCCTCCAGGATCGATGCGCAACCGATCTTGTCGGCAGCGGGCGCGGGCTTGCCTGCTTGAAGACTACAGAATCGCGTGACGATGCCGGCGGAGCGGAGCACTACGCCGGCCACGGGCAGCGCGGAGACGCTCCGGTGACGCCGGGCAGCCATCGGCTGACCCGTCCGGAACCGGACCAGGAGCCGACAAGCGACTCGGCTCCTGCCCGCCCTGTACCCAACTCGATACAGGTTTGAAACGGAAAATCGCCGCGAGCCGGCTGGATCTCGCTCACTAGGCGGTTGGCTTACGCTGCCAGAGGACCACGCCAATCGCGACTCCGATACACACTCCGGAAACGAGCAACTGCGCCCCGTACCATCGCTGAAGTCCTTCAAATCGAACCGCCTCCAGCAATGTACACAGGCCGATGAAGCCCACTGTCAGCGCCGCACGCGCACGTTTCTTGCTATTCATTCTCCCCCTCCTAAGACGCGCCAGCAATCTTCATTCTGGCGCTGTCGAGTACGGCGAGTTCAGAAGCAATTGTAGAACCATCCTCGGGGCGAGCCGGAACGAATGCGTCCGACATGACAGCAGGTATCCACATTGTCAGCGAGTTCACTCCGCATCGCTTTCCGACTCTATTCCTCTTCCTCTTCCTTGCCTACTCCCGCCGCCCGTGCCGCGGCGACCACTTTGTCGGCGATCTGCTGGGGGACGACGTCGTAGTGGTCGTACTCCATGGCGTAGGAGCCGCGGCCCTGAGTCATCGAGGTCAGGTCGGAGGCGTAGCTGAGCATTTCGGCGAGCGGCACCTGCGCCTTGACCACGGTCGATCCGCTTTTCGAATCCATGCCCTGGACACGTCCACGGCGCCCGTTGAGATTGCCCATGATGTCGCCCGCATAGTTCTCGGGCACGGTGATCTCGACGTTCATGACGGGTTCGAGCAGGCAGGGTTTGGCCTGCTCCATCGACTTCTTGAACGCTTTGGAACCGGCGAGCTTGAATGCCATTTCGGACGAGTCCACGTCGTGGTAGGAGCCGTCGAAGAGACTGACCTTGAAATCGACCACAGGATACCCGGCCAGGTAGCCCTTCGCCGCGGCCTCCACAATGCCCTTTTCGACCGCGGGAATGAAGTTTCGCGGGATGGCGCCGCCGAAAATGTCGTTGACGAACTCGAATCCACCGCCGCGCGCGAGCGGCTCCATCTTGATCCAGCAGTCGCCGTACTGGCCATGCCCGCCGGTCTGCTTCTTGTGCTTGCCCTGCGCCTCGGCCTTGGCGCGGATGGTCTCGCGATAAGGCACCTTGGGCGCCTTCAAAGTCACTTCAACATGGAAGCGCCGCCGGAGTTTTGAGACTGCGACCTCCACGTGCTGCTGCCCGGAGCCGGAGATGAGGAATTCCTTGGTCTGCGGATCGCGGGAGAATCGCAGCAGCAAATCCTCTTCGAGCATGCGATGAATGGCGCTCGACAGCTTGTCTTCATCGCCGCGCGACTTGGCTTCGATGGCGAACGAGATGGCGGGCTCGGCGAGTTGGACGGCGGGATAGAAGATCGGCGACGCCTTGTCGCCCAGCGTCTCGCCGGTCACGGTCTCCTTGAGCTTGGCAACGGCGCCGATGTCACCGGCGCGCAGTTCGGGGATGGGGTTTTGCGTCTTGCCCAGCATCACCGCGATGTGCGCCAGTTTCTCCGTGGTGCCGCGGTTGAAATTGTTGAGCACGGCGTCGTTCTTCACGATGCCGGACATCACCTTGAAGTAGCTCACCCGCCCGGCGAAGGGATCGGCGACGGTCTTGAAGACGAAGGCTGAGACCGGCTGGTCGTCGGCAATCTTGCGCTCGGCGGGCGAGCCGCCCACGTGATCGAGTCCGTGCACCTTGCCGCGGGCGAGCGGCGACGGCAGATAGTCAACAATGGCATCGAGCAGGCCGCTCGAACCGATATTGGGGAGTCCGGCCGAGACGGCGACCGGAAAAATGCGGCGTTCGGCAATCGCCTGCTGCAGGCCCGGCACCAGGTCTTCCACGGGGATGGTGCCTTTCTCGAAGAATTCCTCGAGCAGTTTATCGTTGCCCTCAGCCACCATCTCGACCAGCGCTTCGTGAGCCTTTTGAGCTGCGTCGGCAAATTCGGCAGGGATGTCAGTTTCGGCGGCCTTGCCGGAGCCGTTCGAGTCGTAGGACTGGGCCTTCATCTTCACCAGATCGATGGCGCCGCGGAAGCCTTTCTCCTCGCCGAGGGGAAGCTGAATGGGCACGACGGACCGTCCGAAGGCTCCGCGCAGGGATTCCAGGCTGCGCTCCAGGTTGGCACGGTCGCGATCCATCTGGTTCAGCACCAGCAGACGCGGCAAACCATACTTGTCGGCGAACCCCCAGGTCTTTTCGGTCTGCACTTCCACGCCCGCCACGCCGTGCACCAGGACCAGCGCCGCGTCGGCGGCCAGCAGCGCCGCTTCCGTCTCGTGCAGGAAGATGTTGTAGCCGGGGGTGTCGATGAAATTGATCTTGGTCTTGCCCCACTCGGCGTAGGCCAGGGCCACGCTTACCGTGAACTTGCGCTGAATCTCCTCCTCGTCATAGTCGGTCACTGAGGTGCCGTCGTCGACCTTGCCAAGGCGGTTGACCATCCCGGCGGCAAAGAGCAGGGCGGAGACGAGTTGCGTCTTGCCTGAGCCGCCGTGACCCACCAAGGCGACATTACGCAGGTTTTGTCCGTCGTAAACTTTCACAAGAGGCTCCTGGATTCGTGAGGCTTGACCCTACGTGGTATGCGGATGCAGGGCAACCTTGCATGCTAACACAGGCGCGCGGCCTCTTCAATTGTGTCCAAGCGCGCCGAAAGCATCGTCTTTTGTGCCGAAAAACTGCGGTTAAAATCTCGCGGGAAATCCTGCAGATTCCGGGTGTATCTCTCAGCGCATTCGCTATTTAGGGATTTGGGTTCGTCTTTCAAAAATTCCGGTGCTTTTTCGACCAAAATCGGACCATAAGTCCAATCGTTTGTGTAGCCTGGCCAGTTGGGTTCGGTCCCACTATTTTTCTCGCGGATGTCTCGGCAGGATTGAAGGGATCTGCCGGCCACGATAGGATCTCTCAGGTGATGATCGGGAAACAGGACGGGCGAGGCTCAAGAGCGCTGACATCGGAGCCACTCTTACTACTTAGTATACCACGACTTCGAGCAAAGTCAAGTGGAAAGACCCTTCGAGCAGTAGGTGACGCGTGTTCCTGGCTGGTCCGAGTCGGACCCGACTGGCGTACAACAAGCAGCCATGGGGTGCGAGGCGGCAGGCGGGAACGGGGGGGGATTTGGCGGCATCGCTCCGGATCTCCGGCCCGGTCGTCCCGTGCGGCGAACGAAACCGAGGTGCATGACCGCGGTTGCAGGAGGCAAACCGCCGACGCCTAGCTGAGATTTCTGAGGCTGCACATAGCAGCCGGATCGTGCCGCAGCGTGAGATCGACCGAACGGCATGGGCGGTCGTCGACGGGATGTAGGCGTGCCGCGTGAACAGCCGGTCGCCGAGGGTGGCCAAATTCTGAACGGGCGCAGCGGTGTGATAACGTCATGCTGTGGCCGATGTGACCGTCACCATCACCGATCGCGGCGCCGGCCGGATTCTCGACGGCCATCCCTGGATCTATCGCACGGACGTGCTGGGCGCTTCGCCGGCGGAGCCCGGCGCGCTGGTCCGCGTCCAGGACCGCCGCCAGCGCTATCTCGGGCAGGCGCTCTACAGCAGCAAATCGCAGATTGCGCTTCGGCTGCTCACGCGCGAGCGCCGCGCGTTCGACCGAGCGTTTCTCACCGAGCGCATCGCTGCGGCCGCCCGGCATCGCGAGATTGTGGCGCCGGGAGCAGGCGCCTGCCGCCTGGTGTCGAGTGAAGGCGACCTGCTGCCGTCGCTGACCGTCGATCGCTACGGCGACTGCTATGTGCTGCAGACGCTGAGCCAGGGCATGGACCGGTTGAAACCGGTGGTGGTGGAAATTCTGCGGGAGCAGTTCTCAGCGCGCAGCGTTCTGGAGCGGAATGACTCGCCCGTGAGAGTGCTCGAAGATCTGCCCGAAACGAAAGGAGTGATCGCAGGCGAAGAGGTGCGCGAAGTGATCGCGGAAGAGAACGGCGTGAAGTTCATCTACGACCTGATGGGCGGGCAGAAAACCGGCGGGTACCTCGATCAGCGGGAGAACCACGCCGCGGCCCTGGCGTACGCGCACGGACGGCTGCTCGATTGCTTCACTTATACGGGAGGATTCGCCGTCACGCTCGCGCGCGCGTCGGAATCGGTGCTGGCGCTCGACAGCTCCGCGGACGCCTTGGCCACCGCCGGGCGCAATCAGGAGTTGAACGGCCTGACGAATATCGAGTGGCAGGAAGCCAATTGCTTCGACTACCTCAAGACCGCCGACCAGTCCGACGAGCGCTTCGATACCGTGGTGCTTGATCCCCCTGCTTTCGCACGTCACAAATCGGACCTGGAAGGCGCGCTGCGCGGCTACAAGGAGCTGAACCTGCGCGCGCTGAAGATCCTGAATCGCGGCGGATTCCTGATCACCTGCTCGTGTTCCTACAACGTGAGCGAAGCCGATTTCCTTGAGACGGTCGCCGCCGCCGCTCTCGACGCCCACCGCTCCGTTCAGGTCGTGGAGCGGCGGACACAGTCGCGAGACCATCCCATCCTGCTGACCGTCCCCGAAACCCACTATCTGAAGTGCCTGATTCTGCGAGCGGTCGAGTAGCGCGGCACAAGCAGGGTGTGACCCCCATCACTGAGAATCCTGCAGAGCATCGTCGAAGCTGTGGATGGACTGAGTTTCACCGCTCCCGGAGGACAACCATGAACAGACCGCAGTTCCTCAATCGACGCCTAGGCCTGATCCCAATGATGCTCGCGCTTGCCGGCATGCTTTTCATGGGGTCGAAGGGCGCCGCCGGGCAGGCGCTTCCCGATCCCTGGACGCCGGCGCAGGTGATGACCCCGGAGGATTTGCTCCAGGCGCTCTCAAAACCTACGAAACCGGTGGTGATCGCGGTGACCTTCAGGCAACTGTACGATCGCGGTCACGTCCCCGGGGCGCTCTACTTCGGTCCGGGACAGAACCCGGTCACAATCGCCGCTCTCAAGGAGTGGGCCGCAAACCAGCCCAAGGACGAGGAGATCGTGATCTATTGCGGCTGCTGCCCCTGGCCCGATTGCCCGAACATCAAGCCGCCGTTCGCTCTGCTCAAGGACCTCGGATTCACCAGGCTCCGGGTGGTCAAGATCGACACCGATTTCCGTCGCGCCTGGATTGAGAAGAAGTACCCGGTTGAAGGCTCGAAGTAAGCTTCCGGTCCTCAGCATTGAGCCAGCACCGCCACTCCACAGTCAGAACTCAAGTAGTGTCTCCTGAGACACTACGCGCGTCAAAAGCGGCCTGTCGACTGCCGACTCGCGCGGATGCTACCATTCTTGTTTACGAAGGGTGACTCAGCATGAAATTCAGGGGGCTTCATCGGTCTGGAAGCGTGCCGTCGCGCTTCGGATTCAGGTCAAGGATTGCGGTTGCCGCAGGGTTCGCGATCATCGCTTCAGCCGGGGTGTTCGTGCTCGTGCGAGGCGCGACGCCCGGTTTGGCCTTGGGCGCGGACGCCGCGACTCAGTCGGCGTTCTCAGCACGGCAATTCCTCGATCCCATCAAGTATCTCTCAAGTGACGAGCTTCGTGGGCGGGGCAACGGCACGCCCGAACTCGAGAAGGCCGCGCATTACATCGCGGATCACTTTCGCGCCGACGGCCTCAAGCCTGGCGGCGACGATGGCGGTTATCTGCAGCGCTACCAGGTCACGGTCGGCGCCGGGCTGGGCAAGTCGAATTCCTTCACGACGGTCTTCGGCGGTACCCACCAAACGTTGGGCCTGAATCAGGATTACGTTCCGTTGAGTTTCTCAGAGGACGGCCATTTCCAGGGTGAGATGGTTTTCGCCGGATACGGGATCACCGCACCCGAAGAACACTACGATGACTATCAGGGAGTCGACGCCAAGGGAAAATTTGTGCTCGTGTTGCGGCATTATCCGCAGGAGAGCAATCCCAAGGGCCCCGGCGCGCAATTGGCGACACGGGCCGACCTGGTCAGCAAGTCAATCAACGCCCGCAATCACGGCGCCGTCGGCATGATCCTGGTGAACGATACGGCAAATCATGCGGGCGAGCCGGACACCTTGATCAAGTTCGGCGAACTGGCTGGCCCTGAAGCCCTCAGCATCGCCGCCGTGCAAGTGACGGCCTCGCTGGCGGATGAATGGCTGAAGCCCAGCGGACACACCCTTGCCGATCTCACCGGCGCGATCAACAGGGATCTCTCCGGTCATTCGTTCGCGCTCACTTCGGGCCCGATACAGACGCTGGATGTGGATGTCGAACGCATCCGCAAGCCGGAGTCGAACGTGATCGCCATGCTGCCGGGCAGCGACGCGGCGCTCCAGTCGCAATGCCTGGTGATCGGCGCGCATTATGACCATCTCGGACTCGGCGACCGGCATTCGCTCGCGCCCAACCAGATCGGCCAGATCCACCACGGCGCCGACGACAACGCCTCAGGCACGTCGGCCGTGCTTGAGGTCGCTTCGTATTTTGCGCACCGCAATCCACCGCCGCGCCACACCATGATCTTCGTAACCTTTGCCGGCGAGGAACTCGGCCTGCTCGGATCCAGCTACTACGCCGAGCATCCGCCGGCGGCCTGCCCGATGAACCAGACTGCTGCCATGGTCAACATGGACATGGTGGGCCGGATTCGCGATAACCGGCTGTACGTGGGCGGCACGGGCACGTCACCCGGGTTCCAGAAGCTGGTGCAGGGCGTGAATCAGTCGGAGGCCGCGGCACACTTCGCCATCAACTTCTCGGCGTCCGGGTACGGTGCCAGCGATCACACATCATTCACCATCAAGAACGTTCCGGTTCTGTTCTTCTTCTCAGGCCTCCATTCCGACTATCACAAGCCGTCCGACACCTGGGACAAGATTGATGCCGCGTCCGGCGCGCGCGTAGCAAAGCTTGTGGCTGATACCGCCGCCGCACTCGACGCTTTGAATGAGAAGCCGCAGTATGTGCGCGTAGCCGAACCCACACCCTCGGCCGCCGGCGGAGGCAGCGGCTACGGTCCCTACTTCGGCTCCATTCCCGACTTCGGACAGGTCGAGCACGGGGGCGTGAAATTCGGCGACGTCCGCGACGGCAGCCCGGCGGCGAAGGGGGGCTTCAAGGCGGGCGATGTGCTGATCGACTTCGGCGGCATGAAGATTGACAACCTGTACGATTTCACCTACGCTCTGCGCGCGCACAAGCCCGGCGACAAGGTCATGGTTACGGTGCTGCGCGGCCGCGCGAAAGTGGCGCACGAGGTGACGCTCGAGGTTCGCAAGTAGCCGAACTTATGATGTGGCGCACGGGAAGATCTCTTCGGGCGTCGATTGTTACAGGCGCTGTACTGTTGGTCGCCGCCGCGGCGCGCGCGGGCAAACCTGCGCCGGCGCCTGAGCTGACAGTCTCTCTGGCACCGCAGCGACCCGACGTCGCGCAGCCATTTCCGGCGCGCGTTATGCTGCAGTTCCACAACGCCGGCGCCAAGCCGCTGTGGCTGTATCGCCACGTGCGCGATCCCATGGATCGGGCACGAACTGCCGAGACGAACCAGAACACTCCCGGCGCCAGCAACGGCGGCTCGCGGCTGATTGTTCACCTGGAGCGCGCGCAAGCACCCGAATGGAGCGAGCCGCCTCACGGCACGCTGATGGCAAGCGTGGACATGCCCCACCCTCACATGGTTTTTCTCGCACCGGGGGGCGACCTGAGCGAAGGAGCCGTAATCGCGCTCGAACCCGGACTCGTGGCGCACCAGGGCGGCGCGGCGCAGCCCGTTTGGGGCAAGTACCAGCTCTCGGTCAGTTACCAGGCGAGCTATTCGAACGGGGATGCGCTCTCGCGCGATCTTGGCATCGACATCTGGCAAGGCGAAGCCCGGAGCAACACGGTGGACGTCGATCTCGAACCGGCGCCGGCCTCCGCGTTGGGCACTATCACCGGGAAGGTCACCAATCGCGACGGCCATCCGCTGGTCAACATGGAGGTCTCGCTAAGCGATCATGAGAACCACGTGATCGGCCAGATCG
This sequence comes from Terriglobia bacterium, assembly GCA_035946575.1. Classification (GTDB taxonomy): domain Bacteria; phylum Acidobacteriota; class Terriglobia; order UBA7540; family UBA7540; genus Gp13-AA77. Next base: position 24,203 of record DASYZG010000106.1, on the reverse strand, counting down.
TTACGGACATCGATGGCGCGTTTACCTTCCCGCACCTGCCGACGGGCACCTACTGGGTGACGGCAAGGCGTGTTGACGCCACCTACGAGACAGCTGTGTTCGAACACACGGACGTGGGCACCGCCGGCACGGCCAACGTCCATCTGGTGATGCTCGAGCCCGATCTTTACGAAGGGAAGCAATTCTGGCACAAGCCGGTTCTGTTTCAGGTGACCGACAATGCCGGTCGGCCGCTCGGCGGGATTGAAATCGATGCACTCAAGACAAACGGTACCGTGGCGGAGACCGTCAAGGGCGAGACCGACGCGAACGGCACCGCGGCGCTGGACCTGATTCCAGGCAGCATCTACGTCACGCTGAAGCGCCGCAAATGCCAGACGATGGACACCCGAGTCGAGATCGGAGAAGGCGACGGCATCGATGGCTCGATTCTGGAAATGGACTGCAAGTGACCGTCAGGAGGCTACGGAACAGATCGCTCGAGATATGAGGAATACATTTTCATTCCGACTTACTCTTCTCGCTTTTGCGGTCGTGCTAGGTCTATGCGGGCTGGGCGGTGTAAACCACAACGGCAGCCGGGCTCGGGAACTTCCTCAGCAGCCGGGTAAGCCTGTCGCATCTGGCCAGAGTTCCGCCGGTGCCTCCACGGGTCTCGGCGGCATAGGACCCCGCGTCCACGGCACGCCCGGCGATCCACTGCGCGACCCGCGCGAAGTTCACCTGCGGCACGTCCGGCAACTCACCTTCGGCGGCCAGAATGCTGAGGCATACTTCAGCTACGACGACCGTCGCCTGATCTTTCAATCCACACGGCCGCCGTACGAGTGCGATCAGATGTTTGTGATGGACATCGACGGCTCAAACGTGCACCGGGTCTCCACCGGCAAAGGACGCACTACCTGCGGATTCTTCTACCCCGATGGCAAGCATATCCTGTACGCCTCGACGCACCGGGCGAACCCCGCGTGTCCGCCGCGTCCTGACTACTCCAAGGGCTACGTTTGGGGCGTCTACTCCACGTACCGCGTCTACTACGCGACGGCCGCAGGCAAGGTCCTCAAGGATCTTACGCCGTGGAAGGGGTACAACGCCGAGGCGACGATTTCCGCGGACGGCGGCAAGGTTGTGTTCACGTCCTCGCGCGGAGGTGATCTCGATATCTACACCATGAATCCGGACGGGAGCGGCGTGAAGCAGCTCACCCACGAGCTCGGATACGATGGCGGTCCGACGTTTTCGCCCGACGGACGGTGGATCGTCTATCGCGCGCATCATCCCCGGGGAACGGATGAAATCGCCCGGTACCAATCTCTGCTGGCGAGCGATCTCGTCTCGCCGCTCGAGATGGACCTCCACGTGATGCGCACCGACGGCTCCGATGATCGACAGATTACGCGTCTGCCGGGGGCGAGTTTCGCGCCCGCATTCTATCCGGACAGCGAGCACATTATCTTTTCGTCGAATTATGAGAAGCCCACTTCGAGCGAGTTCGAACTCTACACGGTCGACCGCAACGGCAACGGACTGGAGCCTCTGACCTTCACCGGCGGGTTCAATGCATTCCCCATGTTTTCCTGGGATGGCAAGAAGCTGGCGTTTGTTTCCAATCGCAATGCCAAAGCGCCGCACGAAATCAATGTCTTCATCGCCGACTGGGTGAAGTGATGCAGTCGCGCAAAGCTGTCCGCCGGGAGGGTGTCGCGCTCGGTACCGTGACCGTGCGGCCGGCGGCAATCCGTGATGCCGAAGCCCTGGCGAGGCTCTCCGTTCAGCTCGGATACCCGTCGTCGCGCGAGCGGGTCGAGCGCCGCCTGGCTTCGCTGCTCGGTCAACCGGGACATGTGGTACTCGTCGCAGAGGCCGAATCCGAAGGCGGCGGAATGCCGCAAACAAGCCAGCAGGTTGTGGCCTGGATCCACGGTTTTGTGCAGCCTCTCGTGGAGAGCGACCCCACGGCTCAAATTGGTGGGCTGGTTGTCGACGAGGAGTGGCGAGGACGCGGCGCGGGACGATTGCTCGTGGAGCACCTGGAGCGCTGGGCCCGCAGCGCCAGCTGCGCAACGGTCACTGTGCGCTCGAACGTGGTTCGCGAGGAGGCCCACCAGTTCTACCAGAAGATGGGCTATAGGGTGGTGAAGACCCAGCGCGTATTCAGCAAGAAGGTTGCGCACTAAAGAGAGCCGGCCGTGGCGTCATTTGCTGCTTTAAGATCGTCTTGGCGGCATCGTCATGCCCGCGGGACTTCGGTAGGAGAACCCTCGAGACGCCGTACCCACAACCCCGCTTGCGCGGGATGACGATGCGCAAAGTGGCATTAACAAAGGGTCGGGCGGATCGCAAGACACCCGGCTGGTTTTCGTGACAGTAGAGATGCCCGAAGCAGAATCGAACAAGGTCGCTCTCGTCACCGGCGGCACGTCAGGCATCGGACGCGCGGCCGCACTGGCCTTCGCGGGTCGCGGAGATCGGGTCGCCATCAGCGGCCGGCGCGCGAGTGAAGGAGAGGAGACAGCGCGCCTGGCGCGTGAATCCGGCAGCGACGCGATTTTCATTCGGGCCGATGTCACAGTGCCTGCCGAGGTCCAGGCGCTAATCGAACGTACGGTGGAGCGGTGGGGCCGCCTCGATTACGCCTTCAACAACGCGGGCATCACCGGGGAAATGGCGCGCACGGCCGATTGCACGGAAGAGAACTGGCAGCGCACGTTGAGCACCAACCTCACGGCCGTGTGGCTTTCGATGAAGTACGAAATTCGCGAGATGCTGAAGCGGGCGGGCGGCGTGATTGTGAACAACGCCTCCGTGGCGGGACTGGTGGGCATGCGCGGCGGTCCGGCGTATTCAGCGTCGAAGGGCGGCGTAATCCAGTTGACGCGCACTGCGGCCCTGGAGTACGCGAAGAAGGGTCTGCGGGTGAACGCGGTGTGTCCGGGATTCATCGAAACGCCGATGACCGATGCACACGCGCGCGAGAATCCTGATCTTGAGCCGTGGATTCGTAAGATTCAACCGATGGGCCGGCTGGGCAGCGCTGAGGAAGTTGCGGAAGCGGTGCTGTGGCTGTGCTCTGACGCGGCTTCGTTTGTCACCGGGCATGCGCTGGTGATTGACGGCGGGATGGTAGTCCAGTAGGTCGATCGTTCGCCGAAGATGCGTCGCTTCCGTGCCCAAGAGCGCTGCTGAAGAAGTCGGATACGCGATTGACGTACGCGTCCGGCTTCACCTGATAGGCGCCGGCATGAACGGCCTGCGGCACGATCCAGATCGCGGCCAACGGGTCGGCGGCCGCGAGGTCGTACGCGTCCTGCACCGGGATTAAGCCATCGATCGCGCCGTGGACGATCATAACCGGACGGGGCGCAATGCGCGCGATCTGGTCCGCCGGGACGATGGTGGTGACGTCGCGGTGGTCAATCCAGCGGTCGATGAGTTCGGTGCCCGGCAGAAAGAATTCCGGCAGACGGGTCGCGCCCTGCCAGTCGCGCTGCAGGATGGGACCAAGCGCGGCGTAGCTGCTGTCCTCCACCAGCGCGCCGATGTCGGGATCGTCCGCGGCCGCGTAAATGCCCGCTGCGGCCCCGAGCGACACGCCCAGAACGCCGATGCTGCCGGCACGGAATCCCTGAGTCTTCAGGAAATCGACGGCACCTTCCACATCGCGCTTTTCATCAGGACCAAAGCCGAAGGGCGCGGCATCACTCTGCCCGTGCCCGCGCAGGTCGATCATGAGTACATTGAAACCGCGGCGTGCGAGCGCCGCGGCCAGTTCGGGAAAATGACCGTCCAATTCGTCGCTGCGGCTCGAGTCCTTGCCGGGAACGAGGACGAGCGCGCGATCGCTGCCCGCCGCCGGAATCTGCCAGGCCGCCACACGAACATCGCCACTGCGCGAGCGGAAGCGCACTTCCTGATAAGAAACGCCGAACCGGCCGGGATTGTTGGTAGCATCGAAGTGCCGCGCGGGTCTCCTCATCACCAGGAAAGCGATAAGGCAAATCATCGCGTAGAGCGCGACCGCCGCCAGCGGAAGGCTCAACATCGCCCAGGCCGCGCGACGGGAGCGGCGGCGCCGGCGGGAGTAGCGATGATGGTGGCGCGGGGCGTCCGTGCCCCGCATCGGCGGCGTTGTGGAAGTCGTTGACACTGAACCGGCAGGGGGGGGACTCGCGAGCGGCGCCCCGATGCCCCCCCTTCTCGCACCGCGCGCCTCAAGACAAGCTGCCAGGCTGATTGACTAGGTCCTATCGTTATCTCAAGCTTTCCATCACTTCATCGAGCACGCGCTTCGGCGGCCTGACTCTTGATTCCGGCAGCGTGGCCAGCGGCTCATCGACGATGTTCAGCAGGTCGAGAAAGTTCGGCTGGCCGGTCTTGACGTAGAACAGACCCGTGATCACTTCGCCCTTGTCGTGCGACTCGCTCAGCACGCGCAGCGCCTCGACTTTGTTGGTCGGATCATAGCCGCCTTCCAGTTTCTTGAGCAGCAGGCGCGAACCATCGTGTAACGTCACTTCCGTTGTTGACCCGGGATCGTAATCCACCGTGATGTCGCGGAAGAATGGGACGAAGCTGACCTCGCCCAGGGGCTCGTCGTGATCCTTCACATAGCTGTAGCTCTTGGTTGATCCTTCGTGATCGTTGAAGGTGACGCAGGGAGAAATCACGTCCAGCATGGCCGTGCCGCGATGCGCGATGGCGCCCTCGAGCAGCGCCAGAAGCTGCTTCTTGTCGCCGGAGAACGATCGTGCCACGTAGGTGGCGCCCAGTTCAATGGCCAGCGCGCAGGTATCGATGGGCGCGAGGTCATTCACCACGCCGTTCTTCAGCACGCTGCCGCGATCGGCGGTGGCCGAGAACTGGCCCTTGGTCAGCCCGTAGCAGCCGTTGTCTTCAATGATGTAGATCAGGGGCAGGTTCCGGCGCATCAGGTGCACGAACTGGCCGATGCCGATGGACGCGGTGTCGCCGTCCCCGCTCACCCCGATGCCGAGCAGGGTCCGGTTCGCCAGCAGCGTCCCGGTGGCGACTGACGGCATGCGTCCGTGAACGGCGTTGAAGCCGTGGGTGCTTCCGATAAAGTACGCCGGACTCTTCGAGGAGCATCCGATGCCGGAGAGCTTGACCACGCGATGCGGCTCAACGCCCATCTCGTAGAAGGCCTCGATGATGCGCTCGGTGATGGCGTTATGACCGCAACCGGCGCAGAGCGTGCTTCTGCTGCCCTTGTAGGCGGCGGGCTCGAGACCGATGCGATTCGTTTTTCGCGGTACAGGCGTGGTGGTGGTAGCCATATCAGTTTCCTACTTCCTGAGTCATGATGGAATCCGTGATGCTGCGGGCGTCGAGGGGCAGTCCGTCGTAGTGAAGAACGCTGCGCAGCCGGCAGGCTTCACCGCCCTGGGGCGGTAGCGTCAGGCGCAGCAGCCCGAGCAACTGGGCGTCTCGATTCTGCTCGATCACGTAAACCCGGTGGTGAGCGTGGATGAAGGCTGCCACCTCGTCGGCGAAGGGGAAAGCGCGGATGCGGCAGTAGTCCGTCTCCACGCCGAACTCGCGCGCCAGCTGGTCGCGGCACTCCATGGTGGCCCAGTGGCTGGTGCCATAGGCGATCAGGCCGATATCCCGCCCGGCTCCCTCGATCACCGGTCCGGGCGCCGTGCGGCGCGCGGTTTCGAACTTGCGATTGAGGCGGTCCATGTTGCGCACGTACAGCTCGCCCTTCTCGGTGTAAAGCGCGTCTTCGTTATGGCCGCTGCCGCGCGTGAAGTAGCCCGCGGCCGGGTGATTGGTGCCGGGCAGGGTGCGATACCCGACGCCGTCGCCTTCCACGTCCTTGTAGCGGCGGAAGCTGCCCAGGCGCTCCAGATCCTCCGCGTCGAGTACCTTGCCGCGCGCCATCGGTTTGTCGGGGTAGGGAAACGGGTCTGACATCCAGTAGTTCATGCCGAGATCGAGATCGCTCATCACGAACACCGGCGTCTGCAATTCTTCCGCAAGATCGAAAGCGGCGATTGCCATGGTGTAGCATTCGTCCACGGACGCGGGAAACAGCAGCGGATGCTTGGTGTCGCCGTGGGAGAGGAGCGCCGTCGAGATGATGTCGCCTTGCGCCGTGCGCGTCGGCAGCCCGGTGGAAGGTCCCACGCGCTGGATGTCGAAGATCACACCCGGAACGTCGGCATAGTAGCCGAGGCCCACAAACTCGGACATCAGCGAGATGCCGGGCCCCGCCGTCGAGGTCATGGCGCGCGCGCCCGCCCAACCGGCGCCGATCACCATCCCGATGGCCGCGAGCTCATCCTCGGCCTGGACGATGGCAAATGTCGCTTTCCCGGTCTCGGGGTCCATGCGGTAGCGCTTCATGTAGCTGATCAGCATCTCGCAGAGCGACGAGGAGGGCGTAATCGGATACCAGGTGACCACTGTCACGCCGGCCATCATGCAGCCGAGCGCCGCCGCCGCGTTGCCCTCGATCAGGATCTTGCCGGTGTTAGCATTCATGCGCTCGACCACGTGCCGGTCGCGCTTTTCGAGGTTCTTTTCGGCGAATTCGTATCCGGCGAGCACGGCCTTGAAATTCAGGTCCGCGGCCTTTACCTTTTTCTTGAACTGCTTGCGCAGGGCGCGCTCCACCTCGCCCATGTCAATCTCGAGCAGGCGCGCCACCACGCCGACGTAAACCATATTGCGCACAAGCTTGCGCAACTTGGCATCAGGACACACCGGCGCGACGATCTGGTCGAAAGGCACGGGGTAGAAGATGAGGTCGTCGCGCAGCCGGCTCAGGTTGAGTTTTTCGGCGTAGACGCAGGCCGCGCCGGGTTCGAGTCCGCGCACGTCCTCCTCTGCGGTCTCAGGATTCATGGCCACCAGGAAGTCGATCTCCTTGCGACGCGCGATCCAGCCGTGCCTGGAAGCGCGAATGGTGAACCAGGTCGGCAGGCCCTCAATGTTGGAAGGGAACAGATTCTTGCCGGAAATCGGAATTCCCATCTGGAAGAGCGACCGCAGCAGCACCATGTTGGAACTCTGGCTGCCGGAGCCATTGACGGTCGCCACCTGGATGCTGAGGTCGTTGACCACCCGGTCGCTTTGCGGCGCAATGTCGCTCTCGATTGGCGCTACGTGTGTGGTTGCCATGAAATCGTCCCCTGAATAAGTGCTCGCCAGCGTTGCGGGATCAAGCCGCAGCAGACGGGCGGAGACGAGCGTCGCCTGTGCTCAGGATGCGTGTCGGCAAGGTGAAGAGGTCGAGACGGACGGCCTTCAGCAGGCGGCACTTCGCTCCTAGTTTGAACATTATACCAGAATCGGTTGGTTGATGATCGCTCGGTTGCCGGCTCGGGGAATATCTGTCACCCGATTTGGAACCTCGACTGAGACGGGCTGGAGCCGTTCGCGAATCTTGTCGGGGGCCAGCCAGGCCTCACGGCATCTCACAATCGAGACGGGTAAACCGGCGTGGCGGGATTCGCCTCAAGGGTCCCCGGCCTTGGCTCCAACAAGCGTCACCTGCAGAATTTTGGACGGTCAGCCCATATTGGCACTTGCCTGATAAGTTCCCTGCGATACAATAATCCTCCTTGCCGGAGACATTTCGATTCCGGCCCGGCCCTATGCCCCGACTCGCCGCCAGATTGCCCGCCGCGATTGCCGCGGGAATCATCTCAGGAATTGTCGCGCTGATGCTGGGCCCGGCCGCGGCGAGCGCCCAGGCGCAGCCGCCGCCGGACGCCAGCCAGGTTCAGCACGGCTCCCGGCAATTCCAGCAGAGTTGCGCCTTCTGCCACGGACCCGACGCCACCGGCGGGCGCGGCCCGGACCTGATCCGCTCGGCGCTGGTGGCACACGATGTGAACGGCAACCTGATCGGGCCCGTGATCCACAATGGGCGGCCCGATAAGGGCATGCCGGCGCTGCCGCTGAGCGACGATCAGATCAAGGCCGTGGCGGCGTTCCTGCACGAACGCGCCCAGCAGGCGCTTGACTCGGCGCGCTTGCCGAAGACCTACGCGCTGGCCAAGCTCCTCACCGGCAACGCGGCCGCGGGTCGCGCCTACTTCGACGGCGCCGGTGGCTGTGCCGCGTGCCATTCACCAACCGGCGACCTGAAGGGCATCGCGGACAAGTTGCCGCCGCTCGATCTTGAAGCCCAAATGCTGTATCCGGAGGGCAGGCATGGCCGGAGCCCGGTCAGGGCGACGGCGACGGTTACAGTGACAATGCCTTCAGGGGAAGAGGTCAGCGGGAAGCTTGATCACCTCGACGAATTCACCGTGGCGCTGATCGATTCCTCCGGCTGGTACCGGTCGTTCGCGCGCCAGGACGTCAAAGTTGAGGTCCACGATCCCCTGTCTGCGCATCGCGCGCTGCTCGGCAGGATCACCCAAGACAATTTTCATAATCTCTTTGCCTACCTGGAAACGCTCAAGTGAATTTTCACATCCATCGCCCTGGCATCCGCTATCGTTTCGCCCGGTCGCTCGTTTTCGCCGCGATCATGATGGGCGGCGCGGCCACCCCGTCGATCGCCCAGGGGTTGCTGCCCGAGACGCTCCTCAAGCCGCCCGCGGACAGTTGGCCCACATTCAACGGCGACTATTCCGGACGGCGCTTCAGCCACCTCGATCAGATCAATACCTCGAATGTCGCGCGAATCGCGCCGGCGTGGATCTTCCGCGCTCGCGGGCGCGAGATCAAATCATCACCGCTGCTGGTGGACGGCGTTCTTTACTTCACCACGCCGGACAACGTGTGGGCGGTCGATGCGCGCTTCGGGCGTTTGATCTGGCACTATCAGCGCCAGTCGCAAGGCGATCACATCGGCCAGCGCGGCGTCGGCATGTACGGCGACTGGCTTTACATGACCACGCCGGACGCGCATCTGGTCAGCCTCAACGCCAAGGACGGCTCTGTACGCTGGGTTGTGCAGCTTGCCGATCCCAAGCTCGGATACTTCTCCACCATGGCGCCGCTGGTGGTGGGCAATCACATCATCGCCGGCGTCTCGGGAGACGTCACCGACATTCCGGGCTTCCTCGATGCCCTCGATCCCGAGTCGGGGAAACTGCAATGGCGCTGGTATGTGGAGCCCAAGCCGGGTGAGCCCGGCTCCGAGACCTGGCCGAAAAATTCCGACGCCATCACGCACGGCGGCGGCATGACCTGGATGACCGGCACTTACGACCCCGATCTCAATCTGATCTATTGGGGTACCGGCAATCCCAACCCCGTGCTGGTGGGCGAAGCGCGGCCGGGAGCCAATCTCTATACCTGCTCGATCGTGGCGCTGCACGCGGACACGGGAAAGATGGCCTGGTATTACCAGACATCGCCGCACGATGTGCATGACTGGGACTCGGTGGAGACGCCGGTGCTGTTCGACGACACCATCGGCGGCAAGCCGCGCAAACTCATCGCCCAGGCCGCGCGCAACGGCTATTTCTTCGTCCTCGACCGCGCCACGGGCGAGCATCTCGTGACCTCGGAGTTCATCGACACCACGTGGGCCTCGGGCATCGACGCCACCGGACATCCGATTCCCAAGCCGGAGGACGCTCCCCGGCCTGACGGCGCGCTCGTGGAGCCCGCCTCAGACGGCTCCACGAACTGGCTCGCCCCCAGCTTCGATCCGCTCACCGGACTTTTCTATGTAAGCGCGCATCGCGTGTTCAGCATTTTCTACAAGACTGTGACCGGGAAGGCGGAAGGATGGGGCGGACGCGATCGCGGCTTGTGGGCCAACTCCGCGATCCGGGCCCTCGATTATCGCACCGGCAAGGTGGTCTGGGATCACGAACTCGGCGACGGCGAAAGTGGCGCCGGCATTCTGACGACGGCGGGCGGCCTGCTGTTCACCGCCGACAACGACGGGAACATCCTCGCGCTCGATCCCGCCAGCGGCAAGACGCTCTGGCATCTGAACGCCGGCGGCGACATGTCGAACGGGCCCATCACCTACGAACTCGACGGCCGGCAGTACGTGCTGATGGCCGTCGATGACACGCTGTATGCATTTGCGTTACCGGGTTCAAAATAGACAAGGTCGGCGGTCAGTTGCCCGTTGTCAGTGGCCCGTTGCCCGGAGAATAGGCGGCCGACTGCAACCCGGCAACTGACCACTGACAAGCGACGCGGCAACGCGGAACAATAGCGGAGCATGCGCACTTACGACGTTTGCGTGATCGGCTCGGGCGCGGCCGGCGGCGTGATGGCCAAGGAGCTCTGCGAGGGCGGCGCAGAGGTCATCATGCTGGAAGCCGGCGAAGAAGTTCCGCCGTCGCGATTCCTCTCCCACAAGTGGCCCTATGAGCTGCCCTATCGCGGATTCCGCGGCGAGAAGCAGGCACCTTTCTATCCCAAGGACATTTCAGCCCTCCGTTATCAGGACAGCGACAGCGGCATCGGCGTGGACCGCGTGCGCGTCCTGGGCGGGCGCACGCTGCACTGGAACGCGGTCACCCTGCGCTACGCGCCGCCTGACTTTCGCGAAAGGTCGCTGGCCGGGGTCGAAGATGACTGGCCTCTCAGCTACGAGGAGCTGGAGCCCTGGTACGAGCATATCGAGCAGACCATCGGCGTCTGCGGCGAGGACGATCATCTTGAGATCCTGCCGGCGGGCAAGCACTACCTGCCTCCCTTGCCGTGGCGCTGCAGCGAGCACATTCTGGCACGGGTCGGGAAGAGCATGGGCATCGCGGTGATTCCGGTGCGCAAGGCGGTGCTGACCGTCCCCTACGATCAGCGTCCGCCGTGCCACTATTGCGGACACTGCATGGACGGCTGCGACGTCTCCTCGATTTTCACCACGCCGGACTGCATGCTGCCGAAGGCTCGCGCCAGCGGCCGATTCACGCTGCGACAGAACGCCGTCGCGCGTGAGATTCTCACGGATTCGAGCGGCCGCGCGCGCAGGGTCTCGTTCATCGACCGGACCACGCGCCGCGAGGAGCAGGTGCGCGCGCACGTGTTTGCGGTCTGCTGCGCCACCATCGAATCGGCGCGGCTGCTGCTGAACTCGAAGTCGACGCGGCATCCCAATGGTCTCGGGAATTCCAACGGCGTCGTCGGGCACTACCTGCACGGGCACATCGGCGGCGGAGTAAGTGTTTATCTTGACGAGCTGGCGGGCACGAAGCCGGTGAATCAGGACGGGGCCACGGACCACGTCTACGTGCCGCGGTACAATCACCTCGGTGGCCGGCGCGATTACGCCGGTGGCTGGGGTATCCAGGTGAATTTCAACTCCTACATGTTTCCGGACCAGGCCCAGCATCTGGCGGGCTACGGCGCCGCGTTCAAAGCCGAAGTCCGCCGTCTGCAGCCGGGATATCTGTTTCTGGGCACATTCTGCAAGGCCCTCTCATCGCCTGAGAATTACGTGACCGTCGACAATCACGAGACGGACGCCTACGGTATACCGGTCCCGGTAATTCATTTCCGCCTGGGCGAGAACGATCGCGCGTTGTGGCACGATCAGACGGCGAGCGTGCAAGAACTGGCATCGCGGCTGAAGGGCATCGTATTCTCGAACCTCGAGAACGGCCCGGGCGGATTCGCCAGCCACGAAGTGGGCACCGTCCGCATGGGCAAGGACCCACGCACGTCGGTACTGAACGGATTCTGCCAGTCGCACGAAGTGAAGAACCTGTTCGTGACCGATGGCAGCGCGTTCACGACCTCGAGCGAGAAGAATCCGACGCTCACCATCATGGCGCTATCGGCGCGGGTGGCGGATTACATTAAGCGGCAGAGGAAGCTCGGAGCCTTGTAGGCCAAGGATCTCGGTGACCCCTGCGCGCTCCGTGGTGAACCCCTCCTTTCCCACAGAGGTCACGGAGAACACAGAGAAGGAGAAGAATGAAGCGTCGACAGGCGCTTAAAATCGTCACCCTCGGTGCTTTGGCGAAAGCCGCGATGCCAGGTGTTGCGGCGCGCGGGTTGCCGGCAAGCTGCGCCTGGACGCCGGGCGACTACCGTCTGGCTTTTTTCACCGAAGACGACAACCGGCTGGTCGACGAGCTGATGGAGATGATCATCCCCGCCGATGCCCATTCGCCCGGCGCGCACGCGGCGCAAGTGAGCCTGTTTGCCGACCTGATGATTTCGACTGGCGAGGCTGCCGGGCAACACCGGTGGCGACGGGGAATCCAGGCGATGCGCGATGCGGCGGCACAAAGCTCGACCGCCCGGGCGCTCGCCAAGGCCGCCGCCGGCGAGTCGCATCCCGAAACGGATCTCGATCACTTCTTCATCGCCTTGAAGCGGATAACAGTGGATGGATACTACACGTCGGAGATCGGCATCCACCAGGATTTGAATTATCAGGGCAATGCGTACCTGGGCGCCTTCCCTGGCTGCGGGCATGGCGGGCATTCATGACCCGGGTCGGCGGACGAATCTCCGTGTCCTCTGTGTCTATAAGGGAGTCCAGCACGGAAGTGCTCAGAGCTTTGTGACCTCTGTGTTCGGTCTTTAACCAACCACAGAGACCGCGAAGTTCCCCAGCGGGTCGCCGGATTAGTGGAGTCATGGACAGACGTGATTTCATCGCCGCATCATTCGCCGCCGCAGGCGTGAACCTGACGCCAGCCGCGCCCTCCGCCGGATACCGCTTCAGCCCGTGCCTGAACGAGGTCACCACGTTGGCGGCGCCCTTTCGGCAGGACTGTGTTTCTTATTCCGCCGCCGGGTTCCGGCACATCGAGCTATGGTTTGACAAGCTGAGGAAACAGAATCTGAGGCCGGCGGAGATCACGGCATTCCTGCGCGACCATGGCCTTACTCCGGTGTCCGCCTGCGCCGATGAGGGATGCCTCTGGCGCGGCCAGGGTCCGCTCGAGGCGAAGCTCCCCGAACTCGAACGCAGCTTTGAATTAGCCCAGGCGCTCGGCGTTCCGCGTTACGTGGTGTTTTCCTATGTCTCGGGCAACGTCACTCCGGACGATCAGCACGAAGCGGCCGCGCGCCTGGCCAGGGAAGCCCAATTGGCCGCGAAGTATAACCTTCGCATCGCGCTTGAATTCATCTGCCGGTCGGCCCTGATTGGCTCGATCGGGACCGCGCTCAAGGTGTTGCGCGAGGCGCGTCAGCCTAACGCCGGGGTCTGCCTCGACGTCCATCACTTTTTCGCCGGCATCAGCAAGTTCGAGGATCTCGACGATGTGCGGCCGGGCGAAATCGAACACGTCCACTTTCATGACCTGCCCGGCTCCAAGCCGCGCGAACTGCTGAGCGAGCCCGATCGACTGCCGCCCGGCGAAGGCGTGGTACCGCTGCGGAAGATCACGTCGGCGCTGGCGCGCATCCGGTATTCCGGGAACTTAAGCACGGAACTGTTCGGCGATCAGTTCACCAAGGGCGATCCGCGACGGGTGGCCCTCCGGTGCTTTGAGGCCCTGCGGCCCTATTGTCGTGCCTGGCGGCGGCGCCCGGAGTTTTCCACAGGATAACTCATTGAAAACAAAGCTGAAATATTTTTGTCCCACTTTTCTCACTTTTCTCCATTTTCCCATTTTGCTATGGCACACTGAATCCGTGAGACTCCCGACCCTCTCGCAAAAAGATCTCCCGGGCAGCCGATCCCGCTGTCGAGCCTACATTGTTAGCCCTGGCCAGCCGCGGAGCGGCGGGAAAAACGTAAAAAAACAATCTTTTAAAAATTTCGGAACGGGCGCTGAACGGGCAGGTTCCCCCATCATATTGATAATGCTATGCTTATACTGCAGGACGGGCGGTCCAGGCAGCGAAGTGTCCGGATACGAACCCAGAACGGTAAGCTCAAGATTCTTAAGGTGATAAGTGCCAAAAACGGCCTGTTCCTGAATTCTGACGCAAAAGCCAATCCGGGCGTGATCAGCGACAGTCTCAAGGCTACAGGTATCGAGGTCATCCATGGCGAGTTCGGGGGGCGGGAACGGCAGGAATGGCAAGAGTAGCGGGGCCCGGGGAAGCAATAACACTCCGAATGGCCATAAGCGCGGGCGCCGAAAGTTCCTGAAGACCATCGCGCTCGGCGCCGGCGCCCTGGCTTTGCCGGGCGCTGGGCGAGGCGGGGCGCAGGAGACGAGTACTGGCGCGACGGCCACGGTGAAGAACGGCAAGGCCACGAAGCAGGCAAAGGTCCAGCCGGCAAGGACGCAACCAGCTATCGAGTATCCCCGCGTCTTCACCGGATCGCATCGCCAGATGGTAGCGTTTCCACTCGGCGGCATCGGCGCGGGCAGCATCAGCCTTGGCGGACGGGGGCAGCTCTGCGAGTGGTGGATTTTCAATCGCCCCGACAAGGGCAATTCCCCCGAGTACGCTTTTCCGTCCCTCTGGGTCGAAGCCGCCGGGCAGAAGCCAATGGCGCGCGTGCTCGAAGCGCGCTTCATGCCGCCTTACGAAGGCCCCACCGGGCTCGGCTCCGCCAATGTGCCGGGCCTGCCCCGGCTCGCTTCCTCCACCTTTACGGGCGAATTCCCGCTTGCCGTGGTCGACTTTGATGACCCGCATCTGCCCGTGCGCGTGAAGCTCGAAGCATTCACGCCTTTTATTCCTCTTGACGCGGACGATTCCGGACTTCCGGTCGCTATCCTGCGCTATCGCGTTTCCAATCCCGGCGCCGCCAGGGCCACGGTCTCGATCGCCTGGTCGATTCAGAATCCGGTGGGCGAAGCTGGGCGCACCAACGAGTACCGCCAGGGCGGGCGTCTCGAAGGATTGCTGATGCGCAATCCCTTTCTCTCCGCATCCGATCCGCTCGCGGGCACGTTCGCGCTCGCCCTCGTCGATCCGGGCGCGGACGGGACCGTGACCTGTCTCAAGGGCTGGCCGAGCCGCCAATGGTGGGAAGGTCCGCTGCTTTACTGGGACGACTTCTCGTCCGACGGCAAACTGAATTCGCAATCGCCCGCCGCCACACCCATCGGGTCGCTCTGCCTGCAGCACGCGATTCCCGCGGGCGCCGAGCGCGAATACACGTTCCTGCTCGCCTGGCATTTTCCCAACCGCACCGCCAAACGCAGTGGCTGGACCGCTCCCAAGGGCCATGAGAACGACTTGATTGGCAATTACTACTGCACGCGCTTCGCGGACGCCTGGAAGGCTGCCGAGTATGCTGCCGCCCGGCTGCCCGATCTCGAAGGGCGCACGCGCGCCTTTGCCGCCGCCATGCGAGAGAGTACGCTGCCCGGCGCCGTCAAAGACGCCGCCACGGCGAATCTCTCGGCGCTCGTCACCCCGACCTCCTTCCGCACCTCCGACGGAGGCTTCCACGGATTCGAGGGCTGCAGCGAGCAAGCGGGCTGCTGCTTCGGAAGCTGCACGCACGTGTGGAACTACGAGCACGCGCTGGCGCACCTGTTTCCCAGCCTCTCGCGGTCGCTGCGCGAGCGTCAGTTTGGATTCCTCACCGATCCCGACGGCCGCATGGACTTTCGCGAGCTGCTGCCGGGCTCGATCGAGCGCTGGGGCTTTGCGGCCGCCGACGGCCAGATGGGCGTGATCATCAAGCTCTATCTCGATTGGCGCCTCTCGGGCGACCTCGACTGGCTCAAGGCGCAGTGGCCCGGCGCCAGGCGGGCGCTGGAATTCGCCTGGATCGCGGGCGGTTGGGACGCCAACCGCGACGGCGTAATGGAAGGCGTGCAGCACAATACTTATGACGTGGAATTCGTCGGCCCCAACCCGCTCTGCGGCGTATGGTACCTCGGCGCCTTGCGCGCGGGCGAGGAGATGGCGCGCGCGGCCGGCGATCCGGGATCCGCGGATGAGTATCGCCGGCTGTTCGAGCAGGGCAGCCGATGGATCGACGCCAATCTCTTCAACGGGGAATACTACATTCAGAAGACAGGCTCGATTTCCTCTGATCAGGTCGCGAAGGGCTTGCGCGTGGGCATGGGCGCCGCCGACCTCGACCATCCCACGTTTCAACTGGGTGACGGCTGCCTGGTGGATCAACTTGTCGGGCAGTACGCGGCCAACGTTGCGGGACTTGGACCGCTGCTCGATCGCAACCACATCCGCACGTGCTTGAAATCGATCTACACGTACAACTACAAGCCGTCGCTGGCCGGGCATGAGACCGTGCAGCGCACGTTCGCGTTGAACGATGAAGCCGGGCTGGTGATCTGTGACTACTCGCGCGGCAGGCGCCCCGAGACGCCCTTCCCTTATTTCGGGGAGCTCATGACCGGCTTTGAATATTCGGCGGGTGCGCTCATGCTCTACGAGGACATGCCGGCCGAGGGCCTCGAAGTGATAGAGAGCATCCGCCGGCGCTACGACGGCGAGCGGCGGAATCCGTGGGATGAGGCCGAGTGCGGCTACTACTACGCGCGTCCCATGGCGAGTTGGAGCGCGCTGCTCGCGCTCAGCGGCTTCCGGTACGACGGCGTCAGCGAAAGCGTCGAGGCCAGGCCACGGATTCACGCCGACAAGTTCTCCTGCTTCTGGTCCGCGCCCTCCGGATGGGGAACGTTCTCGCAGTCGATCAACGGCCGCAGCACGACATTCTCGCTGGCGGTGAAGGAGGGAAATCTGGCCTGCCGCTCCGTCACGCTGGCCGCTCGCGCCGCCGGCAACTCATCGGCGAAGGTCGGAAGCCGCTTGGTGGAGCATGAGGTGCGAAGTAACGGAAAAGAGTCGAGAATCGTCTTCTCCAACAGGCTGCGATTGACCCAAGGTGAGGGGTTGCGATTGTCGCTGCTTGTGAAGGGTTAGCCTGGCAGGGTGAACGGAATAGGCGGGCCAGGGTGGATGCCAAATGCTTTCGATTCGCGTCATTCCGGGCGCAGCGGGGAATCTCCTTTTGACCCTACGCTTTTGGAAAGCATGGAGAAGCAGATTCTTCACTTCGCTCAGAATGACAGGCCGGCCCGGTTTTTCAGCAACCCGCTGTCGACTCTCGACTGTCAGCTTGAGTGCTGCCTGCGCGCTTCTCGCCTTTGCCACGACCCCAGCGAATGCACGTCAGAACCCCTCCCTTGCCCAAAGCAGTCCGGCCTCCCCTGCGGACAAAGCCCGCCCTGAGCGAAGCGCAGGGATGCCTGCGGTCCCAGGGCAAGCGCCTTCGACCATCATTAAGGTGAACGTCAACCAGGTGCTGGTCCCCGTGGTCGTCACTGACAAGCACGGCCACAGCATTACCGGCCTCACGGCGAGTGATTTCGAGGTGTCCGAGGACGGAGCGCCGCAACTGCTGACGGCGTTCAGCACGGAGAGCGACCTGGCGGCGGGGACCTTGAAATCGGACACTCCCTTGCCGGCACCGTCAAGTGCCATAATTCCGCAGGGCGCGGCGCGGCGCACCTACATCATCTGCCTGGATACCCTGAACTCCTCGTTTAGCAATCTCGCCGGGGTGGTCTCGGCATTACAGAAGCTCTTCAAACGCGAAGAAGGTTCGGACTCGAAGTACGCGCTCGTGGCTCTCGGCCGGCAGCCGATGGTGATCCGCGATCTGACGCGTGATCCCAATGACATTCTGGCCGTGCTGCAAAGCAAGCAGCTGACCAAAGAAATCGGTCTGGGAGAAAAAGGCAACCTGGCTCAGCAGGAGAGCGAGCTCAACCTGAAACTGCAGGAGTACTGCCAGCGCTGCCCCTGCGCTGGCATGCCCCCTCCGGACGCGGGGGGAAGCGGCAGCGATCAGGTCTGTGCCGGCATGCGCAGCGGCCTCGAGGACTGGGCGGGAGCCGCCTCGGAGGAGCGGAGTCTCTGGGCCCGCAATTTTCTCGGCGACATGAAGGACCTGGTGAACAACCTGGCCGGTCGACCGGGCAAACGGATCCTCATCCTGATCTCCGACGGCTTCAGCCTGCGCCCGGGCCGCGATCTCTTCGGGCTGCTGGCTCTCTACTTCCAGCTCCCAAGTGAAGAAATGCAGAATCCCGGCGATTCCCTGAACCCTTCGATTGACGAAATTGTCAGGCTGGCCACGGCTCGAGACGTGACCTTTTATACCCTTGACTCTCGGGGACTATACGGGTCGGCGGCCGGCGCGCTCGACGCCAGCCACGACCTGCAGTATGGCCGCGTCGGCCCCGTCCTGCTGCCGATGATCGAGGCGCAAAAGAACATGACGGCGCACGAAAATCAGGACGCCATGACGGAGCTGGCCGTGGCGACGGGTGGTGTCTTCTTTCACAACAGCAATGATCTGTTGAAAGGACTGAGGCAGGCTTTTGCCGATGGACGGGAGTACTATCTGCTGGCCTACGCTTCCACGAACAAAACACCCGACGGAAAATTCCGCGAGATCCGGGTGGAGGTGAAGCGCAAGGGCGCCGTCGTAAGAGCAAAGCGCGGCTACTGGGCGCCAGGACGGTGAAGGCGCAGGTTAGTGTTCAACCGTGCCTTCGACTCCGGCAGAGAACTTTTCACAGCCATCTGTGTTCACCGCGCAGGCGTTGGCGTAGGTGTAGCCGAAATACGCCGAGTTCCAGAATGACTTGGCTGTCGGCTCCTGTGGTCCGTAGCTGTTCAATCCCCCGGTGTTGGAAACGAAATACTGGGCACCGTAACAGTTGCTGTTGCCGCTGTTGGTGCACTGGGGAACGACGCTCAGCCAGTAAGTGCCGGGCCGCAGAACCACGGCCGGCGTTGCGAAAGCCACCCCAACTGTGTACTCGTTGAACCCGAAAGCATTGCGCCCGGTGGCGGTGAAGCTTGCCGTCGCCGTGCCGGAGGCGACCACCGTTCCGGCGTTGCCGCTGGACATACCCATCGAAATGGACCAGGTCGCCTGCCTCGGATCAATACCCTCGTAAGGATCGGCGAGATTGTTGGTGAAGAGTCCTGAGATCCGCCAGCGCTGACCACCGGGAACGGTGAACGGGGCATAGAGCGTCGTGTCCTGAACCAGAAGCGTGTTCTCGTTCCCGAAGCCATTCACCTCGGGAGAACCGGGATTGATGTCGCCCCCGTAGAACAGGCAGGGCTGGCAGGACGAAGGCGGGGCCTGGTGGTGGGGCGCCGGTGCCGCAATGGCCAGGGTTCCGGGCACGGGCCTCGTGGCGATAATCCAATCGAGCGATGGCACCGGCATCGGTTTCACGTCCTGCGCGGTCGCGAAGCGCCCCGCGGATGCAATCAGGGCCGCGCTGATCGCCAGACAGCAGAGTGACCTTTTCACGATCCATCCTCCTCCCGGGAGCGCCCCCGATCACCGGCGCCAGTACCCGAAATCGCCCTCAGTTGACGACCAGAGTTGTGGTGACCGTGTGGCCAAGATCCCCGGACGTGCCACTGAGCGTCAGCGTGTAATTGCCCGCAGGAGTTCCGGCAGCCACGGTGGGCGGCGCGGTCAAGCTGTTGCCGCAGCCTATCCACAGGGAAACCATAACAAGCATGGCCGCAGCCAGGACGTACGGACGGGCCTTGCGTCGCACCAGGCTGAGAAGTCCGACCAAGCCACCGAGCGCCAGCCAAACCGGCCATGGCAACCGGGGCGGGTCACCCGGACGCAGATACCGCCCGATTCCCGGAGGCGCCGCCGATGGGGCGCTGGTTACCACGGTAACCGTGGCATTGACCGCGCTCGTGCCACTCACGTTAACCGAGGTCAACGACATGGTGCACGAGGTATTGATCGGCTGGCCTTTGCAGGTCAGTCCGACGTTGCCGCTGAATCCACCCAGCGGCGAAACGCTCATCGTGTAGGTTGTGGTCTGTCCCGGGCTTACGCTCTGGGAACCCGGCGACACGCTGAGCTGGAAATCGCTGCCTGAGCCGTTCAACGTCACCGTCTGCGGGCTGTTCGGAGCGTTGTCGGTGATGCTGAGCGTGGCGGACTGGCTCCCGGAGGAAGTCGGCTTGAAATTGACCTGAATCGTGCAGGAACCGCCCTGAGCGATGGTCGAACCGCAGGGATTATTCTTAGCCAAGGTGAACGGTGAAGGGTTGGTGGTCGCGGCGATGCTGATAGCGGTGATGCTCAGGCTGGCGTTGCCTGAATTCGTGAGTGTCACGCTCTGAGGCGTTGTGCTGCCGGTATTCACGACCTGAGAGCCGAAGTTCAGAGTGGCGGCTGAGAGACTGACAGCGGGACTGGCACCCGTTCCGGTCAGATTCACCGTTTGCGGGCTTCCCGTCGCGTTATCCGTAACGCTCAAGGTTCCGCTCGCGGTTCCGCTGGCCGTCGGCGAGAAAGTCACCGTGATTGTGCAGCTTGATCCGGCAGCCACGCTGGTGCCGCAATTGTTCGTCTGGGCAAATCCGGAGCCCGCCGTTACGCTCACGCTGGTGATACTCAAGGTCGAGGTTCCCGAGTTGACCAGCGTCACATCCTGTGGCGCGCTGGTTGTGCCCACGAACTGCGAGCTGAAGGTCAGGCTGCCCGGACTGAGAGCCACCAGCGAAGTTACCCCGGTGCCTTTGAGCAGGGCGGTTTGCGTCGGGCTTCCGGAGGCGTTGTCGGTGAGCACCAGCGTACCCTGATTCGCGCCGCTGTCGCCGACTACATTGGGCGTGAAGGTGAGGGCAACGGCACAACTCGAGCCAAAGGAAAGCGGCGTACTGGTAAAGCACGTGGTCCCGCTGACGGCCACCTGATAATTGCCCGTGGTGGCGATGCTCGAGAACGTCACTGCCGAGCCGCTGTTATTGGTCACGGTGATCGTCTGCGCGGTACTCGGAACGCCGAGAGGCTCGGCTCCGAAGGGGATCACCTGAGGACTCAACTGCACCGCCGGCGCAGCAGGTCCAATCTCTGCGATAAAAGCGTTGCCGCAGGCGCCGGTTGACGAAGTCGCGCAGGCGGTCTGAAAGACGCCGGGCGTCGCCGGAAAGTCGGTGGACAAAGTTGCTCCAGCCACGTAGACATTGGCGGAAGCATCGACGGCGATGGCGTTCCCGGCGTCATGCAACCCACCGCCGAGGTAGGAGCTGAAATTCAGGAAGGCGCCGTCGGAACCCAGGCTGGTTACAAACGCGTCATCGCACAGCGCCCCGGAAGTCGTGGCGCAGATTGCCTGCGCCGGCTCGAGCACCGGGAAGTCCGTCGATTGCGTATTGCCGGTCACGAAAGCGTCGCCGGTGGAGTCGATCGCGATCGCCGCCGCCGAATCCACTCCGCTGCCGCCAAGGTAAGTGGAGTACGACAGCGTTGAGCCACCGGCATCGAGCTTGGCAGCGAAGGCGTCCTCGCTGCCCTTCAGCGCAGTCTGATAGGCGCCTGAAGTGACCGGGAACGCGCTGGAAGTAGTGCTGCCGGCGACATAGGCGTTGCCGCTTGAATCCACCGCGATCCCGTAACCGAGATCGTTGCCGGCGCCGCCGAGGAATGTGGAATAGACGAGCGAACCGGCGCCGGACAGGGCCGGGTTAATCTCCGTGACGAATGCGTCTGTCCCGCCGCCCAGCGTCTTCTGGTAGGCGGTGGCACTGACCGGGAAGTCCAGCGACGTGGTCTGGCCCGTAAGGTAGGCGGAGCAGTCGGTCGTGGTGCAGGCAGGGTCGAGAGCGATGCCTTGGGCGACATCCGAGCCTGTGCCCCCCAGGAAGGTGGTGTAAACGGCCGGCGCGCTGGCGGAGGAGTTGAGCTCCATGAAGAAGGCGTTGCCGGTTGAAGAATTGAGGTTCACCTGGTAGGCGCTCTTGGTCGCCACGAAGTTCTTCGAGCTTGTGGAGCCGCCTACATAGACCTCGCCCGCCGTGTCCACGGCAATGGCCGTGCCGCAATCATCCTGACTGCCGCCGGTGAAGGTTGAGTAGCTCAGGGAAGCTCCATCCGTGTTCAGCTTGGTCACAAAGGCGTCGAAGTTTCCGCCGATGGCGAACTGCTTGGCGCCTGTCGTAAACGGGAAATCGCTGGCGTTTGTGTTCCCGGTCACATAGGCGTCGCCGGAGCTGTCGACGGCAATGGCAGCGCCCACGGTGGTCGCGGTAGTCACTCCCGCCGAAATGCCGCACAGCGAATCCGCCGCCGACGTGGAAGTCGTATCCGGCTTGCTCCCGCCGAGATACGTGGAGTAAACGATGGAAAGTCCGTCGGCGCTGATCTTGGTCACGAAAGCATCAAGGCTTCCGTTGAAGGTGGACTGATAGGGTCCCTTCACCGGAAAATCCGTGGACGTGGTTCGGCCGGTCACGTAGACGTTGCCCGTACTGTCCACGGCAATGCCGAGAGCGCTGTCCGTTCCGGTGCCGCCGAGATAGGTGGCGTAGGTGAAAGTCGGGTCGATGACGAGCGGACGGGTGTGGTCGTAGCCCGCCACTCTGAAGCCGACCACCGACTTCTTCGCCGCCGAGCGAGATTCGGACACGATGACGTAGCCGCCGGCCAGGGAGTGCCTGCTCCCGTCCGGCCCGGTCTGATAAACCACGGGCTTATGGAACCGCACCTCACTCGAACCGAGCGGCAGCGCCAGGTCGCCGTCTGCCGTCAGACGCGGCTTGGCATCGAGCGCCAGGTGGATCCGGCTCAGGTCCGCGCCCGGAGCGATCACAAAGTCATATTCAAGCTGTCCCGAGTGGCCGTAATAGACCAGATCCACGCCCGGGTAGACGTTGTGGTACGCCACGCGCCCGAAGGTAGGAACGTGCGTCTGCCAGGCTTTGGGATCATTGCTCAGAAAGTAGTTGGACTCGCCCGGCAGCTTGTCGACACCGGCGATCGAAACGCGGGGATCGGCCCCGGCCAATCCCATGGAGAACGCGGAGCGGCGAACACCCTGCGGCTCGTCGCTCAGCACGAGCGTGGCGCCATCGGGAGCCAGAAAGAGGGTATAGCCGGCCCCTCGCGCCAGGAACCGGACCGGCGCGGGCGCTTGTCCCCGATTCACCTCGAAGCTGAGAGGAAGCCGGCTGTAAGCGGCAGCCAGACGCGGCCTTGCACTGGCAAGGACAGTAGCGGAGGTGGGAGTTCGTCCGGTGTCCTGGGCTGCGAGGCCCTGCGCCGGCAATGCCTGGAGAAAACAGAGGTAAAAGGCCGAAACGAGGACCGAGACAGTCCCCCCCGGAACCAGGCGGCCGGGCCGCCGGGCTTGTCCAACTTGCATATATACTCCTCCCGTTGAAGCTTCTCCAGGACGCACTGCGGATTATGAATGCGTTACAAGACCTGGAATCGGTACAAAGGCTGAATTGCCTTTTGTATCACCTTAAGCCTTTTCAGGTCAACCTGAATGGGGCAACAAACGGAGGTAAAGACAAATTAGGTAACACGCATACGGCGTGCCTGCTTCCCGGTACTGATGCCAAATCCGTCAACCTCGCCCCATACCTCTCCGGTGACCCAATTCCTGGATCTCCTTGTTCCTCAGCTTCAGCAGCACCCGGCCATCGACCGTGGTGACTTGCGGCGCCCACTCGGGCCGCGACTGGCGCTCCCGCCACTGGTTCGAGCTCAACTCGGGGCGCCAGGCCACGAACTCGCTGCGGATGCCGAATCGCCGCACGGCACATTCGTACAAGGCCACATCCACTTTCTGGGCCAGACGCCCGCCGGCGCCGACCACGCCGTCGGCCGCCGCCCACCACTGGCGCAAGGCGTCGAGCGCCGAGCGGTTCGGGAGGAAGGGGTCGAGGTGGATCCATAGATCGTCAAGGCGCAGACCGGCCGCAGGAAGACGGGCCGGCTCGATGACGCGCCGCGCTCTGGAAATCCTTCGCGCTCTGCAAATCCTCCGTCCTGTCATTCTTCCCAGGCTGCGAAGAAGATTCACCACGGAGTCCACAGAGTTCACGGAGAGAATCTGTGTGTGCCTCTGTGGCCTCGGTGGTGAAATCTCCCTTCTGAGCGCAGCCAAGAACCTGCGCGGTTCTTGATTTCAGGATGGCGTCGAAGCCGGGAGGCCCCGCCGGGGCAGGCGTGGTGGTGCAGGCACCTGGCCGGCGCGCAGCCTGGGAAGGCTGCACCACAAAACCCCCATGATATTCGAGGACCCGCCCCAGCATCTCCTCCAGCGTCTCCACCAGAACCTGGAAGCCTTCGAGGCGGGTCCAGAGCGCCTCGGCCATGGCGGCGAGTTCGTGGCCCGACTCCTGAACCTCCGGCGCAGGAGAAGCCGATTCTTCGCTGCGCTCAGAATGACGGGTCGGAGGAGTTGCACCAGGTGGGTGGCCGCCGGGCGCGCCCGAAGCGCGGGTTCCGAGCCCCATCTCGAGCAGCGCACGCAACTGCTCCAGGCTACTGATGTCTACGAGGGTCCCGGCCTTGACCATATCGTCGAGGATGACCTCGGCGGGCATGCGCGCCCGCGGGTCCCAGGCCCGGA
>DASYZG010000105.1:0-36339 GCA_035946575.1 Terriglobia bacterium | reverse complement strand
CTCCAGCAGAGCTCGCCTCCGCTTCACCAGCCGTCGCCCAGTCTGAGCCCAGGGAGGAGATTTGAGAAGGAAAATTCATCGAATGGCAAAGTGTGCAAATACCGACTGTCTCAGCCGAGGGGTTCACCCCATTTTGGGGTGGTAGGCTCGAAGCATGCTGAAGCAGGCCCCGCAATTCGCAGCCGGCAACCCGATATGTGGTGCAGGCATCCTGCCTGCCGCGCGTCAGACGCAGGCTGCAAAGCCTCCACCACAAACCGAGAGCGGGAAAAATCGATTTTTGCGCAAAACAAAGCCATCATGTGATTGGAAAAAAAATACTTACCATTTTTCATAGGGCCCGAAAGCCATCAGGTACTTGAAAAGAAAAGAGTTAAGTGTTGAAAGCCATCAGGTTGTTGATGAACAGCGGCTTACATTGAATTCGAGGTGATAAAAAAGCCCTCTTTGACGCGAGAAGCAGCCATTTGGGCCAGTTTTAGAAGCCAATTGCAGGCATCCTGCCTGCCGCCCGTAATGACTTAGTTTGTGAAGGGGCAGAAGCGGTGGCTTGAACCACGACTTGAAATATTGTCGGCGCTCCGACATTGAGGACCGGGAACAGACTATGAAAATCATCGTTGGAACCCGCGGCAGTGCGCTGGCCCTTTGGCAGGCGAACTGGGCGCGCGACCAGCTGGTAATTCTGCGCCATGCGGCCGAAATCAAGGTCATCCGCACCTCGGGTGATCAGCCGGAGCGGCCGGGGCCGGTGCCCGCGACTGCTGCGAGCGTTGCGGGCGGCGGCAAGGGACTGTTCATCAAGGAACTCGAAGAGGCATTGCTGGCCGGGAGCATCGACGTAGCGGTCCACAGCCTCAAGGATCTGCCGCTTGATCAGCCCGCGGGTCTGACCATCGCCGCCATATCGGCGCGCCAGGAGGCTCGCGATGTGCTTGTGTGCCGCGAAGGCGCCTTGCCCAAAGACGCGGGAGGATTCGACGCCCTGCCCGCCGGCGCCCGCGTGGCCACCGGGTCGCTCAGACGCCAGGCGCAACTACGCCACTTGCGACCCGACCTTCGGTACGTGCCCATTCGGGGCAACGTGGACACCCGGCTGCGCAAGCTGGATGCCGGAGAATGCGAGGCGCTGGTTCTGGCGGCGGCCGGCCTCATCCGCCTTGGTCTCGAAGCCCGCATCGGGGAGACCTTCAGCCCCGATCGCCTCTGCCCTGCTCCGGGTCAGGGCGCGCTCGGGATCGAAACCCGGGCGGACGCGACAGCGGGCGAATCGTCAGTGGAAGTCGCGGCGTCAGCGCTCAACGATCCCGACACGCGCCACGCGGTGCGCGCCGAGCGCGCGGTGATTTGGCACCTCGGCGGCGACTGCTCCACTCCGGTGGGCGCGTATGCGGAAGCCTCGGCGGGCCACTTGTCTCTGACGGCGATCGTTGCCAGCCCCGATGGCTCGCGCGTGATCCGGGCCGATGCCTCGGGGTTCATCACCCATCCTGAAGAGTTGGGCAGTCAGGTCGCCGAAGACCTTCTGCGGCAGGGCGCGCGCCAGATCCTGGGGAATGTCCCGGATGAGCAAGCTTCCGCGAGTCTATGAGGGGACAACGGCGGCAGCGCCGACCGCCTCTGTGCCTGCGGTTTGCTGTAGCGGCGCTCTATGAGCGCCGAGCTTGACCTTTTGGGCTTCCGGCGCTCTATGAGCGCCGCGGTTGAGCTTTTAGATTCCCGGCGCTCTGTGAGCGCCGAGCTTGAGCTTTTGGGTTTCCGGCGCTCCTGGCAGGCTGGTGAAAAACGTGTAGCGGCGGCTTGAGGCCGCCAAGTGCGCGTTGGGGGTGTTGGAGTTACGGCGAGATAAACTCCCGCCTCAAACTGTGTTTTTCAGCAGCCCGCTAGCGCCGCTACAGCAACCAGAATGCACCACCGAGGTTCCGAAGGCCCGATGCAATCTTTGCCTCTGACCGGAATACGGATCGCCGTTACCCGGGCTCGCGCTCAAAGCGAGGCTCTCGCCGGACCCCTCGAAGCTCTGGGCGCACAGGTGATCGCCATCCCCACCATCGAGGTTCGCGATCCCGATTCCTGGTCCGCGCTCGACAACGCCATCACCCGCCTGGGCGAATTCGATTTCCTGGTGCTGACTTCCGTAAATG
Organism: Terriglobia bacterium; assembly: GCA_035946575.1. Lineage (GTDB taxonomy): Bacteria > Acidobacteriota > Terriglobia > UBA7540 > UBA7540 > Gp13-AA77. The sequence continues at coordinate 34,195 of DASYZG010000105.1, read as the reverse complement.
GAGTTCAGAAGTTACTTGAACGTATGGCGATCGCCGGGCGAAGCGCCGGGCACCTCAAGCGCCTCGAAGTGGGCGCGATCGGGCCCGCTACCGCCGAGGAACTCCGGAAGGCCGGCGTCCGGGTGGATTTCGTGCCCAGGAGCTATCGTGCCGAGGGCCTGCTCGAGGCTCTCGCGGAACGCGATCTCACGGGCAAGCGCTTCCTGATACCGCGAGCCAAAGTGGCCCGCGACGTTGTGCCCCGGGTCCTGGCCGAACGCGGCGCCCACGTCGAAGTCGTGGAAGCCTATCAGACTGCGCCTCCGCCGCTCGACCGTGATGCGCTGCGCAGTCTTCTCGATCCCGCGCCCCATCTTGTGACCTTCACCAGCTCATCGACCGCGCTCAATTTCGCGCGTCTGCTGGAGGATGCGACAGAGCATGGCCTGATGTCGCCGTCGGACGTCCGTGCGGCGTCCATAGGTCCCATCACATCGGAAACGGCGCGCTCGCTGGGCTTTGAGGTCGTCGTGGAGGCAGACGAGTACACGATTCCCGGTCTCATCGCTGCCATCCGCGGCTACTTTGCGAACCGCCAGGCGCAGATCGGAAATAGTCATTGAAGGAAATCGGCCAAAGCGGGATATTAGTCGGTCGCGCGCAGACGCTCTGCCAGCCTGCGCACGCGGGGGATCCATGTCAAACTATCGATTGAGGATCGGATTGGCCGGTCTGGCGCTGCTTGCCGTGTTCGCGTTCCGGTCTGACCGGACCGCTATGGCACAAGGGCCGGCGCCCCGTCCAATGGCGCCGGCCAAACCAGCGTCGCCGGCCGCGCCGCAGCACGCTTCAATCCCGGAGACACCGCAGGGTCATGAGCTGACGGCGGCCGACGTTGAGGCCTTTCTCGATGGTCTGATCCCGACCGAACTCAAGGCCGACGACATCGCGGGCGCGGTGGTCGCGGTGGTCAAGGACGGACAGCCGTTGTTCGCGAAAGGCTACGGCTACGCTGACGTGGCGAAGAAGACGCCGGTCACCCCTGATGGTACCCTGTTCCGGCCGGGATCGATCTCAAAGCTCTTCACCTGGACGTCCGTCATGCAGCAGGTGGAGGCGGGTAAGCTCGACCTCGACCGGGATGTGAACGACTATCTTGATTTTAGGATTCCCGCCACCTACCCGAAGCCGATCACCCTGCGCAATCTGATGACGCACACGCCAGGGTTCGAGGAAAGCTTTAAAAATCTGATCCTCGCCACCAATCACATTGAACCTCTCGGACCCTACCTCGCGGCTCACCTCCCGGCCCGCATCTTTGCGCCTGGGACTATTCCCGCCTACTCGAACTACGGGGCGGCGCTGGCGGGGTACATCGTCCAGCGCGTTTCCGGGCAGCCATTCCCCGAGTACGTCGACGAGCACATTTTCAAACCGCTGGGCATGACTCACTCGACCTTCGTCCAGCCGCTGCCGCCGAATCTGAAGCCCCTGATGTCCGATGGCTACGTCAAGGCGTCCGATCCGCCGCATCCCTTTGAGGTGATCTGGGAGGCACCGGCCGGCGCGCTCTCCACCACGGCCGGGGACATCTCTCACTTCATGATCGCTCACCTGGAGAACGGCCAGTATAACGGGGTCGCCATTCTGCATCCTGAGACCGTTGAACTCATTCACTCGCGCCAGTTCGGCCTTGCTCCGGCGCTCAATCACATGTGCCTGGGCTTTTACGAAAGCAGCTTGAACGGGCACCGCATCATCGGGCATGGCGGCGACACCATCTACTTTCACAGCGAACTTGGCCTGGTCCTGGACTCGCACGTCGGCCTTTATGTGTCCTACAACAGCGCCGGCAAAGGCAACTTGAGCGATCGCTCGGTGCTCTTTGAAAAGTTTATGGACCGTTATTTCCCCGCTCCCCAGCCCGCGGAACCGGCGCTCGCCAGCGCCAAAATCGATGCGCGGCAGGTGGCAGGCTCTTATCGCACCAGCCGCCGCTCCGAAACAACCGTGGTGAGCATGGAAGCGGCATTTAGCGCCGTCAAGGTCAACGCCAACCCGGACGGGACAATTACCGTGGCCGGACTAGGATCGGGCAGCGAGTTCAAGAACATGCGCGAGGTCGGGCCTCTGGTATTTCGCAGCCAGAAGGACGAGTCGCGGGTGGCCTTCGTCCGCGATGCCGCGGGGCAGCCGGTTCTCTGCTTCGATTTCCCCGCCATGGTCTTCCAGCGCACACCCTGGTACAAGAACGCTACGCTGAATACTGTCCTTTTCTTCGGCAGCCTGGCCGTTTTCGTCCTGGCCGTGCTCTGCTGGCTCTTTTCCGCAATTCTGCGCCGGCATTATGGTCGCCCGCTTGAGCTCAGTCCGAGGGAGCGCAAAGCGCGGAGCCTCGCGCGCGCCGTTTGCCTGATCGATGCCGCCTTTATACTGGCTTGGATTGCCTTCGGCTCATTCGCCGAACAGAACCTGAGCTTACTCAGCGATTCCTTTGATCCCTGGATGCGTCTGATCCAACTTGCGGGGCTGATCGGCGTAATCGGAATGTTCCCGGTGATCTACAACTCGCTGCGCAACTGGGGGAATCGAGAGCGGTGGTTCTGGAGCAAAGCCGGCGAAACCTTGATCGCTTTGGCGTGCATCAGCCTGACATTCTTCATAATCGACTGGCACGCGCTGGCGTTAAGCCTGAAATACTAACGGTGAACGGAAGATGGGGCCACGTCCTTCCCCCTCCCGACTTTCGCTACCTGGTTGTGGATTCGTGGCCCCTCAGGCTGGCTCGCCCTTGACAGCTCATCTTCTAATCTGCTTAGCTAACAATGTCAAACGTCAAATTACGCCATCTGACGCCATCTTTAGGCGTGGCGAGGGTTGTCGCAGGGGACCCATGGCAGAAACGCCCGCTAGAAGGCTCGTAGGCTGGAAGGAATTGGCCGAGTACCTGGGAACCTCGCCGAGGACCGTGCAGCGGTGGGAGCAGGAAAAAGGACTGCCGGTCCGGCGCGTGCCCGCAAGCAAGGGCCACTCCGTCTTTGCAGATTCAGCCGAGCTGGACCGCTGGCTGGAGTCCAAACCCCACGCGGCCATTCTGGGAGCCCAACAGCAATCGACCGGCGTCAATGAAGTTCTGATCCGGCGCCATCCCGCCATCCGGCTGGCGGTGCTGGCCGGGCTTGCGCTCGCCCTCGTCGCCGCCGGTACCGGTGTGGCACGGGTGCATGCGACAAGGTGGTACAAGAGTGCTGTTCGCGCGCTTGCGCCCTCCGGCGGGAGACCCGCCATCACTTCGGTCTCGGCGATCCAAGCCACGGCAAACCAGGTGATCATCATCAAGGGCCACAGCCTGGGAATCCACACGTATTATGCCAACGGGGATACGCCATTTATCGCCATCCGGGATCAGACCGCGCGCTGGGCCGCCGGCCGCACCATCCCGGAGAACTGGGACGAAGTCACGCTGAACGTAGCTTCCTGGTCGGATTCGGAAATCGTGGTAACCGGATTTGCCGGCGCTTACGGCCAGCACTGGTGGCAGCTGAACTCCGGCGACGAAATCGAGGTCGCGATATGGAATCCGCAGACCCGGCAGGGCCCGGCGCTCTATCACCTGACCGTCGCCTCTGGGCAGCTCGCACGAAGGTGACTCGAGCGCGCCGGCATTCAGGGACTCCCCGGTCAATGAAGACGGAAGTCGGGACCCTCCCCCTGACCTGTGCCGGCCAGGTTCGTGTTACCGAAGGCGTTGCCTCCCAGCACCAGGATAGCGAGGGCGGTCACCAGGCAGTCCGCTGGTTTCCGGAGATTCGGGCTGGCGTAGTGACTGAGGTCGATCAGAGTGGGCGCTGCGGGATTTCGGCGCGGGAGACGATTGAGAGCCCGCGCCCGGTTCGGAGGAGTTCGGCAGCTTCATCGTCGAGTTAGAAGTGGGCTGAGCAGCGATCGTGCGTCCAACCAGCGGTCGCCATCAATGCGGTTAACCGCGGCCAGCGGGTGGGCGGGCGCATAGACGCGGACATAATCGACGAGCATTTGCTGCGGAAACTGCGTGCTGCTGTCGGGGTTTCCCGGCCAGCTTCCTCCGACGGCCAGATTCAGGAGAAGAAAGAACGGGTGGTCGAAGACCCATCCGGTGCCGTGCGGCATTCCTCGAGGAGCGGCCGTGAAGTATCTTGTATTGTCCACATAAAAGTCGATCTCGCCTGGCTGCCATTCGATCCCGAAGACATGAAATCCGTCGGAGAAACGCTGCCCGTGCGGAAGAGTAAAGCCGGCGGTCATATCATCCGTGCCGGCGCCGCGTGGTCCGGGTCCGTGCAAGCTACCATGCACGGTTGAAGGTTCTTTGCCAATGTTCTCCATGACGTCGATTTCGCCGCATCCCGGCCAGTGGACCTTGTCGATGTCGGCGCCGAGCATCCAGAATGCGGGCCACATGCCCTGCCCCGAGGGCACCCGGATGCGGGCCTCAAAGCGGCCATAGGCCTGCGAGAACAAGCCCTGCGTCTTGATGCGCGCCGACGTGTATTGGCGAGTCACGTCACCGGATGCAGGCTGGCGCGCCGAACCTGGATCCGCCGGGCCGCTGAACGTTTCACGGCGGGCCGTTATTACGAGATTTCCGCCTTGAATGGAGATGTTATCAGGCCGCTTCGTATAATACTCCAGCTCGCGATTGCCCCAGCCATCTCCACCGACCCCGACGTCGTAGGTCCACCATGCCGTGTCCGGCGCTGATCCGTCGGGGCCGTCAAACTCATCGCTCCATACCAGTTTCCATCGGGGCTCCAAACGGCGGGAGCGGCGCTGGGCGGCGAGCTTGGCCGAAAAACCGGCTCCCAGCAGGCTCGCTGTCAGAAATATGAGCCCTGCGGAGACAAGCGATTTGAAATAGGGGTCCCAGGAACCAGACTTTCTTCCCATGAGGATCAGTCTTGATGGCCGGCCCATGTCAACGCCAGTGAAACCGGCGCCAAAGGCTCAGCGCAGCACCAGCAGGAGCCCCAGCAGACAGAGCCAGAGGACATCCATAAAGTGCCAGTATATGCTCGTCACTTCCACCGCAGTGCGCCGGCGCAAACCCCAACGAATCTCGCGCGCGCGCACCGTCAGGTAGAGCAAGGCGATCAACCCACCAAAGAGGTGCAGCGCGTGCGCAGCGGTGACTACGTAGAACAGCGCGCTGCTGGGGTTTCCGGTCATATAGACGCCCGCCGCGAGGAGTTCCCGCCACGCCGTCCATTGCCCCGCAAGGAAAGCAAGACCCAGACCGAGCGTGGCGTACAGCCACCACCGAAACGCGCGAGCGTGGTCCGCAGCCAAGGCGCGACGTGCCAACTGCAGCGTGCCGCTGCTCGCCAGCAACACTACCGAATTCAAGTACAGCACCGGGGGGAGCGGGATCTCAACCCAGCCGCCCGCTCGCTTCCGCCAGAAGAAAACCGAAGCCACGCTGATGAAGAGCATGGAGACTGACGCGAGTGCGGCGTAAATGCCAGCCCGGCTGGCGGACGCGGGCGTGTTCCAGCCCATGGGATTCCAGCGGCCGAAATCTCCGCCACCGGAATCAAGGCCGCCGGGGCCTCGCCCGGAACCCTTGAGATCAGGCTCGGAAAGAGAGGGAGTTGCCTCGGACTCGGAAGGCGGCGCCTTGGATAGCGTGCCCGTTGCCATAAGGTCTTACGCCCGATCCCGAAGCCGGAAGGCGGGCGGAGTCGCGTGCTTATAGGGTGTGATGACCGAACTGCGCAGCCAGGATGAACCCTTTTCGGTCCAATGCCGCGTAAATACATCGCTCATGGTAATGCCGATCAGAACCGCCAGCCATATCAGAGCAGCGATGATCACCACGCGGGTCATGCCCGTCTGATATTTCAGGTGCATGAAGAAGAGCACAACCAGAGTGCCTTTGCACACGGCAATCACCAGCGCCACGACGGTGTTGAACGGGCCGAGATCGATGAACGCGATGCCGGTGGTCAGCGCCGTCAGTACAATCAACGCCCCAAATACCGCGAAGTACAGCTTCTTGGGGAGGACGTGCTCAGACATAGCGCCCGCCGATCAGATAGAGTAAGGGAAACAAGAAGATCCACACGATGTCCACGAAATGCCAGTAGAGCCCCACGATCTCGACCCAGTTGTAATTGCCCCCGGTCACCTTGCCTTGGCGCGTGAAAATCAGCAGTGTCGTCAGCAGGCCGACACCCACGACCATATGCAGCGCGTGGAGACCGGTCATGACGAAGTAGAAGATGAAGAACAACATCACATGCGGCACAGTGGCATGAAAGTGTTGGATCATCTCCATACTTTCATGGTTGGGCGCCCAGTTGAGACTCGGCGCCAAGCCCTCGAGGTAATCACCGTACCACTCGTAGCGCAGCTTGATGAAGACGAAGGCGGCCCCCATGATCCAGGTAAGGATCAGGAAAATCGTTAGCGAGTTCTTTCGGCGCAGTTGGGCTGCACGCACGCCCAGTGCCATCGTCAAGCTGGAGCAAATCAGCAACACCGTGTAAAAGGCTCCGTACTTGACTTTGATCAGATGGCTGCCGGCCGTGAAGGCGTCAAAGTACAGGTTGCGGTAAAGCGAGTAGCCGCAGAAAAGGCCCCCAAAGAACAGGATCTCCGTCGCCAGGAACAGCCACATGCCGAAGGTATCAGCCCCGGTCTGCTGTTCGAAATCGTCGAACTGGTGCGCTACGGGAACGGCGCCTAGGTGTGCGTCAGCCAACGTGGGCCTCCTGAGGTCCGTAGGCATAGGCTTCCTCGGTCACGATCGGAGTCTCATCGAAGTTGTTGGTCGGCGGAGGCGAGGGGATGGTCCACTCCAGGCCTTTGGCGCCCCACGGATTCGGTCCGGCAATCGGACCCTTAAAAGCCGACCATGTGAAGTAAATCAGAGGTATGAAATACCCCAGGGCCAGGATCGAAGCACCGGCCGAAGACATCACGTTGAGCACTTGAAACTCCGGTGGGTAGACCGAGTACCGTCGCGGCATGCCCATGTAGCCCAGAATGAACTGCGGGCCGAAGGTCAAATTGAACCCGGCGAATATCAGCAGACAGGCGAACCGGGCCCAGGCCTCCGGATAGAGTTTCCCGGTCATTTTGGGCCACCAGAGATGAAGTCCGCCGAGGTACCCCATGATCGCGCCGCCGACCATGATGTAATGGAAATGCGCGACCACGAAGTAGGTATCGTGCAGATGGATGTCCGTGCCGAGCGAGCCCAGGAAGAGGCCCGTCAGACCGCCAATGGTAAACAGTCCGATGAATCCGATCGCATAAAGCATCGGCGTGTCATAGGAGACGGAAGCCTTGTGCATGGTCGCCGTCCAGTTGAAGACCTTGATGGCGGAAGGTATAGCCACAGCAAAGGTGAGCGCCGAGAACACGAACCCGGCATACAGGGACTGCCCGCTGAGGAACATGTGGTGTCCCCAAACCATGAAGGATATGGCAGCGATCGCGACGCTGGAAAAAGCTACAAAGCTGTAACCAAAAATGCGCTTGCGGCAGCCCGCCGCCACGAGTTCGCTCATCACGCCCATGGAGGGCAGGATCAGGATGTAGACCTCCGGGTGTCCAAAGAACCAGAACAGGTGCTGGAAAAGAACCGGATCGCCGCCGAGCGCCGGATCAAAGATGCCGACGTGGAATACGCGCTCGAGCGCGATCAGCGCCAGGGTGATGGCAATCACAGGCATCGCCAGGATGAAGATCACGCTGGTGGCATAAAGCGCCCAGATGAACAGCGGCAGGCGGAACCAGGTCATACCAGGAGCGCGCATCTTATGGATGGTCACCACGAAGTTCAGGCCGGTGAGAATCGAGGAGAACCCGGAGATGAAGATTCCGACGGCCGCCGACAGCACGTGGCCGTTTGCGTAGGTGGTGCTGAGCGGGGTGTAGAAGGTCCAGCCGGTATCCACCCCGCCGCGGATTACGGCGAGCATGAAAACGGTGCCCGCCGTCATGAAGATATACCAGCTCAGGAGATTCAGCTTGGGGAAGGCGACGTCGCGAGCGCCGATCATGATGGGGATGAGGAAATTGCCCAGAACCGTCGGGATCGACGGGGCCAGGAAGAAGAAAATCATGATCAGCCCGTGCGCTGAGAAGAGCTTGTCATAGCTGGAGGGCTGCATCAGGAGCCCCTGGGGCTCGACCAGATTCAGGCGCATCAGCGTGGCCATCAGCCCGCCTACGGCGAAGAAACCGGTGATGGCGAACAGATAGAGCCAGGCGATCCGCTTGTGATCGGTGGTGAATAGCCAGGAGCGCCAGCCGTAATCGGCGTTCAGATAGTGCACTTCCGGCAAGGTTGGCGTGGCTTCGACCGCAACCGTGCTCATTGCTTTGTTGCCTTCCTTTCCCCGGAGGGGCCCAGCGACTTGACATAGGCGATCAGTTGCAGGACATCCTCCTCATCCATCTGCCCTTGGTAAGTCGGCATCGTGGGCGGGTAGCCGACGATCGCTTCCGGTCCCAAAATTGACTCCCGCAGATAGGCGTCGTCGGCTACAACGGTTTTGCCGTTCTGCAGTTTGACCTCGCTGCCGTACAGGCCCTCGAGCGGAGGCACGCCAGTCTTCCCCTCAGGCGTGTGGCAGGTATTGCAGCCGAGTTGCTGAAATAAGCGCTCGCCCGAAACAAACATGGGTTTGGAATTCAATTGGCTCGCCAACCAGCGCGCGTAGTCCTCCTGGCTCATCACGAAAATCGTACCGACCATCGTAGAGTGGCCCATGCCGCAGAACTGATCGCAAAACAGGTGAAATTGGCCCGTCTCGGTGGCTTCGAACCATTCCGTGGTGTACATCCCGGGCACGACATCGCGCTTGATGCGGAAGGCCGGAACGCCGAAGTCGTGAATCACGTCCTCGGAGGTCATCGTCAGCTTGATGGGAACGTGGACCGGCACGTGCAACTGATTGATTTCACGGGGTCCTTCCGGATGTTGGATCTTCCACATCCACTGCTTGCCGACCACGAATATCTCGGTGGCCGACGCGGGCGGGGAGGAAGCGCGGATAAAGAGCTGCGCCGACCAGACAAAGACAAACACGCAAATCAGCGTAGGGATAATCGTCCAGGTCAGTTCCAGCGGAAGATTACCCTCGTTCTGGGGCGGCACTTCATTCTTGTCGCGACGGCGGTACTTGATCGCAAAGTAGAAGATCACGATGAAGATCAGTGCCGAAAAAAAGATCGTCAGCGCTGTGAGGAAATAGTAGAGGTAGTCCCACTCCACGGAAAACGTGGAGGCCTGTGGAGGTTGACCCGGAAAGTTCAGCCACATCATGTACATTCGTTCGCTTCTTCCTGCCTGTTCAGACTCTCAGCCGAGCCGTGCTCGCAGCACGGCGCACGTCACGCCCGGGCCCCGCCGGGCGTGCTCTTGAACATTACCAACATCAGTCCGCCCAGGCAGACCACCGTAACCGCGGCTCCAATTGCCAGGGCCCGCGAAATAATCAGGCTGTACTTGCCGGTTTGCGGATCATACTCACAGCAATAAAGTAGTATCGCGTCTACGGGATTGCCAATCTTGCCTTGCGACGCTTCGACCAGCCCCAGTCGCAGATTGCCGGCCGGATACTGAATGCCATAGAAATAGCGGGCCACTTTCCCTTCCGGGGTCAGAACAATGATGCCGGTGGCGTGGATGAACTGCTTGATGTTCTTGTCATAGTGATAGCGGAATCCTACGGCTTTTGTGAGGCGATCAATCGAGTCCTGGTCACCCGTAAGGAAGTGCCACCCGCCAACGGCGCCCGGCCTTCCATACAGACCTACGTAAACCGCCTTCTTGGCTGCGGCAAGCCGCGGAGTCTCCGTCGGGTCGAAGCTGACCGTCACCACCTCGTAGTCCTTGCCAAGGTCAAGCTTCATTTCCCGCATGCTCTGCTCAAGACCATTCAGGGAGGTCGTGCAAAGCATCGGACATTGGTAGTAAACCAGCGAAAGGATCACCGGGCGCTTTCCGAAGAATGCGCGCAAGGGGACCACGTCCCCGGCTTCGTCCCGGAATGGAATATCGAGCGGAACCTGCTGATTCAGCCTCTGGTCGATGCCCACGTCCCGAAACACAGGCGGAACCTGGCTGGCCGGCGGCGCCTGGGCGAGGGCGGGACGGGCCGCGCCGAGCGCACCGGTCAGCACAAGCCCCGCAGCCACTGCCATCACCGATTTGGCCCGTCGCCTCGGCTTCGCGGCCAAGCCGATGGCCATTCTTTCAACATCAATTCTCATCAACTGCCTTCTACTTTCGCTCTCCAGCCCCGCCGAGTCGTTCAACAAGCCCTAAGGCTGCGTGATTTCGGGCGCAGCGCCGTTCCCGGAACGCTCTCGCGCAACAGCCCGTTTGGCTGCAGCTTCTGCGCCAGGATTCGTCGTGCCACCGCGGACCGGCAAACCCTGTTGGAGCAGCAGGTCCATTGCGCGGTCAATCGGAATCCGCACCACGCCGGCAGTCTGGTCCACCCATCCGTAGGAATCAAGCTGGTGCTGCTGTTGCTGCAGATAATCGCGCAGGTCGTCGTAACCGTTGACCTGCAGACGCGGCGCCGGCGGAATGACCCGGGAAGGATGGAGAGCCGACGGAATCTCGCTCACCGTCTGGGGCGTGTACAGGAACCGGAAGGTGCCGTACCCGACGATCAGCCCGAAAACGAGCAGGCCAACAAACGCGCCGGCCAACACCGCCACATTGCGGACACCCGCGTCCGTCTTCTCGTGGGAGAAGCGCCCATGCCCGTGTTGATGCGTTTCCGTACTAGCTTCCAACGCTCAGTGCTCCTTCAAATCGCGGATCGTGTAGCGGAAGCAGTGGCCGGGTCTTGAGCTGCCAGGCGAACCAGGCCACCCAGACGCCACCGATGCCCAGAAAAGTGACAAAATCGAGCCAGCTCACCTGCGGCCCCTTCGGCGAAAAAGCGGGCAGGATCATCCAGTACAAGTCCACGGCCTCCATAAAGATCAGCAACACACAAACGGCGGTCAACACCCGGCTGTGGCGCGTTACCGCGCGCTGCAACACGAGCAGGAAGGGAACCGCGAAGTGGAACAGGAAGAGCGCGACCGCAACGGCACCCCACGTACCACGGGCGCGAACCACGTACCACGGAATTTCATCCTGAAGGTTGCCGGCCCAGATGATCAGAAACTGGTCGAATTGCAGATACGCCCAGAGCATGATGAAAACCAGCAGCAGATTGCCGTAATCGTTGAACCGCTTGGGCTCCGCCAGCGTGGAAAAAGGCTCGTATTTCGAAAACGCGGTCAGCACCAGCACCACCAGGGCCACACCCAGGAGCGCTGGAACGACCATGAAGATCATGCCGTAGATGGTGGAGAAGAATCCCGGCTCGAGCGACATGATCCAGTCGACGGCGGCATAGGTGATGGTGAATCCAAAAAGCACCAGTCCCGGCCCGCTCAGGCGGCGCATGCGATCAAAATAGTGTCGCGATCCGCCGTCGGCATCCTCTTGCAAAGACCAGCGGTTGAGGAAATAGATCCAGACGAGCCAGATGGCGAAGTAAACGACGGCTCGTATCAGCCAGAATCGCGCATTCAGATACTCTGCCTTGAAGTGGGGCAGAGCGAGGGAAGCGGCAAGTTCAGGATTCGCCCAGCGGTAAATGGCCGGTACGTTGATTACAATGGGTACAAAGAGGATTACCATCAAGGGCAGGACGCGCGAGCCGGCCTCGAGCGGACGACGCGCCAGGTACCCCCACTTCCCTTTTACAAGGTAATGAATCATGAGGACAGCCAGGCATCCCAGCGAGAGGGCGAGCCAGAACCAGAAGGCGAAAAGATACGAGTGCAAAAACTGCGGCGGGTTCAAATACCAGCCGATCGCGGAGAGGATCAGAAAAATGGCGCCGGCGCCGAGAGCGCTGCTCTGCAGGCGGCTGAGTCCGGACTTGATGGCTTCGTTCATTGTCCTTTTTGTGTCAACTGCGACCGTTCGTCCGCGGGCACGTCATTCAATGTGGCATGTTGACTGAGTTGCAGCGCCCGGATGTAAGCCGCGATTCTCCAACGGTCGTCAGGCGATACCCGGCTGGCATAGCTGTACATGGCGCCGTATCCGTTGGTAATCACGTCGAAGAAATGACCCACGGGAGCGTTGCGCAAACGCTCGACGTGGTATGACGGCGGCGCCTGAAATCCGCGTTGCACGATCATGCCGTGCCCGCTTCCCGTGTAATCATGACAAGGCGAGCAGTTGACGTTAAACCGCTGGCGGCCCCGTTCGAGGTCCGCGCGCGTGATGGGAAAGGGGAACTCGTTGGCGACGACGCCGTTGATCTTCCCCGTATAGCGCAGTTCATCTGTGCGGAGCTCGCCGTGCGGGACCGTGCCCGGTACTTCAGGACGTTCCGAGCGGCCGTCGGGGAAAAAGGTGCTCGGCGCATAGGGATCGTACCGCGGAGCAATGTGCATATCGACGCGGCACGCCGAGGCCCCGACCAATGCCAAAGCGAGTCCCATCGCGAGCCCCACCTGCGCCCAGCAGGTCGGCCTGGCTTCGCCACCCGTCGTTGGTGTGCGCTTATCCATCACGTTCAGCTTTCCACTTCCGTAACGTCCACGGGATTGAGCCCGATCAGGAAGTCCTTGGTGCCCTCCAGGTTGAATTTCGGATCACGGGACTCAATACACAGAAAGAACCGGTCGCGCGATGCCAGGTCGAACCGCGGCGCATTGAAAACCGGGTGATACGGCATCGGCAGATCGTTCAGGATGATCATGCCGAAGAGCGACGAAAGCGCCGCGAACAGGATTGTCAATTCGAACATGATCGGAATGAAGGCGGGCCAGCTGAAATTGGGCTTGCCGCCGATGTCCAACGGATAGCCGACCGAATTCGGGAACCACTGCAACAGCAATCCTGTCAGGGTGCCGCACAGTCCCCCAATCAGAACGATGGTCGGGAGCCAACCCTTGTGGATACCCACGACTTCCGGCAGTCCCTCCACGGCAAACGGGGTATAAGCGTCCATGCGGCGGTACCCCTCGTCGCGCGTCCGCCGGGCCGCCTCGATCACCTGTTCGGGCGTCTCGAACTCCGCCATCAAACCGTAAAGTGGACTCTTTGCCATCGCTAAGCTCTTATTCCGTCCATCAATGAGCCGCCGCCTTCTCATGCTCCGTCTTATGCACCAGGTCGCGCAGCTCGTGAATGGCGATCATGGGGAGAAAGCGAATAAAGAGGTAGAACAGCGTAAAGAACAGGCCCAACGTCCCGATGAAAGTCATGTAGTCCCAACGCGTGGGGTAGAACATGCCCCAGTTCGAAGGGAGGAAGTCCCGGTGCAGGCTGGTTATGATGATCACCAACCGCTCCAGCCACATGCCGGTTTGCACGACGAGCGAGACTGCAAACAGCACCCACGGATGCCGCCGGATCTTGGAGAACCAGAGTGCCTGCGGACCCACCAGGTTGCAGAAAATCAGCGTCCAGAAGACCTTGGCGTAGGGTCCGGTCATGCGGTTCATCATCATGTACCGGTCGTAGGGGCTGCCGCTGTAAAACGCCATGAAGGCTTCCATGACATAGCTGTAAGCCACGACCAGTCCGGTGGCCAGCATGACTTTGCCCATGAAGTCGAGGTGCTTCATGGTGACGAAATCTTCGAGGTGATAATACCTGCGGAGCGGGATCGCCAGGGTCAGCACCATCGCAAACCCGGAGTAGATGGCGCCGGCAACGAAGTACGGCGGGAAGATGGTGCTGTGCCAGCCGGGAAGAATGGCGATGGTGAAATCGAAGCTCACCACCGTGTGCACCGAAACCACCAGCGGCGTCGAAAGGCCCGCCAGCAGCAGGGAGCACATTTCGTAACGCTTCCAGTGTTCGGCCGAGCCGCGCCAGCCGAGCGACACGATGCCGTAAATGATCTTGGTGGCCCGTTTCTTGGCGCGGTCGCGCAACGTGGCCAAGTCCGGGATCAGACCGGTGTACCAGAAGACCAGCGAAACTGTCAGGTAAGTGGATACCGCGAAGACGTCCCACACCAGCGGGCTGCGGAACTGCGGCCAGACCCCCATAGTGTCCGGATAGGGCAGCAGCCAGTAGAACAGCCAGGGTCGGCCCATATGGGCCAAGGGAAACAGTCCGGCGCAGGCCACGGCAAAAATCGTCATGGCTTCCGCGAACCGGTTGATGGAAGTGCGCCATTTCTGGCGCATCAGCAGCAGGAAGGCCGAGATCAACGTACCGGCATGCCCGATTCCGATCCACCAGACGAAGTTGGTGATCGCGAAGCCCCACCCAACCGGGATATTGATGCCCCAGACGCCGACGCCAATCGTGAATACCACCGCCAGGGCGAGGTGTAGCACGATCAGCATGGCCACAGCGAGCGCCAGACCGGCGGCCCACTTGTAACCGACCGGCCACGTCAGCACCATGTCGCTGATACGATCGCTGACCGATCGGTACGTGTGCCCTGGCGCCAGGACCTCTTCGGTCTCCACAACCGCTGTCGACGTCAGGTTGTCGTCGTTCTCTGCCATTCGCTATCCCTTGATTTCCGGGTTCGGGTTCTTGAGGCGCGCCAGGTAAGTCGTGTGCGGCCGCGTATTCAAATCCCGTAGCAAGCCATAGTCCCGCGGCTGTTGCTTCAGTTTCTTGACCGCGCTGCTCGGGTCGTTCATATTGCCGAAGATGATCGCCCGCGTGGGACAAGTCTGCTGGCAGGCGGTCTGAACTTCGCCGTCCCGCACCGAACGGCTCTCGCGCTCCGCGACGATCTTGGCTTCCATAATGCGCTGCAAGCAGTAGGAACACTTCTCCATCACGCCGCGGCTGCGCACCGTCACGTCGGGATTCCGGAGCGGAAACAGGCTCGGAGTCTGGAAATCGGAGTAGAGCTTAAAGTTGAAGCGCCGGACCTTGTAGGGGCAGTTGTTCGAGCAGTAGCGGGTGCCCACACAGCGGTTGTAAACCATCAGGTTCAGCCCCTCAGGACTGTGCACGGTGGCGCCGACCGGGCACACGTACTCGCAAGGCGCATTCTCGCACTGCTGGCAAAGCAGGACCTCATTATAGGCTTCGGGATTCTCCAGATCGCCGCGGAAATATGTGTCCACCCGGATCCACTGCATGTCGCGACCGTTATCCACTTCGTCCTTGCCCACGACGGCGATGTTGTTCTCCGCGTAACAGGCAATAATGCAGGCATTGCAGCCGATGCAGGTGTTCAGGTCGATCGACATGCCCCAGGAATACTGCTGCTTCGTGTAGTCGTAATAATTGGGATAGAGCGACGGCGCTTCGGTATTCACCTCCGGCGGGTCCTGCGCGAATGCCGGATTGCGGCGATAATCGTCGAGCGTCCCCACGCGTACCACTCGCCGGTCGAAAGCCGCGTCGCTTTCTTCTTCGTGAAGTTGACCGTTCTGTTCGATCAGGTGGTTGTTCTGAGTCGTGACCAGATGGTGCGTCGTGCCTGTCTTCGAAAACTGCACGCCAGTCAGGATCCACGGGGTCGCCGACGTACGAATAAGGTAAGCGTTGACCCCCACGCCCGTTCCCGCACCACCCGCGACCGTCCGGCCATAGCCAAGATGGAGAGTAATGGAATTCGGCGTCTGGCCGGGCAATATGAACACCGGAGCGGTGATCTCGCGCCCATCAACCTGCACCTTGACCATGTCCTCGCGCTTGAAGCCCAACCGCGCAGCCGTGCCCGGACTCACCAGCAAGGCGTTGTCCCACGTCAGCTTGGTAAACGGCTGAGGCAACTCCAGCAACCAGGCGTTATGGGCGAAGCTGCCGTCCCAGAGCGACGTACTCGGCCGCAGGACCAATTCAACCGCGTCCGAAGCCAGGGGTCTGGGGGCGGCAGGAATAGCGCCGACGCTCGCCGAGACCTGCTTCACCGGGAATGTAGTTCCCTCAATCGTGCCGTTGTTGAGCGAGGTCTCCCAGAAGTCCTCGAAGTTTGCGCCGGCATTCAGATGACCGCCGCTGGCCTGACGCTGCCAGTAATCGCGGACCAGATCATGCCCGGAGGCATACGTCTGCCCGCGCAGCACTGCCACCATTTCGAGCGCACTCTTTCCGTTGTAGATCGGCGCAATCAGCGGTTGAATCACGCTGGCAGTGCCGTCATACGCGCGGACGTCGCCCCACGCCTCAAGGTAGTGTGCCTCAGGAACCTGCCAGTGGCACTGCGCGGCAGTCTCGTCGACGAACAGCCCCAGGTGAACGCGGAAGTCCACCTTTTGCATGGCCGCGAGGAACGGCACGTCGGCAGGGGCGCTGTAAACTGGATTGACGCCCATCAGGATCAACGTGCGGACCTGGCCCGCATCCATGGCTGCCACGAGATCCTTCAGTGACTTCATTTCGTCGATGGCGTTCGCCTCGACTGGTGCTGTATAAACGACCGTCTGGCCGGCGTTCCCGAGCGCCTGATTGATGGCGTGAACCAGGGCGTGTACGGCCGGGGGCTGATGATCGCCGGTGACGACCAGGCCGGTGCCGCGATGCGCTTTCAGGTCGTTCACCACACCTGCGAGCCAATCGGCGGACACTCCCGCTGGGGGCTCCGCCGAGCCCGAGCCCGCGACACCGACCGCGGCCGCCAGGGCTCGCGCCAGAGCCTCGACAGCGCTCGATCGCACTTGCAGCCGATGGTCCGCGAGCGACCCAGTGATAGTCGGCGTGCTCTCGGCAGCGTAGAGGCGGTTGGAGGTGGCGCCGGGATAAGTCAGGCGCCGGCAGTCCGCGAAGTCACGCGCGTAACGGATACTCCCCGGTTCCCCGAACATGAAATCGGAGTCGAGACTTACGACGACATCCGCTTTATCCAACCGGTAAACCGCGGTCACATACTGGCCGAAGGCCAACCGCGCGCCCTCGCGCGCCGCATCGCGGCCGCAGGGCTCGTACTGATGCCAGTGCGCCTGGGGGAAATCGGTCAGCAAGCCCTGGATCTGGTCGGCAAGCGTTGGGGAAGTAATCGTACCGGTAAGAATCCTCAAACCCTTCCCGCCGCTGGAGCGCTCATCGACCAGATGATCGCCGAGGTCTTCGATAAACTCCTCCCACGTTGCCACTTTGCCGAGATGCGTGGGTATCTGGGCCCGATCAGGGCTGTAGAGGGTCAGCACCGAGGCCTGTCCGAAGACGTCTGTCGCACCGAGACTGCCGGGGTGCCCGGGATTGCCCTCCGCCTTCGTGGGGCGCCCCAAATGGCTTTCCACCAGCAGGCCGCGGCCCACGCCGTTGAACGGCATGGCTGTGGCAAAGAACAGCGGAATGCCAGGCACGAACTCTTCAGGCTGCCGGACATACGGTACGATTTTTTGTGCCGGGAGCTTGGTGCAGGCCGTGATTCCGGCAAGCCCGGCCGACGCGCCCATGAGCTTCAGCAGGTCCCTGCGGTTGAGGGCTGTCTTGGGCACTTCTCCCTGGGGAAACTCGGGGGCGACGGCCTCCAGGAAGGCCGCAGTGCCTTCCCGCTCTTCCACGCTGCGCCAAAAGCGCTGGCGAGCGGAGTCCGGTTCCGGGTTGATGTTGACCAGGTCCGGGGATGTAGCTTGTGATTTCAAATCACTCATTAATCCAGCCAATCTCGTCGTTGTGCCGGCGACTCGGGTGTATCGCGTCCGCTAGCGATGGCACGTATCGCAGGTAATGAGGCTGCGTATCTTGTATTCCTTGATCAGACGCCGGCCCATGGCGATCTGATCCTTCGGTGGATTGTAGACCGGCTTGAAGACGTCCTCGCGCTTGCGAACGAACTGCTCCGGATGCTTGTGGCAGTTGATGCACCACCGCATATACAGCGTGTTTTGCTTCCAGGTGATTGGCATCTCGCCCAGCTGCCCGTGGCAGGTGGTACAGCCGATTCCCTTGTGGACGTGAATGCTGTGATTGAAGTAAACGAAGTCCGGCAGCGCGTTGACCCGCGCCCACTCGAGTGACTGTCCGGTGGCATAGCTGGCGCGAACGGGCTCCAGCATCACGCTGTTGGTCCAGATCTGGGAGTGGCAGGTCATGCAGGTCTCGGTGGGCGGCAGACCCGCGAAGGATGAATTCTCCACCGAGGTGTGGCAATACCGGCAGTCGATGCCGTCGTCCATGGTGTGATGTTTGTGGCTGAAAGGCACCGGCTGGATGAGCTGCAGTTTGGCGCGGGTGTAGTACGGCGACATGTTTACAGCCCAGCAGAAGTAAAAGAACCCCCCGATCAACATCACCAGTCCCACGATGCTGACGCGGGAGATAGTATTCATGCTGCGGTGAAAGACCTGGGGCATTCGTTGACCTTTTATGGAACCGCGCGAACAATCCGGGTACGGTTTCGTGCAACCCGGCGCTTCAGACCTTGAGCAGAACGGGGTCTTTGGGTGGACCCATCACGGCGCTTCTGCTTTCCGGAATCGCCTCCCCGAAGCGACGCGCGTGAGTTTTGAATGACCGATGTTATTTCGTTGCGACTTGCTCTGTCAACTAGAACAAGCGGAAAAAAATCGTCTCCCCACGAACTCGTACTCCGCAGTATAGCAACCCGCACACTTATGTCAAGAGATTGACGGCGCAATCAAAACACAACTGATTGCGATGAAATCAGGTCGCACAACACGCGAGCTGCTACGGACAAACAAGCTAATTGGATGGTTGGGAGAAGCAGAGCGAATTCATTTCTTCGGAAGGGAGCGTCGGGCGGTGGTCCGTTTCAGAGCAGTCATTCTCCGATTCTCATTACGGGCTCCGGCACGCCGAGGCTTTCGTCCTCATCAGCGCCCTCTCGACCCTCCGCGCGTCCCGGGCTCAACCAGCCCTGCAGGCGGCCGAGATAGATGTAGTAGACAGGCGTGATGTACAGGGTCAGAGCCTGCGACACCAGCAGGCCGCCGACCACCGCCAGACCGAGCGGGCGCCGCGATTCCGCGCCGGCGCCGAAGCCGAGCGCGATGGGCAAGGTGGCCATCAGCGCCGCCATGGTGGTCATCATGATGGGACGGAAGCGGATCAGGCAGCCCTGATAGATCGCTTCCTCGGGCGTCTTCCCTTCCTTGCGCTCGGCTTCGAGCGCAAAGTCGATCATCATGATCGCGTTCTTCTTCACGATGCCGATCAACATGATCAGGCCAACGAACCCATAAAGATTCAGCGGATATGTGAAGAGCATCAGGGTGACGATGGCGCCGAATCCCGCCGAAGGCAGGCCGGAGAGAATCGTCAAGGGGTGAATAAAGCTCTCGTACAGGATCCCCAGCACGATGTAGATCACCACCACGGCCATCAACAACAGCACGCCGAGACCGGTGAGCGAATTCTCGAAGGCCTGCGCCTCGCCCTGGAAGCTGCCCGTGATGCTGGCGGGCAGCGTGGACTTCGCCAGGCTCTCCACCTCGTTCACCGCGGTTCCCAGCGCGACTCCGGACTTGAGGCCGAAGCTGAGAGTTACCGAGGGAAGCTGGCCGGTGTGATTGACCGCGAGCGGTCCAAGGTTCTGGGTAATTTTCGACACCGCGTCGAGCGGCACAAGATTCCCGTTTGAGGACCGGATATAGAGCATCTTGAGCACGTCGGGGTCGCGCTGGTACTGCGGCTCAAGCTCCATGATCACCCAATAGTCGTCCTCGGGCCTGTAGATGGTCGACACCTGGCGGTCGCCGTAGGAACTGGCGAGGGCGTCTTCCACCTGAAAAGCGGTTACCCCGAGCGCCGCCGCCTTGTCGCGGTCGATGTCGACGTTCACCTGCGGATTGGCGATCTGCAGGTCGCTGTTCACGCCCACGAGGTCGGGCAGCCGCGCCATTTTGCCCTGCAGCACCATCGATTCCGCATAGAGCTGCTGCGTGTCCGTGCCCTGCAACGTGAATTGATAGGGGGCATTCGTGAGCCGGCCGCCGATCTGGATAGGCGGAGGATTCTGCAGGAAGGCCATGATGCCGGGCACGCCCAGGAACAGCTTGGGCTGAAGCTGGTGCATGACGTCGTCGGTACTCATGTGCCGCGGCGCGATGCGATTCAACAGATTGTAGACGGCCATGGCGCCCGGCACTTTCATGATCCCCAGGCGCGCTGGCGGAGGCGCGAGCTGCCGCTGGGCGTCAGGCTTCAGATGGCAGAAGAATATGCCCGTGTTGCTGGCGAAGCCGGCGAACCCCGCGCCGGCCATCCCCATAGTGGTGTCGACATTGGGGTCGTGCATCACAATGTCAAGCACGGCGCGCTGGTGGGCGCGCATGGCGTCCACCGAGATCCCCTGCTGCGCCTGCGTGAAGCCGACGAGGAAGCCGGAGTCTTCGCTGGACAGGAAGGCCTTCGGGATCAAGTCGAACACGTAGACTGTGGCAGCCAGCAATAGGAACGAAAACATGAGGGTGAGGAAGCGATGCCGGAGCACGGCACGCAGGGTGACGTCGTAGCCGCGCACAAGCCACAGGTGAGCGTTCTCGAACGCCTGGTACAGGCGCCCGTGCCCCTGCTCCGACGGCGGGCGCAGGAACCGGCTGCAAAGCATGGGCGTGAGAGTCAGGGATACAAAGCCCGACACGAGGACCGCCGAGGTGATGGTCACGGCGAACTCGTGCATGATGCGTCCGATGATGCCGCCGAGGAAGAGAACCGGTATGAACACGGCGGCGAGCGACAGGGTCATGGACATGATCGTGAAACTGATCTGGCGAGACCCGTTGCGCGCCGCTTCCCAGACGCTCTGGCCCATTTCCATGTGGCGCACGATGTTCTCGAGCATCACGATGGCGTCATCCACGACAAAGCCGACGGACAGCGTCAGGGCCATCAGGGACAGATTGTCAACGGTGTAGCCTAGGATGTACATCACGGCGAAGGTGCCGATGATCGACATGGGCAGCGCCAGGCTGGGAATGATGGTGGCCGAGAGGTTTTTGAGGAAAAGAAAGATCACCATCACCACCAGCGCGACCGTGAGGTAGAGCGTGAACTTCACATCGTGCACCGAATCGCGAATGGTCACGGAACGGTCGTACAGGATATTCATCGACACCGAAGCCGGGATCTCCTTCCGGAAGGTCGGAAGCAGCTTCTTGATGTTGTCGACGACCTCGACGGTATTGGTCCCGGGCTGGCGCCGGATCGCCAGGACCTCGGACTGAGTAGCGTTGAACCAGTTGATGACCTTGTCGTTCTGGACGCTGTCGATGACGTTCCCGAGTTCCTCCAGCCGCACGGGCGAGCCGCCGCGGTAGGCCACGATCAATGGACGGTAAGCGGCGGCGTTCAGGAGCTGGCCGGTCGCCTGCACCGTGAACGCCTTGTGGGCGCCGGTCAGGAGGCCCGTCGGCAGATTCACGTTCGCCTGCCCGACGGCGGCGGCCACTTCGTCGATGCCCACGTGGTACGCCGCCAGCGCTTTCGGATCAAGCTGGACTCGCACGGCATACTTTTGCGCGCCGAACACCTGCACCTGGGCTACGCCGCTGACCATGGAAATCCGCTGCGCCATGAGTGTGTTGCCGTAGCGATCGACGGTGGAAAGGGGCAAGGTCGCGGAACTGACCGCCATGTAAATGATGGGCTGGTCGGCGGGATTCACCTTCTGGTACGAGGGCGGGCTGGGCATGCCCGTGGGCAGCTGGCCCTGCACGGCTGCGATCGCCGCCTGCACGTCCTGAGCGGCGGCATCAATATTCCGGCTGAGGTCGAACTGCAAGGTGACCGAGGTGAACCCCTGGGTGTTCACCGAACTCATCGAGTTCAGCCCGGCGATGGTCGAGAACTGCCGCTCGAGGGGGGTCGCCACCGCCGAGGCCATGGTGTCGGGGCTGGCGCCGGGAAGCGAGGCGCTGACCTGGATGGTAGGGTAGTCAACAGTCGGCAGGTCGCTGACCGGCAGGGCGCGATAACCCATGATCCCGAAAAGCAGGATCGCGCCCATGAAGAGCGTGGTCATCACCGGACGGCGAATGCAAAGTTCCGGGAGTGTCATGCCAAGCCTCGAGAGATTCTTTTTCAGTAGTCAGTGGTGTAAGTGGTCAGTTGTCAGTTGCCGGCTCACGATTAGCGGTTGTCGATTCTTAGCGAACCATTCTCCTCGCGCTGACTAACCACTGCCGGCCCGCACCCTTGAACTGACAACTAACTGACGACTGACTACTTTCTGATCATCACGTGCCCGCCGGGCATCAGCATCAACTGGCCATCGGTCACCACGGTGTCACCATCGGCTACGCCCTTCTCGATCACCGTATCGCCGCCATCAGTGACGCCGGCCACGACCGGACGCATCTCCACCGAGTTGTCCGCCTTCACCACGAAGACGTACTTGCCGGTCTGGCCGGTCTGGACGGCCTGGCTCGGCACCACCACGGCGTTGGGCAACGATTGCAGCGTGAGCGTGACGTTGACGAACTGCCCGGGCCAGAGACGCTTGCGCTCGTTCGGGAAACTCGCCTTCATCATCACCGTGCCGGTGTTGGCATCGACCGTGTTATTGATGAACGCCAGCCTGCCGGACTCGGGATGCGCCACGTCCTGGGGGATGGCTGCCGTCACCGGCATCGCACCCGCGGCGAACCGGCGTTTGATTTCGTCCAGATACTGCTCCGGCACTGAAAAGTCCACGTAGAGGGGACGGATCTGGTTGATGGTCACCAGGGCCGCGTCATTGTTCTTGACCAGATTGCCCACCTTGATCGATAGCGCCCCGGTCCGGCCGCTGATCGGAGAGCGGATGACGCAATACCCGAGCTCGATTTTGGCGTTCTCGATGGCAGCCTGATCGGCTTTCACCGTCGCCTCAAGCGCCGCGGCGCTGGTACGGAAAGTCTCCTCCTGGTCTTTCGAGATGATGCCCTGCTGAAAGAGTACGGAATTGCGCTGGAACTGGTCCTGAGCGTTGTTCAGCTGGGCCTGATCGCGCGCCAGGTTGGCCTCCGCCTGGTGCAGCGCAGCCTCGAAGGGGCGGGGATCGATGGCGAAAAGCTCCTGGCCCTGCTGCACGTCGTCGCCTTCGCAAAAATCCGCGCGCTGCAGCAATCCGTCCACCTGCGCCTTGACATTCACCGTGGTGTAGGCCTCGCCGTTGCCGATCACCGTAATCCTGACGGGCACCGTCTTTCGAGTGGCCTTGCCGACGGTCACCGGCACCGGAGGCATCTGGGCCATCGGCGCCGCCTGAGCACCGCCCTGCGGCGCACTTTTCGAGCACCCGCCCGCGCCCAGGAGGAGCAAGATTGTGATGCCGAAAGCCGCCGCCCGGCGCGCGCTCAGGGCTCGGGGTCCACGCGTCAACCTGTCGAGAAACTCCATAGACGTCCTTTGGTGGTGATACGAACCACGATCGTCAGATGATAAAAATTCTGTTCAGGTTCAGCTTCTAATATATCTCTTTTGGACAGGTCATGATCCGTTCCTGTGTGCTCTCCTGATTTCAAGGCAGAGGCGCATCGCCATGCGCCCCTGCTTCGAAATCACGCAGCCGCCTTCGCCGGAAGGCGGCGGCCTGACAGCTCAAGCGACCGGTCAGTTTCGGCCGGGCCCCTGTGGAAGCCTCCAGTTCCGGGCATCCCTGAGCGTTCGCGCGATTGGTGCCCACGGCGGCCAAACTGGCTCGTTTTGGGATTAAAAGGTTGATTTTTCGCCCTTCAAATCGCGGCTAAATCTCAGCCCATCAACAACCTGATGGCTTTAAAGGGTTAACTCGCTTATTTTCAGCAACATGATGGCTTTGCGAGCCTATGACAAATGGTAACCAGCTTTGTCATCAATCACCTGATGGCTTTGTTTTGCGCAAAATCGATACTCGCTCGCTTCCTCTTCCTGGCAAAATCCCGGCTCGGAAAGGGCCGCAATGGTATTGTCCTCCCTAAAATTGGGACAATGGAGAAAAGTGAGAAAAGTGAGAAAATCGAGAAACTTTATTTTCCTAGCTTTATCAACAACTTAGCGAAAAAGCGTCAAAAAGCAGCCAGCGCCGATGCCAGCGGTGATGATGGATCGGCCAAACTTCGTTGGATCTCGCTGCCCACCATTCCGAGTCTTGAGCCTGCTTGCGGCCCTCCGGTCGTCAAACCGCGATTTCAGGTGGACAACGTGGCGGCGACCTTAAGTCGCCATAACTTCAGCATTCTCAATTCGCGGTGGCGACGAGCGCGCCACTTGTCCATCTGGTTAGCGAACTGTGCGCTACTGGACATCACACCTGGGTTGCAGCGAGCCGCCCTATGCAGTCCGCTTTCGGGCGGCCCGGTCCGCAATCGGACAGAGTTTACCGGCCTTCAACCACGACCCTTGCCGTATCGACTTCTCCTTCAACAACTTCGTTGGTGCCACGTGGAATTCCGCGTGCTCAATCGCACATCGACCCGGAAGCGCGGAGGTGACAATTGGGAGTCCTGTTGCACGACCTCAGTTATGCCTGGCGCCAATTGAAGAAAAGCCCGGGATTCGCCGTGGTGGCGACCCTGACCCTGGCGCTCGGGATTGGCGCGAATACCGCCATCTTCAGTGTGATGAATGCGGTCATGCTGCGCTATCTCCCGGTGCCGAATCCGCAGCAACTGGTCTACCTCGAAGGCGCCGACCGCCCCAGCAACACCTCGCAAACGGGCAATGGCGATTTCTCTTTCACCGAGTACACCTTCGGGCAGCTTCGCGCGGATCGCAGCGCTCTTTCCGACCTGATGGCGTTCGTTCCCCTCGGACTTCCAACCGTGCCCGTCCGCTATGGCGACGAGCCGGAACAAGCGCGAGCCGACATGGTGAGCGGCAACTTCTTCTCCGGCCTGGGCGTCAGGATGGAGCGCGGGCGCGCCTTTACGCTTCAGGATGAGAGCCGGCACGCGCAGGTGGCCGTGCTGAGTTACGCCTACTGGACGCGCCGCTTTGGCCGTGATCCTTCCATCCTCGGCAAAGCTCTGTACGTGAAGGGCGTTCCTTTCACCGTCATCGGTATTGCCCGCCAGGACTTCCTGGGTGTCGAGCCGGTGGACAAGAAACTGATGGACTTATGGGTCCCCCTGCAGAACCGCCCGGACCTCACGGCCTGGGGTCAGCCAGACCAGCACGACGGCTACGGCTTATACGGCTCCCGGGCCTGGTGGTGCCTGATGATGATTGGCCGCCTCAAGGCGGGCGTCACGGAAAAACAGGCGCTCACGAAATTGAACCCGCTCTTTCTGGAAACCGCCTACTGGGGAGGCGCCAGGCAGGAGGCCAGTCAGCCGAAGCCCCGGCTCTACTTCGGCCCCGCCCGCGGCAATGAGGGTCTGCGCCAAAGCTACGAGCGGCCGCTGGAGCTGTTGATGGCCATGGTCGGACTGGTGTTGCTGATTGCCTGCGGGAACGTGGCCCTGCTTCTGGTGGCACGCAACAGTTCTCGCGAGCGCGAATTCAGCCTCCGCATGGCGCTGGGTGCCGGGCGCGCCCGCCTGTTCCGCCAATTACTCACGGAGAGCCTGCTGCTGGTGGCGGCGGGCGGGGTGTTTGGCTGGCTCTTCGCCACCTGGTCCACGAGGGCTCTGGCGGCATGGTCGGAATTCGACGTGAATCTCGCCCCCGATCGCCTGGTGCTGCTCTTCACCGTACTGGTGTCAGCTCTGGCGGCACTGGCTTTCGGGCTGGCGCCGCTTCGCAACGCCGTTCGCGTCTCCGCAGGCCTCGTCCTGAAGACGTCCGCAGCCGCTTCCAGCCAGGACAGGACGAAATTTCGCAGCGGACAGATGGTTGTCGCCCTGCAAGTCGCGCTTTGCCTGACCTTGCTGGTCGGCGGTGGGCTCCTGCTGCGCACCCTGCGTAACCTGGAAAACACGGATCTGGGAATGCGCGCCTCGGGGTTGCTGGCATTCGGTATTACCCCGCCCCAGGCGCTTCACACGGATGCGGAAGCCATCCGCTTTTTCGGCGCGCTCACGGACCGGTTCCGGACGCTGCCCGGCGTCGAGTCCGTCACCCTGATGCAGAATCGCGTCGGATCCGGCTGGTCGAACAACACCTACGCTTACGTGGATGGCAGGCTTCCGGTCGGCGAAACAGATCAGGGGGCAATGCGCTGGAACGCGGTGGGCCCCGGCTACTTTCACACTCTCCAGACTCCGCTGCTCTTAGGACGAGACATCAACGATGCCGATACGGCCACAGCGCCCAAGGTGGTGGTTGTCAATCAGACATTCGCGAAAGTGCTTCTCGGCGGACGCAATCCCCTCGGACATCGCGTGGCCTTTGACGGAGCGAGCCCCGACGGCAAAACGCCGCCGGCGCAGTACACCATCGTCGGCATGGCCGCCAATAGCAAGTACCGCGCCGTGGACGAGGAAGCGCGGCCCATGGCTTACTTTCCCTACGCCCAGGTCTCCGGAACCGGCACCATGCATTTCGAACTCCGGAGCGAAGGCAGCCCGGCCGCGCTGCTCCCCGCGGTGGAATCCACGGTGCGTCAGTTCGGTCCTGACCTCCCGCTGCTCGAGCCCATGACGCAAGACGAGCAGTTCGAGAATTCGTTCGCCCAGCAGAGGCTCTTCTCGCGCCTGGCGACATTTTTCGCTCTGCTGGCCGCGATGCTGGTGGCGATCGGGCTCTACGGCACCTTGTCTTACCGCGTGACGCGGCGCACGGCCGAGATCGGCGTGCGCATGGCCCTGGGCGCGCAACGGAACGAAGTCCTGTGGATGGTTTTGCGCGAATGCCTCGCGGTCACCGCTGCCGGAGTGGTAATCGGCCTGCCGCTGGCCATGGCGAGCGCCCGCATGCTCCGGTCGACGCTCTACGGGCTTCGACCCGGCGATCCTTTGACGATGGTCGCCGCGCTCGTTGGAATGATAGCCGTGACCGTCGCGGCCAGCCTGATTCCGGCGCGGCGCGCGGCTTCTATCGATCCGATGCGGGCGTTAAGGATGGAGTGAAGGGAATTGCGCCATCGGGCCATCAGTTCATTGAGTCATTGAACCAATGCCTGAAATGAATCAACGATTCAATGAATCAATGGCTTAATAGCTCAATAAAGATGGGCCATTTCCCCCGCCGGGGCCATGAACTGGGCCGCGTAATGCGCGGGGGAAGTAACACGTTCAAGACGCCAGGTGGCCAGCAGCCACACGTGTCCGGTTACGGGCGAGATGTGGATAAAGAAGCCGCGGTCGCCGTCGGCAAGATCGTAGAAGCCCTTGCGCCGCGGATCGGCCTCGGCAACGGCGCCGTCGCGCAAGGCGGTGGCGAGCCGCTCCACCATTTCCCGGGGATAATTGCGGAGGTTGTCGATTACCGGTTTATGATTGAGCCTGATTAGCATTGCAGCCTCCCTTTTTTCCTCGTTCAACTACTTATACGTCGCCGGGCCCCTTGAAGTTTCCGAAAAACGGCGGCCCGCCCGATTTTTGTTGGCCAGACTGCTTGTGTGCTTCAGATACTTAGACGGCAAAGGGGCCGGACGGTTGGTTGCAGGATGAAGATTTTTTCTGCCGCCCGTGCCGCTAAACGCGGGGGTATGGCGACGTGAAGGCCAAGACGGCCTCAGCCAACGGCAATATGCGTTTCCGTGCGCTCGACGCCGTCCAGCTTCTGGATCTGGTCGATTACGAGATCGTTAAAAGCGCGCTCGTCGGCGGTCTCTACGTAAACGAACACGTCCGGCAACCCCCAACAGGCGTCGGCGTGCTGGACGCCGGTCATCTGGGTGACGGCGCCCACAACGTCCCGAACCTTCCCCGGCCGCACGTTGATCAGCACATAGCCCCTCATCGTCACCTTCCCCTCGGGCATCCCACGATAAGGCCCGCGTTGCCTGCGCGCTTCTCAGGGCACGCCCGGGCTCTATCCAGCTATTTTACCTCTCGACGGCGCCCCTGCCGCAAGCTCCCGGCAAGTCATCCGTGCGCAAATTTTATCGCGCTCATAGACGGTTTTGATTGGTCCCGATCCGGCTCCGGCCGCTATACTCCACAGCCTGGTAGTTCTCGTACGTCACGGCCCGTGCCAACATCAAAGGAGTTCTGATGCGGAAGACCGCGTTCGGCGCCCTGCTTTGCCTCACCTTATGGCTTGGAGCCTCGCTCAGCGCCCTGGCTCAAGCGCCGGCCGCTCCGGCGGCATCACCTCAAGTCGAACGTCACCTCAGCGATCTCGATCAGCAGACCCGTCAGGCCCAGACCAGCGGCGACAACGCCTGGATGCTCACGAGCGCCGCGCTCGTTCTGCTGATGACGGGGCCCGGTCTGGCGCTGTTCTACGGCGGACTGGTCCGGCACAAGAACGTGCTCGGCACCATGATGCAGAGCTTCACGCTGATGGCGCTGATCACCGTGCTTTGGGCGATCGTAGGCTACAGTCTCTGCTTTCACAGCGGCAGCTCGTTTCTGGGCAATCTCGGTTACTTCGGACTGCGCGGCGTGGGGGCCGCGCCTGATCCCGACTACGCCGGCACCATTCCCCAGCAGACGTTCATGATGTTCCAGCTGATGTTCGCCATCATCACGCCCGCGCTCATCACCGGCGCCTTCGCCGAACGCATGAAGTTCAGCGCCCTGGTAGTCTTTATGATCCTCTGGTCGCTGATCGTCTACGACCCGATGGCGCACATGGTGTGGGGCAAGGGTGGCTTCCTCAACGCCACCCTGGGCGGCCGGTTTCCCACGCTCGACTTCGCCGGCGGCACCGTGGTCCACATCACGTCCGGCGTGTCGGCGCTGGTCACGGCACTTTATCTGGGTAAGCGGATCGGGTTTCCCAGGCAGCCGATGCCGCCGCACAGCGTGGTGCTGAGCTTCATCGGCGCCTGCCTGCTCTGGGTGGGCTGGTTCGGATTCAACGCCGGCAGCGCGCTGGCCGCCGGGAGCCTGGCGACCAGCGCCTTCGTGGCCACGCACTTCGCCGCCGCGGCCGCCGCCCTGGGCTGGGCGGCAGCCGAGTGGATTCGCAACGGCAAACCAAGCGTGCTGGGCGCGATTTCCGGCTCTGTCGCCGGCCTGGTCGCCATTACGCCGGCATCGGGATTTGTGTCTCCCATGCCGGCCCTGCTGATCGGCGCCGTGGCCGGCGTCGTCTGCTATCTCATGGTCGCCTACGTCAAGGGCAAGTTCGGCTACGACGATTCGCTCGACGCCTTCGGTGTGCACGGGATCGGCGGAACGCTGGGGGCCATCCTCACCGGTGTGTTCGCCACAAGTCTGGTCAATCCCATCTTCAAGGACGCCCAAGGCAACGCCCTGCCGGTCGGCCTGATCGACGGCCACGGCGGACAGGTCCTCAATCAGCTGGTTGCGGTCGCGATTTCGTGGGGCATGGCCATTGTGGGAACCCTGATCATTCTGAAGGTCGTGGACCTTGTAATCGGTCTCCGCGTTTCGGAGCAGGATGAGATCGAGGGCCTGGATCTCTCGCAGCACGGCGAGGAAGGGTATAACTTTGAAGTGTAGCGTCCGGAAGTCCGGGAGCGCGTCATCCTGAGCGAAGCGAAGAGTCTGCTTCCGGTTTGACCGGGGGAGTGCCAATGAAGAAGATCGAAGCCGTCGTTCAGCCGTCACGCATGGAATCGGTGAAGGAAGCGCTGGTCGAGCTGGGCATCATGGGCATGACGATCTCCGAGGTGCGGGGCCACGGGCGGCAGAAGGGCCACACCGAGGTCTACCGCGGCAACGAATACACGGTCGATCTGCTGCCCAAGATCAAGTTTGAGGTTGTGCTCCCCGACGCCATGCTCGACACCGCCATCGAGGCCATCCTGCGCTCGGCGAAGACCGGCAAGATCGGGGACGGCAAGATCTTCGTTTCGAACGTGGAGGACGCCATCCGCATCCGCAACCTCGAACGGGGAGAGAAGGCGATCTGAAAGCAAGCGGCGAGTGACAAGTGGCAAGTGACAAGCAGGTAGCAGGTGAGGGAAGCGACATTCTCGGCACCCTGGCGCCGGTCTATCAGGCGGGGAGCCGCAGAATCCACGAACAGTTTGAGCGCGACCATCAGCCCGGCGGGGTGCTGCGCGAGCGCACCCATGTGGTCGATCGAGTGGTCACGGCACTCTTCTCGCACCTGGTCGCCGGGGGTCCGGGTGAACCGCAGGGGCTGTGTCTCGCCGCGGTGGGGGGATATGGCCGGCGCGAACTGCATCCCTGCTCCGACATCGATGTGACCTTCGTCTGCGCGAATGCCGCCGTGGAGACCGCGTACCAGGAATCGACCGCCGCTCTCCTCCGCGCGCTTTGGGATCTTGGATTACGTTCGAGCGGCGGCCTGCGAACGCTCGCGGAATGCCGCACCGTCCTGGCAACCGATCCCGAGTTTGCGGTGGCTTTGCTGGACGTCCGGTATCTCGCCGGCGATCCGCAGCTCTTCGGAGCTCTGCACGACCGGCTGTTGCCCGAAGTGATCGCGCGCGAGCGTCAGAGTCTGGTCGCCAATCTTGAGACGCTCACGCGCCAGCGCCACCAGAAGTACGCCGGCACTATCTTTCACCTCGAGCCCAACATCAAGGACGCACCGGGCGGCCTGCGCGATTACCACGTGGCGCGGTGGCTCGCTGAAATCGCAGCCCTGGACGAACGCGGGGCGTGGAGCGCGCCCGAAAGCCTGTGGCCGCAGGCCTTCAGCTCCGAGTCGCGCGCCGCTTTCGCCTTTTTGACGGCCACGCGGTGCTTTCTGCACTACCGGCGCGAGCGTGACGACAACCTCCTGACCTACGAGATGCAGGATCAGGCGGCGTGCGAAGCAGTTGGCAGCGAAACTCGCGCTCCCCTGACAGCCACCGAGTGGATGCGCGCCTATTTTCGCCATGCCCGCCGAATCAATGCTTTGGTGGCGCGCCTGCTCGATGAGACCACGCGCGGCCGCCGGTCGCTCTCAGCTGTCTTCGAGGACTGGCGCACCCGGCTTTCGAACAACGACTTCTCCGTGATCGGCGGCCGGGTATTCCCGCGACGGCCCGCCGCTGCCGCTGATGCCGCGGTGCTGCTGCGCCTGTTCGAGATGGTCGCCCGGCACGATCTGCAGCCGAGCGCCGAGGCCGAACGCTGGGTCGCGGACGTTCTGCCGCGCCTGACACCCACCCTGAACGAATTCCCGGAAGCGGCGCTGAGCCTGCAGGAAGTCCTCACTTCCGCACACGCCGCCGCCGCCCTGCGCGCCATGCATCGCCTGGGCGTCCTGACGGCCCTGGTGCCGGAGTTTTGTGGAATCGACGCGCTCGTCACCCGCGATTTCTACCACCGCTACACGGTGGATGAGCACACCTTCGTCGCCGTCCAGGCAGTGCACGAGCTCGAGAAGCTCAAGGCTCGGAAGGGATCAGTGAGCGAAGGCGTTGATCCGGGCCTCGCGCGGATCGAACAACGTTTCGCGGGATTGCTTGCGGAGATCGACCGTGCTGAATTGCTGTACCTGGCTCTACTGCTGCACGACCTTGGGAAAGGAACAAGTCACGCAAACCACGTCCAGGGCAGCGTGGAGATTGCCCAGCAGGTGCTGGCGCGGCTCGGCACTTCGCCGGACGAGGATCGCACCGTTCTCTTCCTGATCGCGCACCACGTGGACATGTCATCCACCCTGCTGCGCCGCGACATCCTCGATCCCGGCACCATTCGCGAGTTCGCGCACAAAATCGGCAGCGTGGAGCGGCTAAAGCTCCTCACTCTGCTGACTTACGCCGACATCAAGGCTGTCAACACCGAAGCCCTGACGCCGTGGAAGGCGGACGCGCTGTGGCAACTTTACGTCTCCACGGCCAACGATCTCGCACGCAGCCTCGACGATGACCGCGTGAGCGCCGGCGACGCCGCGGCGGACGCGTTCGACATCGACGCGACGTTGACGGCGGGCCAACCCACCGATCAGCCTTCGGAACTGCACGGGTTTTTAAGGGGATTTCCTCAGCGCTATCTTGCCGTCCATGCTCCCGGCGAAATCCTGGAGCACCTCGAGATGGCCCGCGCGCTCGAACGCGAACCCGCGCGCATGCGGCTTGAGCGCGAGCACGCATTCTGGGAGCTCACGCTCGTCACCCGCGATCGGCCCCTCTTATTCGCCACCGTCACGGGCGCACTCGCGTCGTGGGGAATGAGCATCGTCAAGGCCGAAGCGTTTGCGAACGCCCAGGGCATCGTGCTCGATGTCTTCGCCTTCCAGGACCTCCACCGCACCCTGGACCTGAATCCTTCGGAGATTGCGCGTTTCGAACAGGACCTGATGCGCGCCCTAACCGGCAAATTGACGCTCGAGACCCTGCTCAGCGACGCCACCGGGAAGCGCGTCTCGCTCCGTCCGGCCAAGGTCACGGTCGCCACGCAGCTCCGCTTCGACGACGTGAGCTCGAAGCACAGTACCTTGCTCGAGCTCATCACGGCCGACAGGCCGGGGCTCCTGTTCGACGTGAGCTACGCCCTGGCGAGATCGGGCTGCAACATCGAGGTGGCGCTGATCGACACGGAAGGCCAGCGTGTAATCGACGTCTTCTACCTGACCGCCGGCGGCTCCAAGCTCACGGGCTCGCAGCAGGAAATGATTCGCAGCCAACTCGTCTCCCTGCTCACCAAACCAGCCGGCGAACGGCCAGCTGCCCCGGTCGAGAGCCGCTCCGCGGCCGGACAGGTCCGAGCCGAGCCGGTTCCGTGAGAATTACAGGTAAGACAATACGCCTGAGCCGATCACAAGCAAGAGCGGCGGGGCCTCACGGAGGAAGCACTGAGAACCGCACCACAACAGCGTTCTAATTGCGTTTCGCGAGACAGCGCCCGAAGAGTTGATCGAGCAATTCGATCGAAAGGTCCATTTCCTCGCGCGTGATGGTGAACGACGGCGCCAGCGTGAAGACGTTCTTGTAATATCCCCCGATGTCGAGCACCAAGCCGTAGCGGCGCCCACGGGCTTCGAGATCGCCTTTCAGGCCCTCGGCGAAGATGTGGTCCGTCAACTCGCGGTCCGGGGTGAAGCCGTCTTCGTGGCAAATCTCTATGCGCAGCGCGAGCCCTAGTCCGTCCACCTGCCCGATCGCCTGAGGGCGGCGTTTCTGCAGTTCGCGCAGCCGGGCCAGCAGGTACGCGCCCTTTTCGTTCACCAGCTTCCCGTAGTCTTCCTCCTCCATCATCTTCAGCGCCTCAAGCGCGACGGCCGTGCCCAGCGTGTTTGAGGAGAACGTGGAGTGCGTCGAGCCCGGCGGAAACAGCTCCGGCGTGATCAGGTCCTCGCGCGCCCAAAGGCCCGAGAGCGGATTCAAGCCGTTGGTCAGCGCCTTGCCGAAGACGATGATGTCCGGCGTGATGCCGAGGTTCTCCACCGCCCAGAAAGTGCCCGTGCGATAGAAGCCCATCTGAATCTCGTCATCGACGATCAGGACCTTGTGCCGGTCGCAGGTCTCGCGCAGCCGGGTGAAGTATTCGCGCGGAGGAATCACGTATCCGCCGGTGCCCTGCACGGCTTCGATATAGAACGCGCCGTACTCGCAGGACTGGGCCTTGGCGTCCCAGACGGAGTAGTACTCGCTGTCGAAGAGTCCGGCGAATTGCGACTGGCAGTAGACGTCGCACGTCTCGCGCTTCATCCCGTAAGGGCAGCGGAAGCAATAAGGATAGGGAATGAACTGGGCGCGGTCGCTGAAGTGTCCGTAGCGACGGCGATACCGGTAGCTGGAGGTGATGGCCGAGGCGCCCAGCGTCCGCCCGTGATACCCGCCGGTGAAGGCGAACATCAGGTTTTTGCCGGTGTAATTGCGGATAATCTTAAGCGAGTCCTCGATGGCCTGCGATCCACCGACGTTGAACTGGACGCGTCCCTTGACCCCGAATCGCTTCTCGCAGTACTGCGCAATCTTCGCCGCCACCTCCACCTTCTCGGCGTGCAGGTACTGGCAGGCAAGCTGCGGCAACTGGTCGATCTGGCGCTTCAAGGCCTCGTTCAGGCGCGGATTCTTGTATCCGAAGCTGGCCGCCGAATACCACATCTGCAGATCAAGATAAGGCGTGCCGTCTTCGTCATAGAGATACGATCCCTCGCAGCCGGTGAAGACTTTGGGCGGCTCGAGGTAATGGACGGTATCGCCAAACGAGCAGTACTGGCGCTCCAGTTCAAGCAATTCCGCGGTTCGGGTCGTGTTCATTGTGGTCAAGATGACAACTCCTTGATCGGTTGCCCGTTGTCAGTCGTCCGACTTGGAGAAACGCCTGACCTAATGGTCTGATATAGCTCAATCAGTTCGTCGCGCGTGGTCCGGTACCATTCGTCACCGCCGCCAGAGACTTTGCGGTCGCGTACTTCGAGAACTCC
>DASYZG010000104.1:0-96977 GCA_035946575.1 Terriglobia bacterium | reverse complement strand
CCCAGGGGTGGCCCGCCGGCAGCGCTTTCATCAGCTGCGGTGGGCCGGCTGAGGGGTTAGCCTGTCACTCTATTTGGTAACACTCTGCAGGGGATGAGCGCGTGCCGCTGAGTCTCAACTCTCTCTCTCTCTCTTTAGAAGCAGATTCCTCGCCGCGCCCGGAATGACGCGGCCGGGAAGAGGTTTTTCAGCGGGTGCTGGATACCGCCGGGCATGGAAGGAATCTCAACTCTCTCTTTTCAGATTCCTCGCTGCCCGGAGTGACGTGGCCGGTAAGGGCCTACCTGGCTTAGTTTCGTAAATTCAGCTATCTACCGATGCTGCAACGACCGGAAACGTCACCGCCCCCGGTGACCGGCATCACTGAGCCAATAGCCGGTTGGTCGATATCCTATTGGCACATGGAGGGCCTGCTGTGGCCAGCGCCTCTACGTCGGAAGGCCTGTTACACTTTGCCGACTTCGAGGCGGACTTGTGCTCCGGCGAGTTCCCCAAGAACCGATCGACCATCAGGCTGCAGTCCCAATCACTTCACGTGCCGGTGATCCATGCCGCACTCCATCGAGACCCTCACGTGGCGTCAGAAATCACGGGTGAGACTCTGCCCCCGGCCCGGCTCGACTACTCTCCGCGAGCGGGCTTGCACGCAAAAGTAATGCTCTATGGGCGTGTGCCGATAACTCTTCATGTTGGCGTAATCGGTTCAAATCGCCTGGATTGGAAGCTTGAACATGCGAAAGAAACTTGTGCTTTCATTTAGCAGCGCGACCACGCCTTTGCCGTGCGGAGTTCTGCGCGACTGCGAGGCCTGGGGCGTGCCCTGCGCCACTGGTTTGCTGCGGTGCCGGCGACTGCGCCACAACGCCGCGCGACTCACGAGTCGGGCGCTGCTGGTTGCGGTGTTGCTGTTCTGTCCTCCCGCCGTGAGCGCTCAAGCCCAGGCGGATCGATTGGCGAGCGCCAGCCTGGAAGAATTGATGAGCATGAAGGTGACGTCGGTTTCCAGAAAAGAGCAGAAGCTTTCGAGGGCGGCGGCCGCCATTTACGTGGTCACGGCGGACGAAATCCGGCGGTCGGGAGCAACCAATATCCCGGATGTGCTCCGCATGGTTCCGGGCCTGGACGTGGCCCAGATGGATGCCAACTCCTGGGCCATCAGCGCGCGCGGGTTCAACAACCAGTTCGCCAACAAGCTGCTTGTCCTGATCGATGGCCGTACCGTCTACGATCCGACGTTCTCGGGGGTCTTCTGGGACATTCAGAATGTGCCCCTGGAAGACATCGAGCGCATCGAGGTGATCCGCGGCCCGGGAGCAGCCGTGTGGGGAGCCAACGCCGTCAATGGGGTCATCAACATCATCACCAAGGGCTCCAAGCAGACGCAGGGCGGATTGGTGGTGGCGGGCGCCGGACCAACTACGACTCAGGGAATGGTGCAGTACGGCGGCAAGGTGAAGGGCGGCGAGGGCGCTTATCGCGTCTATGCGATGGACACGAACACCGGCAACCTGATGAACTCTCCCGGCCAGCCTGGTAACGACGGATGGCGGCAGCTCAACGGAGGATTCCGGTCAGACTGGGACTTGTCTCCGCGCGACTCACTGATGCTCGAGGGTAATTTGCTGAGTGAGCATGGGGGCCAGACGATCAAAGGTCTTCTTTCCCTGAGCCCTCCGCTCGAAGGCGTCCGTAGAGACGCGCTTGACATCCAGGATGGAAACCTGCTGGCTCGCTGGAGCCGCAAGCTGTCCGGCCGGTCGGACGTTGCCGTGCAGGCCTATTACGATGGAGTCGGTCACACGGGCTTTTTTGGCCTCCACGAAAACCTCAATACCCTCGATTTCGATTTCAAGCATCATTTCGCGGCGGGCGACCGGCACGACATCGTGTGGGGGCTGGGGTACCGCTTCACCGGCGACCAGTTTACGCGGGGGTTTGCGATCTCGTTTGATCCGCCAAAGCGCGCGAACAATCTCTTCAGCGGCTTCTTCCAGGATGAAATCAGGCTGACGAATTCCATCCAGCTCACCGTGGGCTCCAAGCTTGAGCACAACGCTTACACCGGCTTCGAAGTTGAGCCGGACGTGAGGTTGCTCTGGTCGCCGAGCGACCGGCAGGCTTTCTGGGGCGCGATTTCACGGGCGATTGTCCAGCCCTCCCGCGAGAACGAGGATCTTCGGGTTGACAATACGGCCTTTCCGGGTCAAGGAGGCCTGATCGACGTGGTCAGCCTCTTCGGCAATCCCAGGTTCCGGGCTGAAGAACTCGTGGCTTACGAGCTGGGATATCGCGCCCAGGCGTCCCGGCGCGTGTCCCTGGACGTGGC
This sequence comes from Terriglobia bacterium, assembly GCA_035946575.1. GTDB lineage: Bacteria > Acidobacteriota > Terriglobia > UBA7540 > UBA7540 > Gp13-AA77. The sequence goes on along the minus strand of DASYZG010000104.1, from coordinate 94,651 downwards.
GACGTTCTACAATGTTTATCACCGGCTGACCACAACGGAACCGGGTACCCCGTTTTTGGAAAAAACTCCCGAACCGGTTCACCTCGTGATTCCCCAGTTTTTTGACAACAAAATGCACGGGAATACCCACGGAGCCGAGGCCACGGTGACTTGGGAGGTCGCGGAGCGATGGAAAATAAGCGGCAGCTACTCGTGGCTCAAAATGGACCTGCACCTGGACCCGACGAGCCTCGATCCGTTGGGCACGCCTAGCCAGCCGAACCCGTACTCGCCTGCGGCCGCGGGAATGAGCCCCCGCCATCAGTTCCAGGTACGCTCGTATCTGAACCTGCCGCGGCGATTTGAGTTCGACACGGCTTTCTCTTACGTCGACCGTTTGCCTGAACTCGCGGTGCCCTCGTACCTCCGGGTTGACGCACGGCTGGGCTGGAAGCTGGGAGAATCGGCGGAGTTCAGCCTGGCTGGCCAGAACCTCCTGGACCGGCGTCACTTTGAGTTCGGCGGGCTTAACCTCGTTCTCCCGACCCAGGCCGGACGCAGCGTGTTTGCGAAGTTAACCTGGCGCTTTTGATATCAAGGCTGCTGAGAGCCGGAGTAAGCTCCGTGCGGAAACCTGGGAACTTGGAACCGAATCGCCTCAACGAACCCGGAGAGAAGCGCGCGCCGGCGGCAGGGATCATTGCGTGCTTCTTGATGATGGCGTTGCCCTGCGCTTCAGTGCGGGCGCAGCAGCCGAGCGAGTATCAGGTGAAGGCGGCATTTGTTTACAACTTCGCGCGATTTGTGGATTGGCCCGAGGGCACGCCGGAGCAGACCTTCGTGATTGGGATCCTGGGCGAAGACCCACTCGGCCGAGCGCTGGAGGCGGTGGTCAACCAAAAGACGGTGAATGGCCGGCCAATCGTGGTAAGGCGGATCGCAAGCGCCGCCGCCGGGCGCGACTGCCGGGTGGTGTTCATCAGCGCCTCGGAGCAAAGGCGTGTGCCGGCCATTCTCGATGTGTTAAAAGGCAGTGCGGTCCTGACCGTGGGCGAGAGCGAAGGCTTCGCAAAACAGGGCGGGATGATCAATTTCATCATGGAAGACGATCGGGTGCGGTTCGAAGTCAACGTCGATGCCGCCGAACAGGCCCGGCTGAAGATCAGCTCGAGGTTGTTGAGGCTGGCCAGAATTGTGAAGGGTTCCGGAGGGTAGGCAGAGGAAATGAGATCTTACCGCGATCTTTCAATCAAGCGTAAGTTGCAGCTGATCATCACGGTCACCGCGGGCGCGGCCTTGACCGCCGCCTGTTCGGCCCTTCTGGCCTTTGACCGAGCCTCGCAGCGGACCTGGATGGTCAACGATCTCGGCGTGCTGGCGGACATGATCGGTGAAAACAGCACCGCAGCCCTCGCCTTCAACGACCCCAAGGCTGCTGAGGAGATCCTGCGAGGGCTCCGGGCGAGACCGCACCTGGTGGCGGCCTACCTCTATGACGCGAACGGAAGCGTGTTTGCCCGCTTCCGCCGGACCGGCGCCTCCGCGACGGCGCCCTCGGCGCCGATCGAGGGTGTCGCCTTTGAGTCGAATCGATTGATTGTGGTGCATCGAATTACCCTCTCCGGCCAGCGCCTGGGTGCGGTTTACCTCGAGTCCGATCTTGACGACCTGCGCGCCAGGCTGGAGCGTTATGCGGGAATCATGGTTCTGGTGGTTTTCGCCTCCTCGATTCTCGCGTTCTTCATGAGCTCGGTCTTCCAGCACGTCATTTCACGGCCCATCGCACACCTGGTGCGCACAGCCAAAGCGGTCTCGGCAGCCAGGGACTACTCGATTCGCGCCACTCCACAGCATCCCGATGAAATCGGTCTGCTCATCGACGGCTTCAACGAGATGCTGGCCGAGATCCAGCGCCGGGACGGGGAATTGAAGGTTCACCGCGATCATCTTGAGGAGGACGTGGCCGCGCGCACCCGGGAGCTTCTCAAGGTCAACGCCGAATTGACGCAGGCGCTTGACCGGGCCGAGGAGGCCAGCCGTGCCAAGAGCGACTTCCTGGCCAACATGAGCCATGAAATCCGCACGCCCATGAACGCCATCATGGGCATGACGAACCTGGTGCTCGATTCCGAACTTACGCCCGAGCAGCGCTCCGACCTGATGACCGTGAGCTCGGCAGCCGATTCGCTGCTGGGCGTCCTGAACGATATTCTCGACTTCTCCAAGATCGAGGCTCGCAAGCTGGACCTGGAGCGTATCCCCTTCAAAGTGCGCGACACCCTTGAAAGCACGATAAAGACCATGGGTGTGCGGGCCGCGCAGCGGGGCCTGGAGCTGGTGTGCCGGTGTGAGCCGGACGTCCCCGAGATGGTGGAGGGCGATCCGGGCCGCCTGCGCCAGATTCTGGTGAATCTTGTGGGCAACGCGATCAAGTTCACGGAACGCGGCGAGGTGGAGGTCCTGGCGGAGAAGCTCGCGGAGACGCCGGCTGAGGTAACTTTGCACGTCAGCGTACGTGACACCGGGATCGGCATTCCGCCCGAGAAACTGAAGTCCATTTTCGAGCCCTTCGCGCAGGCGGACACGTCGGCCACGCGCAAGTATGGCGGCACGGGGCTGGGCCTGAGCATCGCTACGCAGCTGACGGGCCTGATGGGAGGCCGCCTGTGGGTGGAAAGCGGGGCCGGGCGGGGAAGCACCTTTCACTTCACGGCGTGCCTGGGCCTGGTCCGGACTCGAGTGGCAGAGCCGGAGGTTGCGGGCCTGGCCGCGCTCGACGGGGTGCCCGTCATGGTGGTGGACGACAATGCCACCAACCGCCGCATCCTCACCCAGACCCTCGCCGCCTGGGGTATGGAAACGAAGCCAGCGGCCGGAGGAGAGGAGGCTCTCGCCGGCGCCAGACGGGCCCGGGAGGCGGGCAGGCCCTACGCGCTGATCATCGCCGACGCGCAAATGCCGGGTATGGACGGCTTCATGCTGATCGAGCGGATCCAGCAGGATCCCCAGCTCGCGGGCGCCACCATTATGATGTTGAGTTCGGGGGGACAGCGAGGCGACGGCGCGCGCTGCCGTGAGCTGGGTGTCTCCGCCTACCTCACCAAGCCGGTCGGTGAATCGGAACTGCTCGAAGCCGTCCGGCGCGTTCTCGCGAGCCGGCGGGAATCGCAAAGCCAGCCTGCTCTCATCACGCGCCACACCCTGCGCGAGGAGCGGAAGAAACTCCGCATTCTCGTCGCCGAAGACAATCCTGTCAACCGGCTGCTGGCCATAAGGCTGCTCGAAAAGCAGGGGCATGTGGTGGTCCCGGCCGAAAACGGTCTGGAGGCGTTGCAAGCCCTGGAAAACGGCGCCTTCGACCTCGTCCTCATGGACGTGCAGATGCCGGCGATGGACGGCTTCCAGGCCACCAGCGCCGTCCGCGAGAAGGAGCGAAAGTCCGGGGCCCACCTGCCGATCGTCGCCATGACCGCCCACGCCATGCAGGGCGACCGCGAGCGCTGCCTGCAGGCCGGCATGGACGGATACGTCTCAAAGCCCCTCAGTATCAAAGCCCTGCTCGAAGCCATTGACAAGCTTGGCCCGCCCTCAGCCCCGGTTCAATCGAACGCCGCCTGAGGCGCAGGCAGACGCGGCCAGCTCTCTTAGGGTTGAGTTTCGTGGACCGGCTACTCCCCGCGGGCAGACTCGCGGGCGAAAGCGGGAGCCAGTTCCCGCACTTCGAAGGCGGAAGGTTCCGGGCTGCAGAGGGCGCGGCTGAGATTCTTCCATGCCGGGTAGGCGGCAACGAAGGAAAAGGTGACGCCGAAAGTGCTCAGGGTGCGCAGATAGAACGATACCTGCCCGAGTGCCGAGGCCACGCCTATAGCTGCTGCCGCGGCGAAGACGCTCACCAACAGGACCGTCACGGGTGGCAAGGTGCTCGTCCACTTCTGAAGAGCAAAAGCGGGCCGGAGCAGCAGGGCGGTTACCACGACGGCGAGGAGGAACAAGGGCACACCCGTGAGTCCGAACAACTCCAGAGCCTTGACCGTGAAGTTGTTCACGATGTAAAACACCAGCGAATTTGCGCCCCAGCGCCTGATCTCGGTCAACAGCGTTTGCGCCCGAGGCGACAGCCAGCGCCGCAGCGCCGCCAGTGACAACGCGACCACGCCGCAACCGATCAGGAAGTAATCCGCACTCATCCAAAACTTCTGGAATTCGAACGGCCGCACCAGCAGAAGCGAAACCAGAAGCAGGCTGGCAACGGCTGCAATCACCCAGCCCTGCTTGCCCGTCCTGTGTTTCACCAAATGGGCGCCCAGGATGTAGAAGCTCAGCCAGGGAATGAGCGGGAAAAGCCCGGGAGTGAGAAAGTACGACGAGAGACCGCCGGCGGCGATCTTCCAGTGAAAGTGCTGGTTGGCGGCGTGCAGCAGAAAGGGCAGGGGAAACAGCCACGTCCAGCAGCCCGGCAGCAGGTGGCGCAGAAGCAGCATGGCGAGCATGGCGAGTCCGGCGATCTGAAAGACGTCGCAGTCTTTCAGTGTACCTTGCACATAATTGTCGGCGAGGCCGCCGAAAATGAGGAAAAGCGCGTTGGCCGCGAGCCTCCTGGCGTGTCCCGGCCGCCGCTCGAGGATGCCTTCAACGTTCATGCCGGTCGAGGCGAAAAACAACACCGCCGCCATGGTGACGCTGGTCAGCCAGGGCGCCTTGCCGAAGGGCACGTGGGCAACGATCATCAGCGCGCAGGCCACTCCCTTGACGACGTCGACCGCGGCGTCGCGCTCAGCGCCGGGAGGAGCAGACCGCAGCCGGCGGGCCATCGAGCGCACCGTTGCAGAGAATGAAGTCAGAGGCGCCATCCTCCACCATTTTATTTGATTATTGGGCGCGCTGGGTCTCGCAAGGGTTGCCTGGCGCCTGACTCAATCTCTGACGCCACGGAATCGCGCCTGTCGCCGCGACTCACCTGCCGTTAGCAGGGAGCGTGTAATAGTCGTAGGTGGTTTTCCAACTGAATTCGCTGCCGGGATCAATGGTCATGGTGATGAACGGCTCCGCGGCCAGCACGGTCCTGATGGACCACAGGTTGAGTTTGGAGAGCGGATGGTCTCCCTTGATCGTCAGGCCGGCGCGCACTTTCCGGTTCTCAATGCGGATTTCGTTGTCGCGCGCAGCATCCCCGAAACCTTCGAGCAGCGTTTCCATGACGTCCCCGCTCCGCAGGATCTTCGAGTACACCACCTCATTTCCGCGGATGCGGGCAAGCGCCGAACCCGGTGGATTGGGCGACCGGATTTGAAAGGGAACCGTGATAAGGAAATCGGGTCCGGGAGTCTGATGGTCAAGAACCAGGAAGTTGTGATTGTAGACGTCGCTGTGGATGGTCCGGCGGCCGGTGTTCTTCAGATGGTGCTCCAGCACCATCTCCGGCTTGCCCTCCACGAGCCGGATCACTTTGCGGTACACATAAGCGTAGCCCGAGGAGGCGTCGCTGAGCTCCTGGGTGAATTCGATCGAGTCGCGATTCGTTTTGACCGTCCATCGGCCCGGGTTCACGATTTCGTACTGCTTCACATAATCGTAGTGAGCCGCGTCCTTCCTGAGCACGCCCACGCCGATCTTGATAAACGTGCCGCCGACCCCGGCCTCATCAAAGCCGAGGGCCGTTCCGTTGGTCTGGAATTCGTCCACCGGCCCCGAGTCCCCCGAGCAGGGTGAGGCGATGATTTGGTTCCCGGTATCCCGGTAATCGTGAACCTTTGGATCGACGCTCGAGAACCACGGCCCGTAATACCGGTGCCCCTGGTATTCCAGGCTGCCAATCGCACCTGACCAGTCGAATCGGGTGCCGCGATAGAATCCACGCTTCGCGTCGGGAAGGTACACCTGCAGATGAACCTGACCGTTCGACAGCGCGGCCTGAGGGAATTCGGATGCAGAAGTTGAGCCCATTGCAACACCCAGCACGGCGGTGCACGCAAGGGCCGCGGCACGAATCAAACGCATGGCGAGTACCTCGTCTCCACCTCGCTAACCGTCCAACCGCGCCGAGAGATTCCGGCGCGCTTCACGAAACGCCCCTATCTCAAAACCGGCGGCGGTAATCGGCCTATTTCCCGGCCGCCTGGGCCTTATCGAACAACTTCACGGCCAGCGCGCCGTGAGTGACCGCGGCCCCGGCACGCAGCGCCGCCGCGAGCATGGCCGCCTCGGTGACCTCCGCCCGCGTGGCGCCGGCGCGGCTGGCGGCGCGGGTGTGGACGTCGAGGCAGTAAGGACACTGCGTGGTGCAGGCCACCGCGATCGCAATCAACTCGCGATACTTCCTCGGGATGGCTCCATCTTCGCGACCGACAATTTTATCGAATCCCACGAAGGCGGAAAACTCCGCCGGCGCCAGTTCCTTGAATTCGCCGAGGATTTTGAGGTCGTCGGAATCGTGATAGTGCATTTTGCCCCTCCGGATTCGGTTCAGCGGGCCCCGGCCAGCCTACACCGGGCGGTAACGGAGCCCAAGCGGCTCCGCGCCGCTCTTTCAGAACTGCAGCTCGGCCACGAGCTGCACGTTGCGCGGGCTGCCGTTGCCGAAATACGGGTTCGACGAATCCGGCGTGCTGGTCAAAGGGAACCCGGAGCCGAAGGTCGTCGACGGATTGGCGAAGTTCGGATGGTTCCAGACGTTGAAGAACTCGGCGCGCAGGCGCAGCACGCGGTCGCCGCCGACGGGCTGCGATTTTACCAGTGACATATCCCAGTCGCTGAGGCCGGGTCCGCGAAACGCATTTCGGGAGAGATTCCCATAGGTTCCGGGCGCCGGTTGGGCGAAGGCCGCCGGATTCAGATAAGGGCCAGTGGGATTGAACGGCACTTCAGCCTTCCCAACCAGGTTGGGACGATCGCGAAACTCGCCGGTACCCGAATTGTCGAAAGGCATGGTGAGGTTGAGCGGGCCGCCGGTTTGCAGGGTGGTGATGCCGTTCAACTGCCAGTTCGCCAGCAACGCCCGCGCCCACCTCGCCGGGGCGGAGGGCGACGGGAGGCGCCAGGCGTAACTCAGGGTGAAGCGATGGCGCAGGTCGAAGTCGGACGGACCATAATCGAGCAGCAGGTTCCGGCTGTCTTCCGGCGGGCCGCCGTGAAAGCCGCCCGCGCCCGAGGCGTCGTCGAGGGACTTGGAATAGGTGTAGCCGGCCTGAAAGGTGAGATTATGCGTCGAGCGTTCGGCCGAGACCTGAAGACTGTTGTAGTTGGAAACCGCCTCCGCCGCCAGCGTGTTGATCACGCGAAACTGCGGGAAAGCGGCGTCATAGGGCCGTCGCGCCTGCTCGCTTGCCGGATCGGAACTGCCGGGCAGCGGCTGATTGGCGTCGATCACCAGCGGAAGATCACTGCCATGCGTACCGTAATAGGCTACACGCAGGCTCTGCCGGGAGCCGAAGCGCTGCTCGAAGCCGAGGTTGTAATCCTGGTAGCGCGGGTCGGGGAAGCGGGTCTCCACCGCGAAGACGTCGTAGGGCGGCCGGGCGGAGGTCCCGAAGATCGAGACTCCGGGGCCGAAGGGAATGGGGGCCGTGGGCGTGATCGTGTAAATGGCGCTCGCTCCGATGGGATTGAAGAGCGCTCCGGCGAGGACGGAGTTTGAGTTATTGCTGTTGTCCATCAGTTCGTCGAACGGCTGCGCGTCGAAATAGAGCCCCCAGCCGCCGCGCAGCACGCGCTGGCCGCCGAGCCCCAGGGCGAACGCGGCGCGGGGGGCGAAATCGTGGAGGTTCGACTGGAATTCCCGGGGAAGCCCGGGAGCGCCGACCAGCAACAATCCGTCCGTGGGAGTGAAGTTGCTCAACCTTCCCTGGGTCTCGGTGGGCACGGAGAATTGATCGTGACGCAGTCCCAGCGTCAGCTTTAGCGACGGACGAACCTGCCAGCCGTCCTGGGCGAAGATCCCCCAGCGGCGCTGCCGCAGGTAACGCTGCGAATTGCCGCGGGCGATGGTGGTTACGCCGGGCGCGGGCTGGCCGGCAAGCAGGTCAACGAGGCTGGCAATCGCGAAATCGGACGAGAGCTGATCACCAAGCTGGGAGCCGTCAAACACCAGGCGGCCGCGCATGCCGGTATCGGTGAAAGCATTCTCCTGAAGATAGGTGCCGCTGCCGCCGAATTCCCACTGATGGGCACCTCGATTCCAGCTGACAACGTCGGAAAGTTCGAAGACGTTGCTGGCGCGGCCGCGGGGCAGCGAGAGGCTGGCGCCCAGATTCTCGTATTCGCCGGGCGCGATGTCGATCTCCGGCAGGCCGCTGTCGCGCGAGGAGGTGACGCCGGTGTTCAGGCCGAGAGTGCTGGCGTCGAAACCGTGATCGCCGGGAAGGGTGGTCTCCGCGTAACGTGAATATCCGAAATGGGCGGAGTTGATGAGCTGCGGCGACCAGGTGTGCTGCCACTCGGTGGCGAACAAGGTCACAACGGTATGAGATTCGCCCACGTAGTTCTGCAGGCGCGAGCCGCCGCCCAGGCTCAAATGCCCCTGGGGGAAGGCCTGCCGGTCGGCACCGAAGGCGTAGGACGCGGAAAACGTGTCAGGTCCGGCCGAGGCATGATCGCCTTTGAGCGTGAAGGCGTTGCCGTCGCTGCGGCCGAGCGTGGAGAAACTCAAAGGTCCTTGTCCGAGCGCTGCCGGGTAGAGCGCCAGAACCGGCGCCGCCAGCGGATTCAGGGCGCGGCCGCTCGCCTGGACCAGCGAAGTTGCCGTGGCGATCTCTCCGTCAGCAGGGAAGCGCGAGGCGGCGGTCACGCCCACGCGCTCGTGCTGCCCTTCATAGGAGCTGAAGAAGTGAGTCTGTTTGGGAAGCGGGCCGCCGAGGGTGAATCCGAACTGATTGTTCCGGAACTCGGAGCGCGGACGGCCGAAGGCATTGTTATAGAAATTGTTGGCCGCCAGCTTGTCGTTATCGAAGAACTCGAACAGCGAACCGTGAAGCTGCGAGCCGCCCTTCTTGATCACCGTCAGCACCGCCGCGCCCGAGGGACCATACCCGGCGCCCGTGTTGGTCTCGATCCGGATTTCCTGGATGGCATCGAGCGGCAGCAGGACAGCCGGAGCCGTAAAAGCCCCGCCCTGCCCGATGGCTTCCGCGCCGCGGAAGGGATCGAGGTTATTTGTGCCACTGATGACGTAGGTGTTGAATTGGGCACGGCTACCGTTGACCGGGAATGATCCAAACGTGCCGCCGCTCGCGCCGGACCCGGGAATCAACGTCTCGATGGTTCCCGAGGCCTGGCCGCGCACCGGAAGCGCCCGCACTTCCTGCCGCTCGCCCGCCGGGGCGACCTCAACCGCCGCGTTCGCCAGCGCCTTGCGCGGATCCATAGTGATGCGCAGCTCCTTGGTCTCGCCGGCGGCGAGGGAGACGCGCGCCACTTCGACCGTCACATAGCCGCGGTGAACAACGCGCAATCGGTATTCCTGACCTGCGGCGAGGTGCTCGAACTCGAAGTGTCCGGCGCCATCGCTGCCTTTGGTTGCCGTGGCTTCGGCGCGCTTTCCGGCGAAGACCGAAACCTCGGCGCCGGCGAGCGCGTGGCCGTGGGAGTCCTCAACCCGGCCGCGCAGAATCCCAGCCGGGGATTGGCCTATGGCTGGCGACGAGAGGAGCGCGAGCATGAGCGCCGTCAGCAGGGAGGACTCGAGATTCAGCAGAGAAGGCGCCGGGAACGGATGCGGTCTACAGAACGCGTTCAATATTGTCCTCAAGTTGCGCTCCACGCGTTCCGGCGCCGGAAGCGAAGGCAGGGAGCACGCGGCAGTAAAGTATATGCGAAGTTGGATCGAGCAGAACTCCGGCGCCGGCCCCGCCCGGTCCCATCCTGCGAAGGCGCCTCGCGAGCGGCAAAATCGAGCACCCACAGCCGCGAAAGTGTAACGAAGTGTAACCGAGCCGGGGATGCGGCGGCTCCGGCGGGCCCAATTGGGGTGGCTCCCAGGACGAGAAGCACCACAAAACCATCTTGCCTGCAAAAGCCGGCCTCTTTTGCCGGTTAAGCCGCTGAAAACAAGCGGGATAACCTCCATGGGTTTGGCGGACGCGATTTCCGGCCTAAACATCTGGCCCTGCATGAGTTAACCTCAGTGGGTTTGGTTGGCTTTGGTCAGCTCCTTATACCCGCCTGGACCATACCCGGGGCCCAGCAGCTCCTGGCACTCGTCCGCGTGACGGCGACACCGGGAGCCGAGTCCGCCGCCAGGGCGACCGAGGCACCGGCGGCCTTCTGCGGGGCGTCCGGGAACCGGCCGGGTTCCGCGACCGGAGGCAGAACTCTGGCGAGCCCCTTCGCGCCCCGCCCCACAGAGCGCTCGATTTTGCGGAAGATTTTATTGATGCCAAAGGATATTCCAGCTTCGATCCGACCACATCTTTCGATCTCCGCCTCGAGTCGCGGCTCTGAACGCACCCTTACCCGGCGACCCTGGAATATGGCGACCAGGACCCGGCCGATTCTGCAAGGCATCAGATTGAAAACACGCCACTTTCCAGCTTCGTCCGTAGGCATGATTTTCGGACCGCCGTAGAGAGTCGCGCTTCCAAGAGCAAGTGGCGAGTGGCAATTGGCTAGTGCGGCGGGCTGATAAGGCGGCTGGTCTAAGTTTTCGGGGGCGGCAGGGCATGCGAATCCCTCAACAGGACGTCGCCCCACCCGGGAGACACCGTAGCATAAAGCCAGGCAGGTGTCAAGATAGGTGGTGTCCGGTTTTGAAGTACGAACAAAATCGTAGACGTTTGCGCTGCCGGTCGGCCTCTGCCACACTGAGACCATGCGAAAGCCTAAACCGCAGGCGAAATCGAAGCGCAAACCTGCAAAGCGGAAGCCCAGAGAAGGTATGAATCAGACAGCGTACCGGGTGATGCAAGACGCCATTCGGCGAAGCGAAGGCTAGTCCATTCCGGGAACGCTTTGACTAAGAAGTTTCCGTTCGCTTTCTTGACGAATCGCGATTAAATCAGGAGCATACAGGGTTTCTTGGATTTTGGCAGCCGGAACCACCATGGCTATGCCCATGTTCACGCCGTGTTGCCTGTCGTGAATGATCGACGGCTTGTTCAGGTCGGACTCCCTGATATCCCAATGACCATGCATCAACCCCAACAATGTCACTCCGGGCCCATTTGCGAAGAGAACATCGTCCTCACCGCGCCTGTTTTTGACCTTGGTCATAAAAGTATTTCGCACGAACACCGGTGACCCGCTGATCCCTCCAATCGATCTCGCCTCGACTAGAATCACGTCTGCATAACCAAGCTCCGTTTGAATCTGCTCAGTTGGCAGCATGGAAATGTTCCCATGCCTGACAATTGGCTGACTCCTCGATGTTCCAGGGGCGGGGTTAAACAGGCCAACGGTGATGACCTCATCCCCTATTCCGATAGAACGATTTTTGAGAACTTCGGGAAGTCCGAAGAGTTGTATGTCTATCCCTAATGCTTCAACTTCAGTCCCAGGATTTATAGGGATGACAGCTACATCAGCAGTCGCGTCTGTCGGATGAAAATGCCACCAATCTTTTGTTATTCCAGTAACCGTCAGAGTTCCCCCGGATCTCGTGTTTAGCAGCAAGAAGGCTTGGCGATTCTGTAAGTCTGTTACAACATGCTTAGCGGTCACAAAATACATATTTTTTAGAGGTCGTAATTCTGGCGACTCGCACGGAAGCGCAACAAAGAAACCAGTGGCGCACAAGTCACCCTGCACGCCAGAGGAGTCCACGTGAGCAACCTCTCCAATAAATCCGACACACTTTAGGATGTCATCTGGAACACGCATTGTAAGATCAAATCGGACGGTTGATCCGCACCCGTCCGCTTCCGACAAACGACACTTGACAGCATGGCACACTTCTCCTGCCATGCTGAAGAGGGCTATTCATGCGATGAGCCGGGCCAAGGCTCTTACGGGTGAACCTCGCCTTTTGACGCCTTCCGCCTTTAGCTCTTTCCCACCTAGCTTGCACGGCTCTGCGAGCGCTTTCGCTACGCTCCTCTGGCGTCATGGCTGCGCCTCTCGCCGGGCCTGCTTTTTGCCGCCTTTCCGTCCTAACGCCACAGCGTACGGGTTTTTCCGTCTGCCCATATCCTGATCATACCTAACCGCTTTCGTATGGATGCCTTAGCGGTTACGTATCTCATTGAAAACAAAGCGACGACAGTTCTTGATAAACGTGAGCGCTCACGTGTAACCAAGCTGAAACGAGAGGGTGCCATGAACAAGCTCAGCTGGGAAAAGCAAGCGCAGATCGTAGCGGTCCCGATCGAAGGCAATTCCATCCGAGCCACATCCCGCAAATGCGACATGGATAAGGAAACTGTGATGAAGCGCAAAAGGATGCCGGTTACAAGGCGGCAGAGTATCAGGACAACGTAATGTGCGGCCTCACTTGCAAGCGCGTCCAATGTGACGAGATTTGGGCTTTCTGCTACGCGAAGGACAAGAACGTGCCTGCCGACCAGCAAGGGAGGTTCGGATTCGGTAGCGTTTGGGCGCGGACGACAATTGACGCGGACACCAAGCTGATTCCATCAGTGGGCGGGAGGAGCCGGAAAGGCAAGCCTTTCCGCAAGGCAGGTGGCGGAGCCGCGATCCGGCTTGAGGCGAGCCAGCAGGAATGCCTTGCAGGGCAAGGATCGGGGGCTGGCACAAGCCTGAGGAGGCATGTGCCAGCCCCAAATCAGTCGAGGCGCCGCTCATCCGGACGCAGGTCGTTCCGGGCGCGACGGCGCCGGGAATTGAGTTACGGCGCCAAGGCGTTGATCAGACCGCTGCCTTTCGGACTTCCCCAGCCGGTGATCAGATCGTAGCCTTTCACCGCGGGGAAGCCGTTGTTGCCGCTGGTGATGTCATGGAAGTCGCTGCCGTAGCTCGTGCTCAAACCAATCGAATAAAGGGTTGGATTGATGAAGCCGGGCGCCGCCACACCGTTGGTCACCGCCTGTTGATTGGCGAGTGCGATGTAGCCGGCCCACATCGGCGCTGCAAAGCTGGTGCCGCCATAGAGATTGGCCGTGCAGGCGCTCTGATCGGCACAGACGTAGAAGGTGTAGTTGGCGTTCGCCGAGACGTCCGGGCCGTTGCGGTACTTCGTCGACCCCTTATTGGTCGTGGTGATGATGCCCTTGGCTGTCTGGTAGCTGGGAATGGCGATGTGGTCGGGCGAGATTCCGCCGCCGCTGCTGGACCAGCCAGTCTCGGACTTCCAGGCGCCGCCGGCGCTCTGGGTGGTCAGGTCCGTGCCGCCGACGCAAATCACGTTGGCATCTTCGGACGGATAATTGTAGCCTCCCGCGGCCCATCTTTTGCTGTCTCCGGCCGCCTGGAAGAAGGTCTGGCCCTGCGCTGCCATGGTCTCGAAGTAGGGGTCGTCGGTCGAGGGGTCGGCCGGTTTCCAGGCCCATGAAGAGCTCAGGCTGAGAGGCAACGGGGAACCCGAAGACATTCCGCCGAGGAGCGCGGTGTCCGTCGAGCCCACGTAGACGTAGACCGTGGTCACGCCGGGTGCCATGCCGAGCGCCTGGGTGATGTCCAGCGTCTGCTCGGTATCGTCGCAGCTCGGATAGGTGCAGTTGATCGAGGTGCCGTCTGTGGAAACACCAGTCACAGCGGCCGTGCGGGTTTGCTTGGCGTTCGTATAATAGGTGTTCACGTCCGCGATATCGAATCCATAGAACTCGAGCAGGCCGATATTCTGTCCGGAGCCGGTAAGGGACGTTCCGCCATAGTACGCAGCCCGCATATCACTACCGCAGAACGACTTGCTCGGGCAGGAGCCGGTGGTTGCGAGCGAGATGGCATCCGGCGATCTGCGCTCGACCAGCGGACGCGGGATCGAGTAGTTGTCGAGTCCCGAAACGTGCCACAGCTGGAACGGCAGGTCCACGGTGGGCTCGCGGTCCGGCGCGTAGAAGGTGCGGTTTTCCGTGGGGTGCTGGTAGACGCCCATGGAGACGTGGAACGCCGATTCGATGGCGCCCACCGTGCCCTGGAGCTGAACGTCCATCGCTTCCCAGGAGCCGCCAACCACGGTGAAGCCATGCGCTTTCGCGAAAGCGACCACGGCTTCGTAGTCCTGCGGCGTGGGTCCGAACATGTTGGCGCGGTCTTCCACCGTGAGGAAATGGTGGTAGATCGGGCTGGAGGGATCATAAACCTCGGCGAGGAAGCTCTCCAGGCCTGCCCGATCGCGCAGCGGCAGAACCACGTCGATGCGGAGGGACTGGGATGATGACATCGGGTTAAGGAATTTCACCTGCCCGCTCACCACCTCGTCACGCAGGTGACGGGTCAGGAGGGGCTGTGACCTGGCCTGGGCAACGATGCCGGTGCCGGCCAGCACTGCAATCGTCAACAGAGTCGCACGTGTCTTTCTCATGGCGGCTTTCTCCTTTGGCTTGCTGGAACCCCGCCCCCATCGTAATGAGGTGACGAGTATCCCTGTATTTTGAAACGTGTTGACGTTAGGAATTCTAGACGTGACCCCCCGAGGGGCCACTCGATCCTTGCGCCCAAAGGGCAGCCCGGACCGTCCAGAGATTCTCGCCCAAAAATGACAAGGTGTCAAAGGCGTACTCAATTCATCAATCATCAGGCAGTTGTAAAGGGCGGCCGCCCTCCGTCGCTTGCGCTTGCCTTGTATGATGTTGCTTGACGCCGTGCTGATTTTGCGCCGTCTCAAACGCTCGTTCCCGCGGGGAGCAGAACAAGGCATGACAGGGGCCAGAAATGCAGTCAGACGAGTGCGGCAGCGCTGCTTTATCGTCTTCGCTGGCGCATTGAGTGCGATAGCGCCGTTGTGGACGCCGGCGCTGGCCCAGGCGGCAGTGCATTCGTCGAACGCCGCTTCCGGCGTGCCGGAGCACGTTACCGCTGCTGCACTTTGGCGTCCGGGCGACGCCACCCTGAAAGAGATCCGTTTGAAGTGCGGCCCGGCAGCCCCCCGGCAATACGGGCAGTGTTTCCTCCAGGGAATGCAGGAGCACGGTGCGCCGCCGGCGGCAATCGCGTTCGCGCGCAGCCTCGCCGCGGCCAAGGGCGGGACGGGCTACATGGAGGACTTCACCCAGGGCGGACGGGTGGCCGTGGCGCACGTCGCCTTCATCCGGCGGGACGGATGGCGCCAAGGGTGGCTTCTGGTGAACGGCTCGCCCAGTCCCGTCGATGTGGACGATCTATCGCTGCTTCCGCTGGCCGACGTGCGGTCCGACATCGTCTTCCAGGAAATCCGCCGCACTTATTCGAGAGCGAGCGTCTTCGCCGAGCTACGACTGGACGCGAGCCCACCGCTCGTCCCGCGCGCCGGCGAGGCGGAGGAATTCCTCGTGAACTACGCTTTGCTCGACGGCTGCCGGACCTGCAAACGGCTGGGATCGGCGCAGTTTGCTTTTGACTTCGAGGGCAACGGCAGCTTCGAAGGCGTGACTCTGCGGGGCGTTTGGATGACTCCGGAGCAGGGAACGCTTGCCCCGGTGAGCCTGACGAAGGACTTCCACGTTCATCTCGTGGCCGACCACTCCGCCGGGTACCGCTGGCGACTGGCAGCACCGCTCGACGAGAGGTTCGTCTCCCTGGTCAGCACCACCTATTCCGCACCCGAGGCGAGGTCCGGCACGCCCGGGGTCGAGGACTGGGTCTTCCACCCGTGGGCCGCGGGCAGGACGATCATTCGATTCGAGAAGCTGCGAGCGGGAGAGAAGAATTTAGCACGCGACCGTCGATTCTTCGTTGTGGTCACGGTAGAGTAGCCGGAACATGCGGTGGTGTCCCGAATTCAGGGCACTGCTGGGAATGCGAGCGAGCCGCAATCTATTAAGCCCGCCGGCAATGAATTTGGGGAATGCCAGAGGAGCCTGGGCTTTCCCACAGCCCCGCAGCGCGGATCCGTCCCGGTTCCTCGACGAAGCACGGAGTCTCACACGCCCGGCGTGGCTGAGAACGGTCCGGGGCTGGGCGCGGAAAGTTCCGGAGACCGGATCGGGCGTCTAAACTAATCCCGGCGGGTGACCCATAGCCTACTTCCCGACCAGCGTCTGAGCGCTGCCGAGGCCGGTGCAGTAATCCCAGCCCGTGCGTGCGTGGTAGCCCTTGCAACTCCCCAAAATGATGTCGCGGAACACACCGGTGTTCCCCCGATTGCTGTAAAGCACGGCTTGCTCGATTGCCGTCGACCTATAGAAGTGACCCGCGGCATTGACGATTCCAGCGAGCGCAGGCGATGAAAGGCTGGTGCCGCCCACTGCCGTCCAGCGGTAGCCGCCATCCGCGTCGTAGACGGCCACCCCGGAGTAGGGCGAGGCGTTGAACGACAAGTCCGGCGTGCCGCGCTTGGCGCCGGGCACAATGCCGGCCTGATAGCTCGGGATATTCTCGTACTGGCTGGGCCCGCCGCCCGTTTCGCCACTGCTATCGTTCCAGACGGTTTCCGAAACGAACTTCCCGTTGACGCGGTTGATCCGGGTGCCGCCCGCGGAGATCACGTTGGGCGAGGCGCTGGGATATCCGACGCCGCCGCTGTCGCCGGCCGAGGCGAAGTAGACCACGCCGGCGGTGCTGAAGTACTTGGAGTCATAAAGGGTTTCGCTGGGCGTCTCGCTTCCGCTCCAACTGTTCGAGACTTCGCCGCCGCCCGCCGCCGCCACCATGCTGGCCGCGGTCTTTTCGGCCGCAAAAAGATCCTGGTTCGTAGGCTGCATGGCCTCGACCAGAATGATCTTGGCGTTGGGCGCCATGGCATGCGCCCATTCGATGTCGAGAGCTTCTTCGAGCGACCAGCCGCCGGCGTTATTGGCGGGCTTGGTGCCCTGGGCGTAGACCTTAGTGAACCTCGCTTGCGGCAAGCCCCAATAACTCGAGAAGACGGAGAGGTCGGTCGCGGCATCGGGGTTATCATAGGCATCGACAATGGCAATCGCACCGCTGCCGCCCCCGGGGTTGGTCTTGCTGGCGCTGGTGGTGCACGGGTTGACGCCTTTGGGGCCGGTGATGCCGTAGACGCAGCCCAGGGACGCTGGCGTCTCCCAAGTCGCCGCCGGAGCGCTATCATGGGTGACGGCGTCGGAATGGTAGATGACGAGGTTGGTGTGCATGCGAACGCCCCGATCACGGAGGTGCTCCACACTCGAATCAGGAATCACGACCTCGCCCTGTTCGGCGCTCAAATCGGGAGCGGCCGCCTTGGGCTGCTCCGCCCGGACAGGAAGGGCCAGGGTGAAGCCGAAAAGGACCGTTGCCGCTACGACGGTCAGCGGTGTGAAATTACGTTTCATGGTTTTTTCCTCTTGCGGTTTTGTACATCTGATGCGCAGATCCATCCCAAACCCGGTCGGACCTGGCTTCCGAATGGCAGGGCGAAATGAGATTGTGGCTCAAGTGGTTGAGTGTGTCAAAGTAAAATACGCAACTGGTACGTACCAAACTCGCCAATATCTGGCGTTTCTCGGCCAGGGAGAAAGGACTGCATGAGAGCCGCTAAAAACGCCACCAGAGTCGTGATCGTTCTACTGCTATGCGTGTACGCCGGGCAACCGTGGATACGTCGTCAGGCCCTTGCCGCGCCCCGTCCCATCGCTTGGCTGGCGAGGCAGTCGCCCGCGGCGCGCGCGCCGGCGGAGGCGCCGGAAACGATCGCCGTCGACGCGCAGGCGCCGGCTCACAACTTCCCACACTTCTGGGAGCGCATGTTCGGCTCGGGCCGCGCGATCCTGTCGCTGCGCGACGGCTATCGCCGCGACCTGCGGGCCGTCAAGCAGGCGACGGGATTTGAATACGTCCGCTTTCACGCCATCTTCGGCGACGAAGTCGGCCTGTACGACGAAGATGGCTCCGGCAAGCCTGTCTATAACTTTTCCTATGTCGACCAGATCTACGACGGACTGCTGGAGAACGGCGTTCGTCCCTTTGTGGAGCTCAGCTTCATGCCCGATAAGCTGGCCGCCAGGCAGAGCATCTTCCCCTTCTGGTACAAGCCGAACGTGGCGCCGCCGCGCGATTACGACCATTGGGGCGACATGATTGAGGCATTCACGCGCCACCTCGTCGCCCGTTACGGCGCCGACGAGGTGGCGCAGTGGTACTTCGAGGTCTGGAACGAGCCCAACATCGGCTTCTGGGCCGGAGATCCCCAAGAAGCGACGTATTACCAGCTCTACGACGTGACCGCGCGCGCCATCAAGCGCGTGGACCCGCGCTTTCGAGTGGGTGGACCTTCCACGGCCCAGGCAGCGTGGGTAGACCACTTCATCCAGCACTGCGTCCAAGCGGACGTGCCCGTCGATTTCGTTTCGACGCACGTTTACGCCAATGACACCTCCCAAAATGTCTTCGGCACCTCAGAGGAAATTCGGAGAGATCAAATGGTGTATCGTGCAGTCAGGAAAGTGCACGATCAGATCAAGGCGTCGTCGCGGCCTGAACTGCCGCTGATCATCTCCGAGTACAACGCCAGCTACATGAATGAGCAGGACGTGACCGACTCTGTCTTCATGGGGCCCTGGCTTGCCCACAACATCGCGCAGTGCGACGGTCTCACCGAAATGATGTCTTACTGGACGTTCTCCGACGTCTTCGAGGAGGGCGGCGTGGTGAAGCGCCCGTTCTATGGCGGCTTTGGCCTGATCGCGGCCGGCCACATTCCCAAGGCGTCGTTCAACGCCTTCCGCATGCTGCATGAACTCGGGAACCGGCGCCTGGCGCTGAACTCCGACGAGGCGCTGGCCACACAGACACCGGACGGGCGGCTGGCGGTGGCGGTGTGGAACTACGCGCCGCCCGGCGGCCAGGGGACTCCGAAACAGATCACGCTCGATCTTCGCGGCCTCGGGCGCAACCAGCGCCGGGTCCGCATTGAGATCCTCGATCGCGATCAGGGATCGTCGCTGGAGGCGTGGAAGAAGATGGGGAGTCCGGACTTCCCGTCGCGCGAGCAGCAGCGCGAATTGCGCGAATCGGCCCGGATGCCTGCGCCGGCCGTCGAGGCCCTGACACCGCGCAACAGCAGGGTCACGCTGAATCTTCCAGGGCAGGCGCTGGCGCTGGTGGAGACGGAGCCGTAGCGCAAGATTTTGAAAAGAGCTCCGACGCTGGGTGAGGGCGTGAAAGCGGTTCATCGAGATAGCAAGCGGGCGTGGGACAATCGGAGAGTCTGTCTGCTACCCGCCGCTGCGATGGGTCTCGTGCTCGCCAGCGGTCTTCGGGCCAGCCCGGGAGTGGTTCCGCGGTCGAGCACGGCGCCTCTCCAGGGCAGCTTGCCGGCTGGGGAACAATCAAGTGGCGCTGAGAGCATCCTGGCCGTCATAACCGAGTCGCATTCTACGAACAGCGTCGGCTACCGGCTGGTGATTCACAACGACGGCAGCGCCACGGCGGAGATCGGGAGGGGCGCTGGCGGCGCCCGGCAGTCGCGGTCGCAACAATTTCCTGCGGGGACCATCGACGCGGTCACGCTGCGGCGTTTCGTTGAACAGATTGGTGACGTCAGCAGGATTCCGACGGGATTCTGTGCCAAGTCAACTTCTTTCGGGACCCGCACCGAGATCACGTACGCTGGCAAAACCAGCGGCGACTTGCAGTGCGTTCGGCCGCAGCCGTCGAAGGCGAATCGAGCGCCGCTTGCAGCCTCCGAAGAACTGGCCAAATTCATCCGCACAACTCTGAACCGGCTGAAAATCAACGACCGGCGCTTTGCCCCCGCGCGCTAGGCCCCGGGAAATCACGCGACTGATCGCAAACTGAAATCTCCTTCCTCAGACGCGTGGCCCCCGAATCCCGGCACCACCGACAAGGTCGAAATTGCATCCAAATGTCACATGAGAACTTACCGTCTCCTTCTTGGTCCGGCGCTCTCACTGGCCCTGATGATCCCGTGGGCGCGGGCGAGTGCGTCCAGCTTCGATCTCGCCGGCCCGCCCCTTGAGGTGAAGGTGATTCGCGGCAACAAGTCGTTGCCGATCTCCGAAGTTCCCAACCTTGTCGAAGGCGACCGGCTGTGGGTGCACGCGGATCTTCCCGAGGACCAGTCCGCGCGCTACCTGCTGGTCGGCGCGTTTCTCCGGGGCACCACCAACCCCCCGCCTGAGGGCTGGTTCACGCGGGCCGACACCTGGAGCCAGCGGGAGCGCGAAGAAGGCATCGAAATCACGGTTCCCAAGGGCGCGCAGCAGGCCTTGCTGTTCCTGGCGCCGCAAACGGGCGGCGATTTCAGCACGCTGCGCAACGCCGTGCGCGGAAGGCCGGGCGCCTTCGTGCGCGTCACACAGGACTTGAACGAGGCGGCCCTGAATCGCTCGCGCCTGGATGAATTCCTGAGAGAAGTTCGCGAAACCTCCGATACCGACGCGGCCGATCTCAAGACGCGCTCCACCATGCTCGCCCGCAGCTTGAAAATCAAGTTGAATGAAGACTGCTTCGAGAAGCCGGTGGAGGAGCAGGCCTCCTGTCTGATGTCGGGTTCCGACGACCTGGTGCTGGACGATCAGCACAGCCAGTCGATGGTGGCGGCGCTCACCAGCGGTCCTTCGGCCGACCTGATCACTGCCGTGGCGTCCACGCCCATGGCGGGCGGCGGCTACTACAGCGCCTATGTGGGCGCGGTGGTGGACGTGGTGAAAATCATGGGCAACATTCACACCGCGGTCTACCAGTACATTCCGGCGCTGGCCTTGCCCAAAGACGACGAACTGAATCTGAAGCTCAACAGTCCGCCGTCGTTCCGCAATCCGAAATCCGTGCTCGTGGTCGGACTGCCGGCGGTGGAGTCCGCTCAACTGCCGCCGCTGCGGCCGGTAGACCCCAAGGCGGTCTATTGCCTGGAGAAGCCGAAACTGGTCCTGCCGGTCGAGGGGGCGCCGCTGGTCTTCTCAACCCAGTACGCGCACGAAATCACGCTTCAGCTCAAAGAAAAGTCTGGTCAGATTGTGAAACTGCCAGCGGTGGCAGACGCGTCGCAAGGCGGTTTTGTGATTGACGCGAGCGCTGCCAGGCCTGACGAGCTCGGCGCCGTCCTCACCGGCGTCCTGCGTGGGTTTTGGGGTTTCAAAGCGTTCGACGGCCCGGGATTCCATCTGAGGGTTCCCGGGCCATCGGCGGCCTGGAAGACCACGCCCGACGATCAGCACTCGCTGGTTGTGGGCCGTGAAGACACACTCGATTTGGAATCCGATGACGCCTGCTGCGCCGAAGAGATTACGCTGGAAGCGGAGGGGAAGGACATCACGACGACGTGGAAGCTGCTCAAGCCGGCAGAACTACAGGTCCAGGCGGATCTCAAAAGCGCCAAGGCGGGCCCCATGACGCTGCTGGTCCGCGAGTACGGAGACGACGACCCGGCAAAGATCGCACTCCAGGCGTATTCCGAGGAAGGCCACATCGATGAATTCGCGATCCACGCCGGCGACGCTCAAGGCGTGCTGAGCGGAACTCGCCTTGACGAAGTTGCCGGGCTCGATCTGGGGAGTATTCACTTCGCTCCGGCCGGCTTGAGGCACCAGAAGGGCAAAGACCAGTTGACCCTGAAGGCTCCGGCGGTTTCGCCCGCGCTCTCGGCCGGCCAGAGTCTGACGGCGAAGATAACGCTGAAGGACGGCCGCGTACAAGACCTTGAGACCATTGTGGAAGGGCCACGACCCAAGGTCACGCTGGTGAGCAAGGAAGTGCAATTGGGCGCGATGCCTTCGGCGATCCATCTGGGCAACGGGGACGAATTGCCGCAGAGCGGCCAGATCGTCTTTGTGCTCAAATCAGACGTGCCCGCGGCCTTCGGGCGCAGCGAGAAGATCGAGGTCGCGAGCACGGACGGATCGTTCCATGCGCTGCTCAGCCTGGCAGACGGCACGCTGACCATGGAGGATGCCGCCACCGTGCTGGCGACACTCGATCCGGCGAAGGCCTTCGGACCGTCGGCTTTTGGACCGCTGCAATTCCGCGCCGCCGATGACGCAGGCACCGAGGGCGATTGGCAGCCACTCGCTACGTTGGTGCGCCTGCCATCGCTCAAAGAAGTGCGTTGTCCGGATAAAATCGATCAACCGTGCACGCTGAGCGGCGCCAATCTCTTCCTGATTGACTCGGTCGCATCGGACCCGCAGTTTGCCAAGAACATTCCCGTTCCGGCGGGGTTTGTGGACGCCAGCCTGAGCGTGCCGCGGCCGAACGGCACCGTACTTTACATCAAACTCCGCGACGATCCGTCCGCCGTCAACATGGCGGCACTGCCGGTGCTGCCGCAGCCGTAGTGCGAAACGATCAAAGTGAGAATCGCGATCGCCGCCGCGGCGGTCACCGGCACCAGCAGCACTCTGGCCGGGTCTGAGCTTGCCAGCCAGCCGCCGACCACCGGTCCCGACGATCCGCCAACCAGAGCCACGGTCATCACCGTCCCAAACACCGTGCCGGTTTCGCTCGGGAACTGATCTCCGACCAGCCCCAGCGCCGTGGGAAAAGTGGCCGACATTCCGAGCCCGATCACGGCGAATCCGGCGATCAGGGCGCCGAAGGTTTCATAACTGCGCGCCACGACCACTCCGGTAATCGTGACTGCGGCGGCGAGAAGCAGAACATTACGGCTGCCGAGCCAATCGAGCCAGAGCGCGGCCAGTAAACGTCCCACGCCCAGCGCGACGCTGAGTCCGACCAGAGCGAGGTCCGCGCGCCCAGCGGCGAGATGCAACATTTCCCTGACCGTTCTGGCGGCCCAAACGAACATGCAGTTCTCGTCGCCGGACTCAAAGAACAGAAGCAGCCCGATCAGCCAAACCATCGGGTGACTTAGTACTCTGAGCAGGCTGCGGAGCGGAGTGCCGGAGAGCACGGGGGGCGGAAAGCGCAGCGCCACGACGGCGATCAGCACCGCGGCGGGAGCGATGGCCAGAATCCGCAGTACCGTTGGGGGTGGGAATCGGCCAGCGAGCAAGGACATCAGCAGCGGTGCGCTGATAGCTCCAAGACTGAACGAAAAACCCAGCAGATTAAGGGCCGCGCCGCGACCCGTGGCATTCAGGCTGGAGATCAGGGCGTTGGTCGCGGTGTTCAGCACGCCGCCGCCGAGGCCGTAGATAAGCGCTGCCGCAGCCAGGGCAGGGAAGCTGGCAAGCGCGGGCATCACGGCGAGCGCGGCGGCGATCAGCGCCAGGCCGGCCGCGAGGGCGGGCTTGGCGCCGGCCTTGTCCAGAACGGGTCCGATGAAGACGGTCGCAGCGAGAATGCCGATCAAGGGAAACGAACCAAGGCTGCCGGCCCGGTTGCTGCTGACATGAAGAGCAGGGAGCAACGATCCCATGAGCAGTAGCACGATCCCGAACACAAACATGCACGCGTTCACTGATGCCACGAGGGCCGTGCGATGAACGGCGCTGCCGCCGGTTTCCGATGTCACTGGGGTTCGCCTTTCTCAGTTTGGAAACGGTCAAAGCAGAGCCTGGCGATGCCCAGCAGCCCGACGCGCCATCCCAAACGGCTGCGGCGGATGCGCATTTGCCGGGCGGCGAGCGGCTGCGCCCAGCGCTTCAACTCCTCCCGCGCGGGATCGAGCAACAGATTTCCCGCTGCGGCGGCGCCTCCGCCCACTATGATCATCTCGGGATTCAGCAGGTCTACGACATTGGCCAGAGCACGTCCCAGATCGCGGCCTGCCTCGCGGATCACTTCCCTCGCCCTGCGATTCCCGCGTCGCGCGAACGCCACCACTTCCCGAGTGTCCATCGTGCGACCGAACACGCGCTTAGCTGCGAGCGCGATTCCGGGCCCGGCGGCGTGCGTTTCGAGACACCCTACGGCTCTGTACTCGGGAAGATAACGACCGCGAGTCGCCATCCAGCCGAGACATCCGGCGAGTTCGGCGTGGCCACGAATCAGGCGCCCGCCGCTGATAATTCCCGCACCGATGCCCGTTCCGATGGTCACGAAGACCACATCGCGACGATGGCGTGCCGAGCCGAGCCAAGCTTCGCCGGTCACGAAAGCATTGCGATCGCTCTCCACCAAGACGGGCAGGCGGAATCGGCGGGCGAGCGTCCGGCCGAGAGGCATCCGCTCCCAGCCGGGAATATTCGGCGCCCAGACGTTTCCGTCGGAACCTGCCAAGCCGGGAACATCTACGCCGAGGGCACAAACTCCCTTTGCCGGCAGTCGGCGCAGCAGATGCGTGAGCACATCAACGACCGCCAGACCGCCCTCAGACGGCGTCGCAGACACGAGTCGATCGGTGATGCGGCCGCTCTGCTCGACGCGAGCCGCGGCAATCTTGGTCCCGCCGAGATCAGCCGCCAACACGGCGCGGTTCATATTTTGGGGGACGCGTCCCGGGACGCGAGCACCCTGCCCGCCTTCTTAACGCACAGCCAAAGCTCATCAAAACGGGCAAGGATGCCCTCGCTCCCGGGATCATCGCTCCTGCAGTCGGACCACCCAAATGCCGTCAGGATCAAATCTCTTTTGCAGGATGGTTTCGCGGCCATTTACCTGGACCGGTACATCCTGATCCGTCACAACGTCGCGGGCCCTTGCCTTCCACGGCAAATGCAGCGAGATGGCGGCATTGGTGGCGCTCGCGCCGTGATTGAAGGCAAACATGAACTGTTGATCGTCGCTCACGAGCCGACGGACTTCAAACTCCGAGGTCCCCGCGCCCGAGACCTTCACTTCCGGTTCCACTCCTGCGGCCTCGGCCAGTGATACCAGGAGCCTGCCGGTTGAGGGCTCGTGTTTCCGCTGGTACTCGAGCCCGACAAATGAGCCGATCAGAATAGCGCGTCCCCGCCCGTAGGACTTTTCCACCATCGCCGCCTTGCCACCGGCGAAATTCGCCAGGACTCTGCCGCCGGCGACCGGCTGCAGGTCCTCTTCAAACGCGGCCCCTCGGAAGGAGTCGCCCGGCTTGAGTCCCGGCAACCCGACGGCATCCCGAATGACCAATTGCGTCTCGTCCTCGGGCTGGATCAGGGTCTCGCGAGCGCCGAACACCTGGTCGAGACCGAATCCAGGGATCACCGGACTGGCGAATCCGCGCTCGTCGTTCCAGGCCAGACGCGCCTCGGCCACGGCGGTTCCACCCTGCTCAATATATTCCTTGACGGCTTCGCCGACACGCTCGGAAAGCATCACCGGATACGGTAGGAAAACGACCTTGTATTGGGCCAGGTGATTCGCCGCGAGCGCCGCGGGATGGACGAAGTCAACCGGGATCTGTTTCTCGAAAAAGGCGCGATAGATTCCCTCCAGCGAATCGCGCTCCGCATTGCCAAGCTTCGACAGTGATGATTGGCTGCCGCCCACCAGATAAGACAGCCGGTCATAGAGGATTGCCACAGGCGCGGGCGCGGGCTGGGCGCGATTCAAGCCTGCGGCGTTGCGCTCAATCGTCTGCGCCGTGCGGCCCGCGGCCCGCGCGCGTTCGGTCAGCGTTCCGTCAAGATCAATCAGCCCGTAGCCGTTCGACTCGAATCCCGAGCTCATGGGATACCAGGCGTAGATCGCGATCTGGCGAGCGCCGTGCGCGATCGCCTGCCACATCCAATAATCTTCGTCGTGAGCCGTCACCGGACCCGCAATGCGCATTCCGGTCGCGCCCTGACCAGCCTGCAGTTCCCCAATCCAGAAGCCCTTACCGAAGGCATGACCGGCCGAGCGCGTGAAGTCGAGCCCGGCAGCCAGCATCAAGTAGGGCCAAGGCCGGGTGGACTCGGAGTGCTTGGGATAGAGTGAGGTGCCGAAGAAGTCGGCGTTCGCAAACATCTTCCAATCGTCGGGCTCGCCATATCCATCGGCGGGCGAGGTGAAGAGTCCGGGCGCGGCGGCGTGACTGGTGATCGGATGCGTGGAATCGGCGCTGCGAACGGCGTCAACACGGGTCTTGAGGTCTCCCGCCAACTTGTCGTCAATGAAAGCGCGCCAGTCCAGGTAATCGGCGTAGGAGAGGATGGTGGAGAAGCGCGGCGGCAGGACTTCATCCCAGTTCGTGAAGCGGCGGTACCAGGCAGCGTTCAGCGCGCTGAGCGTCTTGTACTTTTCGCGGAGCCATTGCCGGAACCGGGCCTGGCTGCTCGCGCAGAAGCAGAATTCGGCGTCCGGCAGATAGGGGAAGTCCGCCCAATTGATGACGTGCGGTTCGCTCCAGACGTCCCATCCGTAGAGCGCCGGATAGTGGTTCGCGTTGCGGGAAAGCGCCTCCAGGAACTCCACGATCTCGGCGTGGACGCCGTCATGGTCGATGCAGTATCCGGGAGCGGACTGTGAATTGATCACGGCGCCGCTGCGATCGACAAACCGTCCGTCAGGGTAGCGGATGCCGACCCAGTCCGGGGCCGAGTCCGTGTAGATCTGGACGATTACGCGCAGGCCGCGCTCCTGCGCAAGCTTCATCAGCAGGTCAAGATTATCGAAATTGAAAACGCCGGGCTTGGGCTCGGCCGTCGCCCAATCCACCCAGCACTTGACGGTGTTGAACCCTGTAGCCTTGATCTGATCCAGATCGTGGCCCCATTGCGCGGCGCTCGACGCGTCCCGAGGACTCATCATGGGAGCGCGCGCGGTGCCGCCGCTGTACCAGACCGCGACCGGGAAGAAGTCGGCGGAGTTCGTCGGCGTTTGCTGCGGCCTCGTGTGCGCTGGCTTCACTTGGCCACGGAGGGCACAGAGAGCCGCAGTCCGATCCCGGGTTACAACCTCGCCGTGCGAAATCGCGGCCGGCAACACCAGCGCGGCCGCGGCCAATGCTGATAGCGCGTTTCGGGGGGCGGCGCGCGAGAATCCTGCCGACAAACCATCACCTCCGGTTGTGGATCAGGCGCTCGTATTCCTCGAACACGCGCTGGTTGTGATCCGCGGGCAGGCCGACGTTCGGGGAAACGAAGGTCGCCGGTTTCGCACCGCTCTTGACCAGCTTCGCGCCGGTCTCCGCCACCAGCGCCATGGCGATCGACACGGCGGCCACCGTCGAACCCGCCGCGAACTTCTCCCGAATCCCCTCGACACCAACCAGGGCGTCTTCGGGCGGCACGCAATTATCGATGGCGATCGTCGAGGCGTCGGCCAGCTTCCTGCCGCTGGAGTGGGTCGCCTTTGCCTGGCGATTCTGATGCGATGAAACCGAGACGACGGTCAATCCCTTCTTTCCGGCCTCGATCGCCATCTCGACCGGCGCCGCGTTCAGCCCGCCGTGCGAAAAGATCAGGATGGAGTCGCGCCCTTCCATCTGGTAGCTTTGAAGAAGGACGGGCACATAGCCTTCGCGCCGCTCCAGCCACAGCAACTCGCGCGCGCCGCCCGGCCCGACCACGTTGAACCACATCAAGCGCGGATCATAAATGGGTTGGAAGCCGACAAAGCTCCCGTAGCGGGGAAAAACGTCCAGGACTGGAATCACGGAGTGTCCGCTGCCGAAGAGGTACACGCGGCCTCCGGATTGAATCGAGCGCGAGAAAGCGTCTGCGGCGGCTTCAATCTTCTGCGTCTGGGTGCGCTGGATCGCCGCGATCACTTCGGCGATGCGGCTGAGATAAACTTCGGACATCTATTGTCTTCCTCCTGCAGCGACGTCGAGACGAGTACCGCAGCCCGACACGGCCAGTTCCGATGGGTTCGGCGCGGCCCGGCAAAACGTGTAAACCGGCGCGTGATTCGCGATGAGCTTCCGCGAAACCGAGTGGCTTTGGCGAGGCATAGTCTTGGCCTCTTTTTCGCATGGCCTCGCTGATTCTACAAGGGTTAGTGGCTTTGGGCGGCGGTTTGAACCTCGTGAATGGCAACGCCCCATGCGATCATTCTCGCTGGACTGTCCGATGCGCCCGAAGGATAAAATTCTGTTTGAATGAATCACCAGACGACGTGGGACGCAGAGCGACACGAGACTTCCTCAGCTTTCACCAGCTTGGCACGTTTGGCCGCCAGTTGTCAAGAGCTTTTCGAGGCCGCAAGTGTAGGCTAGTTGTTTCATCCCAGCATGGCTCGCCGCAAAGAAGTTTCGGGTTTATGGTATTAGTACGGAGGCCGCGGAGACACAAGGAGAGGTTCTCCGTGAACTCTGTGCCCTCTGGGGTGAATCCTTCTTGGCACACTGAGAACAGGCCGGGTGCGAGTAACAGCGGGTTTAAGCACACCCGATGGCAGGCATTTCGGAAGAGGAGGACGGTACGCGTGAGGAGTGCTCTCTTAAACCGAGTTCTGATTCTGGCAGGGTGCATCGCTGCGCTCGTCTCGCTGCGCACCGCTTTCGCTTCTGACTGGCCGACCTACGGACATGATCCGCAGCGCACCGGCTGGGCTGTGGACGAGACCAAGCTGACGCCGGCGAACGTCGCGAATCTGACGCGGAAGTGGAAGGTGAAGCTCAAGAACGAGCCGCTTTCGCTGACCGCCCTGACCGCGCCGCTCGTCGCGGAACACGTGAATACGAAGGAGGGGGCGAAGACGGTGGTTTATGTCGCCGGCAGTTCGAATCACCTGTTCGCCGTCGATGCCGCAAGCGGCGCGGTCCTTTGGAGCCACGATTTCGAGACTCACATCTCGGTCAAAGACGAAACCATGTGGCTCTGCCCGAACAATCTGAACGCCACGCCGGTGATCGACGAGCGCTCGGGCATCATCTACGCCGTCGCCTCCGACGGCCGGATGTGGGGGCTCGACCTCGGCAGCGGCGACGTGAAATTCGGCCCGGTGCAGTTTGTGCCGCCCTATGCGAAGGACTGGAGCCTGAATGAGCATGGCTCCATGATCTACACGGCGATTTCGCAGGGCTGCGGCGGGGCGCAGTCGGGAGTCTACGCCATGGACATCCGGGATCCGGAGCGGCCGGTGGTCCGGGACCTGTTCCTGGCCCCGCAGGGCGCGGGCATCTGGGGCCGCGGCGGACCGACGATCGGGCTGAACAATCGTATCTACGTTGCCACCGGGGACGGCCCGCACAACCCCGCCGCCGGGAATTACGGCAGCAGCTTCGTGGCCGTGTCGCTGCGCGATTTGAAAGTGCTCGACTACTACACGCCGGAGGATTACTCGCACCTCACGCGCTACGATCTCGATATCGGCTCGACCTCGCCCGTCTGGTTCGCGGCGGGCAATTACAATCTCGTGGCCGCCGGCGGCAAAGGCGGCGTGCTCTACATGCTCGACGCCGATTCGCTCGGCGAGAAGGACCACCATGAGCCGCTGTATATCGCCAAGCTGTCCAACGATCCCGAGGAGTTTCAGGCCAAAGGTATCTGGGGAGTACCGGCGATCTGGCGGGACGAGACCGGCACCACGTGGCTCTACGTCTGCATCTACGGCCCGGTCTCCGCGCACGCACCCAAGGCGCCCATCGAGAATGGACCGACGCCTCACGGCAGCATTCTGGCCTTCAAAGTCGCCGTGGACGCGGCCACGAAGAAGCCGACACTGGAGCCGGCCTGGGTCTCGCGCGACTTCGACGTGCCCGACCCGCCGGTGATCGCGAACGGCGTCCTCTTTGCCCTGTCGACCGGCGAGAACCCCATCCAGACGACGGGCACGAAAGTAATCTATTCCGGCCAGAAGCTTTTGACCGATCAGGAGCGCGAAGCGAACACCCACAACGCCGAGCTTTACGCCCTCGACGCCAAGACCGGAAAACTCCTCTACCGGAGCGGGGACGCCATGGCCGCCTGGGTCCACTTCAGCGGGCTGGCCCTGGCCAATGGGCAGATCTACGCCGTGGATCACGACTCGAATCTTTACTGCTTCGGACTCAAGGAAGAGGCCGGGAAGTAGCTCGGAGTCGATCCGTCCGGGGTCATTCACCACGCGCATGGGCAGCGATCCGAAAGTCAGCGCTGAACCAGTACTGCCAGGCGCACGACGTGCGGAATCTCTTTGTGACGGACGGCGGCTGCTTTGCCTCCTCGCCCTGCCAGAAGCCTACGCTGACGATGATGGCGCTCACCTGCCACTCCTGCGCCTACCTGGTGCATCAGCTACGGCGGGGAGAGATCTGACCGCCGGCCGTCAGTTCCCAATTCTCATTGCGGTGTCAGCAGGAAGGCGTGCTGCTGGCCGCCGATCATGCCATAGCCGACGATTTCTCCCAGATCGTTGATGCCTTTCCCCTCCGTCAGCGTCCACCCCGTTCCCGGCGCAATCAGGTTGTTGAGGTCCATCATTTTGCCATTCTGATACAGGAAAGCGTGGTAGCCCGCGCTGCACAGGCAGTCGCCCTGACCGACCACGTCGCCTGCCGAGTTGATTCCGAAACCCCAGCTTGTCGCGCCCACGAACTGCACGGGAACTCCGAGATCACGCATCTTGCCCCCCGCAAAGAGAAAGGCGTGGGCCTCAAGGTCGCCCGCAGTGTAGGCAATGCCGGTGATTTCGTCGGAATTGTTGACAGCGTAGGCCTCGCTCCAGAGCCCGCCCAACGTACCGATGCTGTGCATATGTCCATTCTTGTAAAGGAATCCAAGGAAGTTGCCTTTGGCGTCGTAGGAGGTCCCGACCACGTCGCCCTGGCTGTTGATGCCCAAGGCGGCGTTCCACCATCCTGGCGTGTCGGATCCAAGCGTCCCAAGATCCGTCATCCGTCCGTTGCTGTAAAGGAACGGGTGGTAATCGCCATCCGCGAGCACGGAGGTTCCCACCACCTCTCCGGCGTCGTTGATGGCGTAACCGTCGGCAGTGCCGCCCCCCAGATCGCCGAGATCCGTCAGGGTACCGTTGCTGTACAGGAAGGCGCGATAATTACCCGCAGCGTTTGTGGAGTAGCCGGCAACCTGGCCGGTGGAGTTGATCCCGTTGCCGATGGCAGAGTTTCCGCCGAGCGTGCCGAGATCCGTCATCCGGCCCCCGGAGTAAAGAAACGTATGGCTTAGCGCATTGCCCCCAGGGACGTACGAGTACCCTGTAATCTGGCCCAGGGCGTTGATGGCCGTCGCGCCGCTCGAGTTCCCCCCGAGCGTGCCGAGGTCAGTGACCGTGTATTTTTGCGCCGCAGCCGCGGGCGCAAGCGCAATCAGCAGAAGCAGCGAACAAAACAACGGCAGCATCAGTTGACGCCAGGAATTCATGAAGGTCTCCTCTTACCCCCGGTCTCGATAAGCTTCCGGCCCACTTCGATCCACGCTAAAGCCCCAAGCCTGCCGCAGGTGTCACAGCGGTGTCAAGGATTTGTCAAAATGCGTGGCGACAGCGTCGGGGATTCCAACGAGTGACCGGGAGAGAATCCCGCTCTTTTCACTGCGATGGTTCGGTGCGGGGCCTCACTCCGAAGAAAAGAATGGCAAAGGCCGGGCGCAAGTGGCAAATTTGAACCTTGAATCTTGAATGTCAAAGATCGAACCTTGCCGCCTGCTATTCGCGATCTCGATCCCAACACGGATGGGTGAAATGAGCTCAGAAACTAAAATCAGGTTTCGGCTGCCGTGGGTTGCATGCGCCGTGGCAGCGACTTTCATCTGGCTTTCGCCGGGAATAACGCGCGTGATGCAGCTCCGCGCGCAGATTCCGCAGGCTTCGCCGAGCCCGAAGCCCGACGATCGCTTCAAGACCGACATTCTGGTTATCGTCGCCCATCCCGACGACGAGACGATGGTCACGGGGTACCTCGCGCGGGCGATCTACGACGAGCACAAGCGCGTGGCCGTGATCTTCGGTACCCGGGGCAACGGCGGCGGCAACGCCGTGGGATGGGAGCAGTCCGAGTCGCTCGGAGAGATCCGGAAAATCGAAGCGCGCAAGGCGCTGGAATACTTCGGCGTCATGAACGTCTGGTTCCTCAACGGTCCGGACACGCCCAGCCAGAACGTGCTCTGGTCGCTCGAGACTTGGAATCACGGCCAGGCGCTTGATGAAGCGGTCCGCCTGGTGCGCCTGACGCGACCCGAGGTGATCCTGACCTGGCTTCCCGACTACGTGGCCGGCGAGAATCACGGCGATCATCAGGCGGCGGGCGTGATCGCCACCGAGGCTTTCGATATGGCGGGCGATCCCACCAAGTTTCCCGAGCAGCTCGCCGCGCCGCGCAATCGCACCGGAATCGCCAATCTTACCGAGGGCCTGAGGCCGTGGCAGCCGAAGAAGCTCTACTACTTCTCCGACGCCTCGCACACCCGGTTTCTCGAGAACCGGGGTCCTTCCTACGCCACCACCGGCATCTCGCCGTCCCGCCACGAGCCTTATTACCGCCTCAAGGCCGAGGAAATGAAGTTCCACCTCACCCAGGATGACACCGGCATGATGGCCAGCAAGGCGCTCGAATCCGGCGATATGGATTATTTCAAGCAGCCGGAGCTGCTGGTCCTCGGCAAGTCGCTGGTCGGGGGATCGGTCACCGGCGACATCTTCGAGGGCATCAAGCCGGGTCCGATTCCGTTCGCACGGGTGCCGGGCTACCAGCCGGAATCGCACCGCGGTGTCTGGATCGAACTCGGCGGGTCGTGGGCCTTCTATCATGAATTCTGGAAAGCCCAAGGCATCGAACAGATTGCCAAACTGCTTTCTCAGCCCGAGGTCAGCGTCGGCGCCGGCAACACCCTTTACATCCCGCTCGTGATCCACAACGACACGGCCGAGGACGCCGACGTCACGCTGACCATCACGGCGTCGTCGCCGCTCAAGGAGGGGTTTGGCTCCGCGCGCTACCCGGTGCGCGCACACGACGTTTACCCGGTTGAAACCGGCGTCGAAGTGCCGCCGGGGATGGCTTCGGGCTGGAAGCAAGTCAGTTTCAAAGCTGGATCCGGAAACCAGAGTGTCGGGGATATCTCCGTGCGCGTCCAGGTGGGTTCCGGCGGCCTGCCCGAGTAGGACCGCGGTCCGCCCGCAGTAACCGTTATTCCGAGCGGAGCGAGGGCGCCCGGTGCTTTTTGCCGGCGCGAAGCGCCGGTCCTCTCGTACGCACAAGGCACAAACCGGCTCCGGACGGGCTCACCTCGCTCAGTGATCACCATCACTGATCCCTGTTTACTCAAGCGATAGCCTGATTCTGCGTAAAACACACGGGAAGAGTGTGCCCTGTACCTCAGGGAGCTGTTCACTCCTGGTCCCGCTATTTCTCGAAACGGAGCAATCCGCGTCCCGGCCGGAAAACTGCACCCGCGCGTTGTGGGAAGACGGCCAGAGACGGCGACGCGTGGAGGCGCTATCACAATGACCCAGGGCAGAAAAATTGCGATTGCTTATGTCTTTGCTGTGCCAGCGGTGCTGGCCGTGGTGCTCTTTCAACGCGTCACTCTGGTGAGAATCGAGGGTGTCGAGGGGAACATGCTGCGGGCTGCTGACGTACTGCGTAACTGCGACCGGGCCATTGCGTTGCTCAAGGAATCGGAGCTCCGTCCCGGAACTCGAGTCGGGAAGGCCGCCGGGGAGTCGAATCAGGCGGTCGATTCTGAGCTCGCGTCCGTCATTCAGCGGATTCGCCAGCTGACGCGCGGCGACGCGGCGGCTCAGGCCCGGTTCCAGGCTCTCGACCGGTTGACTGCCGAACGCACAGCCCTGAGGCAATCCCTCCGAACTCTCGCCGGCACGCGCGCGCCGGCCGCCAAACTGGCCGCTGCGGAGGCGCGGGACACGGAGCTGCGCAATGGGATCGCGGAGATCATCGGGCAGCTGCGAACCGCCCGTCAGGATCAGTATCAGCAACAGGCGGGCGGCGCCTCCCAGAGCGTACGCTGGGCGAATGCCGCGGTTCTCTACGGCGGATTCCTCACCGTGTGGTTGGTCGCTGTCGCCGCCGTCCTGCTGTTCCACGACGAAAGGACGCGCGTGTGGAAGGGCATCGAACGGCGAGTCCACACCAAGGTCCTTCAGGAACTCCCGATTGGCGTTTGTCTTACCACCGGCGGCGGAACCGTCCTGTACTCCAACAGCGCCCAGGACGCGACTCTCGGCTACGAACCTGGCGAGTTATACGGCAAGGACGTGAGCGCCCTGGTTTCGGCGAGTCCGGCCGAGCCGGCATTTGACGATCTGGTCGATCGCCTGCTCCCGAATCAGACCTGGTACGGAGAGCTGGAACTGACCAGGAAGGACATGACTTCCCTCAGGGTAGCCTCCTGGGTCACCAACCTGGAAGTGGCGGGCAAGTTCTTTCGTGTCTACCTGCACGATTCCTTTTCGAGGCAGGTCCATCCTGAGGTCCTTGAAATCGCGGGGAGGGTGAATGGGAATTAGGTCCCACAGCCACGCCGGGCTGGGTTCTCCGGGCTCTCGAGACGGATTAGAGGAGGCGCAAAAAGCAGGAACTCTTCAAAATCGAAGGGGAGCGAACCCATAAGCCACACGGCACCAGCGACTTAAGAAAATTAACGGCGGGAAGCGAACCCACCAAAGCCAAGCCAGTGCTTTCTAAGGCCTTTAGAATGAGTAGAGCGCTAAACGCGCGAAGCCACCAAAAGCTGAAAAGGCCGGGTTCGGCGCTAACTCTAGCCCTGTAGCGCGAATTTCCGCCGACGCGCCGCCGTGGAGCCAAAAAACAGGCGACTTTGTATGCTTTACAAAACCTTCAGTGCCGCAGTTTTTGGCATTGACGCCTACCCCGTGGAGGTTGAGGTGGACGTCTCCGCGGGCATGCCCAACTTCACCACCGTGGGCCTGCCCGATGCCGCCGTGCGCGAGAGCCGCGAGCGCATCAAGTCCGCCATCAAGAACTGCGGCCTCGAGTTCCCCTTTCAGAACGTCACCGTGAATCTGGCGCCCGCGGACGTGAAGAAGGAAGGCTCCGGATTCGACCTCGCCATCGCGCTCGGCATTCTGGGCACGACCGGCGTGCTGATGAAGGACGATCTGCAGGGGTCGCTCTTCCTCGGCGAATTGTCGCTCGACGGCGGCTTGCGCCCGATCAAGGGTGCGCTCTCGATCGCCTCAATGTCGCGCCTCAAGAAGATCCCGAAGCTGATCGTGCCGGCGGAGAACGCCCGCGAGGCGGCGGTGGTCGAGGGCGTGGACGTCTTCGGCTTGAAGTCGCTGCCCGAAGTGCTCGACCTGATCAACTCCACGCGTGAATTCGCGCCCACCCGCGTGAGCCGGTCGGACCTGCTGGCGCACGTGAACCAGTACGGCGTGGACTTCCGCGACGTGAAAGGCCAGATGCACGCCAAGCGTGCCATCGAAGTCGCGGCCGCGGGTGGGCACAACATCCTGATGATCGGGCCGCCGGGCGCGGGCAAGACCATGCTCGCCAAGCGCATTCCCACCATCCTGCCGCCGCTGAATTTCATCGAGGCCCTCGAGACCACCAAGGTCCATAGCGTGGCCGGCGTCCTCGAGGCCGGTGTGGGATTGGTTTCGGAGCGCCCGTTCCGCTCGCCGCACCACACCATCTCGGACGCCGGACTGATCGGCGGCGGCGCCGTGCCGCGTCCCGGCGAAGTCAGCCTGGCGCATCATGGCGTGCTGTTTCTCGACGAACTGCCGGAGTTCGAGCGTCACGTCCTCGAAGTGCTCCGGCAGCCTCTCGAAGATGGCCACGTGACCATCGCGCGCGCTGCCATGTCGCTCACCTTCCCCGCCCGATTCATGCTCGCCGCCGCCATGAATCCGTGTCCCTGCGGATTCTTCAACGATCCATCGCGCGAGTGCACCTGCACGCCGCCGCTGATCCAGCGCTACGTATCCAAGATTTCCGGACCGCTGCTCGACCGCATCGACATTCACATCGACATGC
Source organism: Terriglobia bacterium (assembly GCA_035946575.1). Classification (GTDB taxonomy): domain Bacteria; phylum Acidobacteriota; class Terriglobia; order UBA7540; family UBA7540; genus Gp13-AA77. The sequence continues at coordinate 59,043 of DASYZG010000104.1, read as the reverse complement.
CGGCGGTGAAGTACCGTGAATTGCGCGAAGCCGACGGCGGCGACACGTCCGACGCGGTCCGCAAGCGCGTGGTGGCGGCGCGCGAGCGCCAGGCCGCGCGGTATCAGGGCGAGAAAATCCACGCCAACGCGCAGATGAGCACGCGCCAGGTCCGCAAGTATTGCGATCTGACGGCCGACTGCGAGCGCCTGCTCGAGAACGCCGTCAACCGGCTCGGCCTCTCCGCGCGCGCCCATGATCGCATTCTCAAGGTGGCGCGAACCATCGCCGACCTCGAAGGTGCGGAATCGATCGGCCACGCACACATTTCCGAAGCCATCCAGTATCGGTCGCTCGACCGCAATTATTGGGCATAGGTCGCATTTCGATCGCGCTCGCGGGCACGGATGGAGTCCACAACGCGGTGGTGAACCACAACCTGGTCCTGTGTTGGGCAAGCCTGGTGCGAACACGACGTGGCCCCCGCGCGACCCTTTGCTGTTCCCCTTTCACTCCGCACGCAGGGCTTCCATGGGCTCCACGCCCGCGGCCCGCCGGCCGGTAGCGCTGCCGCGGGCAGCGCCACCGCACCCAGCACTGCCGTCGTCACTCCGGTCACCATCGGGTTGTACGCCGCCACGCCGTAAAGCTGCGACTCCATCAAGCGCCCGGCCACCAGCGCTGCCGGAATCCCGATCAGCAGCCCCGCGCCTGTCTGCACCAGGGCACCGCGTAGCACCATCCCGTGCACATCCAGCCGACTCGCCCCCAACGCCATCCGGATTCCGATCTCGCTCGTCCGCTGCGCTACCGCGTAGGCCATCACGCCGTAGAGACGTGGCGGGGCGAGCCGTTGGGCGACATCGGGTGAAAAAAGAATAGGATGGCGGTCGGACCGACCGATGGAAATACAAACGGAGTCCGCGTGAGCCGCGCGACGCTCACCAGGATCAACATCGAAATCACAGCCGTCACGAACACGAACGCCGCCCAGACCACGCGCTCAGGAAAACTCTTCAGGAGCCCCGCCAGAGAAGCGCGTGCCATCAGGCTGCGGGCCGCAACGGGTTCGTGAAGGTAGAGTTTTTGCCGCGTTCTCGGTCTCTTCACGTGGCCTTCCGCGGCCGCCTTCCCGAATCCGAGCTCATGCCGAGTTCCGGCAGGGTCCTCAACGCGGCTTGCAGAGACGGTAAAGCCGCGCTTCCCTGGATGCCCCGGGGACACGATTCGCGCTCACGCGGGTGGCTGGAGCGGCTCACAACAGAAATTCTGTGGACGCGGGGCCGTGCGCCTCTGCAAAATCATTTCTTGGGGAGAATACCGATGGACGATCTGACGGTTGCGCTGAACGGCGAGGCCGGCGCAATTCGCGGCGTGTTGCTGGACTTTGGCGAGGTCCTGTGCCACAAGCCCACGCCCGAGAGCCTGGCGCGAATGGCTGACGCCCTGGGCCTCGCCCACGCGAGATTCGTCGCCCGGTACAGCGAGGAGCGCTTGCCCTACGACCAGGGTCTGCTCAGCCCCGTGGATTATTGGTCCAGAGTGGCGGCAGACGGAAACAAGCCGGACACGGAACTCGTCAGCAGACTGCGCCATTGGGATGTGGAGATGTGGAGCCAAATGGATCCCGACATGGTCGGCTGGCTCGACCGGCTTCGCGACTCCGGATTCAAAACCGCTGTCCTCTCCAACATGCATCGTGACATGGCGGCGCATGTGCGGCGCAACTTCGCCTGGCTGCGGCGCGTCGATTGCCCGATCCTCTCCTCGGAACTTCACCTCATTAAACCTGACCCGGCGATCTATGAACGCTGCCTCGATTGCCTCAAGCTTCAGCCCTCCGAAGCGCTGTTCATCGACGATCGCGAGGCGAACGTCGCCGCGGCGCGGGTGCTGGGACTTGCGGGCCTGCGCTTTCAATCCGTCGAGCAGCTGAGGGTTGATCTCGCAAGGCTCGGAATCCCGGTACTCCCGTGAAGATTCGGAACCGGCGGCACAGCCAACCCGGGACGCAGGTGCCGGAGTCGCGACTTGCCCGAGCCGGGTACAAACCTTCAAACGTTATGCTGGCGGCGCGTTGATTATGGAGTTAAACTCGTAACATTCTGGCGCAGCGCTGACGATCGGCGGGGGAGGCGAAGGGCATGAAGAAATCATCCGAAGGAATCAACGTCTCGCGGAGGCGATTCCTCGAGCGTGCCGGCGCTGGCGCGGCCGGCGCGGTGGGCGCCACTCTGGCGCCGGGCATCCTGCTCGGCAAATCGAACAAATCGGGTAGCCGCGTGGTACTGGGCTCGGGCGCGCATACCTACGAACTCGTTCCGGGATGGGGCCAGCTTCCGAACGGCGTCAAGTACGGCTACACCCACGGCGTGCAAATCGATCAGCACAACCGCGTGATCGTCCACAACCAGAGCAAGGATTCGGTGATCATCTTCGATCACAAGGGCAGGTACGTGAAGTCCTGGGGGCCGGAGTTCCAGAAGGGCGCGCACGGCTGCCTGCTTCGCAGAGAAGAGGGTACGGAGTACCTTTACCTCTCCGACTACGAGCGACACATCGTGGTGAAGACCACGCTCGACGGCGAGGCGATCTGGACCATCAACTGGCCCGAGGATTCCGGCGTCTACAAGGAAGAAGCCGAATTCAAGCCGACCAATACAGTCGTCGCGCCCAACGGTGACATCTATGTGGCTGATGGCTATGGGTTGAGCTACGTGCATCAGTACAATCCCAAGCGCGAGCGCATCCGGACGTGGGGCGGCAAGGGTAGCGATGCCGGCAAGCTCGATTGTCCGCACGGCATCTGGATCGATACGCGCGGCTCGGAGCCCATCGTGGTGATCGCGGACCGGTCGAACGCGCGCCTGCAGACGTTCACGCTCGACGGCAAGCACATCGCGTTTTTTACCGACGCTATGCGCGCGCCCTGCCATTTCGATCAGGCCGCGAACGGCGATCTGCTGATCCCCGACCTGCACGGCGTGGTTACGATCTACAATCGCTATAACAAGGCCGTCGCGCAGCTCGGCGACAACCCAGACGTCTGGAACGTCAAGGGCTGGCCGAATCTCCCGGATACCACCTGGGTGCCTGGCAAGTTCATCTCCCCCCACGCCGCCTGCTGGGACAAGCGTGGGGACATGTATGTGGTGGAGTGGATCGAAGAAGGACGGGTGACGAAGCTTCGGCGGGTTTAAGGAGATATCGAGAAGCGGCAAGTGGCGAGGGGCAAGTAGCAAGTCCTTTCTAGGAGGTGTACAGCCGCTACTGGCGGTCTCGCCACTCGCATGGCAGAGGGATCTTATGTTCCGCCTGGATGCCGATAAGAAAGTGGAATTCTGCGACGGCGTCACCCGCCGCGACTTCCTTCACGCCGGAGCCCTGGGATTCCTGGGCCTGACGCTCCCCGAATTCTTCGCGCTCAAAGCTACGGGTGCGGTCGATCCTTCGAAGGACGTGAACTGCATCCAGCTGATGCTGGTCGGCGGACCCAGCCAGCTTGACACCTGGGATATGAAGCCGGACGCCCCGGCGTCGATCCGCGGTCCTTACAAGCCGATCAAGACGAATGTCAGCGGCGTCGAAATTTCTGAAATCTTCCCGCGCATGGCCAAGCACGCGGACAAGTTTGCGCTGCTCAGGTCCTGCTATCACACCGCGGCCGCCGTGCACGACACGGGCTGCCAGATGATGCAGACCGGCCGACTGTTCCAGGGCGGGCTCGAATCGCCGAATTACGGATCGGTGCTGCGCTTCGAGAAGGGGCCGCGCGGCGACATGCCGCCCAACGTCCTGATCCCCTACATGATCGGCCAGCTCGGCGGCAACCTGCCGCACGGCGACACCGCCGGCTTTCTCGGCAAGGCCTACGATCCTTTCGTCCTCAACGCCGATCCCGCCGATGCCAATTTCAAAGTGCCTGACATGCTGCCCCCCGATTACATCGCCGCGGTGCGCGTGGATCGGCGGCGAAGCTGGCGCGCGGAGATCGACAAATCCGTCAGCTATTTCGAAGACTCGAACCAGGACGCCAAGCTCATGGACTCGACCTTCGACCAGGCGTATACGCTGATGACCTCCGCCAAGGCGCGCGAGGCATTCGAGCTGACCCAGGAGTCCGAAGACATGCGCAAGCGGTATGGCATGAATCGCTTCGGACAAGGGTGCCTGCTCGCCCGGCGGCTGGTCGAGCGCGGCGTGCGCTTTGTGACCGTCAACATGTTCGAGACGGTGTTCAACGACATTACCTGGGACATCCACGGCTCGGCGCCCTTCAGCCCTATCAGTTGCTACCGTGATCTCGTCGGCCCAATGTTCGACAACGCTTACAGCTCGCTGCTCGAAGATTTGAGCAACCAGGGGTTGCTCGGAAACACCCTGGTGCTCGCCACCGGCGAGTTTGGGCGCACGCCGCGCATCAATCCCGCCGGCGGACGCGATCACTGGCCGCAGTGCTGGACGGTGGTGCTGGCGGGCGGAGGCATCAAGGGCGGGCAGGTAGTGGGCGCGTCCGACAATATCGGCGCCGCGCCCAAAGACCGTCCGGTGATGCCGGCGCACGTGGCGGCCACCGTCTACAAATGTCTCGGTATTCCGATCGAAACGGAATTGAAGACGCCGCAAGGACGTGTGGTGCGGCTGGTGGATCACGGATTTGATCCCATCCAGGAGTTGCTGGTGTAGTCTGCCTTTCTGTGCTCTCTGTGCCCTCTGTGTTAAAAGCTTTTAACCCGGAGAACACGGAGGCCGCCACAGAGCAATGAGAATTCGCAGTCCTTTTTAGGAGAGAGCCGACCATGACGAAGAGATGCCTTGTACTTCCGCTCGCGATGTTGTCTCTGGCCGTGGCCGCATCCGCGGCCGACATCAGCGGCGCCTGGAAGGGTACCGCGCAGACACCCAATGGCAGCGTGGAGAGGACGTTCAACTTCAAAGTTGACGGGAACAAACTCACCGGCGATACCAGCAGCGACATGTTCGGCAAGTCGACCATCGAAGGCGGCAAGATCGACGGCGACACGGTCACTTTCACCCTAACCGTCGAGTTCCAGGGTAATCAGGGCAAGGTGAATTACACCGGCAAGATCAAAGACAACGACGAAATCGATTTCAGCGTCGAGATCACCGGGTTCGACCGGAAAATCGAATACGTCGCCAAGAGGGTGAAGTAGCGCTACTCTGTGTCCTCCGTGAGAGTCTCCGTGCTCTCTGTGTTGAAAGCATTTAACCCAGAGAACACGGAGGACTCACCGAGGGCGCGGAGACGTCGAGAATGAGATGAAAATCCGCAGTTTTTTGCTGCTTGCCGCGATCGTTGCCGCCGCTAACCTCCCTTTTCTGATTCGCGCGTCGCAGAACCATCCAGTTCGATCCTCCCCGGGGACGCCCGCGATGTCGGGCAAGGACGTCCCTTACCACCAGTCTGACATGTCGAAGCCGCAGCAAATGGTTCCGCGGCATATCCAGCCCGTCGCCGCGCACCCGGCCCACAGCACGGCTCCCCTGGCGAAAATCGAGTTGCTTCCGTCCTCCATCGCCTTTGCCGGACCGCGCTACAACCAGCAACTGGTCGTGGAGGCGACCTTCGCCGATGGCCATCAGGAGGATTTGACCGCCGCGGCCGTAATTGCCTCTTCGCACGCTCAGGTCGCGAGTGTTGATAAGGGCGGCCTGGTGCACCCGCAAGGCGACGGCCAGGCGACGCTCATCGCCACGCTGCGCGGCCATCGGGCCTCGGCGACTGTCGCCGTGCAAGGATTCTCCACGCCCGCGCCCTGGAGCTTCCGCAACGACGTTCTGCCGGTGATGACGAAGGTCGGCTGCAACTCCGGACCCTGCCATGGCGCGGCCGCCGGCAAGAACGGGTTCAAGCTCACCCTGCGCGGCTACGATCCCGAGACTGACTACTACACCCTGACGCACCAGGCGCTCGCCCGGCGCACCGATCGCATGGAGCCGGCGAAAAGCCTGATCCTGCTCAAGCCCACGTTGACCATCCCGCACGGCGGCGGGCATCGATTCGACGTGGGCTCGCCGGAGTATCAGGCGATCTCGGGCTGGATTGCGGACGGCATGCCGCCTCCCCTTGATTCCGACGCGCGCGTGACCTCGATCGAAGTGCTGCCGCAGGAGGCGTCGCTCGAGCCCGGCGCCAGCCAGCAACTGGTCGTGATGGCGAAGTTTTCGGACGGCAGCAGCCGCGACGTGACTCGCTGGGCCAAGTTCGACAGCGGCGACGAAGGCGTGGCCACCGTGGACCCGGGCGGCCACGTCACCATGCACAGTTACGGCGAAGCGCCGGTCACCGTCTGGTATCAAAGCCACGTGACCTTCGCCCGCATGCGAATTCCGTTCCCCTACGATCTCGACCAGGCCGTCTTCAAGAACGCGCCGCGGCACAGCTACATCGACGACGACATCCTCAAACATCTCGCCCTGCTGCATATCCCTCCGTCGCATCCCGCGTCCGACAGCGAATTCATCCGCCGCGCCTATCTCGATGCCGCCGGCATCCTGCCCACGCGCGGCGAGGTGGAGAGCTTTCTCCAGGACACCTCGCCCGGCAAGCGCGACCGCCTGATCGAGTCGATCATGAAGCGGCCGGAATTCGTCGACTATTGGGCCTACAAGTGGTCGGACCTGCTGCTCGTGACCAGCAATCGCCTGTCGAACGACGAGATGTGGAGCTACTACGACTGGATTCGCGCGAGCGTCAAAGCTGACAAGCCCTGGAACCAGTTCGTCCGCGAGATCATCACGGCCACCGGCAATACCGACCAGAACGGCGCCGCGAATTATTGGATTGTCCATCGCGACCCGCTCGACACCTCCGAGAACGTGGCCCAGGCGTTTCTCGGCATCACCATCACTTGCGCGCACTGCCACAATCATCCGCTGGCCAAATGGACTCAGAAGGATTACTACGGCATGGCGAACCTGTTCGCGCGCGTGCGCCTGAAGACCTACGGCCCCGGCGGCTCCCGGGCCGGCGTGGGCCCGCTGTTCAACGACGTCACCGTCTATTCGGCCCAGACCGGCGAGTTCACCGACGACCGCTTCATGATGGTGCTGCCGCCCAAGCCGCTCGACGCCCAGGCATTGCCGATGGGGGCGACGGGCGACACGCGCGTCTACTTTGCGAACTGGCTCACTTCGCCCGCGAATCCGTTCTTCGCGCGCAATATCGTGAATCGCGTCTGGCGCAACTTTATGGGACGCGGACTGGTCGAGCCGGTGGACGATCTGCGCGCCACCAATCCCTCCACCAACGACGAATTGCTCAATGCGCTCACGGCCGATTTTGTGGCGCATCACTTCGATATCGATTGCCTGATCCGCACCATCATGCAGTCGGCGACGTATCAGACTTCGTCCCAGCCGCTGAAAGAGAACGCCGACGACGACAAGTTCGGGTCGCATTACGTCATCAAGCGTCTGCCGGCCGAGGTCCTGCTCGACGCCTATTCGCAGGTCACGCAGCAGCCCGAGAAATTCGACGGCTATCCGGTGGGCATGCGGGCGCTCCAATTGCCGGACACCGCCGTGAAGTCCTATTTCCTCGACGCCTTCGGGCGCCCGCCGCGGGAGCAGACGCGCGAGAGCGAGCGCACCTCGGTTCCGACGATCACCCAGGCGCTGCACATCATCAACGGCGACACCTTGAACGACAAGCTGCGCGCAACCGGCGGGACCATCGACATGCTGCTGAAGCTGGGATTCTCGGATGAGGAGATCGTGAATTATCTCTATCTCGCCGCCTTGAGCCGTTATCCGACCGCCAGCGAGCGGACGGAGTTGGTGAATGGGCTCCAGGCCGCGGAACAACAGAAGGTCCCCGGGGTGCAGAATCCTCGCCGCGCGGCGCTGGTAGACATGAGCTGGGCGCTGCTCACGGGCGAGGAGTTCATGTTTAATCACTGATCCTCCACGGACTCCGTGGTCTCCGTGTCCTCTGTGGTGAGTAGCTTTTTCAAGCACAAGGCATTTACCACGGAGGGCACAGAGGCCACGAAGAGTGACCACGTCCCATGACCGAACGGGAACGGCTGAACAGCCTGACCGAGGCAATCATCGGCAGAGCTATTCAAGTCCACCGAACGCTCGGACCGGGGTTGTTGGAGTCGGCGTACGAAGCGTGCCTCGCATATGAACTGGCAAAGCTCGGGCTTGCTATGGAGCTTCAGAAGCCCCGCCGGTCGTATATGACCAGGTGAGGCTCGACTGCGGATATCGAATTGACATCTTGGTGGAGCGAAGCGTGGTAGTAGAAGTGAAATCTGTTGAAGCCCTTGCGCCCATACACGATGCGCAAGTGATCTCTTACCTGAAGCTCTTAGGGTGCAAGGTCGGGTTACTGATTAATTTCAACGTGGTGATGATGAAAGACGGCATACGCCGGTTTATCAATGGAACCCTCTGAAAACTTGCACCACAGAGAGCACGGAGAACACAGAGGAGCACAGAGAAAGCACGCCTCTGTGTCCCCCGTGTCCTCCGTGGTGAATATTCTTCTGCGAGCCGCGTTCGCTGTCGGCATGGCAATGCTGCTGATGGTATCCGCGGTACTCGGCACAGAGATCACCTCGCCGGCAGCCGACAGCGAGGGTCAGCCACCGGCATTTGGCACCCAAGTCGCCCCCATCCTCCGGAAGAACTGTCTCGCCTGCCACTCCGCCGCCGCCAAGATGGGCGGACTCGTCATGCAGAGTTACGACTCCCTGATGAAGGGCGGCGCGCATGGCCCCGTGATCCTTCCCGGCAAGGCCAACGAAAGCCGCCTGATCGAAATGCTCGAGGGCAAGATCCAGCCGCGCATGCCCTTCAACAGCGATCCCCTCCCCGCCGCCGACATCGCCACCATCTCCGCCTGGATCGACGCCGGCGCCCCTGCACCCGCGCCCAATACGGTAGGGGCGCACCGCGACGCGAACCTGCAACCGACCCCGATTCCGGACATCAAGCCGCAGGTGCCCGTCGTCTCACCGGTGTCGTCGGTCAGATTCTCCCCTGACGGCAAGCTGCTGGCGATCGGCAGCTACCGGAAGGTGCAGCTGATCGACCCCGTAAATAAGCGAGACTTTCCCGGAAACGCGGGCAGCGCGCCAGCGTCCGCGCCCGCCGAGCATGTGATCGCCACGCTCTCCGGCCACGCTGACTACGTCCGTTCGCTCGCCTTCAGCCCCGACGGCAAGCTGCTCGCCGCCGCCGGCGGGCCCTGCCAGCAGAGCGGCGAGATCAGGATCTGGGACGTGGCCTCGCACGCCCTGGTCCGCACGCTCAAAGGTCACAAGGACTGCGTCTATTCGGTGGCCTGGAGCCCCGACGGCAGGCTGCTCGCCTCGGGGAGCTACGACAAGAGCATCAAGCTGTGGGATGCTGCCAGCGGCGGCGAGTTGAAGACGCTGCAGGACCACATCGACGCCGTCTTCGCGGTCGCCTTCAGCCCCGACGGCAAGCGCCTGGCCTCGGCTTCGCAGGATCGCACCGTGAAAATCTGGGATGTCGCCACCGGCCAGCGCCTTTACACCTTGAGCGACGCCTCCGACGGTCTGAACAGCCTGGCGTATTCGCCTTCGGGCGATGAGATCGCCGCGGCCGGATACGACAAGACCATCTACGTTTGGCGCCTCGGCGAGAACGACGGGCACCTGGTCCAGTCCCTCATCGCCGACGAGGACAGCATTCTGGCGCTGGTCTGGTCCCCGGACGGCAAGACGATCATCACCAGTTCCGCCGACGGATCGATCCGCTTCCGCGACGCGGCCACGCTGAATCCGATCCGGGTGATCGACCATCAACCGGACTGGGTTCAGACGCTGGGGATGAGCCCCGATGGGAGACTGTTGGCGGCGGGAAGGTATGACGGCAGCCTGAGCGTCTACAGCGCGCTCGTCGCCGGCGAACTGAATACGGCGGCCGTGCAAAAATCAGGCGTCAAAAGCGAATCGAAGTAGGTACTCGGGAGTATACTGTGTGTGTAGAGGCGGTAATTACGCCATGGTCGTCCAAGGGACTCCGCAACAGGAAGAAACCGCTGGTGGCATGCGGCCGGTGGCGAGCAACGAAGCTCCCGCCTTGTCCGTAAGCTCCGAAGCTGAGATACAGAGGGCACAGAGCCATTTAACGCTCGTGTCTCACCTTTTCTCTGATACGGAAAGCACAGAGTTCTCTGGTTCGACAAAACTCAAGCGTCAGCCTGCTGCGCTCTCCGTACTCCAAGGCTCAAAGAACGCGACCATGAAGCTCCGCGTAAACTCTGTGTCTCGGTTTTTTCTGATAACAGGCAGGCGCCAACGGCGGAACCCCGGCAGTTTTGCCTTTCATTCGCCAGCAAGCGGAAAGGGGGGTACTTTTCGAAAAAACGAAGCCATCATGTTACTGATTTTACAGACGCTTCCATTTTTCATAGGGCGTCAAAGCCGTTAGGTTACTGAAAATAAATGTAGTTACCTCGTCAAAGCCAAGAGGTTACTGATGTCCAAGGGTTTAGCCCCAGGAATAGGGTTCAAAAATCGACCATTCGGCGCCGATTTTGACGTATTTTGCACTAAAATTGGCCTCATTTGCGCCCTTGTCGCGGTCCTTCTGCCCGGCGCTTTAACCCAAGCTCTGGCTGCCGGCGAGCCCATCATCCCACCCACGATCTCCAAAGTCTGGCCCGCCGGCATGGAGCGCGGCACCACGGCTACCTTCACGCTTGACGGCAGGAATCTCGCCGGCGCCAAAGACGTCATCTTCGACGCACCGGGTATCACCGCCCGCGTGACCGGCGTGACCGATGTACCGGAGAAGATCACCGGACCCCGCGCCGGCGTCGATCTGGGCGCGCAGGTGCCGCTCGGCAAGAAGCAGACCGCCAGGCTCGAAGTGACGGTCGCCAGGGACGTCGCGCCGGGCCTTCACTGGTTCCGCGTCCAGACCCCGCTCGGAACCTCCGGCATGGCTGTGCTCGATATCGGATCGCTGCCCGAGATTCCCGAGAACGCGAGGCCCGCCGGTGACGGTGCAGACTCAAGTGCTCCGCAGCAGGTCACGCTGCCGGCGACGATTGTGGGCGCGATTCAGGCGCCCGGCGACACGGACAGTTATCAATTCGAAGGCCACGCCGGCGAGGAGTTCGTCGCTCAGGTCGTCGGTTCGGAACTCGGATCCCAACTGGTCTCGCAGCTTGTGCTCGCGGATTCCTCGGGCTCCATCCTGGCGCGCGAGGGCGAGCACAGCATCAAGCCGGACGCGGTGCTGGTCGCGAAGCTCCCTGGCGACGGCACGTACACACTCTCGATTTCAGATCGCGAGAAGGGCGGCGGCGCGGACCACTTCTATCGCCTGAACGCGGGAGCCTTGCCTTACGTCACCAGCGTTTTCCCACTGGGTGTAACTGCCGGTAAGGCGCAGGAGGTCCGGGTCGAAGGTGTCAACCTGGGTGGGATTCATGAGGTCAGGATCACGCCGCCCGCCGAGACCGCCGGCTGGACCACCACTCCGCTGGTTTTGTCCGCAGGCGCAGCTCAGCCCGTCGATACCGTGAAACTCGCGGTGGGCGACGAACCCCAGGTTCAGGAGCAGGAGCCCAACAATTCACCGGGACAGGCGCAACTTCTGTCCCTGCCCGCGACCGTCAATGGGCATATCGACAGCGTTGCCGGAGCCCCACCGGATCAGGACTATTTCCGCTTTCACGCGCGCCAGGGCGAGCGGCTTACGATTTCCGTGGCGGCGTCGCGCCTCGGCTCAGCGCTCGACTCCGTAATCGAGGTGCTGGACGCGCAGGGCAATCCGATCCCGCGCGCCACCGTCCGCTGCCTTCTCGAGACCACCACCACGCTCTCCGACCGCGACTCGCGCACGACGGGTATCAGGCTTGTCTCCAACACCGGCTTGCGCGAAGGCGACTTCCTGATGGTCGGCGACGAATTGGACCAGATCGCGAACGTCCCCGACCAGCCCGACGCGGACGTGGACCTCAAATCCATCGAGGGTTTGCGCCAGGCCTTCCTCGGGACATCGCCGGACGCGCACGCCGTGAATACACCCGTTTACAAGGCGCAGATCCTGCCACCGGACGCGGACCTCCCTCCCAACGGCCTTCCGGTGTTTCACGTGACCTGGCGGAACGATGATGGCGGCCCGGGCTACGGCGCCGATTCACGGCTCGGCTTCGTCGCCCCGCGCGACGCCGATTACATCCTGCACCTCGCCGACGTCCGCAACCTGCAGGGGCCTGATTTCGCCTATCGGCTCACGGTGCGCGACGCCTCGCCGGATTTCCAACTGGCCGCCGACCCGGACAATCCCAACATCCCGCGCGGCGGATCGGTTCCGGTCGAGGTGAGGGCCGACCGGCTCTTGGGCTACCAGGGCCCGATCGAGGTGGAAGTCAAAGGATTGCGCCAGGGTGTCACGGCGAGTCCGGCCACCATCGCCGCCGGTCAGGACTCGACCGAGGTGATTCTCGCGGCCGCTTCCGATGCTTCCGAGAATGCGCCGCCCGCGCCCATCGAGATCGTGGGGCGCGCGCGCGTGGACGGCCGGGAAGTCGTCCGCCGCGCCAACCCCGCCGCTCCCCTGCAGCTTGCTGCCATCATCCCGCCGCCCGATGTGATGGTTACTGCAGAGCCTACACATGTAGTCATCTCGCCTGGCCGGGAAGTCCGGGTCACGCTGCGCGTGGAACGTGAGAACGGGTTCAAGGGACGCGTCCCCTGCTTCGTCGCCAACCTGCCGCCCGGCGTGCGCGTGGTCAACGTCGGGCTGAACGGCGTGCTCGTGACCGAAACCCAGACCACGCGCACCTTCACCCTGCGCGCCGAGGACTGGGCCAAACCCGTCGAGCAGCCGATCTACGTCGTGGGCCAGGTGGAGTCAAACGCCTCGACCTTCCACCCGTCCGCTCCCCTCGAACTCCGGGTTGAAGGCCGCGAGCGCGCCGCGAGCACGGTCACGAACGCCGCCCCGGCCGGAAACTCGTCATCCTCGGGAGCGCCACCTCGGAATTAGCCGCACGGGATCCGGTCAGCCGCTATTTACACACTGGTAATTTTTAAGGCCCAATACGGTAAGAAATTAGTACCAGATCGAATGCATCTTTTTACCCGTCCGGACCTCGGCCACGGCGCCGTGCCTCGTAAGTTGTTGCCAAGTCAAGGGCCCATCGCAGGTGTGATGGCAGCGCAGTTGCTCGGTTTTGACTGGCTTGGTCTGGACGGCGAAGCGGGGGCCGCCCGTGTCGAGGCTTTTCGATCGACCTACACGAGTTCACGTACCCGGGAGGCAGCTCATGCGGAATCTCAAATCGCTTTTCCTGATCGCCGTCGCCGGCGGCGCCGTGGTCATAACCTCAGGCTGTGGCGGCAACAGTTCTAGCCCTTCAACGGCCCAATCCAACACGACCGCTGCCGCCGGAGCCGTAACTGTTTCGCTAAGCGATCCGGCAACCTGCGCGGCTCCCAACGGGTCCTTTACGCACGTATGGATCACCATCACCAAGGTGACGGCGAACCTCTCCAGCGGCGCCGGCCCGAACGACAGCGGCTGGACGACGCTGCTTGACCTTACGGCGAGCCCCAAGCAGATGGACCTTCTGAGTCTGAGTTCCACCACCTGCGTTTTGACGCAGCTTGGCTCCACGACCGGATTGCCGCCCGGCAACTATCAGCAGATTCGTCTCTACCTGCTCGACAACAACGCCTCGGGCGCGGGCCTGGCGGCGAACAACTGCGGATCGGCGGGCTTCAATTGCGTGGCGCTCGCCAGCGGAGGAGTGGAGGAACTGCAGCTGAGCAGCGAATCGCAGACCGGCATCAAGATTCCGGCCGGACAGATGGCCGGCGGCGGTCTCAACCTCGTGGCCGGGCAGTCGGCCGATCTCAACATCGACTTCAGCACCTGTGAATCTATTGTCCATCAGGGGAACGGAGCCTATCGGCTGAAGCCTGTGCTGCATGCGGGAGAGGTCTCCTTAAACACCAATTCCATCGCCGGCACGGTGGTCGATAGCGGCACGCAGGCTCCCATCGCAAGCGCCATGGTATTGGTCGAGCAGCCGGACGCCGCCGGCATCGATCGCGTGGTGGAATCCGAACTGACCGCCTCCGACGGCACCTTCATCTTCTGTCCGCTGCCAGCCGGGAATTATGACGTGGTGGTGGCTGCCGCCTCGCCCAGCCCCGTTACCCTGCCGCCCATCGGCGTCGCCACCGCCTACAACGCCACCGTTACCTTCCAGACGCCCACCGGCGCCTCGCTCACGATCCCGCTCGTCGAAGAGGGCCGGGCTGGCGTGAGCAGCTCCCCGGCCGGATTGGCCGGAACCCTCACGAGCGCCGGAACCCAGGCGGTCACGATTGACGCGAGTCTGTCAGCTCTGCAGCAGGCGACGCCTGCCGGAGGCTCGGTGGTCGAGTTCACTGTCCCGGCCTTCCCTGCGTCCAGCCCCGAGGTTGAGACCGAAGCGTCTTCGAGCTGCCCGGCGGGCACGGCCTGCGCCACCTACGCGCTGTACGTGCCCGCCAGCAATCCGAGCGTCGGCACCTACAGTTCCTCGGGCACGACTTATTCCGTTCCGCAGCCGGGCAACGTTTCATACACGGTGGATGCCCAGGCCTTTGTGGCGGACGGATCGAATACGCCCGATTGCTCACCGTCGGACGTCGACGCCACTTCCGACGCTGGAGGCGGTCCACTGCTTGCGACGGCGGGCGCCACCGTGGCTGTCAAGACTCTTTCGTTCAGCAGTTGTCAGTAGGTTGTGAACAAGACTGCCGGGCGCCAGCGAATTGCGTTAACCTGTCATGCGGATGCCTCCAGAGCGTGACACGAGGGGAGCGCGTGACAGAGAAAGCGGGCGGGGTGCGGCCCTCGCGGGACCCGGTCGCCTCGGCCAGGCTCTGGGCCGCCTTCTGGTTCAGGCAGGCGTGGAGATCGAGTGGATCGCGGCGCGACGTCCATCCGCAGCGCGTGCTGCCGCTCGCTTCATCGGCGCCGGTCATCCCGTCACGCTCCATTCACCCGAACTCAGCCACGCGCGCGCCCTGTTGCTCACCACATCAGACTCCGCCCTGCCCACCGTCGCACGGTCGATGGCCGGACAGCGTCCCAGTTGGCACGGATGCGTCGTCCTGCACACCAGCGGCGCCTGGCCTGCCGGCGGGACGGCTTCCGTCCTCGAACCCTTCCGCCGGCGCGGCGCAGCGGCCGCGTCGCTGCACCCTCTGCAGACCGTGCCCAGCCGCAAGGCGGGCGTTCAGAATCTCACCGGCTGCTACTGGACCATCGAAGGCGATCCCGAAGCCGTGCGCCTTGCGCGGCGCTGGGTTCGTGCGTTGCGCGGGACCGCCCTGACCATCGCGCCGCAGCAGAAGGCGGCTTATCACGCGGCGGCGGTGATGGCTTGTGCAGGAGTCGTTACGCTGATGGAAAGCGCGGAACGGCTGATGACGTCGTGTGGTATCGCGCCGGTGCAGGCGCGGAAGATGCTGGCAGGATTCGTGGCTGAAACCGCGAAGAACTTCGGCAGGCTCGGAGGTCCTCGCTCGCTCACCGGACCCGCAGTGCGCCGCGACTGGAAGACAATCCGCAAGCATCAGGCGGCGCTGCGGCGCCAGGCTCCCGACCTGCTGCCGCTTTACCGCGAGTTGCTGCGCTTGATGCTGAAGCTGTAGCCGGGCGCTCTCCCCGGCGCCGCCATCAATCCGAGCCGGCGGTGAGGACACCGCCGCCACCGATCACTGTCCCGTGCCCGAGACCGAAACGATCTGCGGACTCCCCCCTCCGTTGTCGGCTACCTGGATCTGAGCGGACAGAAGCCCCGTCGTTTGCGGGGTAAACGTCACGGTAATCGTACAGCTTGCTCCCGCGGCCAGGCTCGATGGGCAATTGGTCGATTCTGGGAAATCGCTGGTATCCGTGCTGGAAATGCCCGTGATCGAGAGCGACTGGTTCGTTCCCTTGTTGGTCAGCGTTATGTTCATCGGCGAACTGCTGCCACCCACCGACACCGTGCCGAAGTTCAAACTCGGGGGCGTAAGCTGCACCACGGTGCCATAGCCTGACAGGGAAGCCGTTTGCGGGCTGTTTGACGCGCTATCGGTCACGGTCAGCGTGCCGGTCACCAAACCTATCATCGTAGGCTTGAAGGCAACCAGTATGTTGCAGGTGGCGCCTGCCGCCAAAGGCGACGTGCATTGGTTCTGAACCTTGTACTGAGCCGAGACCGTCGGGAGGATGTTGCTCACGGTGACATTCCCGGTGTTGGTGAGCGTAACCGTTTGCGAGGGACTCGTGTTGGTGATCAACTCGTCGCCGAAGCTCAGGCTGGTTGGGCTGAGTGAGGCACTTGATTGCGTGCCGGTACCGCTGAGCGATGAGGTCTGCGGACTGCCTGCGGCGTTGTCGTTCACGCTAAGCGTTCCGTTGGTTAGCCCCGTAGTGATAGGCGAAAACACAACGGAGATCGTGCAACTCGCTCCGGCGCCCAGGCTGGTTCCACAAGTGGTCGTTGTGTACGAAAACGGAGGGTTGGGGCTCGGAACGATGCTGCTGATCTGAATCGAAGTAGTGCCGCCGTTCGTCAGAGTCAGCGTCTGGGGAGAGCTGGTGGTGCCGACGGCGACCCTTCCGAAGCTGACCGTACTCGGCGTCAAGGTCACGGGAGGATTCTGGCCTGTTCCGGAGAGCGAGATCATCTGGGGGCTGCTGGCGGCGTTGTCAAACACGCTTGCCGTGCCGCTGCGGGTACCGGACTGCGTCGGCGAAAAAGTAATGACGGCTGTGCAACTCGCGCCGGTGAGCAGGCTGGTGAGACAATTGCCGGCGTCCACGCTGTAATCGCCGGTCGCGGTCACGCCGGAGATATTGAGCGGGGTCGCGCTCGAATTGGTGATCGTAAGATTCTGAGAACTCGTTTGCCCTACGGTGACAGTTCCAAAATTGAAAGCAGGCGGGTAGAGAGCGATGACCGGTAGATTGACAAAAACCGCGGCCGCATTGGAGCCAAAGCTGGTCGCGATGAAATCCAGTCCGCCGGCAGTATCAAATGTGCCGGTGGCCACGGCCGAGGGCTTCGTGCCCAGCGCGTAGTCTTGGTGGGCCATAAAGGTCCCATTGCCATTGCCGAGGACAACTGAGGCGGTTGCGCCCGAGCCGGTTATGACAGCGTCCAGCTTGCCATCGCCATTGAAATCGCCCAGAGCCAGACCGTTCGCACCCGGTACGCCGAAGTTCGTGTGCTTCTGAAAGGTACCATCGCCGTTGCCGAGAAGAATCGCCAGCGACCCACCGCCGCCGTTGGCCGTCGCGATGTCAGGTTTAGTGTCGTTGTTGAAGTCTCCCACGGCAATACCCAGAGGATCGTACCCGACGATGTAGGGTGTTTGCGTGGCATAAGATCCGGTGCCGTTCCCCAGCAGAATCGAGATCGTATTCCCAATCGAATTCGCAACCGCCAGGTCCGGCTTGCCGTCTTTATTGAAATCCGACACGGCCACCGCCACCGGCATGGTACCCACGCTGTAAGACTTCTGAGTTTTGAACGTGCCGTTGCCGGTGCCCAGCAGGACCGAAATCGTGTTCGCGTTACTGTTGGTCGCAATCAGGTCCAGGAAGCCATCAAGGTTCACGTCCGCCGCTGCCAGTCCTACGCCCACGGAGACTTTCCCCAGATTGCCGGTCGAGTAGTCGACGTGGGGATCAAAGCTGCCGCTGCCGGCGCCCAACATCACGGAGACGCTGTTCGCCTGGTTTGCCGTGGCGATGTCCATGATGCCGTCGCCATTGAAATCGGCGATAACCACTCCCGAGGGTCCGGTACCCGTGGTCAGTGTCGGCCCGGTGGTAAAGGTGCCGTCTCCGTTTCCGAAAAGAACCAGCACTGAATTCGCGCTGAGATCCGCCACCGCCGCGTCGAGATTGCCGTCTCCATTGAGATTACCGACGGCTACTCCGGCCGGTCCCGAGCCTGTGGTCGTGACCTTACGCTCCGAGAACGTACCGTCGCCATCGCCGATCAGCACGGTCACATTGTTGGACAGCGTATTGGAAATTGCGAAGTCCGGAACGCCATCACCGTTGAAGTCGGCGCTGGCCAGGGCGTACGGGAAATCGCCGGTGTTGTAGTCCTGATGAGTCGCAAAACTCCCCGTACCAGTGCCGATCAGCACTGAGATTGTGTTGGCGCCTTCATTGGCGGTGACAATGTTCGCTAGACCACTGGCGGTCAGGCTGCCGGCCCAGACGTAATCCGGTGAGGACCCCACGTTATCCGTAGTCTGCGCCTTAAACGTGCCATCGCCGTTTCCCAGCAGCACCGAGATGGTGTTGTCAAAGTTGTTGGCAACCGCGAGGTCCGCGATGTGATCGCCGTTGAAGTCCGCAGTGGCGATCCAGAACGGTTGATTCCCAGTCGCCGGCGTCGCGGTTTGAACGGTGAACGTCCCGCTGGAGCTTCCCAACAGAATGGAAAGCGTATTTGAAGCGTTGTTGGCAACGGCTAGGTCCAGATTGTTATCGCTGTTGAAGAACCCCGCGACGATAGCGCGCGGTTCTGAACCGACGGTGTATGTGACCTGAGGTTGGAAAGTTCCGTCACCGTTGCCGAACAGCACCGAAAGCGAGTTCCCGGCCATGTTGGTCACGGCCAGATCGAGCGTTCCATTGTTGTTGAAATCACCGGCCACCAGCGCGACCGGAAGCGCGCCTACAGCCGGCGACGCCTTTAACGTGAAAGTTCCATTGCCATTGCCCAGCAGGATCGAGATAGTGTTATCGAATACGTTGGCAATCGCCAGATCCTGGTTGCCATCGTTGTTGAAATCTCCGGTGACAATGGCGTAGGGTCCGCTGCCCGTCGCGTAATTCGTCGCCGCCCCAAACGTGCCGCCGTTCTGCCCGAGCAGGATGGAGACATTGTCTGAGCCTTGGTTGACGACCGCCAGATCAGGCCGACCGTCGTTGTTGAAATCCGCGGAAGCCACGCCGCGCGGGTTGGAGTCGGCGGGAAAGTTGAGCTGATTGAAGAGGTACTCCTGCGCCGCTGCTCGCGGAGCCACCGCGCTCACCACCGCCACGCATGCGAATGCGAAGGAGAAGAAACGTCCGAGTGCGCCGACAGCCCAGCCTTGGTCGCCTTTCACGTCAGCTGCCTCCTGGCAGGCGTCGGCGGACGAGGCACGGGCTGGTTTATCCAAGCTTGCGCGTGAGATGCCGCAACGCGCCCTGGCCCACCGTATTGAACGCCCACAGCGTAAGGTTATACGCCAGCAAATACTCCTCGAAGTAGATGTCCCCCACCGCGGATGCGTCCTTGCATTGTCAGCTTTGAGCTATAGGGTGTCAAGTGTTGAGCTATGGATTACCACGGTATGGTATAACAAGAACTTACAGCATTCCGCTTTTGACGAATCCGTACCAAGTCTCTTGCCGTTCCGAAGTGTCGTTGACGTGCACGGCCCGGAGCGTTAATCGGATACTTGGTCATCATCCTGTAACAGAGGGCTGTTGCAATGCTGGATGCAGTCTATGACGATTCGGCAGGCACTATGGACGATTGTGACTTATCCGGCCCGGTCGTTGCGAAACTACTTGTGGTCAATACTACTTGGAGTGTGCCTGATTCCCTCTTCCACCTGGGCGCAGGACAATTCCCTCGCCGGTCAGCCTCCTGACCCGCCCAACCCATCGACGGCCCAGCTCTACGATCTGCATTTCCAGTCAACGGTTGTCGGCCAGACACACCCTTCTTTCTCTGCCCAATACTCGGGACCGAACAGCCTCGACTCTGACGCCGAGATCAAGGACACCGTGTCGGTCGATGTAACGGGCGGCGTGCATCTGTGGAGCGGGGCGGCATTCTACGCCGACGTCTTGATGTGGCAAGGATACGGACTCAGCAACGCGCTCGGCGTGGCGGGCTTCCCCAATGCCGAGGCGTTCCGCGTCGGGAAGACATATCCTGACGCCTACCTCTGTCGCGCCTTTCTTCGCGAGACGATTGGCCTCGGCGGAGAAAAGGACGATGCCGCCGAGACGCCGCTCGCTTTCGGCGGCAAGCAGGACGTCCGGAACTTGACGCTGACGATCGGCCATTTCTCCGCCAAAGACGTCTTCGACGCCAACGCCTACTCGGACGACGGCCGGACCCAGTTCATGAATTGGGTCCTGGTTGCCAACGGCGCCTGGGACTATCCGGCCGATACACTGGGGTTTACCAATGGCATCGCGGCCGACTTGAATACCAGCGCGTGGTCCTTTCGCGCGGGTATGTTCCAGGTGTCGAAATTCGCCAACGGAATCCGGATGGACTGGAACCTGACCCATGCCTGGTCGGCGGTTTCGGAGATCGAAAGGCGATACTCACCTCGCGGGCACCCGGGCGCCATCCGGCTGCTGGCCTATGACACCCGGGCGCACATGGGAAGCTATCAGGAGACGATCGATCATCCGAGACTTGCCGGGGATATCTTCCTCACCGCGGCGTACCGTTACAAGTACGGCTTCGGCATCAATCTGGACCAGGAAATCCGCAAGAATGTCGGCGCTTTTGCGCGCCTGGGCTGGAACGACGGCAAAAGCCAGACGTACGAATTTACCGACGTGGACCGCACGGCCACCGGAGGAATCAGCTTGAAAGGGACCTGGTGGCGGCGGCCGCAGGACACGGCCGGTCTGGCCGGGATCGTCAACGGCATCAGCGCTGTCCACCGGCAATATCTGGCGGCGGGCGGTCTGGGAATCACAGTTGGCGACGGCGCCCTTGATTACCGCCCGGAGCGGATTGTCGAAACCTATTACGCCTGGCAGATCACGAAACACTACCAGTTGAGCCCCGACTACCAGTTCGTCGAGAACCCGGCGTACAACCACGCTCGCGGGCCCGTCAACGTCTTCGGCCTGCGGTTCCATACCGAGTTTTGATCTGCCCACATGAGACCAGCGCTCCTCGGTTCGCGGCCCGGTAACCGTGCCATCGACAAGCTGCACCATCGACGCCCAGCCGGCCGTAACCCCCACCAAGAAAGCAAAAGGGCGGGGACTGCTCCCCGCCCTTTTGCTTACTGCGGCTTTGGCTGTTAGCTGTCGACTGTCAACCGTCGACTTTTCTAGTACCCGCCGTACCCGCCTCCCGGAGGTCCGGGAGGAGCCTTCTCTTCCTTCTGCGGGATCTCGCTGACCAGCGCCTCGGTGGTGAGGAGTAGGGAGGCGATGGACGACGCGTTCTGCAGCGCGGTGCGCACGACCTTGGTCGGGTCGATCACACCTTCCTCGACGAGATCGCCGAAGGACTCGCTCTGGGCGTTGAAGCCGTAGTTCGCATTGGCGTTGCTGCGAACCTTCTCCACCACCACCGCGCCCTCATGCCCGGCGTTCTGGGCGATCATGCGCAGCGGCTCCTCGAGCGACCGCTTCACGATGTTGATGCCGATCTGCTCGTCGCCCTCGGCCTTCAGCTTCTCGAGCCCCGCGAGCGAGCGAACCAGGGCCACGCCGCCGCCGGGCACGATGCCCTCTTCGACGGCCGCCTTGGTGGCGTGCATGGCGTCCTCAACCCGAGCCTTCTTCTCCTTCATCTCGGTCTCGGTCGCCGCGCCCACCTTGATCTGGGCTACGCCGCCCACCAGCTTCGCCAGGCGTTCCTGCAGCTTCTCACGATCGTAGTCCGAAGTGGTCTCCTCGATCTGCGTGCGGAGCTGCTTGACGCGCCCTTCGATGTCCGCCGTCTTGCCGGCGCCCTCGACGATGGTGGTGTTGTCCTTGTCGATGGTGATCTTCTTCGAGCGGCCCAGGTCCTCAAGCCGCACGTTCTCCAGCTTGATGCCCAGGTCTTCCGTGATCGCCTTGCCGCCGGTGAGGATGGCGATATCCTCCAGCATGGCCTTGCGGCGATCGCCGAAGCCCGGAGCCTTCACGGCCGCGCACTGCAGCGTGCCGCGCAGCTTGTTGACCACCAGCGTGGCCAGCGCTTCACCTTCCACTTCCTCGGCCACGATCAGCAACGGCTTGCTGCTCTTGGCAATCTGCTCGAGCAGGGGAAGCAGATCCTTCATGGAGCTGATCTTCTTCTCGTGGATCAGGATGTAGACGTTCTCGAGCACGCACTCCATGCGGTCGGGATCGGTGACGAAGTAGGGCGAGAGGTAGCCGCGGTCGAACTGCATGCCCTCGACGACCTCGAGCGCCGTCTCCATGGTCTTCGACTCTTCCACGGTGATAACGCCGTCCTTGCCGACCTTCTTCATGGCCTCGGCGATGATGGCGCCGATGGTGTGATCGTTGTTGGCCGAAACCGTGCCCACCTGCGCGACCATGCTGCCCTCGACCGGCTTTGAGAGCTTGTCGAGTTCGCCCCTGACGTGCTTCTTGTCGCCGCTCTTGCTGAGTTCGTCGTAGCCGCAGATGGTGCGAACGGCGGTTTCGATCCCACGCTTCACCGCCATGGGATTGGCGCCCGCGGCCACGGTCTTCGCGCCCTCGCGGAAGATCGCCTGGGCGAGTACGGTCGCCGTGGTGGTGCCGTCGCCGGCAACGTCCGAGGTCTTGGACGCCACTTCGCGCACCATCTGAGCGCCCATGTTTTCGAGCGGATCCTTGAGCTCGATCTCCTTGGCCACCGTCACGCCGTCCTTGGTGATGGTGGGAGATCCGAATTTCTTGTCCAGGACCACATTGCGGCCCTTGGGACCGAGAGTCACCTTGACGGCGTCGGCGAGCTGGTTTACACCTCGCAGAATCGCCTGGCGGCTCTCTTCACCGCGAACAATTTGCTTCGCATTTGCCATTTCTCAATGCCTCCAGAATTGATCTTGAATTTCCCATCGATCTTCAGTTTCCAACCTTGAATTCCTGATCTTCAGTCCATTGTCCGTAGTCCGTTGTCCGTAGTCCGTTGCCCATCCACTCGAATTCTTGTTTCGCCGGCAACTGACCCCTGACGACCGACAACTCCTGACTATTTCCTGGCCGCCTTCGCTGCGCCTTCGATCACGCCCAGTACTTCGTCTTCGCGGATGATCAGGTACTCTTCGTTGTCGAGCTTGATCTCGGTGCCGGAGTATTTGCCGAACAGGATGCGATCGCCGACCTTCACGTCGAGAGGAATCAACTCGCCCTTCTCGCGCTTGCCCTTGCCGACGGCAATCACTTCGCCCTCCTGGGGCTTTTCCTTCGCCGTGTCGGGAATGATGATGCCGCCCTTCACGGTTTCCTTCTCTTCAATCCTCTTGATCACGATGCGATCATGAAGAGGTCTCACGTTCATCTCGGATCTCCTTTCCAGGTTTTTCGCTTGTTGGGTTGGGTCCTACAGTGATAAACCGGATTCAACCCGGCCCCCATCAGCCGGAATCCGCTCAGGCGATCGATGCTGCTTTTCTCCAGCTCTGATTCTGCGATCAGGGCTTGTTTAGCACTCTCGCCTGAAGAGTGCTAATTTAGCATAGTCTGTATTATTGTCAAGCCCCAATCAGGCGCGCGATCTGATTCGCAAGTTCGGTTCGCTGGTCGGCATGATCTGCCGACCCGCGCCTGCTATCCAGGAGGGGCTGACCGCTCCCGCGCTTGGCGCCTTGCGATCAGCCTCTATCGGTGCCCAACTGACTTGTTTTACACTCAGGACCTCGTTTTTCCTCCTGTCAGAAAAAGCACAAATCTATTAATATCAATAACCTGATGGCTTTCAGGGCTTGACTCTTGCGCTTTCAACGACATGATGAATTTCGACCCCTATGGGAAATGGTAAGTACATTTGTTTTCAATTATCTGATGGCTTTGTTTGGCGCAAAATCGATGTCCCTTACGTTCTCTTTCCCGCAATGCCGTGGGCCCAAAAGGTCCACCAGAGTATTGTCCTACCGGAATTTGGGACAATGGAAGAAAAGTGAGAAAAGTGAAAAAATTGGGAAACTTTATTTTGCATGCGAAATCAATGGGTTAGCGGAAATGCGTCGAAATTCTCGGCAGAGAGGCTTCGCCCTAACCCGGTGCCGGGACGGGGAGGTGAGGAAGGATGCTACGAGAAGGCGGTGGTCACCTGCCGATGTTGGCGCGCCGCGGGCGCCTTGGAATTCGCGACTGGGGGCTCACGCAAGAGGTCCTTGGGCTGGAACTCAACCTTACCTCCGCCGGGTCAGGGGTTGCCCTTCGCGCCCGAAAAGAGAAGGGCTACCGGGAAGGCGCCAAGCGTCTGATCCAGGGGCAATAGGGGTTGACTGTCCTGGGCGTCACAAGTGACCCGGTCGTTGGTCAGCACATTCGACCAGCAAGCAGGGAAGCCTGCCGGCAGCACCAGCCTGGTCGCACTCCAGAAACGGGACCATCGAGCCGGCGTTCTCGGCGCCCGGGCGCGCGCCAGCCAGCGCGGGACGATGGCCAGCGCGTGCTCCCTTCCGTGATCCGGGCCCTGAGTTCGGGCAAAGGCCACCACGTTTTCGGCCCGGCCGCCCTCGGCTTCGATCGGCAAATAGTCACCGTCGAGAAACAGTCCAGGGTGCCGGCGTCTGAAATCCAGGGCTTTCCAGATCAGATAGAGCTTGATGCGCCCATCACTCCAATGCTTCAGCAAACTCCGGATGAGTGACGCCGTGGAATTTGGCCCGGACTTCGGCGGGGACTTCGCGACTGCCCTCTTCAGTTCCTCGAGCACCGCGCTTCGCCTGTCAAAATCGACCGGCCCGCGATTGTCCGGATCGACGAGGCGCAAGTCCCAAAGCTCGGAACCCTGGTAGAAATCCGGCACGCCCGGACAGGCGATCTTCAGAAGCACCTGCGCGAGGCCATTTATCATTCCGAACCGGGCTATCTTTTCTTGAAACTTCAGGAAGTCGGCCTTGAAGTCCGTTGGGCGGCCACGGGGGGCCGCCCCTGCGTCGAAATCCAGAATGCCGTCGAGAAATGCGGTCAGGGCGCTCTCATGCTCTGCGTTCGGCTGGGTCCAGCGCGTGTGAACCATCGCTTCGCGCGTGGCTTTGATCATGTATTCTCTGAGCCTGGAGCTGAGGCCGGCCATCCCCGCCTGATCGAGAGGCCAGGCGCCGAGCAGGGTCTGATAGATGAACGTCTCCTCGTTGTGGTCGGGCAATGGGTGTCCATCGACCGTCGTCTTCTTCGAAGCGTTCCAGCGGTTCCAGCGATTCAGGCGCCGGTTCCACTCGGCGGGAATCTCCGACAGCACATTGATCCGAGCGCGAACGTCTTCGGCCCGCTTGGTGTCGTGCGTCGAGGTGGCGTTGAGCGCATAGGGCCACTTACCCGCCCGGTTGCTGACGAAGCAGTGGAACTGCGGGCTTTCGGGGGCAACCGGCCGGGGATCCGCGCCCACTTCGTTCAGCGAGATGAGCGCGTTGTAAACGTAAAGGCTGGTGTCTTCGACCGCCTTGGCGACAATGGGTCCGGTGAGTTGCTGCCACCGCATCACAAACGCCAGGCGGGCCTCCCTTTGTTCCGGAAACACGTGATCGCCATCCCGCAGCAGCAGGACCTCCCGCACGAAGTCGAACGAGTGTGGGTTGTGATCCGGCCGGCGGCCTCGCGCCTCGGCGATAGCGGCTTCGACGTAATGGGCACCGTCTTCCGGCAACTCGAGACTGCGCGTATAGGTGCGATAGACCGGCAGACAGGCACTGATCTCAGCCAGCGCCTCGCTGAGGTCAGACTGAGGGACGTCCCGGGCATAGCGGTCGCCCTGGGCGAGAATTCCCAACTGGCGCGCCAGGGAGCGCATCTCGACGGCCAGCAGCGTCCTCATCACCAGCTTCTTCTTCTCATACATTACCTCTTCATAGCTGGATTTCGCACCGCTGAACCGCTGGTAGATCTCCTCGATGGTGCGCGCCCCGTGAGGATCGACAAACACCCGGTTGACCAGGTTAAGGAAGTCGTAGCCGGTTGTGCCGCAGACGGGCCATTCGTTCGGCAGGCTTTCCCCCGAATCCAGAATCTTCTCGACGACCACGTAGAATCCCGGCGCGCCGGAGGGCGGCGCTTCGAACCCCGGCGCGGCGCCGGCCCGGCCGATCCGATCCTGAAGACGTTCGAGATATCCGAGCGGATCGCGCAGGCCGTCGATATGGTCGATCCGCAATCCCGTGACCATGCCCCTTTCGATCAGGCGCAGGATCTCCTTGTGCGTGGCTTCGAACACCAGCGGATCCTCGACGCGGAGACCGACCAGGTCGGAGATTGTAAAGAAGCGGCGGTAGTTGATGACCACGTTGGGGTTCTGCCAGTACGCCAGGACGTACGCCTGCTCGGAAAGCAGGTGGTCCATCAAACTGAAGCCGGCGGCGTCTCCCCTGGTTCCGTGGAAGATCCGCAAGTTCTCTTCGATGAAGGCGGCCACGCGGGGCTCAGAGTCGTGGAGGCGCTGCAGCCGCTCTTTGAGGGCCACCGCCATCAGCCGTCTTTCGCCGGCCGCTTCAGCCGGCAGCGATTCCCGCTCGGGGAGCGCAGCGAGGCCCGCCAGAATGCCCTGGTACTCGTGGTACGCAGGCGCCTCCTCACCCAAGGTATTCTTCAGGTCGTCCAGACGATGCCTGAGAATCCGGCGGTACGATTTGGGCGCGAGGGGGAAGCGCTCGCGATGGTAGTCCACGAAGAATGAACCGTCCTCATACACCAGGTTCAACTCCTGGTTCTCCAGGACCTGCCCATAGGGCGCACCCAGCAGCGGAAGCAGGACTTTGTTGTCCAGGGTGGGAGAAACGGGATGCCAGTCGATATCAAAGTAGGAGGCGTAGGCAGAGCCAGGCCCATTCTCGAGCACATCCATCCACCACGGATTTTCGCCGCTGGCCGCCATATGATTGGGAACGGTGTCGAGAACAAGGCCCATGCCGCGCTCGCGCAACCCCGCCTGGAGCACCTCAAAATCGGCCTCGCTGCCTGGGTCGGTGTCGAGCCGGGTGGAGTCGGTGACGTCATAGCCGTGTCCGCTGCCGGCCCGGCTTCCCAGCAGCGGGGATGCGTAGAGGTCGGTTACGCCGAGGTCGCGGAGATAGTCCAGGCGTCCGAGCGCCTCCCTGAAGGTGAAGTTGCGGTTGAACTGGAGCCTGTAGGTCGCGACGGGAATGCGAAGGGAGGTCATGGTCACAAGTTGACCGTCGGTAGTCAACAGTCACGAGTCGACAGCCGAGAGTCGAGCGTCAACAGTCGAGATTGAGGGCCCTACTGCTGAATCTGCAACCTCAGGTACTCCCCGAGCTGCCCGAGTTCGCGCTGCCAGGACTCCGCGTCGCCTGCGATACGCTCCGGCGCCGCCTCCAGCCCCTGATGATGGGTGCGCCAGCCGTAAACGATGTTCTGCGTTTTCCAGAGGTTGATGGAAAAAGGCAGCAGGGTGGTGATTTCGAGCAGGCGGTTCAGCGTTCGTAACTCCTCAAGCCCCTTCTGTGTTTTGACCACGTCGCGAGTGCTTTGCTCGATGCGGCGCCGGATGGCGTACTCGAGGGTCTCGACATCAAGCTCGACATTCATGCCGGCTGCTTCCTTGAGCAGACCACGAATCCCCTCCAGGTCGAGATCAGGACGGCCGAAGGCCAGCCGCAACTGTCCATTCAGCGCCTGCCGCGCGGCGGCCTGAAAGGCCGAAGGAAGCGGGATTCGCAGGGCATTGAGGAAGCGGATCAAGGGCGCGTGATTGTCATAGATGCCTTTGTAGGCCGCCAGCGCTTCCGCCAGCGTTTCTTCGAGTATAAGGCCCACGATCTTCCGCTGTTCGTCCCGGAAGAGGGAGTTGAGGGAGTAGACCTGCCGGCCGAAGCGCTCGTCGAGCAACCGGGCGACTTCCGCGGCATCGGCCTTGGAGAACGCGTCCGTGAGGTGCTGTACCAGCTGCTCGTACTCACCGTTGGGGCCGCCCGGCGCGATGCCGGCCCTCACGTTGTGGTCGCCGAGATGAAGGACGCCAAAAACAAAGTCGGCGGCATCCCGCGTAATCTGCGAGTCGAAACGCGCACGGCCGACGGCGAGTCGCATCTTGCCCACGGTGTTCGCGGTGTAGGCCTCGCGCCGGGCGTCGTAACAATAGATCCCGGTCTGCTCGCCGTAAGGCTCGAAGACGGAGCTGATGGCGTAATGCGCCGCCAGTTTCTGCATGTCGACCACCGCAGGCTTGATCCACTTCTCGTAAATCCGGCCGCCGTCGCCATGTTCCGGGATATTGCTCCTGGCCTTGCGCAGACGTTCCACAAAGTCAGCTTCGAAGTTGTTGCCGAACAACTCCTGGGCAAGCTGGACGGCACGCCCGGCGTAGTGAATGACCTGGACGGTTTCCACTCCGGAGAGCTCGTCAAAGAACCAGCCACAGCTCGTATACATCAGCAAGGCGTGCCGCTGGAGTTCGAGCAGCTTCAGGGCTTTGATTTCCTCTTTTTCATCGAGCGGGCGCAGCGCGTGCTGCGCGAAGAACCGCTGCAGGCTCTCGGGCGAGCGATCGAGGATGACGTCGATGTAGGCATCACGAGCCTCCCAGGGCTGCTTGAGCAGGCCCGCCGCGGCTTCAGAGTACGGGACGGCAAGCGAGTCCCGCAGCCAGTCGAGCGCTTCCCGGAGCGGAGCGCGCCACTCCTGATTCCAGCCCGCCTGGCCGCCGGAATTGCAGCCGCAATTGCCGCGCCACCGCTCCACTCCGTGCACGCAGCTCCAGGAAGTATTGGGAAGGACCTCGACAAAGTGGTCAGGAGGATGCTTCTCGAGATACTGACCGTAGTTCGTAAGCTCGGCCAACTGGTTGGACTGAATGTGGTGGAGCGCATAGGTGAGCGCCATCTCCCCCAGTTTGTGATGGTGCCCGTAGGTTTCCCCGTCGGTCGCGATGTGAACCATCTGCGGCCAGTCCCGGGCGTCGGAAAAGCCGCCCAGGAGTCGGTCTGCAAAGCGCTCGCCGCTGTCGAGTAGCCCCTCGAAGGCAACGGCCTGGGAAATGGGTCCGTCGTAGAAGAAGACGCCGATCTGGCGCCGCGAAGGCAGCCGCTGCAGGTAGGCGCGGCTCGGGTCGATGCGGCTGCCGCTGACGTCTTTCCAGTGGCGGCCCGCCCGGCGGCGAACCCGCTTCGCCTGGCGGGGCGCGAGGATCGTGAACTTGATGCCGTGCTGGGCGAGCACGTCGAGCGTCTCCAGGTCGACAGCGGTTTCCGCGAGCCACATGCCCTCGGGCGCACGTCCAAAGCGACGCTCGAAGTCCCGGATTCCCCAGCGCACCTGCGTCACCTTGTCGCGCCGGTTGGCGAGGGGCATGATCAGGTGGTTGTAGACCTGAGCGATGGCCGATCCGTGGCCGCCGAACGCCTCCAGGCTCAGGCGGTCGGCTTCGAGAACCTGGTCATAGACCGATTTCGACTTGCCCTGCATCCAGGAGAGCAGGGTGGGCCCGAAATTGAAGCTGATCCGGGAATAGTTGTTGACCATCTGCACGATGCGCTGCTCGCTGTCCAGAATGCGCGAGACGGCGTTTCGCGCGTAACACTCGGCGGTGACCCGCTCGTTCCAGTCGTGGTATGGATACGCTGAGTCCTGAACTTCAATGGCTTCCAGGGATGGGTTTTCGCGGGGCGGCTGATAGAAGTGTCCGTGGACGCAGATGTATCGCATGTCTACTCCGGCAGTGGATTCCCATGCGCGTATCCTGCGCAGGACGCGGGCCCGAGCGTCAGAGTGATCTGGCCCCCGGACTCGAAAAGAGCAGGCAGCGCGGTACCCGGGCCCGCCCAGCGCTCCTCGGATGAATCGAGAAGCTTTCTCCAGCCGCCCGCAGGGCACGGCAGAGTGACGCTCTCCGGCTCGCTTCCGAAGTTAAAAAACGCCAGGGTGGTTGATTTAACACTCGAGCAACGCAGGGCCAGTGACATTGCGAAACCCTCCACCTCGACCTGCTGCTTCCCTGTCTGCAAATGCCCGCGCCGGAATCGAATCAGCTCCCGATAAAAGTGCCAGAGAATTTGATGAACTCCCCCGGCCATTTGGGTGTGGGAGAGTTTGGAGCGCAGGAAGGTCGACTCCGCCTGCGGATCGGGTATCTCCTGGGTCCAGCCGAAAGAAGAGAACTCCCCGGCGCGCCCGCGGCGGACCGCCTCGATCAGGTCCGCATCCGAATGGCTGGTGAAGTACTGGAAAGGCGCAGTTTCTCCGTGTTCCTCGCCCATGAAAAGCAGAGGGACGAAGGGTGACAGGAGCGTAACCGCGGCGGCGAGCTTCAGGCGCTCAAAATCGACGATGGTACTCAAGCGATCGCCGGCGGCGCGGTTCCCGACCTGATCGTGATTCTGCCAGCACACCACGAAACGATCCCGAGGAAGGCCGCGAGGCGAGTTGCCGTGCCGGCAGCGGCGGTACTTCGAATGTTGGCCTGAGAGGAACCAGCCGTCACGAAGCGTGGCCGCCAGGGGCCCGATGCCGCCGAAATCCGCATAGTAGCCGCTCTTTTCGCCGGTCAACAGGACATGCACGGCGTGGTGAAAGTCGTCGCTCCACTGCGCGTCGAAGCCGTAGCCGCCCTGCCCGGGCGCGCGGATCACACGCGCGTCATTGAGATCGCTCTCGGCGATCACCCACAGCTTCCGGCCCGTCCCCTCCGCCAGCGATCTCACGGCCGCGGGCACATCGGCGAGAAACGGAATGGCACTCGCGTCCACAATGCCGTGGATGGCATCCAGGCGAAGAGCGTCGATGTGGAACTCATCAAGCCAGTAAAGCGCGTTGCCCACAAAGTAGCGCCGCACCTCGTCGCTGTAAGGTCCGTCATAGTTGATCGCCGGACCCCACGGCGTCCGGTAACGATCGGTGAAGTAGGGTCCGTAGGCGCCAAGGTAGTTCCCTTCGGGCCCCAGATGGTTGTAGACGACGTCGAGCACCACGGCCAACTGGCTGGCGTGAGCGGCGTTCACCAGGCGCTGCAACCCCTCAGGTCCGCCGTAGGTGTTCTGCACCGCGAATGGATAGACTCCGTCATAGCCCCAATTACGGGCACCCGGGAACTGGGCGACCGGCATGATTTCAATCGCGGTCACACCGAGTTCGCGAAGAGTCGGGAGAAACGGGATGACGGCGTCGAAGGTGCCCTGCGGAGTGTAGGTCCCGACGTGCAGCTCATAGATGATGAAGTCTTCGAGCGCCGGGCCGCACCAACCCGCATCGTGCCAGCGTGACGAGTCCAGGGCCACGACCTCGGACGGGCCATGCACCCCCAAGGGTTGGAATCGCGAAGCGGGATCGGGAAGCTCGCGGGCATCGGGCAGGCGGAAAAGGTAGCGCGTTCCCGGCGCGAGCCCTTCGACCACCGCCTGATGATATCCATTCCCCTCGCACTCCAGCGCGACGGTCCGGTCGTCACCTGTGAGCAAGCGCAAACCCAGATTCTCTGCTTCCGGAGCCCAGACGCGAAACCGGCAGCGGTTGCCAGGCAGGACGACCGCGCCCGGGGCTGACTCTTGATCTTTCCAACGCGGGATCATTCTGCGGCTCCCATCTTACGGATTTCGGGGCAGGCGGCGGGCCCGCGCCCCAAGTGACACCCGCGCGACACGACACCCGACCCGCGCGTCGCTGGACGGTCCAGTTCGCCTGATGTACACTGCTCTGCTTTCCGCAGCGCTCTCGGACTCCGCCCTCGAGGAGGACCCATGCTGGGCAGCGTGATCGTGCTTCTGGCCGTTCTCGTGCCGCATCCTGCAGTTTATGTCAAAGGACACAGCCGCGCGGCCGCCAAGACGCGCGAGGACCTCCAGACCCGGACCTGCTACAGTCTCGCCAGGAGCCCTGAGAAGTCTGATGCCGTGCTCGAGGTGGATCACCTCTTTGACCGGTCGGGCGACCAAAGTGTGGTGATGGTGCTCGTCGACTCCAAAGGCAAGGTAGTGTGGGAGAGCAAGACCGCCATCGACCCGATCCCGCTGCGCTCGCCCGTGAATCGGCTGCTGAAGAGGCTGGCCAGATCGACCTGCTCCGCGCCGGACCTGCTGGCGGCCGCGGGTCAACGGGCTGAGCCTGCCCGGTGATGCCGAATCAATGCAGGAAAGACCAAAAAGGCGGCGCTCAAGGCGCCGCCCCTTAGGTCTTCCGGTTTGAGGTCTGACCCTAGTAATTCGTCAATTTGCGCACGAGCGAGTTCGCATTGAACTGAACCGTGAAGACGATCTGATCGAGCCGGTAGCGCACGCTGTGGTTGTAGCCAAGCTGGACGTCGAACATCTTCTGGGGGCTGAAAGCCAGGGTCGCCGAGTAGCCGTTATCGCGATCGATATAGGAGTTGCCGACGGTCTCGAAGGCATCGTTCCAGTAGCGCCCGTGGTTCGGGCTGCCGGCGAGATATCCCAGAACCGCCGGCCGGTTGACCGCGGTGCGGACCGGAGTTGTCGGGATCAGCATTCCGGCGGGGCTTTCGGCTCCCTGCCAGACGAGTTCACTGTACATCTTCTGCGGACCAAAGGGCAGGACGTCCCACATTGAAGCTCCGACGGTGAAGCGCCGCCACACCTTGTATTGAACCCCGCCCTCGAAATCAGCCAGGTAGCCAAGCGTCCGGAAGGGCAGATCCGTGTTGAACGGGCGCATCAGAAAATGCTGGTCCAAGCGGCCATTCGCCAGGCCAAAGTTCACGAAAGGATCGAATCCGTGAAAGTTGGTGTCGACATGATTGAACCAGTCCCAAGTCACGCGGCCGTTGGTCAGGCCCTTGCGGAAGCTGGCGGTGGGAAGATCGCCGGTAAGAACGGTCGCCAGATTGTACTGTCGATAAGTGCGGGCATAATGAACGTCGGCGTAAACGTCACCGAGCTCTGCCGCCCACATGCGCGGCGAGGTCCCGACGGCGTAGTAACAGCCGAAGAAGAAGTCGCAAAATTGGTAAGGAACTGGAATATAGCCCTGGTATCCCGCCGTGTCCTCAAACAAACCGGGACGAGTGAACATCAAGTACGGCACACCCACGTCCACGCCGAAGTGCCGGTTGAAATTCCAGCCGACGCTCGTGTCGAACATCAAGCCTCCGCTGACGGAGGTTGAGGTTCCCGAGACCGTTTCCGAGGCGGTCGCTCCGCTCTCACGGCCGGTGTTGGACGGGTTCTGCGCGTATCCGTAGTTCTGGGTGTAACCCGAATTCCGGTTGCCCGACCCCGGATACGATGCTTGCTGACCCTGGTCTGATTCTTGCTGGCCATGGCCCGAGGTCTGGGCGAACATCAACGATACCGCGGAAACACAGATGCCTATGCATCCAACCCCCAAAAGGTATTTCCTGACTTGCATTGACCAATCCTCCTTGTCGGTGAACCCAACAGCCCGACGCTCTTACTAATCTGGATGCGAGGCCGTTTGGGCGCGTTATGCGGTGAATGGAGCAAGTTGGACGGGAAAAGCCCTTAGCCGGAATCGCCTAAGGCACATCTACAGTGCCGCATGAGGGCGCATCGGGAGCCCGCTGGATTGCCGAACGGACGTCGACCTGCGAGGCTAACCGCAGGTCCATCGGGAGTACTGAGGATTGCCGGAAGAATTTGCGCTCCGCTTCATCATCGGCGGTCTGACGGTCTCAGCCTTCGCCATCATCGGCGACGTGCTGAAGCCCAAGAGTTTCGCCGGACTCTTCGGCGCCGCGCCCTCGGTGGCCCTGGCCGGTCTGGCTCTGCTCATCTTCACCAAGGGCGGTTTTTACGCCGCCGCCGAAGCCCGCTCAATGGCCGCAGGCGCCGTCGCCTTCTGCCTGTACACGGCCTGCGCGAGCTGGTGGATGATGCGCCGTAACGTGGCGGCGCCCGTGGCCGCCGCCGCGCTCATCCCCCTGTGGTTCGCGGCTGCGGTGGGCTTGTGGTTCATCGCACTCCGATAGGCGCCGCATGCTGGTCCATGCCGACCTCTCCGCCCTGCGCCGAACCCGATGGCACGAATACCTGGTTCGATTCCTGTTCGGCGGCGCGATCACGGCGGCCACAGGATGGGTCGGACACGAGTGGGGACCAGGCGTTGCGGGCCTGTTCCTGGCGTTTCCCGCGATCTTTCCCGCAGCGGCGACGCTGATCGAGGCTCACGAGAAGAGGCGAAAGCACGACCTGGGATTGCGCGGAACACGGCGCGGGCGCGAGGCCGCGGCGCTCGACGCCTCGGGCGCGGCGCGGGGCAGCAGTGGCCTGCTCGTCTTCGGCCTGCTCGTGTGGTGGCTGATTCCCGATCACAGCGCCGCGCTCGTGCTGGGCATCGCCACCGGGCTCTGGCTCGTGACCGCGACCCTCGGCTGGAAGGCGCGGCATCTCGGGCATCGCTTCTCACCCAAGCGACGTTCCGGTCGCGCACTGTAGCGGCGCTCTATGAGCGCCGGTCCGTCGGCGGTCAGTAGACCGCCGCTACAGCCTGGCCGGTCCGTCGGCGGTCAATATACCGCCGCTACAGCGTGGTCAAGCCGTTCGGGGCGGCGCGGTCCGACTACGTCTGACCAGGCTCAGAACCGCCAGGATGCTGCCTGCGATCGAGATCACGATAAGTGCGACAACGGCGTAGACCAGCACCGGTGACTTGATGAGTCCCAGCAGTCTGCGTCCGAAAAAGATGCCGAGCGCGCCTTCGATCAGGTAACGAGCGAACCGGCTCAGCGCGATGACCGTCAGCAGGCGCTTGCGCGGATAGTCGAGCGCCGCGGCCGCGGCCACGAAGCCGGTGAACGGAAACGGCGGCGGCACCAGAGAGGCGAACGCCAGCGCCCAGGCAGCATCCTTTCTGATCTTCCCCTTGACGTAGTCCAGCCGGCGACGCGGCACGAGTCTTTCAAGCCCTTTCTCACCCTCCTTGCGGGCCAGAAGGTCCACGGTCAGAGAACCAAGCACCGAACCGGCGGTCACCATCACGGCGTAGTAGACAAACAGTTCGTGGCGGCGCGCCGACATGGCGATCATGAGCAGATCGTTTCCAAACGGCACGTACATCGGAGACGAGTCGACGAAGCTGAGGATGAGCAGGCCGAACCCGCCAAGGTGAACCAGCACCCGGAACAGCTGACGGATCGCAGCCTGGATATGAGCGGTGAATGAGAACAGGAAGGTGAAGGCCAGATCATGGAGGTTGAGCATTCGCGCGTTGTCAGCCCGATCGCCGGCAGGAGCTGGCGCCCGGCGACTGTCCGGGCTCCGGTGCCGCCTCAGTGTTGATGAATGGCCCCGGCGCGCGCGGCGGCGCGCGTTCCGGTCTACCTCTTGGCGCGCTCCCGCGTCTCCCGGTCGATTCTTTCGAGCAGCGTCTTCATGTCTTCCGCGTGCTCTTCTTCCTTCGCCAGCACCTCTTCCATCATGCGCCGGCTCGTCGGATCGTTGTCGCCGAGGTAGCGGATGATCTCTCCATAAGACTCGATGGCGATGCGCTCGGCGACCAGGTCTTCGCGAATCATCTCCGCGAGCGTCCCGCCTTCCACGTATTCGGAATGGCTGCGCGTGAGCAGGCCGTCAGGGCTGAAATCCGGCTCGCCGTCAAGCTGCACGATGCGCGCCGCGATCATGTCAGCGTGCTCCTGCTCCTCGTGGGCGTGCTCCAGGAACTCCTGAGCGACAGCTTGCGAGTGGATTCCCGCGGCCATGAAATGGTGCCGCTTGTAGCGCAGCACGCAGACGATCTCCGTCGCCAGCGCCTGGTTCAGGACGCGCAACACGGTCTCACGATCCGCCTTATAGCCTTCGGTGACGGCGCCCTGCTCCATCTGCCGGCGGGCTCGCCGCCGGATCTCTTGAATGTTCGACAGAAAGGGTCCGGGCTTCCGGGCCTTCGCTTCTGTGCTCATGAAACCTCCCCGTTCGCGGCGATGCTTCGACGGTTGGCGCGCGACAGACTCACGCCGCATCGCCACGCCGTCATCTTGGATGGCTTCGAGGCGAGTTCCGGTGGCGACGAATGCCCGGGTTGCCGTCGTCGCAGTGGCGACAATCGTTTGCCGTTCTCGGCTTCGTTTCGGCTTGGCGCTTCGTTTGGCCAAAACGGCCCTTCTTAGGGCCGAGAATCAGCTTCGTTTAGCTTCGTTCCTTAGGGGCAAAAATGGGCTTTGAATGAGGTCTAAGTTACCTGGAATCTGTAGGATCATGGGCTTGGGTTCGGTACGGGACGAAAAAGAACCTTCGCCGCCAGCAAATCTCAGCCAACTCCAATTTTATCAAGGGCATCACGCCACTTTTGGAACTGGGTTCGGTCCGTGGGACTCCACCCCGGGGGGCCCCCTGCCGCCCTTTGCATGAGCTTGGCCCGACCGCGAAACGAACTGAGCCCCGCTTCGATCGCTGCCCGCAACTGGTCGACATCCTTCCGTCCATCCACGCCAAATTCCCGTCGCAGCCGGCAATCAGCTTTGCGATTCCCGGACCGGTACCCGTACATAAACCGCGACAAATGCAGGTGAATCTCAGCGTTCATTTGCTTGTTGATGAAGCCGTCGCGTTCGGAGTGCAGCTTGGACACCCAGGCCTCGGCCGCCTGCCTCAAGTGGAACTCGAGCGCGGGCGTCTCGCGCCACACCTCCGGCCTGATAAAGCGGAAGGCGACGACCAGATCGCGCCAGACGCGCAGAGACTCACGGTACCTCTCTGCCGTGGAACTCCCCAGTCCCTCGAGTTCACTGCGTCTGAGACCCGGACGATTCAGCGCCGAGCGGCGCCGTCCGGCGCGGGTACGGGGACCGGTGGAGAGCCGGGCATTCGCCAGCTGCGCACGCAGTCTGGCCGGGCTCATGGGTTTCTTGGGCGCAGCAGAAGACGTGAATCCGGACAGGGCCATGGGCTACCTCGACGGCAAATTCCGGGGGTTCGCTACTTCTGCTTTCCTTAGATACCACCCGGTAACCAGAGTCAATGACTCGTTGGAGGCGTGGCCGTCATTTCGACTTGGGTGCCCCGTGCCCCCGGTGCTTCCTTCGTGCTCTCCGTTGTTGAAAGTTCTTAATGACGATTACAAATCAGGGCGACAGATCGTGCTGCAGCGCGGGCGTCCCCGCCCGCGATTTTCGCGCCCGAGACAGGCGCGCCACAGCGCACCGCTGTCACTCCATTTTGTAATCCTCCACACACAGTTGGTCATGCCGCTTGGCGACAATCGCGACACCCCGAAGGGTGAAAATACGTACGAGATCGGTCTATGATCGGTTGAGCGGGCGAGGGACCCGGCCGTTGCTCCGTGGAGCAGAAGGCCGGCAGACAGTTTGGCCCGGACAGCGCTCCGAACCCCAAATTGTCGCTCCGTTCTAGCGGGAGCGCACGGAGCAGCTTGGCGCAGAGAACACGGAGGTCTCACGGAGACCAGGGAGGCTTCTGAGAGGAGCGACATGGCCGAAAGGGCTTATTTCGGATTGGATGGACAAACTGCTGCCGTCACGGGCGCAGGGCA
The DNA here is from genome assembly GCA_035946575.1 of Terriglobia bacterium. Taxonomy (GTDB): domain Bacteria; phylum Acidobacteriota; class Terriglobia; order UBA7540; family UBA7540; genus Gp13-AA77. Next base: position 21,735 of record DASYZG010000104.1, on the reverse strand, counting down.
GGGAATCGGCGAAGCGATCGCCCGCCGGCTGGTGGAGGCCGGCGCGCACGTGGCCGTGCTCGATCTTCAGTCGAAGGAGGCATCGGCCGTGGCCGGAGAAATCGGCGGGCTCGGGCTCGAGTGCGACGTCACTTCGTCCGGATCGGTGGAACGCGCCTTTCAGGAGATCGAGCGCAGGCTCGGGCCGGTCAGCATCCTGGTGAACAACGCCGGGATCGCCGGACGCACCGTGCCGCTCTGGGAATTGAACGAAGGCGATCTGGACGCCGTGTATGCGGTAAATCTCAAGGGCGTCTTTTTGTGCGCCCGAGCCGTGGTGAGCGGAATGCTCAAGCGCCGCTATGGACGCATTCTGAATGTGGCCTCGATCGCCGGCAAGGAAGGGAATCCACGAATGATCCCTTACTCCAGCACCAAAGCGGGCGTGATCGCTCTTACCAAGTCTCTGGCGAAGGAGGTTGCGGGCCAGGGGGACATCACGGTGAATTGCATCGCGCCGGCGGTGATTCGCACCAAGCTTCTTGACACCGTCGCGCCCGAGACGGTCCAGTATATGGTCAGCCGCATCCCCATGGGGCGCACCGGAACGCTCGACGAAGTCGCGAGCCTCGTGCAATACCTGGTGTCGCGCGAGGCGTCGTTCACCACGGGCCAGTGCTACGACATTTCCGGTGGAAGGGCGACGTATTGAGGACGAGGTAGTGTCCCAATTCCGGCGCCGGGGATTAACGACCCTTCTCCGGCTTCAGCACATCGAAGATGTGAACGGCCTTCGCCGGACAGTTCAGAGTGCCAGGGAGGATGGCTGATGAAGATCAGGGAACTCGGCCGCAGCGGACTGAAGGTTTCCGAGCAGGGTCTCGGTTGCATGGGAATGTCGGAGTTCTACGGTCCTCGCAATGATGAGGAGTCCGTCGCGACCATTCATCGCGCGCTCGAGCTTGGAATCAATTTTCTCGACACCGCCGATGTGTACGGCCCCTATCTCAACGAAGAGCTGGTCGGGCGCGCGATTCGGGGCCGTCGCGAAGGATTGATTATCGCCACGAAATTCGGCATCCTGCGCGAGCCGGGTTCACTGATTCGAGGCGTGAGCGGGCAGCCTGAGTACGTGCGTTCGTCCTGCGAGGCGAGCCTGCGGCGGCTGGGGATCGAGACCATCGATCTGTACTACCAGCATCGAACCGATCCCGGCGTCCCGATTGAAGAGACGGTCGGGGCCATGGCCGGCCTCGTTCGCCAGGGCAAAGTCCGTTACCTAGGCCTTTCGGAAGCGGCTCCCGAGACCCTGCGCCGCGCTCATCGCGTCCACCCGATCGCCGCCCTGCAGACGGAGTATTCGCTCTGGAGCCGCGATCCCGAGGATGGACTGCTCGGGCTCTGCCGCGAGCTGGGTGTCGGTTTCGTCGCCTACAGTCCGCTCGGCCGCGGCTTTCTCACGGGCCAGATCAAGAGCCCTCAGGATCTGGCTGAGGATGACTGGCGGCGTCAGGTCCCGCGCTTCCAGGGCGAGAACTTCCAGCAGAACCTGAGGCTCGTGGATCGAATCAGGGAGATCGCGGCCGCCAGGCGGTGCACGCCGGCTCAACTGGCATTGGCGTGGGTGCACGCGCAAGGTGAGGACATCGTGCCGATCCCGGGGACCAAGCGGCGGAAATACCTGGAGGAGAATGTGGCGGCGTCCGGGATCAGGCTGACGGCCGAGGATCTGCGGCGCATCGACGAACTCGCACCCCGCGGCGCGGTGAAGGGCACGCGCTACTCCGCGGCCGGCATGGCGGCGGTGAATCGCTGAGTGGTTCGTCAGCTGTCAGTCCTCAGTTGCGGCTTGCCTTCCGGGGTCAACCATGCGTTCTCAAGGCCACGGGCCGCTGAGAACGGACAACGGACGGCGGACAACCGAGAGAGTGCAGAATCGCGGCTCGAAAAAAATCCCAAAAAAAGCCTTGACCCTGACGTAACGTCAGACCTTAGCCTCGATCATGAAGGGAGGCTGATGATGAAAGGCGAGGCTGTCTACCAGGCGAACCAGTTCGCCAGGCGCGCGGGCGTGACGGTGCGCACGCTGCACTATTACGACCGCCTGGGTCTCCTCCGGCCGAGCGGCCGCACGCCCGCCGGCTATCGTCTATATGCCGAGCGGGATCTGGCGCGCCTGGAACAGATCATCGCCCTGAAATTCATCGGCTTCCCTCTCAAACAGATCCGGGAGATTCTCAATCGCAAGCCCCTCGATCTCGCCGCCGCGCTTCGCCTGCAGCGCGCGATCATCGAGGAAAAGCGCCGCCGTCTGGCCGTGGCAGTGGAGGCGATCGAGCGCGCCGAGCGCACGGTTTCGTCAGGCGGTGTGAGCGCCGCCCGGCGAGGTCCGGCAACCGGCGCGGACGAGGAAGCGACCTGGGAAGCGCTCCGGAAAATTATCGAGGTGATCAACATGCAACAGAACACAGACTGGACCAAGAAGTACTACTCCGAGGAGGCGCAATCTGCCATCGCGGAGCGCGGCAGGCAGTGGACGCCGGAAATGCTGGAGAAATCACAGCAGGACTGGGCGCAACTGATCCGCGAGGTAGAGGCTGCCGTCGCAGCCGGAGAAGATCCGGCGGGCGAGCGCGCCCAGGGACTCGCCGCGCGCTGGCAGGCCCTGATCGCGGCGTTCACCGGCGGCAACGCCGAGGTTCAGAAGGGTCTGAACCGGCTCTACGCCGACCAGCAGAACTGGCCGGCGACGTTCAAGAAGCCTTACAGCGACGAAGCCGGCGCGTTCATGTGCAAGGCGGTGGAGGCGATGAAGAAGGGGTAGGGCACGGCGGCGCCGGATCACGGCGCCGCCGTTCAGGTTTGGCGGAGTGATGAACAGGGAGTGATGAAAAAAGAACGCCCGATTCGCGTCATTCCGAGCGAAGCGAGGAATCTGCTTTTACGAGTAAACCGGTTATGGGATTCCTCGCTTCGCCCGGAGAGGAATGAACCCGATTATCCGGCACCGGTTAGAGTTGCGGCGGGTTCTGGCCCTCGGGCGGCGGTGGCGGCGGATTGCCTCCGCGACTGCCCATGCGGGCGCGCCGTTGCATCATCTGCTCGAACTCCTGCTTCTGCTCGTCGTTCAGCACGTTTTTGATCTCTGCGTTGTGGTCTTCAAAGATCGTCCGCATCCGGGCCCGACGGTCCTCGGCTGCGACAGAGGTATCAGAGCGGAGCTTCTCCATCTGCGCCCGGCGATCCTCCAGAATCGAGCGAATCCTGGTCTTTTGGTCGTCGCTGAGGTGGAGTCTCGCATCGAGCCGCGCCAGCATCTGGTCGGTGCTCATGGGAGCGCGACGCATGCGCTGGCCCGGGGGAGGCGCGCCCTGCGGCGCGTTCTCGGGCGGAGTGCCGCCCTGATCCTGAGCCTTGGCGGTGGTGCGGCCAAGCCCCAGAATCAATAGTGCGCTGCCTGTTACTGCTAGAAATCGTTTGTACACATTCATCTCCTTAAAACCGAAGTCCCACCCTTCAGCATGATGGACGATTCGCGCGCGGGCGAGGTTTCATGCAAGAACGCCGCCTTGGTTCAGGAGCGGCGGATTCCGTTGGACCCCGGCGCCTGACCTGCGAAGGCCCGCGGTTTAAAGACTTGGTGCTCAGCCAGGAAGGGTGGTCCGCGAACTCGCGGCGACGGACCGGGAGCGGATTGAGAGGGGCACCCAGCGAGCGCCCCTCGACGGGATAAAGCCCATCAGTTAGCTATCGGTGGTGCCGTTCGAATTCGCCGCGCTCTTTGCCAGGGCGTGAGCCGTGGTGACGACATCCACCGGAGGCGGCACAGCGGCGCCGGCGGCGGCCACGTCGGGCGCCACGAGCGCCCCCTGGTCGTCGCGCACAAACGTCAAGCGCGAATTTGTCTGGTCGTAATCCACGATGATCAGGTCGCCCAGGTTGATCTGCGAGGTGGCGATCAGGTTGGAAAGCGGAAACACCAGGTGCCGTTCGATGGCGCGCTTCAGGTGGCGGGCTCCGAAGCGCATATCGATGCCCTCGCGCAGCAGGAAGTCACGCGCCGGACGGGTGCACTTGAACACAAACTGGCGCTCGCTCATGGAGGCGATAATGCGGTCCTGCACGCGCGACAATTCGATATCCAGGATCTTCTCGAGATGATCCTGCTTGAGCGAGCGGAACACGATCACCTTGTCGATGCGGTTCATGAACTCCGGCGAGAACTTGCGGCGCGCCGCCTCGCTGGCGACGCGGTAGATTTTCTGGTCGAGCGCGTCATCATTTTCGAGCGCCCGCGCGTTGAAGCCCAGGCTGCCCGTCATCAGCTTGTTCACTTCGGCGGATCCGAGGTTCGAAGTCATGAAGATCATGGCACGGGAGAGATCCACCCGCCGGTTGTCTCCGAGAGTCAGCGTGGCCTTATCCAGGATGCCGAGCAGCAGCTGCCACAGGGCGTCACTGGCCTTTTCGATTTCATCGAAGAGCACCAGCGAGAGTTTAACGTTCTCGGAGTAGTACTGCTCGAGGGTCTCCTGCGTGATCAGGGGCTGGGTCTCGCGGTGGCCCAGGTAGCCGGGAGGGGAGCCGATGAGCTTGGCAATCTCGTGGCTGTGCTGGAATTCGGCGCAGTCGATCTTCAGAACAGCATTGGCGGTGCCGAACAGCACTTCGGCCGCAGCCTCGACCAGCCGGGTCTTGCCCGAACCCGTCGGACCGAGGAGCAGCAGGTTGGAAATAGGACGTCCTGGCGACGCGAGGCCTGCCAGGTAGACCTGATAAACGCGCGCCAGGCGCCGCACGGCGCGGTCCTGCCCAACCACTTTCCGCGTGAGCGCTGCCTCGAAGTCCCTCACCTCCGGACTGTGAATACTCGGATCTAAGACGGTCTGAATTGCTCCCATAATTGCCCTCCCCCTGGTCCCTGGTTGCTACGAAGCCTGCAATCCTGCGAACCTCCCCTTCCGAAGTTGGTTCAGCTTCACTTCCAGCGTCGCCCTCAAGAGTTTGAGTTCCGTCGCGAACTGGACTCGCAGTTCGCGATCGCGGAGCACCTCGAGGAACGGCCATTGGAAGTCGGCGATCTCGAGATGCATGCCGCGGATATCCGATAACAGATCACGCAAGTACTCCGAATCGTTCAGCAGCGGCTGCACCAGATCGTGCGTCGCCCTGCGCTTCAGCCTCGCCCAGTCCACCTCAACGAAAGGGTGCTTGGTGCTGACCTCCTGGATGATCTGGTCGCTGATTCGCGGCCTTCGACCCAGACAGGCGAGGTATAACTGCCGCACCCGACCCTTTTTCCGCACGTTGTGCACCAAATAGTACGAGTTGCCACGTTTTCTAATGAATGCCATAACTTACCGGTTTCCAGGTTCCGGTAGTGGACTTTAAGCCACCACTGTTACGGTCGATCATCCGGTTCTTTTCAGCCAGAATTGTGGGCTACCCAACACCAGTAGTGGCGCAGTATCCACTACGAACGGGGGCTTGTCAACAAGAAACTTGCGGGGGTGAAGCATAATGAATTCTTATGGATTACCGGGTCGGGTGTTGACTCTGAGGGCTACTGGACTAAGCTCGGGCGACTCGGGGGTTCCGAGGGACTGCGTAAGGGCCGTTCTGTAGAGAGGAACCTGCTCAGCCTTAGAAAAAACTGAAAAGGGTGGGCCGCCATGGCGGTTTCGCTGCCGGAGACGCGGTCGGAGGAGGGATGAAGTGACTGATCGGTCATTCTGCAAGCAGTTGAGACTTTGGATGGGCCACAGGCGCAGAGATCCGGGGGGCTCTCGATGGTGCGGGGCGACGGTTTTGCTCGTTGCCCTGGCTCTACCGGGCGCTAGACACGCCTGGGCGCAGGCCCGGCCCGCGCCCAGCCCCGCTCTGAGTGCCACGTACCAACGCCTGCTTGCGGAGATCCAGAAGATCCTGATCTTCGATCACCACGCTCATCCCGGCTATTTCGACGATCCCGACGTCGATGCCATGGTGATACCGCCGAGCCACCTGGCTTTGAGGCTGCGCGACACGAACCCGGAGCTCATCGCGGCCGCGCGGTCGCTCTTCGGCTACCCCTACCCCGATCTCGCGCCGGACCACGAGGCCTGGCTCGCCAGGCGCAAGGCCGAACTGCAGAAACAGCAGGGTCGCGCCTACTTCAGCGGCATCCTCGACCGGCTGAATGTCGAGACTTCACTCGCCAATCGCGCAGCCATGGCCGATTACCTCGATCCGGCGCGCTTCCGCTGGGTGTTCTTCGTGGACTCGTTCTTATTCCCGTTCGACAACAGCGGCCTCGCCGCCCGGAATCCCGACGAAGCCGCTTATATGCCGCTCCAGGACAAGATGCTCCGCCGCTGGATGAAGCAGGCCGGCTTGAGCGCCTTGCCTCCGGACCTCGACGGATACCTGGCCTTCATCAGCCGCGTGCTGGTGGAGAACCAGCGGCAGGGTGGCATCGCCATGAAGTTCGAGGCCGCCTATTTCCGCTCGCTGCGCTTCGGCGATCCGCCGCGCGCCGTCGCCGAAGCCGCTTACGCGAAGTACCGCGGCGGCGGCGTTCCGGAATCCGAGGAGTACACCAATTTCCAGGATTTCATCTTCCGCTACCTGATCCGGGAAGGGGGGCGCCTCCACCTCCCGGTTCACTTTCACTCGAGCGTCGGCGCCGGCGACTACTTCAGCCTCAACCACGGCAACGTGCTCAACCTGGAGAACGTCCTCCGCGACCCGCGCTACCTTCAGACCACCTTTGTGCTGCTCCATGGCGGTTACCCTTACTCGCGCCAGGCGATCTGGCTCGCGGCCATGAAGAACGTCTACCTGGATACGTCCGGCACCGTACTGACGCTCTATCCCGAGGAGTTCAAGCGCCTGATGAGGCTTTGGCTGGAGACCTTTCCGGAGAAGATCACTTACGGCAGCGACGCCTTTCCCTACAACGCTGCCCTCGGGGCTGAGGAGTCCTACTGGCTGGCCGTGCACTCGACGCGCGAGGCGCTCGCCGAAGCCCTGGCGGAAATGATCGATGAAGGCGAGATCAGCGAGGCCGAGGCGCTGCACTTCGCCCACATGTACCTGCACGATACAGCCGCGAGCCTGTACCCGAGATTGCACGCACATTAACTACATGGTAAAAGGCACCGAAGCTCGCGCCTTGATCTGCCCGGGCCCTGTTTCTTCGTGGCTCGAAAAAGCAGATTCTGCGCTTCGCTCCGCTCGAATCAGATGTCATTTTGAGCGTAGCCAAGGATCTGCTCTTGTTTGCGGTCAAAGGCGACACGGTTTGGGGCTGCTACTTTTTGGCCGGTCCCATCGGCGCCGGCATGTACCGGTGGAAATCGCCCGGCGCGTGGGTGTGTTCGAACTGGATGGTGGTATGGCTGATGCCGAAGTTCTTCGCTAGCGCCTGCCGGAGCTGCTCGCAGATCACTTCACTCTCGGACGTGGGCATGTCGAGAATCCGCACGTGGCAGGAGAGGGCGTGCGACTTGGATCCCAGGCTCCAGACGTGAATGTCATGGACTTCGCGCACGCCCGGAATCGCCAGCATCACTCCGGCCACCGTCGAGGGGCTCATGCCCTTGGGCGTGCCCTCCAGGAGAATCTGGGCGCTATCCGTCACCACACCTGCCGTACTCCAGAGGATCATGCCGGCAATCAGGAAGGCTAGGAGGGGATCGATCAGGTGTTCGCCGGTGCGCGCGATCAGCCAGGCGCCGGCGATGATCGCCAGATTCGAAAGAGCGTCCCCGAGGTTGTGGATGAAGACAGCCCGCAGGTTGAGATCGCTCCGGCCGGAGCTCAGGGCGATGGAAATTGAGCCGTTGATGAACAGTGCCGCCACGCCGACAATCAACATCAGGCCGCTCGAGATGGGCTCGGGCGTGAGAATCCGCTGGTACCCTTCGTAGCAGATGTAGAGCGCCACCGCCACCAGCAGCAGCGCGTTCACGAAAGCCGCCAGCACTCCGGCGCGTTGATAGCCGTAGGTCCGCTGTGGGTCCGGAGACCTTTTCTCAAAGCGCAGCGCGAACCATGCCAGGACGAGCGAGGGAACGTCGGTGAGATTGTGCCAGCCATCGCTGACCAGCGCCAGGCTGTGCCCGGCATGACCGGCGATGAATTCCCCGGTCGCCAAGGCCAGCGTGGCGGCCATGGCCACATTCAGGGCCGTGGTGGACCGCGAATGCGAGTGAATATGCATTGCGCCTCTTTTGGGAATTCTATCAGGCACAGGGCTGCAGCGGCAGGTGTCCGCTTCCCCAGAAACGAAACCGAGGCCTGACCCCTGATCGCCGACCTGCATCTGAGCAAAAGAGGTGTTGTGCCGCTCAGACCCCTTTGCGCTAACATAGGGAAATCCGAGGTGAACGATGTCCGGGCAAGAAGGCGTGGCGAACTCTATTCTGAGGCTGACCCAGACCGTCTGGAAGGGGGTCGTGGTCTGTCTGGTTCCGGCCGCCGTGGCGACGAGCCTTGTCTGGGCGCAAGCCGCCCCGCCCGCGTCCGTTCCCGCACAGCCTCAGCAGGTTCAGCAGGCCCCGGGCGGTAACATTAAGGTCCGGGTGCAGGTGGTCAACGTGCCCGTGACGGTCCTCGACAAGCGAGGGATGCCCGTCATCGATCTGACCCAAAATGACTTCCGCGTGTTTGAGGACGGCAAGCCCCAGCCCATCAAGTACTTCCTTCAGGAACCCGCGCCCCCCTTGCGAATCGGCTTCATCATGGACACCAGCAACAGCGCCCGGCCGTTGCTCAGTTTCGAGAAGGACGCCGCCACCGAGTTTGCCTACGACATGCTCCGGGGGCGCAGCACCCGGAACAAGATTTTTCTCGAGACTTTTGATGCCAGCAGCGCGATTGTGCAGGACTTCACCAGCGACCCCGATCAGCTTAACGACAAGGTCCGCGACCTCAAGGCGGGAGGCGGCAAGGCCCTCTACGACGCTATCTACAGCGCCTGCCGCGACAAACTGCTCAAGGCGGGCGATCCCGAGGCCACCCGGCGCGTCCTGATCGTGCTCAGCGACGGTCTGGACGTCGGAAGCACGCACACCTTTGACGAAGTCGTCTCCATGGCGCACCGCGCCGAAACCGTGATCTATACGATCGTCAACTCACCCTACGGATTCACCCAGGATTCCAACGCCGTCCTCAAGCGCCTGGCGCAACTGACCGGAGGCGCTTACTTCTTTCCACAGTCCGACCCCGAAGGCGCCGACATCGGCAGCGGATACCTTTCCCACGGCAGCGTCGGCTGCACCTCGCAGCAGGAGGGCCTGGGGGCCAAGACGGGCATCTATACCGCCCAGCGCCTGGCGCATCTCTCGGACTCCGTGGAGGCGATCGGCAAAGAGTTGAACGACCAGTACTTCATCGGCTACACGCCTACCAACTCCGTCCTCGACGGCACCTACCGCACTATAAAGGTCGAGCTGGCGCAGCAGCACCGGGACGTTCGTATCCGTTACAAGCCAGGTTATTTCGCCACGGCCGAATAACTCCGGGTTCCTATTCATTAAAATCTAACTTAAACTGTTTAATATAAATGCGTTGCAATATATTGATCAAAACTTGACATACATACGCTAATATTTCTTGACATCGAGCAACTTATAGTATACGATGAACATCTATTAGGTTGGTCAGTAAAATCTTGACGACTCTAAAAAAACCGCAAGGAGGCAAGAAACATGGCGATCGTACGTTGGGAACCATTTCGCGAGATGTTGAGCACGCAGGACCGTTTCAACCAGCTCTTCAACCAGACCTTCAGTCAGTTCTTTGGACCCGAGGGCAAGGAAATGAGCAGGGGATCCTGGGCACCGGCCGTGGACATCTACGAGACCGGCAACAACCTCGTGATCAAAGCCGAACTCCCCGGTCTCGATCCCAAGGACGTGGAAGTGCGGGTCGAGAACGGGACGCTCACCATCAGCGGCGAGCGCAACGTCGAGAAGGATGTCAATGAGGGCAGCTATCATCGTGTCGAACGAAGCTACGGTTCGTTCGTCCGGTCCTTCAATCTGCCGCCCACGATCAGCAGCGAGAGCGTGACGGCGGAGTACAAGGACGGGATCCTCACCCTCAACCTGGCCAAGCGCGAGGAAGCCAAGCCCAAGAGCATCAAGATCCAGGTTGCTGGCGAGGGCAAGGCTCAGGCCGCCGGCGCGACCAAGTAAGTCGGGTCGCCCGGGCCGCATGGCCTTTCGAGTGTTGGTTTGGCGGGCGCTGTTGAGATTTGCGGCAGTTCCCGCGTTTTCCGGCGAGCCGCATCCCGCTCAGCTCTGCGGGGCGGCTCGTTTCTTTTTTATTTGCACTCCGGAGATTCAAATCCCTATTCTTAGGGGCAGGTTCAGATTATGGCGACAAGATTCGACAAATTCACCGTGAAGGCCCAGGAAGCCCTGCAGGGGACGCAGGACGTGGCGAGCCGTTTTGGCAACCAGCAGTTGGAGCCCCTTCACCTTCTGCTGGCACTCGCCGAACAGCCGGAGGGAATCGTCCCGGCGATCCTCGCCCGGCTGGGCGTTGCGGCCGGCGCCCTGGCGGCGCAGGCCGAAAGCGAGATCGAGAAGCTGCCCAAGGTGGGCGGCGCTGCCGAGCATTATCTTTCCCCCGCGCTCAAGGAGACTCTTGACCAGGCCGCCAGGGAGCAGGACCAGCTCAAGGACGAGTTCGTCTCCACCGAGCACCTGTTGCTCGCCATGGCTGACAAGCCCCAGGAGCCGGTGGGTGCGATTCTGAAAGGACTCGGCATCGAGCGCCGCGCCATCCTGGACGCGCTGAAAGCGGTGCGAGGGACACAGCGGGTCACCGATCAGAATCCGGAGGCCAAATACCGCGCGCTCGAGCGCTACGCTCGCGATCTAACCGATCTCGCGCGCCGCGGGAAGCTCGATCCTGTGATTGGCCGGAATGACGAGGTGCGCCGCGTGATCCAGGTGCTTTCGCGGCGAACCAAGAACAATCCTGTGCTGATCGGCGAGCCGGGCGTGGGCAAGACGGCCATCGTGGAAGGCATCGCCCAGCGGATCGTGGCCGGCGACGTTCCCGAGTCGCTGCGCTCGAAGCGCCTGGTGGCGCTCGATTTGGGCGCCTTGATCGCGGGGTCGAAGTACCGCGGCGAGTTCGAAGACCGCCTGAAGGCCGTGCTCAAGGAGATCGAGGAGTCCAGCGGGCAGATCATTCTGTTCATCGACGAGCTGCACACTTTGGTGGGTGCGGGGGCGGCGGAAGGCGCGGTGGACGCTTCCAACATGCTCAAGCCGGCGCTCGCCCGCGGCGAACTGCGATGCATCGGCGCCACCACCCTCAACGAGTACAAGAAGCACATCGAGAAAGACGCCGCGCTCGAACGGCGCTTCCAGCCCGTCTACGTCGGCGAGCCCACGGTGGAGGATACGATTGCCATCCTGCGTGGCCTGAAGGAACGCTACGAAAAGCATCACGAGGTACGAATCAAGGACTCCGCCATTGTAGCTGCGGCGGTGTTGTCACACCGTTACATTGCAGACCGCTTCCTGCCCGACAAAGCCATTGACCTGATTGACGAAGCGGCTTCGAGCCTGAAGATCGAGATCGACTCCATGCCGGCCGAGATCGACCAGATCGAGCGGCGGATTACGCAACTCGAAATCGAGAAGCAGGCGCTCCGCAAGGAGGAGGATCCCGGGTCCAAGGAGCGGCTCAGTACCATCGAGCGCGAACTCGCCGACTTGCGCGAGAAGTCATCCGCATTGAAACTGCGCTGGAAGGCCGAGAAGGATGTGATTGCACGGATCGGACAGCTCAAGAGTGAGATTGAACAGGCCAAAACCGAACAAGACCTTGCGACCCGTGACGGCGACCTGAACAAGGCCGGCGAGATCCGTTTCGGCAAGTTACCGGGGCTCGAAAGGCAACTTGAAGCGGCCAGTGCGGACCTTGCCGAGAAGCAGAAGTCCGGCCAGATGCTCAAATCGGAAGTCGACGAAGAGGATATTGCCCGCGTGGTCTCAAAATGGACCGGCATCCCGGTCTCGAAAATGCTCGAAGGCGAGGTCCAGAAGCTGGTTTCGATGGAGGACCGCCTGCGCCTGCGCGTGATCGGCCAGGACGACGCTCTGAAGCACGTGGCCAACGCCGTCCGCCGCAGCCGCGCCGGGCTTTCCGATCCTCACCGGCCCATCGGCTCGTTCCTGTTCCTCGGCCCGACGGGCGTAGGCAAGACGGAGCTGGCCCGCGCGCTGGCCGAGTTTCTCTTCGACGATGAGCGCGCCATGCTGCGCATCGACATGTCGGAATACATGGAGAAGCACTCCGTGGCCCGGCTGATCGGCGCGCCGCCGGGATATGTCGGCTACGAAGAGGGCGGCCAGTTGACCGAGCTCGTCCGCCGGCGGCCCTATTCCGTGCTGCTTTTCGATGAAATCGAGAAGGCGCACAACGACGTCTTCAACATCTTTCTGCAGATCCTCGATGAGGGACGGCTGACCGACGGCCAGGGCCGCACCGTGGACTTCCGCAACACGGTGATCATCATGACCTCGAATATCGCCAGTCATGAGATCCATGCCGCCATGGGATCCGAGGGCGGCGAGGACAAGCGGTCGGAGGAGCGTCGCGGCATTTCCGAGGATCTCCGGCGGCGCATCCAGCGGACGCTCCTCGAACAGTTCCGGCCCGAGTTCATCAACCGCATCGATGAGATCGTGATCTTCAATCCGCTCGGCAAGCGGGAAATCGAAAAGATCGTCGATCTGCAGCTTTCGAATCTGCGGTGCCTGCTCGCCGAGCGCAAGGTCGAACTGGAACTGACCGCGAAGGCGCGCGAACTGCTGTTCCGCGAGGGCTACGACCCGCAGTTCGGGGCGCGTCCGCTGAAACGCGCCATCCAGCGGCTGATCCAGGATCCGCTGGCCATGAAGTTGCTCGACGGCGACGTCGTGCCCGGCGACCACGTGGTAGTCGACGCCGATCTGCGCAGAGACGAGATGAAGTTCGAACGCGAGGCTGTTAAGGTGGCGCGCTAAGGAGCGGGCCGTGGCAGCGCGGGTAAGATGGCCGCCTTAGAAGATGAGTTGAAAACCAAAGTCAACGTTCATGGGCGGAAGAGGGTGGCTATTGGGTGGAGGTTCCTGCGGCCCGGACCGTGCGGGCCAGGGAGAGATTATGGACGAGTTGCCTGTCGGCGTCTGACGCCATTGACTCAAGTTGCTGAAAACAAGTACCTATGGATCATCAATTTGTTTGAATTTGACCCGCGAAGCGAACTCACCGAAAGCCAAATTCCCGGCCTTCGTTGGTTGTAAGCGCTTTAAAAGCAGCCTCGGCTCGAGGGGCATGTTCACCTCAGGCGTGATTCTGACGCAACGCTGCACGTATAACCCGTTCCTCGGCCACACATCCCCCCGGCGCGGACCCGCCCGCAGGCGATCCACCAGCGTGATATCATTATGATGTCACGCGAGGTTCCGATCTTACGGTGTGCGGGAGCGACCCATGCGCAATTACACGTTGCGGAGAATACCCGACGATGTTTATGAGCTCATTCGGGGCCGCGCCAGGAATCACGGTCAGAGCCTGAACGGTGAGATTCTCTCGCTGCTGTCGCGCGAAGCCAAACTCGAATCACGCCGGCTCGATATGCAACGGAATCTGCCCCGATTCGTAAAACTCGTGGATGAGATTGCGAGCAAGCACCCGACGAGACTCAACAGTACGGACCTGATTCGGGAAGATCGCGAGCTTCGATGAACGTCGTCACCGACGCCAGCGTGGTAGCCAAGTGGCTGTTTCACGAGCCGGATTTCCTGATCGCGAGGCGCGTATTGGAAGGTTGGACCGCGGGCTCGCTCGATCTTCTGGCGCCCGATATTCTGGCCGCGGAAACCGCCGCCTGCATCTGGAAGCGGGTTGTAAGGGAGGGGCTGCCCGAATCGCAGGCGCTCGAGCTCTATGCCCGATTCAGTGAATATGCCCCCAGGCTTGAGCCGATCGCCGGGTTGGTGGAACCCGCATTGAGACTCGCCAACCAGCATCGGCATCCGCTTTACCACTGCCTTTACGTCGCGCTGGCGGCGGAAACGGGCGCGGATCTCCTGACAGCCGACACCAGTCTTTATCGCGCGTTTCGGCCCCTGACGGAATCGGTGCGCTTGCTGTCGGACTGGAGCTGACGCGCCCAAAACGGCCGCGCCAGCGCTGCATCCAATAGTTGAAATTGGAAGGTAAAGCTCATGTTCAATAATCTGAAGACCACCGTCCTGCTCGCGGCCCTGACCGGACTGCTCGTGATTGTCGGCGGTACCTGGGGCGGCCAGAGCGGGATGGAGTTCGCGCTCGTGCTGGCCGCGGTGATGAACCTCGGCAGTTACTTCTTCTCCGACAAGATCGCGCTGGCCTCGAGTGGCGCTCAGCCGATTACGCGCGAGGAAAACCCGCGTATTTACCAGATCGTGGAGCGCCTGGCGGCCAAGGCCAGCGTTCCCGTGCCGAAGATCTACTGGATTCCCACCGATTCGCCCAACGCCTTCGCCACCGGCCGCAATCCCAATCACGCCTCGGTGGCGGTGACGCGCGGCAGTCTCGAGCTCTGCGACGATGAGGAGATCGAGGGCGTGCTGGCGCACGAACTCGGGCACGTGCGCAATCGCGACATCCTGATCAGCGCCGTGGTGGCCACCGTGGCCGGCGCCATCACCATGCTCGCGCGCATGATCTATTGGGGCGAGCTGTTCACCGGCTACGGCGGTCGCGACAACGAGCGTGGCGGCGGCGTCTTCTCCATGCTGGCCATGATGATTGTGGCGCCGCTCGCCGCCATGCTGATCCAGCTTGCCATCTCCCGCTCGCGCGAGTATGAGGCCGATCACACCGGCGCGGAGATTACGGGCAATCCCATGGGCCTCGCGCGCGCTCTCGACAAGATTGACAAGTATTCGAAGCGCCTGCCCATGCAGGTGTCGCCGTCGATGGCGCACATCTACTGCGCCCAGCCGCTGACCACGCACCAGGTCTTCTCGGGCCTGTTCTCGACGCACCCGCCGATTCCGAAGCGCATCGAGCGGCTGATCGGGCGGGATTTCGTTTGATTCGCGTAATTCGCTATTGCCTCCGCTTCGCTCAGAGACTAGATTGATTTCTCGCCCGACTGTGGTGGGGCGCTGAGCCTGAATCCGGAGGGTACAGTGTCGCGATCGTTTCGCTTGCTGCAGTTCATCATCTTCGTTGCCTTGGCGGCCTCGGGCGCGTCTGCGCAACAGCACTTCCTTCCTGCGAAGCTCGATCTCACCGGCGATATCGCCTCGCCGAACCTCGAGTCCGCGACCCATCATCCGCTGCCCGAGCAGTACGTTTGGGCGCCAGGCACGAAGGACTCCGATTGGGGTCGCACCTTCTACTTCCGCGACACGTTCAACCTGAAGGCAGCGCCCCATATCGCCACGCTCTACGTCGCCGGCCCCGACCGCATCCGCGTGTACGTGAATGGACGCCTGATGGCCAACGCCGAGCGCGATCCGAAATCGCGCCTGCGGCCGATGGTGCTTGCTCTCCCGCTCGCGCGGGCCCTGCACGCGGGCTCAAACACCCTTGCGATGGAAGTGGCGGGCGGCGACCGTCTGGTGGCGAAGATCGTTCCGCGCGCTCCGGGTCTCATGGGACCGGCGCTCGCGATGACCGATGGAACGTGGCAGTCGAGCGATCAGGGGCCGGCCGGCTGGCAGCGGCCTGGAGCCGGCGCCGCCTCATGGAAACCGGTGCGCGCGCTTGGGGGGGTCGAGAGCGATATCGATTTCTTCCAGTGGAACAGCGATGCGGGCATGTACCAGTGGCCCGGATACGACGGAATCTCGCCCTTTCTCGCGCATGTTCCGGTTCCCGTTGAGAGCGTTGTTTATGCCTTTGACGGCCTTGGCCGGCTCGAGGACCTCGCAGCCATCGCTCCGGTGGCCCCGGAGGCGGAAGGGAAGAACGGTTCTGGCAGCTCCGCGGGGGAATTCCGCGTGATGCTGCCGCCCGTCGGCGCCACTCGCGAGGAGTATCCCTTTGTGGTGCTTGACCTCGGACGCGAGTCCGACGGCCGTCTGGAGCTCACTTCGGACTCGGCTGAGCCGATGAAGCTCGAACTCCAGTTTGGCGAATCGCGCCAGGAGGCGATCAACGAACCCTATCTCGGCGTCGATTCCGTCATGGTCCCGCCGCACGCGACCGTCCGCGGGCCGAAGAGCGCATTCCGTTATGCCGTGGTGCGGTTCGTCGCTGGAACGCCGCCCCTGCGCTTCAAGTCCATTCGCCTGGACACGATCTACTATCCGGTGAAGTATCAGGGATCGTTCGAATCTTCTGATCCCCTGCTCAATCGCATCTGGGCGGTTGGAGCTTATACCAGCCACCTCTCGATGCAGGACGACATCTGGGACGCGCCCAAGCGCGACCGCGGGCGCTGGATGGGCGATCTGGACGTGAGCGGGCGCGTGATCGACACCGTCTTTGCCGATCATTTCCTCATGCAGGACACGTTGAATCACCTGATTGCCGAGGCGGGCAAGCCGGTGCACGGAGACGTTAACGGCATTCCCGGTTACTCTGCGTTCTGGGTGATGGGCCAGGCGGACTACTACCGCCACATCGGCGACCGCAGTTATCTCGAGTCGATCCGTCAGCCGCTTGCCGGGCTGCTCGACTACATGGAGACCGAGCTCGATAATCGTCCGGTGTTCGCCAACACGCATAAGAGCTGGCCCTTTGTGGACTGGTCGCCCGACTTGAATGGCGATACGCCGGAGGCGCGGCGCGCGACCACGCTGGAATTCGCCGAGGCCTTCACCGAAGGCGCATGGCTGCTCGGCGAAACGGGCGACAGCGCGGGTGAGGCGAAGTATGCCGCCGAGGCGGCGAGCCTGAAGCAGGCGGCGCAGCAATACCTGCTCGACGCGTCCAGCGATACCTTCGGCACACGCTGGGAGACAAACGCCATGGCTATTTTCTCCGGCGTCGCGAACGACGCCGAAACCCGCGACATCTGGGACAAAGTGCTCTCCCGTCCGCGCCACTTCATGATCACGCCCTACTACAACTTTTACGTGATCACGGCCATGGCCGAGTCGGGACATCGCAAAGAAGCCCTCGACTGGATTCGCGAGTATTGGGGCGGCATGATCCACGAAGGCGCTACCAGTTTCTGGGAGGCTTACGACCCCGACTGGCCGAAGGGCAACTTCCACGAATCGCTGCAGGCCGACAACGGCCAGGGCTACTTCGTCTCGCTCTGCCACGGCTGGTCGAGCGGACCCACAGCGTGGCTGACGGAGCAGGTCGTGGGCATCACGCCTGAAGCGGCGGGATTCAGCAAGGTCAGCATTCGCCCCGATCTTGCCGGGCTCGAGTGGGCGCGGGGAACCGAGCCCACGCCGCACGGACCCATCAGGGTCGATCTGCGCTCTGCCTCCGCCGGTCTTGAGACCACGCTGGACTTGCCGGATGGAGTCGACGCCGAGGTCTCAATGCCGGCCGTTGCCGGAGTCACCTCCATTAAGGTTAATGGCCAGCCGATGAGCGCGACTCCCGCCGAAGGCGGGCGCCGTTTGATGATTCACCTCGACAGAGGCGGATCTTACATGCTGACGGTTCAGTGATTGACGTCCGGACGGACCGAATCCCTCCGTGAGTCCTCCGTGACCTGTGTGTCACAAGGCTTTTAACACGGAGCCCACCGAGGAACCACCGAGAGCACAGCGAAGCGAAGGGATGAGGCTCAGATTTGGAGAGATCGAACCCTGACCTTCGACTTTCGGCTTGCTTCGAGATCTGACGGGTTAGGATGGCAGGATGCGTATTTGGGCTCTGCTGATCATTCTCTGCGGAACGGCGGCCCCGGCGTACCCACAGGGCGGGAAACATCCGGACTGGGCGGCTCCCATGGCGCCGTTCCGGATTGCCGACAACCTCTACTACGTGGGGAGCCGCGACCTCGCTTCTTCCCCGGCGCTGATCCGCAGAAGCGTCGGGCAGCTGGGGTTTCATTTCGGCGACATTCACATTCTTCTGATCAGCCATGCGCACTTTGACCACGATGCCGGAAGTGCCGCCATCAAGCGTATGACAGGCGCGCGATATATGGTCATGGACTCCGACGTGCGGGTCGTCGAAAGCGGCGGCGCCCAGGACTTCTTCTATCCAAACGACCGGTATCCCCCGGCAGAGGTCGATCGGGTGCTGCATGACGGCGACAAGGTCCGGCTTGGCGGGGCCGTGCTGGTCGCGCACAAGACTCCGGGACATACCCGTGGATGCACCACCTGGACGATGCGGGCCACCGAGCATGGTAAGCCGGTCAATGTCGTCATCGTCGGGAGCTGGAACGTGAATCCGGGCTATCGCCTGCTCAGACGGCCCGGGAAGCCGGCCTCCTATCCCGGCATTGCCGACGATTATCGGAAAACCTTTGCGGTGCTGAAGGGCCTGCCCTGCGATGTCTTCCTGGGAGCGCACGGCGAATACTTCGACATGCTCGCAAAACTGAAACGGGCAAACGCCGGAGTAGGCGAAAGCGTGTGGATCGATCCGGAAGGCTACCGCAAAGCGGTGGCGGAGAAGGAGCGGCAGTTCGAAACTGAACTGCGGAGGCAGGAGAGCGGAAGCAGGAGAGCGGAAGGAGTTGAGCCCTGCAGGGCTACAGCTCAAAATCGAGCGAGCTCAAGCGCTAGGGCCGAACCCCTCGTCACCCGGTTCGGTGACGCTGGTCACTGAGGCGGTTTGGCAGCCCTGTTTTGCTGAGGATGAAAGGAGTTGGTGATGCTCGCCAGCCACGCCAAACTCCGATCGGGTGTTCTGGTCAACGCCTTGATTCTTCTCGGGTCGGCGCAATTCCTCTTCCGGCCGCTGCACAAGGTATCCGCCGCACAAACCTCCGAGTCCGTTGCCGAAGGCAGGAGACTCTGGATACGCAATGGATGCGACCGATGCCATGCCATCCTCGGCACCGGCGGCCATTCGGCGCCGGACGTGACCAGGACCTACGCGGTGCGGGGCGAGGCGTGGCTGCGGGCATACTTGGCTGATCCTGCGCGGCATGAGAATGGGCGCCGCATGCCCAATCTGCGCCTCAGCCCGAACGGAATCAGGGCCGTTATAGCCTATCTGGCTTGGGCAAGTGCCCTGGAGTCGAACACCTGGCCACCCGGGGCGTCGGCCGAAGCCGCCCAGGCGCCCCAGGGATACCAGTTGTTTCTCGACCAGCACTGCGATGCCTGCCATACCATCCAGGGACGCGGCGGGAGCGTGGGTCCCGACCTCTCCCGCGAGGGCGCGCGCCACACCCGGCCGTGGGTCCTCGATCAGATCAATAATCCTCGCAACCACCGCCCCGACTCGATCATGTTCAGCTTCGCCCAGTTGCCCGAGGCTGATAAAAACAGCCTCGCGGAGTATCTGGCCAGCCTGAAGTGAATGGTTTGCGATTCAGGCCGACAGCCCGGGACCGGCTGCTCTCTTGACTAAACCGTGATATGCCAGGTAGTTGCATGGGTAGATTTGCGCCAGCCTCGCCCGGCGTGTCCTGGCCCGAAATCCGTAGTGTGCCGGAGTCCCCTTGGCGCTCAGCTAGTGCTATAGTCGAAGCATGAGCAAGCGGCGCGTACACAACGAGAATGAGATCGAAGGCGATGTAGCCGGCCGCCAGGAGGGCTTCGGTCCCGAGAGCGAGCGCGACGGCAAAGGGTCGCGGTCTGCGGGTCAGGCCGGTGATCTTCAGGGATTGTCCCCGGTCGCCGACGCCGACTCCGAGAGCGTCGATGAACTGCTCGAAGAGGGACAGTCGCTCGAAGCCGCTATCGTGAGCGGGGTGGAAGACGCTCCGGAAGCCGACCAGGGTCCGGTGCGGACGCATGAAGTGCTCGAGGACGATGTGCCCGAAGAGTACGATCCGGAGCGTCCGTGAGCTGGCGGTCAAGGGCCAGGGGCTAGGCCCAGCCCCTAATCGCTAGCCCCTAACCCCTCTTATGAGACCTCCGGAAGAGCGGCAGGACTCCCGCCTGATGCGCGCGATGTTCACCACCATCGCGCCTCGCTACGACTTCGTCACCCGGCTCTTTTCGTATGGCATGGATCGACGCTGGAAGCGGCGCGGTGTCGAGCGCAGCATGGCAGCACTGCCCGCTGACGCCATGGTTCTCGACCTCGCCTCCGGCACAGGCGACTTCTCCCAACTCGTGCGCCAGCGCCTGCCGTGCGCCACGCCCGTCGCCGCCGACCTGACCGAGAAGATGGTGCATCTCGCGCGCGAGCGCGGCCTGAACGAAGCTCTCTGCGCCGACGCGCTTCACCTGCCCTTCGCCGACCGCACCTTCCACTGCGTCTTCATCGGTTACGGTTTGCGCAACTTCCCGGACTTGAAGGCCGCGCTCCGCGAGATCGGACGCGTGACGCGCCCCGGGGGCCTGATGGTCAGTCTCGACTTCTTTCTTCCCGCCCACCCCGTGCTGCGCCGGCTCTATCTCACCTATCTCTACCTGCAAGGCGGATTCTGGGGCCTGCTGCTGCACGGTCGCCCGCGCGTATATACCTATATTCCCGACTCGCTTCGCAGCTTCGTCTCCATCAACGATTTTTCCTCGATGCTCAAGGGCATGGGCTACGCGCAAGTGGAAGCGCGCGCCTTCATCCTGGGCGGCATCGGACTGCACTGGGCGATGAAGAGCGAGGTCGACAGTTAACAGTCGGCGTTTAGTTGACAAGCCCAGTAGCCCAGCGACTCCTGGTTGAGCCCTTGTAGTGGCACGGTCTCCTGACCATGCTAGGGGGTTTAGTCGGGGCGGTGGACGGTCTGGAGACCCTCCCCAGCGACTCTTCTGAGCAAACGGGCTAAATGGCTGAATCCCTTGCCAAAATGAATTCTGTCAACTTTCTACTTTTCTTCATTGTCCAATTTTAGGAGGTTGGGCTCGAACCAGGAGCTAGAGATCAGAGGCCAAGGGAGCCCGGGCAGATGCATGGCAGCAGCCCCGGCTGCAGAGGGGGCGCCCAAAGCCAAGCAAACCCACCTGGGTTAAGACCTGCAGAATGGAAAAGATAAGTCAAAAACGGCCTCCGTCAAACCCATTGGGATTATCTCTTTTATTTTCAGCGCCTTACCACGTGAAAAGGGCCCGTTTTTCGCAAAAGGATGGCTCCGCGAGCTTCTCCCTTTGGAGACCCGGAGTGTGGCGGCAGGCGCCTTGAAAGCCGGCCAGCGCGAGGTCGGGTATCGGCGGGATCCTGACCACTTTGAGGCCGATGGGGCGCCAGCGAGGTCGATGCGCCTAAGTTGTTGAAAACGCTAAGAAAATAAATTTTCTCAATTTTCTCACTTTTCTCACTTTTCTCCATTGTCCCATTTTAGGCGCGTAGCATGTTTCCTGACTGAGAGCCTAATTCTGGGTGAACCGGACTGATGCCGGGGCTCCGCCTTGGATGCCAGGCATCAGAAGGCTCTTCGAGGAGATAGTTATGCCAAAAGAGAAGCTCATGACTCCAACAACCAAGCCGTCCGCGGGACCGTTGAAGCGGCCCAAGGGCAAGAAGCCAGCCCGAACGGGAAGTTCGTCCGTCGCGGCGCCGAGTACAAGCTCGGGGACAAACTAGACGAACAGGGAAGGCCCGGAATGAGCCAGACTTGTTCCGGGCCTGCATATAAGGTAATGCTGATAAAAGGCTTAGCCCCGTACCCTGGCAGTCCGACTGGGCCCTTGAGATCAGAGAGTGGAGAAAAGCACCCCCCTCCCCCCCCATGAAAAT
>DASYZG010000103.1:0-14815 GCA_035946575.1 Terriglobia bacterium | reverse complement strand
AACTGGGCGAGCCTACCAGGAAGTCGGCGTGCCAGTAATGGACCTCAAGCAGAGGACCCGACTGATTCATCACCATGTCCGGCGGCTCGGCAGGCTGGGTATTCGCGTCCGCTCGCTGGACCTCGCCCAAACCCCGAAGGCCTAGAGAACCATATTGCAGAATCAACGACATACACGAATTTTCGAAGGAATCAGCAAAACGTGGGCTACATCGAACGCACGAGGGGCGCCGTTTTTTACCGAAACAGGCGTCGACTCGCACGTTGTCACGAGTGACGAAAAACGGTGGGTGGCGTCCGGGCGCCGGATGCTGGTTTCAGACCTCCTCGCGGCGCTGCGCTCTTCAGTGAGGATTCCCGCCCGTGCCTCCGGTTCCGTTGGTCAGATTGGGACTGGTGGAGACCACCTTGGGCCGGAGCTCGCCTTTGGTGCCGCCGATATGTCCGACGGCGTAGAAGGCGATGAAAGGGTCGGTGAGCATATTCCCGCCGACCTGGTCATTCAGCGAGGGTCCGTTGGCGCCGTAGTTCAAGCCCGAGATGGTAATGTCGCCCGTGCTGTTTCCCGAGGTTGTGGGAAAGTAGATCAGCACGCCCTGGCCGGTGTTGGTATTTGACAGGTACATGTTCGTGATCTCCACGCCGTTGGTGCTGTATCCGCTGGCGCCGATCTGGACAGAAGTGGAGTAGTACTCCACGTGACTATTGGTGATATTCACGGACGCGCCCTCGATCAGGAACCCGGTGCCGGTGCAGGTGTTGCCGGTGCCGCACGCGTTGTTGCCCGACACCGTGAAGTTGTCGAAGTCGCGGACCACACCGCCAAAGTCCAGGTTCGAGGGACCCGTATTCTGAACCAGCACGCCGACCGGGTTGCAGCCGCCGCAGGATTGCCAGTACTGAACGGTGACGTTGTGATAGGGTCCGCTGTTCACCGCGCCGAAGAAGTTCTGCTTGTTGCTGTTCTGGAACTCGGTGAGACTCACCATCAGCCCCGCCGCCGAGGCATTGGCGAGCGTCACGCCCTGAAACCAGGAGCCGTCTTGCGCCGCGCCGTTGTAAGCCGCAATCGTGCACCCGGGCTGCGAGTTGCAGTCGAGATCCATGTTCGAAAGCTGGGCGCGGAAAGCTTGCGCGCCGTGGCCCAGGCAAACCAGGGCGTTGGCCACGCAAATCTGCGGCGTTGCATTGCCGGGATTGCTGAATCCGGAAGCCGCCTGCAGCACGGTGTCCTGGGCGGTGAAGCTGCCGGCGTCGCCCAGACCGTTCACCCAGACGTGCGTGGGAACCTGCCAGGGCACCGTGGTTTGAATGATCACGTTTCCGAGCAGCAGGACGCCCTGGGTGGCCGTGCTGAACGGATCGCTGCCGCAGGTGACAGTGCCGGTGATGGAGCGCGCGTCCAGAACCCCACTCTTGCCCGCCAGCGCAGACCATGCCTGCTGAATCCGCAAACAGATGTCGCTGTCGGTGGTGTCGACCTTGGCCACGTCCAGGAAAACGGGATCGGGCGCGTTCGTGTTGCTGCCGGTCGAGATGACCGGCGCTCCCGTCTGCGCGCCTGCCACGGCGGCGGCGAGCAACCCTGCGGCGCAGATTCCCGGCAGCATGCGAATCTGCCCGCCCATCAACATCCGTTGTCGGCTCCTCATTTTCTTGCTCTCCTTTCTCGATCGAATCGGGCCGGGGAAACGGCGCTCGTGTCAGTGACCGGCCCCAGCCACGGTCTGCGACAGGCGTATCGTGCCGGCAGTATGACCGGGCGACCGCGGCGCGGGAGCGTCCATCGCCGTGGTCTCATCCCCCAGCCGGACGTTTTCGTAGCCCCGGCGCCGCGCCACAATGCGATAGTCAAACGCCACATTGGAGCGTCCGTGGCGCAGTTCGCGGACCTCGAATCCCGCCGGGGTCTCGTCGGTCACGAAGAGCCCGTCGCAATCGCCTTTGGGCGTGAGAAAAACGTGATATTCCACGCGGGTGTTCACCGTCTGGGCAAACTTCGGCTCGAGCTTCACGCTGGCGGCGCCATCACTCAGGGTGGCGGAGCCGACGTCCTCGAACCAGTTGTCCGGCGCCTGGATGGTGTAAAGCGCCAGCTTGCGCCCGTCCACCGGAACCACGGCCGATTGCGTTCCCTGGCAGAAGGTGCTGCCATCGCTGTTGGCCACAATGCAGGTGGTGCCGTTGCCGGCCACGGCCTTGATGAGCGGCAAACCGCTGCCCGCGTTGAGATTCTCCACAAACAAGGTTGCGTCGCCGCTCGGGCTGTTGTTGTAGGCCACCATCGCGAAGCCATCGTCGGCGGTGCCCAGCACGCCGTCGTTCCCCGACGCTCCGCTGTCGCCCCACACGCCGCTGTACCCGGGATGCTGGCCGCCCGTCACGCTGGAATTGACGTTGACGCCGAGCAGGCCGGAGCCGGTGCTGGCGCTGACTGTTCCCTCGGCGCCCACCGTCTGGCCGCTGGCCGCGTTATTCGCGGCAGCGACCGCCGCTCCCGATCCGCTCTGGGTGACGTTGGCGATGGCCGTGCTCGCGCTGCCGCTGAATGCCGCCGCGGCGCCGGAGATCGAGGCCGTGGCGCTGACGTTTCCCGTAACACTCTGATTGCCCTCGAAAACGTTGGCGCCGAGCGTGGCCGTGTTGGGAAAAATCTGCCCGGTGGCAAAGGTCACCGACTGGTCAAAGCGCGCCGTGCCGTTGACCTCCAGCGTGGCGACCGGCGACGGGGTTCCGATCCCGACTTGACCCGTGGTGGTCACCCGCAGGCGCTCGAGGTTGTCGGTCACGATGCCCGCCGGCTGATTCGTGGAGGTCCCAAAGAAGCCACTGGGCGTCCCCATGGGGCCGGTTCCCAATCCGTCGGCTCCGACCAGCGCGACCGTCTGATTGGCATCCGCCCCGACATAGGAGATCGAGCTGCCCTTGGTGGCCGTATTGGACACTCGAATCTGCGGCGTGCTGGACCCCACCACTTGCAGGTTCACCGTCGGCGAGCTGGTTCCAATCCCCACCCGGCCCGCAGTCGTGATGCCCAGAACATCTCCATAGTCCGACCACCAGAAGCGGGCCACGTCCCCGGTGCTGTACCACTGGGCGTACGGACTGGTGCCACCCGAGCGGTCCTGAAACGCCAGTCCGCCGCCGCTGCCGGTGGAGTAGATGGGCGTCGCCCCATTCACCTGCAGCACGTTCGTCGGGCTGGTCGTGCCGATCCCGACGTTGCCCGTGCTGGTGATGCCGAGCACGTCTCCGCCTTTGCCATTCAGGTCCGACCGCCAGAATCGGGCCACACTACCCATGCTGTACCACACCCCGTAGGGGCTGGTGCCCCCGGCCCGGTCCTGAAACTTAAACCCCGCCCCGCTGCCGGTAGACAGAATCTCGCTCGACCCGTTCACGTGGAGAATCTGCAATGGCGCCGTCGTCCCAATGCCGATCTTGGCCGTGCTTCCCGAACCCGTCTGAAAGAGCACCGAATTCCCGAGCGCCGTGCTGCCGGTCCAAAGGGGCACATAGTTCGTGGTCCCGCCGCCGGTGATCGTGAGGGCCGGCGTTTTGATCTTTCCCTTGGCGCTCGCCGCGCCACCGCCTGGGGCACCTGCACCGGTGGCCTTCAGGCTGGCACTCCCCGGCGGGTTCAGCGCAGCCTCGCCCTCCGTTGCGTTGTCGGTTGTAACGTAAGCCGACGCGGGCCTGCCGCCCAGAGTGTCGGCGTCTGCGGCCTTCAAAGCATAGGGAACGCCGACCAGCAGCACCCGCGTCTGCTCGCCGACCCCCGTCAGCGCCGGAGCCACGCCGAGCCAGCGCGCCGCGCCGCTCGCGAACAGATCCAGCGGCAAACCCTCCGGCGATGCGCCGCCAAGAAAGGCCGTGTAGTGCCCTTGAGCGTCGAGCGCCAGCGTTTGCGTTTCCGACCACAACGGCGCTCCGCCGTCCTCGAGTTCGTAAAGAGAGAAAGTAATCGCCACGGTGCCGGTCGCCGTCTTCCCGGAGGCGTCTCGGACCAGGCCGCTGAACTGAATCAGGCGCGGCACCACCGTGCCGGACGAGGGCTGCGCGGCCGCGGCTGTGGATTGACCCGCTTCGGCGCCCAGGCCTCCAAATGCCAACACTACGGCCGCAAACATTACGATGCCCTTTGCGCGCATGGCAACCTCCGGCAGAGTTCTTGGCGTTCAGACTACCGATTAGCGGTGGGCAGTGTACGCCTCGCAGCCGGCGCAAGTCAAACGGCTTGGGCAACAATCCCGCGCCGGCGGGAATCCGCGTTTTGAGATTCTCCTCGCCTGTTCTCTTGCGGATTCCGGCTTGCGGGGGATTGACAAACAGCGAAAGGCGCTTCGAACGCACAAGGACACACCCCGGTGGCGCAAAACGTGGACGGGGGCGAACCATTTTCACACGTTCTTCATGGGATTTCCTCTGAAGGTTACGGCCTGTATTCCACCCCTCGCCGGACCCGGGGTTTTCCACACATTGTTACAACTCCAGAATTCGCGGCTTCAGCAGCGGGCGTTCTAGGACTCACCCCGATGCCACGCGCCAAAATTGCGGCTCAGATTATGTCAAGCATATTTTTAATGTGCATCACTCGTTACATTCGAGGTTTGTCTCGCGAGCCCTCCCGGCCCCGATCAATTTGTGCTATGTTAACCACGGCCGAGATGCGAAGACGCAGGATCGGCACGAAATTTTCGGTCGCACGGCAAACCAGAGCCAAGCCCGCACCGCGACTCGGCGCCGCGAAAAATCGGGGGGCGCAGCCGCCACTGGATTGGTGTCTCTCGGGAAAACAGCCAAGCTGGAGTATACCAGCGCGAGGTGAGTTATGAACGCTTGGCAGGAAGTCCTGAACGAGATCAAGGATCGGGTAAATCCCCAGAGTTTCGATACCTGGCTGCGCCCCACGCGCCTTCTGCGCATTGTGGGGGCGAGCATGTACGTTCACGTTCCCAATCGCGAGTTCGAGAACTGGATCCAGGAGAAGTTTGGCGGCTTGGTGCACGAAGTCCTGGTGAACAGGGACCCGCCCATCAAGGAAGTGTGCTACGTGGTTCCGGACACGGTCCAGGCCTCCTGGCATGGCGAGGCCGTGCAGGGGAAGCTGGATTTCGAGTCCGCCACGCATCGGCTGAATCCGCGCTACACCTTTGAGACCTTCGTGGTCGGCTCCTGCAACCAGTTCGCTCACGCCGCGGCCCGCGCCGTCGCCCAGGCGCCGTCAAAAGCGTACAACCCCCTCTTTCTTTACGGCGGCGTGGGGCTGGGGAAGACCCATCTCATGCAGGCGATCGGCCATCAAATCGCCCAGCACAACAAGGATCTCCGGCTGGCGTACGTTTCCTGCGAGCAGTTCACCAACGAGGTCGTGAATTCGCTGCGTTACGATCGCATGGTAACTTTTCGCGACAAGTACCGCAGCGTGGACGTGCTGCTGATGGACGATATCGAGTTCCTGGCCGGCAAGGAGCGCACACAGGAAGAGTTCTTCCACACCTTCAATTCGCTTTACGAGGCCGGGAAGCAGGTGGTAATCTCCAGCGACTGTCCGGCGCGCGAGATCAGCGGCGTCGAGGAGCGGCTGCGTTCGCGATTCGCCTGGGGCCTCACCGCCGACGTTCAGCCGCCCGATCTCGAGACCAAACTCGCCATCCTGGCGCGCAAGGCCGAGATGCACAACCTCCAACTGTCGCCGGTGGTCGCCGAATTCGTGGCGAGCAAGATCAAGGCCAATATCCGCGATCTTGAGGGTGCCCTGACCCGCCTGATTGCTTACTCGTCGCTCACTGGCACCAAGATCGACCTGGCGATGGCACATCAAGTGCTCCGGCACATCGTTCCCCTCGACGACCGACGCGTCACCATGGACCACATCGGACGCGTGGTGTGCCAGGAGTACTCGCTCACCATGATCCAGCTGAAATCAAAGAACAACAGCCCCGCCATCTCCCACCCCCGGCAAGTGGCCATGTACCTGGCCAAACAGCTTACGACGGCGTCCCTGCCCCAAATCGGCAGAGAATTCGGGGGCAAACATCACACCACCGTGTTACACTCCATTCGCAAGATCGAGCGGGAACGGGAATCGAACCGAGATTTAGACAAGGCGATCAACAGGCTGACTGACGGCCTGAGATCAGCTTAGGTGACTTTTCCAGAGCCTGTTGATTTAGTAAGCTGTGAATCGTTCCCGGCTGCTGATCAGAAGACGATTTATCCACGAAAGCGATGCCCGCGCATCCACAGCCTTGCACCGCTTTCGCCCAATAAAGAACGGCCGTCGGGCGGATTTTCCAGAAATCCACAACCCCTACTACTAGGAAGTAGGAAGATAGAGAGTTACTGATATGGAGTTCTCAGCAAAGAAGAGCGACCTGCTCAAGGAAATCGATCTGGCCCAGGGTGTGGTCGAAAAGAAGGCGACGATTCCGATACTTTCCAATTTCCTGCTGGAAGCCAAGGGTGGACGCATACATCTGAGCGCCACGGACCTCGAACTCGGCCTGCTGTCGAGCTGCGTCGCCAAGGTGAAGAAAGAGGGAGCGGGCACGGTCCCCGCCCGCCGTCTGGTGGACATCGTGCGCTCGCTGCCGGAAGCGGAGATCCGTTTCAAGGTCCTGGAAAACCAGTGGGTCGAGCTCAAGTGCGAGAGATCTTCGTTCAAGCTCGTGGGGATGGCACGAGACAATTTTCCTGCCTTGCCGGCAGTGCCCGGTACTCTGGCCAGGCTGCCGGGGCCGGTTCTGGCCACCCTGATCAAACGGACCAGCTTTGCCGTCTCCAGCGAGGAATCCCGCTACACGCTCAACGGAGCCCTGTTGATTCTCAAACCCGAGATCGCAACCATGGTGGCCACGGACGGACATCGGCTGTCGCTGGTCGAACAAGACGCTACCGTGGAGGAGGTAAACAACGAGCTGCGCATCCTGGTTCCTCGCAAGGCGATGACTGAACTGGAGAAGCTCCTGGCGCAGGCCGCTGACGACGCCAAGGTGGAGGTCTCCAAGGACGACAGCCACCTGTTCTTTTCGGTAGGTGACCGCGTGCTGATTTCGCGGCTCCTGACCGGCCAGTTCCCAAACTACGAGGCGGTGCTTCCCAAGGAGACTCCGCGCGTTGCTTCGCTCGACAAAGAGGCTTTTACGGCCGCCCTGCGCCGCGTGGCGCTGCTCTCCGATGAGCGCTCTCATGCCATCCGGTTGCAGATCGACAAAAGCCGGCTGCAGCTCTTCTCCACCAGTGGCGAGTATGGTGAGGCCGAGGAAGCGATCGACGCCGAGTACGAGGGCGAAGCCATGGAAATTGGGTTCAATTACCTTTACGTGCTTGATTTCCTGAACGTGCTGGCCGAGGGCGGAAGGGTCCGTTTGGAACTGCAGGACGAGCAAAGCGCCGGCCAGTTGCGGCCCATGGGCGAGGAAACCTGCCGTTATCGGTACGTGGTCATGCCGATGAGAATCTGATTTCGCACTTCAAATCTCCACCAGCCTCCTTGGGCGAATTCTCGCGAACCAGGACATCCACAAGCGCGTAATAGGAAATACCGGAGGTTGACTCGTTTGCTTTCAGGCGCACCGTCCTTTCCACGGCGCGAGCGCAGCAATCGAGCATTTGCGGCTGAAACTGCAGCTAACCATTCTTCGGGAGTCAACGTCTGTTATAGAGGATTACAGAATGGAGTGACAGCGGTGCGCGGTAGCGCGCCTGTCCCAGGCGCGAAAATCGCGGGCGAGGACGCCCGCGCTACAGCACGATCTGTCACCCCGATTTGTAATCGTCATTAGGTTTTGAAAGAGAGATAGCTCTTAGCTACGACTCCTATGGGCGAAGCAGCGAGCAAGAATCTCCTGACGGAGCTTTGGCAGGACCTGCGATACGGGCTCCGCGTGCTCGCCAAGTCACCGGGATTCGCTCTGATCGCCCTCCTCACGCTGTCGCTCGGCATCGGCGCGAATGCCGCCATCTTTCAGCTTATCGATGCGGTGCGTCTGCGCACGTTGCCCGTAAAAAGTCCGAATACGCTCGCCATCATCCACCTGAACAACAACCACTGGGGGAGCGGCAACTTTAACGGCCCCTACGCCAACTTCACCTATCCGCTGTGGAAACAAGTGGAACAGAGGCAGGAAGCCTTTTCGTCCATCGCAGCCTGGGGCGAGGAAAGAGACAATCTCGCGAACGGCGGCGAAGTGGACAACGCGCAAGTGCTGTGGGTTACGGGCCAGTTTTTCCACGTGCTCGACATCGAGCCGATTCTCGGCCGCCTGATATCGCCCGCTGACGACCGCACCGGCTGCGGGGGCGGCGTCGATCTTAGTTATGCCTTCTGGCAGCGCCGGTACGGCGGGTCCGCTTCCGTCATCGGCAAGACCCTCACCCTCGGAGGCCATCCCTTCCCGATCCTGGGTGTCACGCCGCCGGGCTTTTACGGCGTTTCGGTCGGCGACAGCTTCGATGTGGCACTCACGGTGTGCGCGGAGCCGATCCTGAATGCCGAATTCAGCCGCATTACGGGGGACCGTCCGCGCGAAAGCTGGTGGCTCTCGGTCCTGGGAAGGCTCAAAGATGGCTGGGATCTGAAACGCGCCGGCGCACAACTCGCCGTCATCACGCTCCCCGCCCTGCAGGAGACCATTCCGCCGCAATACGACGCGGACGGCGTGAAGCACTATCTCGCCTACAAAATCGAGGCACAACCGGCAGCCAACGGATTTTCGCAAATGCGCCGCGATTCCTCGGAACCGCTCTTTCTGCTTCTCGGCCTTTCGGGCCTGGTTCTCCTGATTGCCTGCGCCAATCTCGCGAACCTGATGCTTGCCCGCGCCAGCGCTCGCGAACGCGAAGTGGCAGTGCGCCTGGCTCTGGGCGCCTCGCGGGGGCGCATGGTCCGGCAATTGCTTTCCGAGAGCGCGCTGCTGGCCTTTTCTGGCGCGATTCTCGGAGGATTCCTGGCCTCCGGTTTAAGTCACTTCCTGATTGCGTCCATTAGCTCGCCGGACAATCGCATTTTCCTGGATATGCCCCCGGACTGGCGCGTGCTCGGTTTTGCCGCCGGCCTGGCCATTCTCACCACGATTCTGTTTGGGCTCGCTCCAGCTCTTCGCTCCGGCAGCGTGCCGCCGGGCTCGGTCCTCAAAACCGGCGGACGCGGGATGACCGCGGGCCGCGAGCGCTTTCGCTTGCAGCGCATTCTCGTCGCCGCACAGGTGGCGCTTTCGGTTGTGCTGCTGGCCGGAGCGCTGCTCTTCGCGCGCAGCCTGCAAAACCTGATGACGCGCAATCCGGGCTTCGAGCAAAACGGCGTACTCGTCGCCAACGTGGATTTCACCCGCCTGAACGTTCCCGAACCACAGCGCGGGCCGTTCGTGCGCGATCTGCTGGAGCGGATCCGGGCCGTGCCCGGGGTCGCCGCCGCGGGAGGATCCACCCGGTCGCCGATGAGCGGCAGCAGCAGCAACGATTGGATTCTCGATAAGAATGGGGATCACCACGAAGGGATGGTGTCCTGGGAGGATTATGTCAGCCCGGGGTATTTCGCGACACTCGGAATTCCCATCATCACCGGGCGCGATTTCAATGACCGCGACGCGGCTACTTCCCCGAAAGTGGCCATCGTGAACCAAACGTTTGCCAAAAAATTCCTGCAGGGCCCGAACCCCATCGGCCAGATGTTCCGCGTGTGGAATTATCCTGGCAAGCCTCCGCGTTACTACCAGGTCGCCGGCCTGGTGAAGGATTCCGTCTATAACGACATGCACGAGCCCATGGTTCCGGTGATGTACTTTCCGCACGCCCAGCTCGAAGCGCCCTTTACGTATCCCGGCGTGACGCTTTTGATTCGTTCCCGTGGCGGCATGACCGGCGGCTTGCTCAATTCCGTCAAGAACACCATCGCCCAGGTGAACCCGGAAATCGACATCCAGTTTGTTGTGCTGCGCACGCAGATTCGGGAAACGCTTACGCAGGACGAGTTGATGGCGACACTGTGCGGGTTCTTTGGCGGTCTCGCCGTGCTGCTGGCCGCCATCGGGCTCTACGGCGTGATTTCCTACACCATCGCGCAGCGCACTAACGAGATCGGAATCCGCATGGCGCTCGGCGCCTTGCGTTGGGGCGTGATCCGGCTGATTCTCGGGGAAGTCACGCTGCTGGTCGGAATTGGCATTACCGTCGGCGTCGGTCTCACGCTGGCTGGCGGCAAGGCCACCGGTTCACTGCTCTTCGGCCTTAAAGCGGACGACCCGCTGACTCTCGCCTTGACCGTGATCCTGCTGGCTGGCATCGGCTTGATCGCCAGCTTCGTCCCCGCCCGCCGCGCCTCTCGGCTCGACCCCATGGCCGCGCTGCGTTACGAGTAGCTGTTTCTAATCTGGTTAGCTCCAATCCTTGTAAGGCGCTTCAGGCGTCGAATCGTGGTACTCTGTTCGTTCTCAAAAATTGGAACGAGGGTTAAAGCGGCTGCTCCTGACCCGCCGCGATGCCAGTCCACTGCGCCGGAGTAAGACCGCTTGCCTGATGACACTGCCACCGGGTTAAGACGACCCCATTACAGTTCGGTTGCACTCCGGGCCCGAATGTCCTTGAGCGGGCGGCAATCCTGTTCACGCGGCTTTTTTCGCGTCCTTCAGCTTCTTTTGCCCGCGAACGCGGTGAGACGCCCGTTAGAGTGGTTCCTATCTCGGTTGTCGATTCCACGGTGCTTTGAGGGCTTCTAGCCTTGCACAATATGGACAAACCCAGCGGTCTCGGTGAGCCGAGTGCGGTCGGGGCCAACACCTCGGCTGCCGTGGTAGCGGCGCCAGACGACGCCTCTCGTGACGTGAAGCGTCTGGCGGGAGGCACCGGCATTGCCTTGGGTGGCAAGATTGTCGGCCGCGGCGTCCGGCTATTCGTGGATGTGGCGCTCGCCCGTTTGCTGGGGCCCTTCACGTTCGGGCTGTACGCTCTCGGCTGGACCGTGACTCGCGTCGTGACGCTGATCTCGCCCCTCGGTCTCAATGCGGGCGTAATCCACTTCGGATCGCGACATTGGGGCCGCGATCCAGCGGGCCTCAAAGGTGTGGTGCTGGAATGTTTGAAGCTGGCCCTCATCTCCGGCCTTTTTTTTGCCGGGGTAGCCTGGCTCGCTGCTCCCTGGCTCGGTGTGGGCGTGTTCCACAACCCACAAGAGGTGCCCGTTCTCCGCTGTTTCGCCCTCGTCTTTCCTCTGGCTACCGGCCTCAATGTTGCCGCTGCCGCCACGCGCGTCTCGCAGCGCATGAAGTTCTCCGTGGCTACCGAGGACATGGGGCAACCCCTCATCCAGTTTGTATTGGTGCTGCTGCTGTTTTTCCTTTGGAAGCTGGGACTCCCGAGCGCGCTCATTGCTTGCGTGTTTTCCTTCGGTCTGGCCATGGGGTTGGCTCTGGTTTACATCAAGGGGTTGTTTCCCGAGGTTACCTCACGAGATCTGGTTGCGAAATCCTCGCCCGGGCCGCTGCTGGCCTATTCCTTGCCTGCCTCGACGGTGGGGGTTCTGGGCGTGCTTCTCATCTGGGTCGACCGCCTGATCGTGGGGTACTTTCGGCCGGCCGCCGACGTGGGAATCTACCAGGCGGCCTCGCAGCTTGCGGTTTCGTTCAACGTCGTTCTCGGAGCGTTCGGCGCCATATTCGCCCCCATGACCGCGTACCACTATCACCGCGGCGAAGTCGGGCGTGTGGCCGAACTCTACAAGGTGAGCACCAAGTGGGGACTCTACTGGAGCCTGCCGCCCTTCTTGCTGATCTGTTTTGCGTCGCGCCAGGTGATGCAGCTCCTTTACGGAAAGCCGTACGTGGCCGGCTGGTACGCGCTGATGATCCTGGCCTTCGGGCAGGTGGTCAAGGCCGCCACCGGCCCGGTCGGCACGCTGCTGGTGATGACCGGCAAGCAGAACCAAATGTTGATACTTTCGGCCGTTGTGTTCGCGGTCAGCGTTATTCTCGGCGTGATTCTGGTTCCGCTGTGGGGCATGGCGGGAGCGGCTTCCGCCACCGCTTTGGCCCTGATGGTATTGTTTGTCACAGCGGTGTACCTCGCCCACCGCGTTTTCAAGATGCGACCGTATGATCGCCGCTTTTTGAAATGCCTTGCCGCCACGGCCGGGGCTGCCGTCGTCTTGTGGATGCTCCGCTGGCTGCCGATCCACTCGCCGCTGGTTATCGTGGCTTTGAATCTGGCTGCGGCTGCAGGAGTTTTCGCAGTGATCCTGCTTATCCTCGGCCTTGACGCCGAAGACCGTGAGTTCATTGCACTGCTTAGACGGCGCTTGGCCGGCGCCCTCTCCGGCACGCAGGCCGGCGACACGAATACTCGTGCGTAAGCAATTCGGTGACAAAGTGAGCTGGTTCCCGCCACAAGCGGAATTGACGACTCTCACGATCGGCCAAAAGCCAGCAAACCGTATAGGGTTAAAACCGAGAATGCGATAAGCTACGGCCAAGTCGGACGAAGGCGAGCCCAACATACTCTTCTCCTTCGGATTCAGCAGCTTGACAGCGAAAGAGGGCCGATTTTCCAGGTGCCGTATGTGTCTCCCCCAGGTTTCCCCTTGCGAATTGGCACCGAGATGACACCCCCGCGAGACGCTGACTCTTCGATCATAGTTGACGGAGTGCCCTCTCTCCAGGCAGCGACCAGCGCCGGACGTCTGGCCGGGGCGGCTGGCATCGTCACTGCCAGCGTCATCCTGAGCCGGTTTCTGGGATTCCTGCGCGAATGGACGGTGGCGCACCAGGTGGGCTCGAACGCCACCACCGACGCCTATTACGCCGCCTTCACCCTGCCGGACTTCCTCAATTACCTGCTGGCCGGCGCTTCGCTGAGCGTCATTTTCATACCGGTTTTCACCAAGTACATGGCTCAAGGCGACGAAGAGGAGGGCTGGCGCGTCTTCTCGACAGTGATCACCTTCATGGCGATCCTGCTGGTGCTGGCGGTCGGCGCCGGAGAGATATTTGCGCCCCAGTTGATTAACATCACCACGCCCGGGTTCGCGGCCGCGGAAAAGGCGCACGTGATTTTCTACACCCGGCTGATGTTGCCCGCACAATTCTGCTTTGTGCTCGGCAGTATCCTGCAGGCCGTGCAATACGCCAAGCACCAGTTCCTGGTGCCATCCCTTGCGCTGGTGATCTACAACGCTTTTATCGTGATCGGCGGCTGGACGCTGGCGCGTCACGTCGGCATGACGGGATTCGCCCTTGGGGTTCTGGTGGGCGCAATTCTCGGCAACTTGCTGCTGCAGCTTTATGGCGCGCGGCGGGCGGGCGCCCGATTTCGTCCGAACCTGCGCCTGGGCCATCCGGGCTTCAAACTCTTCCTCAATCTGGCCGTGCCGATCATGCTGGCGCTGTCGCTGACCTTCACCGACAACTGGATCATCCGCTGGTTCGGATCTTACCTCCGCGCCGCCTCGATTACCTGGCTGCAGTACGCCAAGATCCTCATGCAGGTGCCGCTCACCTCGCTCGGCCAGGCGGTAGGCGTGGTCTCGTTCCCCATCCTGGCGCGGCTTTATTCCGAAGGCAAGCTCGACGAGCTTGATCGCACCCTGAGTGCCGCTCTCAAAGGCATGCTGGCTATGATGTTGCCCATCTCGGCGCTGCTGATCGCGCAAAGCGAACCCCTTGTTTATCTGGTGTTCTCGCACACCCGGCTGCGCGGCCCCGATTTCCATGCTACCGGCCTCGCGCTGGCGCTGTTCGCGATCGGCATGTTCGCCTGGGCCGCACAATATCTGCTTTCGCGCGGATTCTTTGCCATTCACAACAGTTGGACACCGGCGATCGTCGGCACCGCGGTCACGCTGGCCAGCCTTCCGATATACCGCTACCTCGTTCACCGTCACGGATACTGGGGCCTGGCACTCGCGAGCTCCATCGGGATCACCGCCTTCATGCTGGTGCTCTTTGTGCTGCTCAACCGGGCGACGAAGAGCCAAAGCGTCCGCAGCAACGTTGTTTTCTTCTTCAAGCTGAGCGCCGCCTCGGCCGTGGCCGGCTACAGTACCTACCTTGTTGATCGTCGCCTCGAATCGCATCTCCCCTGGCGGTCGATGACCGGCGCCCTGGTGCTGCTCGTTATCGGCAGTTCGGCCGGACTCGCCATCACGCTGCTGCTCGCGAAACTCCTGAAGATTCAGGAAGTGACGGCTCACTCCAACCGGCTCAACACGATCCTCCAGCGCCGCCTGGGCCGCCGGCTGCCGCAGAAGTTGACCGTCGTGCGTTGAGAGTCGACAGTTGACCGTTGCCCGTCGGCACCGGGCAACCCGCGGTCCGCAGCCCTTGGTGGGAACGTTGGCATCTTCCCACCCGTCGTCGTTCCCGCGAAGGCGGGAACCCAGCCTTCGGCCGAGTCGACTGTTAACGGTCGACTGGTCGATTGCCGCGCACTTTTCGGCCGAAAACGACGTTTTTCGCGCCGTCGATGTAGCCCCCGGTTTGCTCATTCTAAAGGACATTCCGGCTTTCGATGTAGCCCCCGTTTTTGGCTTATCTTGTTCATTCGATGGCACATTCCGGCTTTCGGGTTGTGGATGTTTTTTAGGGGGCTTCTTCGGCGCTTCCGGTGCTTCCGGCTCTTCGGGCGCTTCCGGCTCCGGTGCGGGCGGAACCGGAGCGTGGCCATTGCCTAAGCCGCCCAAGCCATACATCTTCAGCAGGACCGGGATTAAGCGCATTTTGCGATCGATGGCCAGCCGCAGCCGGTCGCCCTGCCGGTTCATCCAGTGATCTTCCCGCCGGGGCGCCAGGCGCGCCTGGCAGGCGGCCGTGGTCAGTCGCCTCTCG
>DASYZG010000102.1:0-20074 GCA_035946575.1 Terriglobia bacterium | reverse complement strand
GCCGCTGGCGCGGCGGCTGGCCGGCTTCTCCTGGAACGTGTGCCGTGTGCTGAGCGCGCTGCGGGTGCTCAACACGCATTACCTGGCATTGATAGAGCGGTGCAAGGCGGGGAATGAAATGGCTCAGTAGCGTAACATAGGCGAGGGAAAACTCGAGGCCTCACGCCTTGGGAGGATTGGGGTTCTGGTAGTCGAGAATGTTCATGCCGATCCTGGTATCGCGGCCGCCGTTGTTGAGCGCCCTGCCTATGGCACCCACTCCGAAACGGTTCAGATTGACCACGGTCGCGTGCGGCGCAGGTGTTCCGGAATCGATTTGCAGACCGCAGCGCTGCTTTTGGGGACCATAACTCGTATTCCCGGAGATCTGGTTGCTATGCGCGATGGCGTAAATGGAGTTCGAGGAGACCTCGAGACCCGCATACGACCCCGGGACCGCCTGGCTGGCTTCGTAGATCGTGTTTCCTCTGATCGTGTTGCTGGAGGATCCCAGAATCAGAATGCCGAAGTGCCCCGCGAAATAAATCTGATTGTTCTCCAAATCATTCCTGTCGGCGTGAGCCTGGCCTTTGATGGCCGAGGCTTCGATTTCGATACCGGCAACGGCCGGCTCGAGAACCTGGTTTCCGATCACGCGGTTAAGCGTGGCGTTGTGGCAAATATGAATGGCGGCTTTGGCCCCCAGCCCGGTTGCCATGCCCCTGAGCACATTGTTCTGGATCAGGTTGTAGCGCGCCGCCGGCTGGCTGTCGAGCGAATAAATCACAATCTGGTCGCTGGTGCCGCCGCTCAGCTTATTGTTCATGACCACGTTCGAGGACGCGCCCACAGACAGATAGATGTGGTGGCGTCCCTGGGTCGCGGTCTGGATCGAGACGTTGTTCGTAATCACATTGCTGGTGCTGCTTTCAACCAGAATCCCGTATCCGCCGCCGCTGCCGGTGCCAACGGCCTGGGTAAAGGTGTTTTTCGTGATCAGGTTTCGGGCCGAGGTCGGGTCGGCGTGGATCTGAATGTTGCAGCCCGAAGTGGGCGAGATACCGCCGAACTTCACGTGCTCGATCGTCGTGCCGGTCGAGCCGCCCGTCAGGTAAATGCAACGCTGGATCGTGGACTGGTCCACGGCCTGGCCAAGGATCCGCACGCTGCTGATGATCGTGTGGGTCGCGCCGCCCGTAACCGTCACGATGCCGCTGCTGCCGGACGCCGGAGCCGTAATCGAGGAGCAGTCGCCCGCGCCGATGATCGCCACGTTCGGCCTGGAAATGGTGACGGCGCCGTAGCTGCCGCAGGTCAGGCTGACCGTGCCGCCTTCGGCGGGCAAAGAGTCAACGGCCTGCTGAAGACTGCGAAACTGGTTGGCGTAAACTTGGGTTTTCCACCCCGAAGTGATCACCTGCGTGGCGAGCACAATGCCAAACAGCAAGAATCCGGAAACTGCCAGCCGCCCGCTTCGAACCGTTCTGCCCATCTCATTCCCCCTGAATCGCAGCTCTCCTCAACTGATATCGGCCAAAACCGCCGCGCGATGAGGCGACACTCGCGCCCTTTGGAATTCAGTCCGGATGCAGTTGAAATGCCAAGGAGGAAAATCCGTATCTCAATCCCCCACAGAGGCTTACCGGCCGGCGATCCGACATCCGGGCGCGCTTTGTCACCGGATGGTCATCGTCTGGTCGGGGCATGTCTCCGATTATTGACGTCCTCAATTGCTCGTGGCGCTGTGGTTCCAAAACTCAATAATGTATCCGAGGAGCACAGATGCGAAGTAGCGTCCTGCCGTTTTCTCCGCCGCTGATTGGCGAGGAGGAGATCGCCGAGGTGGTTGATACCCTGCGGTCCGATTGGATCACCACCGGTCCCAAAGTGAGCCGCTTCGAAAGAGCCTTTGCCGACGCCGTCGGAGCAGACGCCGCCCTGGCCCTCAGTTCCTGCACCGCGGCCCTGCACGTGGCGCTGGCCGCTCTCGGAATCGGCCCCGGTGACGCGGTCATCACCAGCCCGATGACGTTTTGCTCCGGAGTCCATGTTATCGAGCAGGTGGGAGCGAAGCCCGTGCTGGTGGACGTGGAGCCGGACACGCTGAATATCGACCCGATCAAGGTGCGCGCCACCCTCAATCAACTGCGTCGTGAGGGCCGCCTGCACGTGAAAGCGATCATGCCCGTCCACCTTTACGGCCATCCCTGCGACCGCAACGCCCTCCATGAAATCGCGCACGAGCACAAGATCGCGATCATCGAAGACGCCGCTCACAGCCTGCCGGCCAGCTATGGCGGGCGGCTGATCGGCGCGGCGCCCAAGACCGAAACGCCCGTACTGACGTGCTTCTCGTTTTACGCCACCAAAAACATGACGACCGGAGAAGGAGGCATGCTGTGCGGTCCCCCCGCGCTGATCGACGAGGCGCGAACCTGGAGCCTGCACGGAATGAGCCGCGATGCCTGGAGGCGATACAGCGCCGAAGGCTCCTGGTACTACGAAGTGGTCAGGCCGGGCTTCAAGTACAACATGACCGACGTTCAGGCCGCGCTGGGACTGCACCAACTGTGGCGGCTGTGGAGCTTTCACAAGCGCCGGACGGAAATCGCGACGCGGTACAACCGGGCCTTCGCGACCGGGCCGTCGCTCGAGATTCCAACGGTGCGGCCCGGGGTCGAGCACGCCTGGCATATTTACGCCCTGCGCCTGAAGCCCGGCTTCCTCGGCATATCCCGCAACCGGTTCATTGAAGAGCTCAAAGCGCGGCGAATTTCCGCCTCGGTGCACTTCATCCCGGTGCACATCCATCCCTACTACCGCGACCGCTATGGGTATCAACCCGAGCGCTTCCCGGTCGCCTACGGCAGTTATAAACGCCTGGTTTCGCTTCCGATCTATCCCCGGATGACGGACCAGGACGTCGAGGATGTAATCGAAGCGGTACTCGAGATCGCTGAGCGGTACGGAATGCGGGAGAGCGCACGGGAAACGGACGCCGCCCTTCAGGTGGGCGCATGAGCGTCGAGGTTGGAGGCGATTTCCGGATGACTTTTGATCGCGCTTGCGCCGCGGCCGGCCTCGTCCTTCTCTCGCCGCTCCTGGCCGCGATCGCACTCGCCGTCAAGCTTCAGGACGGGGGTCCGGTCCTCTACGCCCAGTGGAGGATTGGCAGGGAATTCAAACCATTCCGGCTCTATAAGTTCCGCAGCATGGTGCCGGGCGCGGACCGCCGCGGACGCCTGCTGACCGAGCCCGGGGACCGCCGCCTGACACGGGTCGGGCGGCTGCTGCGGCGATATAAGCTGGACGAACTGCCGCAGCTGATCAACGTGCTCAAGGGCGAAATGCAGCTGGTCGGGGCACGGCCCGAAGTTGACCGCTACGTGCGGATGTTCCCGCTCGAGTACGGCGTCGTCCTCCGCGACCGTCCCGGCATCACCGATCCGGCCAGCCTGGTCTTCCGGCATGAGGACAGGCTGCTGGGGGGCGAAGACCCGGAACGCGAGTACCTTGAACGCATTCTGCCTTGGAAACTGAAGATTTCAGTAGCCTACTCGCATAATCGCACTTTGAAATCGGACCTCATTGTCATCGCCGGCACCCTCCTGGGCGCCACGCGCCTGCCCTCATGGGCAGGACTGAATGCTTCGCCAGGCGGCGCCGTGCAGGCTCCGGAGTAAAGTCGGCTTCGCGACTTCCCTCAGGTTCCTGAGTTCCACAGACTCTCGATCCTGTTCGCTTCGCAGCTTTGAACCCTGTCAAGGCTCAGCCACACACCTCGCCCGCGCGTCCAGGGCAAGTCCACGCGCGGCGCACGCCCTACTGGAGAATTCATGCGAAAGCTTCGCTTCAGCCTTTATACGACCGCAAACCAGCGGCTCATTGACGCGCTGGCCTCGGGCTTGGCGTTTTACCTGGCGTATCAGCTTCGGTTCGATGGCCACGTTCCGGCGGAGTCGCTGCACCAGCTCTGGCTTGTTTTGCCGGCGCTCATCGCCGGCCAGATTCTGCTGAATTCGGCGCTCGGTCTCTACCGCCTCGTCTGGAGGTACATCGGCCTCGCAGACGCGTTGATCCTGGCTCGGGGCTACATCCTCAGCATGGCCATCCTTTTGGCCGCCCGCTTCGGACTCATCTCGGTGGCGCCCGGGCTCTGCGTTCCGGTCAGCATCTGCATCCTGTACTTCGTTTTGGCGTTCGGTGGTTCGGTGGGAGTGCGCGCCCTGAGGCGCCTGCAATACGAGGGCATGCCGGCCAAGGCCTGGAATGGAAAACACCTGCGCCGGCTGCTGCTGATCGGCGCGGGACGCGCCGGAGCGATGCTCGCCAAGGAGATCGCCTGCCGCACCGATGTCAAACCGGTGGGCTTTCTCGACGACGACCGGAACAAGGTCGGATCGCTGATCAATGGCCTGCCCGTGTTGGGCTCGATCGACTCGCTGGCAGTGGTTGCGGCTGAACACGACGTGGATGAAGTCATCATCTGCATGGCCAAAGTCCACCGCAATACCCTCAAGAAGGTTTGGGCCATTTGCGAGTCCATTCCCGTCCGGGCGCGGATCGTTCCCGCCTTCGAGGATATCCTGCAGGGAAAGGCCAACATCGCCGCCTATCGCGACGTGGAGATCAACGACCTCCTCGGCCGGGAGCCTTTGGAACTGCGCGTCGATGACCCCCAAATGCTGGGAGCGTATCGCGGCCGCCGCATCCTGATTACCGGTGGCGGAGGGTCGATCGGCTCCGAGCTGGCGTGCCAGCTGGCAGGCCTCGACCCGCAGGAGATAG
Source organism: Terriglobia bacterium (assembly GCA_035946575.1). Taxonomy (GTDB): domain Bacteria; phylum Acidobacteriota; class Terriglobia; order UBA7540; family UBA7540; genus Gp13-AA77. Next base: position 15,307 of record DASYZG010000102.1, on the reverse strand, counting down.
TTCTTCTGGACAAAGACGAGAACGGCCTGAACGACGCGTGTATACGCCTGCGGACGCTGCGGACCGCCGCCAGCATCTATCCGGTGGTCGCGGATCTGCGCCTGCTCCCGAGGCTGCAGGAGGTCTTCTCGCGGTTCCGGCCCGAGATCGTTTTCCATGCGGCCGCACACAAGCACGTCTACCTCATGGAAATGAATCCGTGCGAAGCCGTCTTGAATAATGTCTTCGGCACGCGAAACCTGATCGAGGAGGGGGTGCGCTGCGGCATGCGCCGCTTCGTTCTCGTCTCCACCGACAAAGCCGTAAAGCCGAGCTGCGTAATGGGAGCGACCAAGCGCCTCTGCGAAATGCTCGTGCAGGTTCAGCGGTTCCAGGGCAGCCAACGAGCCCGGTGCTTCTGTTGCGTCCGTTTCGGGAACGTCATCGGCAGCCGCGGCAGTGTGGTGCCCATCTTTCAAAAGCAGATCGCCCGCGGCGGGCCCATCACTCTGACCCACCCTGACGTGGAGAGATTTCTCATGACGATCCCCGAAGCGGTCAGCCTGTTGATTCAGGCCGGCACGCTGGGTGCCGCAGGAGAGATCTTCGTGCTCGATATGGGCGAGCCCGTGCGCATCGTCAGCCTGGCGCGCAACCTGATTGAACTTTCGGGGCTCCGCCCGGGCCTCGATATTCCGATCCAGATCACCAGCTTGAAGAGCGGCGAGAAGCTACGCGAGGAACTGGTGGACACGAACCGGGAAGAACTTGCACCCACAGCTTTTGAGAAAGTCGGAAGGGTGAGGAGCGAACCTTTCGAGGCCAAAGCATTCATCGAGAAGCTCAGCGTGCTCGAAGCGGCGGCCTGGCGGGGAAACGCCGAGGGCGTGCTCCGGATCATCGAGGACTTCGGCATAGGATTCAGAACAGGGATCGTGTCCGGCGAGGCGCCTTCCCCATCGTTGGCGCCGGACCCAAAACGCACTGCGACAGGCTCAACAGTCGCGCTTCCCGAGCTGGCCGCGGCACGGCCGTGACCCGCCGGCGGAGTCGACGGATTCAATTCAGGAGGTGAAATATGCGACGGTCCAGGTTCATCAGCGTCGTACTGGGCAGCGCCACGCTCGTCCTGGCCACGATCACGGCGGCGGCTCCCGCCGGAGTCGGTGAGATCGTGCGATCATCAGATGCTTCGCTGAACGGCATCACTGTTCCTGAGCGCGGCACTGTTACCCCCGGCTCAACCTTGGCCACGGGCGAACATGGAAGCGCTCTCGTACAGTTCTCGCCCGACAGTCAGATCAACCTTCTGGCGAAGACTTCCATCTCTTTCCAGAGCGACCCCGACAAGTTGCTCGCCCGGATGTCCCGGGGAACAATCGGTGTGCGGAGCTTCGGAAGGGAGCGCGTCCAAGTCGAGACGCCGGGCTACCAGATCGGGCCCGCCGCACAGGGAGGAGCCCTCTACGTGGTCGCGATGCTCTCCGACTCAACCACGATCGTTTCTGCGCGACGAGGACCGGTCTCCATCGAGCAGAGAGCATCGGGCGAAAAGTACGTTCTTTCCGAAGGCCACTACGCCAAGGTAGCGGACGACGCGCAGCCGGCTCCTCCCCAGACCACAGCTCAAGGCCCCGGCGCTCCGCCGCCCGCGCTGCTCGGACCGAGCGCTGCGTTCCTTCTCGGAGTCGGGTCGGGCGTCGGAATCGCCGTGGTCCTGGACTTGACTGTCCTGGCGCCTCCTACCGTCAGCCCGAGTTCCCCGTGACGTTCGCGCAGGGCGCCACCCCTCAAGCCGGAAACGAGCAATTCTTGCCTTGCCGTAGTCGAATTTCCTTCGTGAAGACCGGCCGGCCACCAGCAACAGAAACCTCTTATCGTGGGAAAGTGAAAGAGCCTGCAAGAGTTGGACCATCCGCCCACGATTGGGTTGGGCGTGTGGCATGAATCCTGCCAGACTAGGACGTCGCACCAAGCGATCTGGTGACGCGAGCCCCCTGTTTGCACCCCCCGCCGCCGGGCCTGGCTTCACCAAGCCCTATGGATGGAAGGACAACTTGGATCAGTTAAACCTCAGAAGCGGCTTTCAACAAGGACCACTCCTGGTACTGCAGCAGAGGGAGTGGCTTGGCCGCAGAAATCAACCCCTTCGCAACACGCCTTCGCAATCCCAGACCCCCAAATTCGCCTTGCTCGAACCGGCGCCAGAGGAGAGGAGGCGGCGATGGAGGACCTTCGGACTCAGCACGGCCCTGCAGCTGGCCGGGTTAGCCTTGGTCGCGTGGCTGGGTGTCGTTCTGTCGCCGCTCGTGAACAAGGACTTGGAATCAAAGAACCTCTGGACTGCGAAAGTGGTCTTGTACGATCCAGTCATTCAGAAACCGGCGCCAACGCCGGCAATTCTGCCGCCTCCGAAGGTGGAGACTCCAAAGCCCGTCGAGGCCGCTCAGCCACCCAAGATTGTTGAACCGAAGCCGGTGGCGCCGCCGCTTGTAGCCAGGGCGCGGATCCCGGCACCGCAACCCCCAAGACTGCAGCCTGCCGTTCCTCCAACCGAGACGCCGCAGCCAGCTTTGCCCAAGTGGCAGCCTAAAGTCCGACTCGGCGCCTTTAGCGGCAACGCTCCAGCGGCGGCCAAACTCAAGGTTCCCGACAAGGTCCAGACTGGCGCCTTCAATGGTACCGCTCCGGCGGAGGCCAAGCTCAATCTCCCCGTTTCCAAGGTTCAGACCGGCGGCTTCGGCAGTCCCAATGGCCTGCCCGGACACGCGGAGGGGGGCAGCCACGGCAACGTCGCTCATCTGGGAGCCTTTGATCGGCCAGCCGGTCCCGGTTCAGGAAATGGATCGGGCGGCACCCGCGGCGCACGTGGGCTCGTAGCGAGCGCCGGGTTCGGCAGTGTCGGCGAGGGGGCGCCATCCCAGGGAGCCGGGAGCCAGGCATCCGTGCAATCCGCGGGCTTTGCCGACGCGCAGGCAATGACCCAATCGGCCACTCCCGCACAACCCCGGTCCACGGCACCAGCATATGATCCGGTTGAGATCACCTCAAAACCTGATCCGGTATACACAGCGGAAGCACGAAAGTTACACATTCAAGGGGAAGTGCTGCTTCGGGTGCTGTTCACGGCCTCAGGTAGACTCGAGATCCTCGGTGTCAGCCGCGGGTTGGGCCATGGTCTCGACCAGGCAGCCATCCAGGCTGCACAACAGATTCAGTTCAAGCCGGCGCGACGCAATGGCCAGCCGGTGGATACGAGCGCGACTCTGCACATTGTGTTTCAGTTGGCGGAGTGAGCGCCAGGAGGCAGCGTTGTCGCTCATAATGAAATCGGCTGTATTTCTCACGATCTTTGTCGTGGCCACAGTCCCGCGGGCGCGTGGACAGCAGGCCGGTCAAGGCGCGACCGCCCCTGCGCGTACCGGCGCAGCTCAGACGCCGTCCGGCTATACTCCGCAGGCCTCCGAAACCCAGGTCCAGACTCCATTCTCTCCGCCGCCCGGCGAATCCCCCCAGTTCACGCAGATCGTCAACACGATCATTGCCCGCGAGAACCAACTCGTCCGCAACCTGCGCAAGTACAGCCCACGCGTGGAGACCTACATCCAGAATCTCCGGCCCGATCCCGAGCTGGGCGCTGTACCGGTGAACGATCACTACTTCCTCGGCCGTCTGGAATTCAAGCGTGGCCTCGAAGTCCGCTCTTTTCTTCCCGAAGCGAGCCTGGGCAAGCGGATCATGCGGGATTTTGCCACGGAGTTCACGAGGATCTACTCGTTGCACTACCAGCCGCAGGCGTTCGCCTACACCATCGTGATGGATACCGGGCGATTCGACCGCAAGCACTACCAGTTCGAATTTGTGCGCCGCGAGTTTCTCGGCAGTGTGCGCTGCCTCGTATTTGACGTCAAGCCCAGGCCCCACTCCGGCGTGGGACTGTTCGAGGGCAGAATCTGGGTCGAGGACCAGGACTTCAACATCGTGCGCTTCAACGGAACTTACGCGCCCGCCCCGCGGTTTTCCTCGTACTTTCACTTCGACAGCTGGCGGCAGAATGTTCAACCCGGCTTGTGGCTTCCCGTCTACGTCTATAGCGAGGAATCGGATCTCCGCTACTCCATCGATCGCACCCTACGATTCAAGGGAGAAACGCGGCTTTGGGGTTACGACCTCTCGAATCCGAATCACCAGTCCGAACTGACACGCGTTCTGGTGGACTCTCCTGATAACGTGCAGGACGCCAGCCAGTCCTCCACCGATTCCTCACCTGTCGCCAGTGAGCGCGAATGGCAGAGAGAGTCCGAGGAGAATGTACTGGACCGACTGGTGAAGGCCGGTCTGCTCGCGCCCCCGGGAGACGTGGACAAGGTGCTGGAAACGGTCGTAAACAACCTGATCGTCACCAACCACCTTGAGAGTCTCCCACCCATTCACTGCCGAGTCCTGTTGACGTCGCCGCTCGAATCATTCTCGGTGGGAGACACGATCATCCTGAGTCGCGGGTTGATTGACGTTCTTCCCGACGAAGCGAGTCTGGCCGCCATGCTGGCTCACGAGCTCGCCCACATCGTTCTGCAGCACACGGTCAATATCGACAGCACCCAGTATGCATTCCAGGACCGCCTTATGCTGTCGGATGAAGATATCCTGAAACGGATCGAGTTCAAATTCAGCCAGCACGATGAAGAAGCAGCGGACGCCAAGGCGCTCGAGATCCTGAAGAATTCGCCTTACAAAGATCAACTGGGCAAGGCTGGACTGTTCTTGCGGGCCATGGCAGACGTGGCTCCTCATGCTCCGCAACTCTTCGGCGCCCACATGGGCAGCCGCATGGTGCAAGGCGACCACGTCCGGCGCCTCGCCGACTTGATGACGGGAGCACCCCAGCTTCAGAAGGCGCGCGTCGATCAGATCGCGGCTCTGCCTTTGGGAGCGCGCCTGAAGGTTGATCCGTGGTCAGACCAGGTTCAGTTGCTGAAAAGCAAGAATTTGGCACTGGTGTCAGCACGCGAGAAAATGTCTTTTCAGGTGACACCGCTCTTCCCCTACCTGGTCCGCTTTGGAACGGCAGAGCAGGCAGCCGGTCAGCCCAAGCCTGGCGCTGCACCGCCGACCGCTGCGCAAAGCGCGCCGACGCACGCCTCGAACTGAACCCTGTATCTGCCGACAAACGTTCGACTGCCAGCGTTTTAGCTCGGAGAGCGCCGGCGGCTACCCCGACACTCGGTAGCGGCTTCGCACCAACTGGTGCGCGAGTTTCGCTATTCAAAAAACAGGCTAACACCCGTGTTTTCAGCGACCTGATGGCTTTTCGACGCTAAGTGCCTTATTTTTCAATAACCTAACGGCTTTGCCGCGGACTTTCACACATCCGGTGCTTTGTTTTCAATAACATTCCGGCTTCGCTCGTCGAGAAAAAGCCCCCGTCGCGGTCCGGGCGGGCAGGCTAGCGGGTGCTACGCCAGCCGACCCTTGCAAAAACTGCGTCCGAACTCGTCATGAGCGTAGGCATCCGCTTACCTCGCGGCCTTAGCTGATCTGCAGTTATGACACTTCTTATATACGGATTAATAACCAATGTCAATAATCTAAACTGACTATTCGGAAACTTTCCCTCTTTCCCACGCCTGCCCAAGGAACGCCCTCCCTGACCTCCAGCCCGCTTCCAGCTTTCTGACTGTTGAGCTTGCCTGTTCGCTGCCTGCAAAGAGTGCGCGGGCATTGGCCGGACGCCCGCGATTCTGTCGGCGCCCTTCCGTGAAATTTCCCACACAATCGCCCGCCCATCTAAACCTCCCTGCGTCCACCCCTGCTCACATTCCTCACGCCATCCGGTCAACAATTCTGGATTCTGTTCCTTCCCACACCCGGCGAGCGTAAGGCCCTGACCAAAGGCGAATCGCCGTACGTCACAGTTGGCGATCCCCCAGCAACTGCCCGGCGATCTCAGCCCATTCTTGTTCGAGCGGCGTCGTGGCCGGAGGCTTGCCAGCCCGCCGGTACCAGTAAGCCGCGTTCGAAAGATCTCCCTCTTTTCGGTGCAAGTACGCGTGAACCCAGGACCCAGCCGGACTGCCGTCCTGTTGGGCAGACTCATGCGCTTGCTTCCAGTCGCCCTTCGCGTCCCACCAGAGGCCGGCGAGCGCGAGAGTCAGGTGAGCGGGCGGAGCTTCCATCGCGAGGGAGCCTCGAAATTCTTCCAGAGTCATAAGGGATAACTCTAGACCCATTTCCCCCTTCCTGCCGCAGAAAATCCGCCAGGCAGGACAGTGCCGGATTCCCCCCGAGCTTCCCTCTCCGCCGCCGGAGACCGTTCGCTTGCAGCGGCTTGAGCAGGCTCAAGAGGACGAATCCGCCGCAGGCAGGGGGTCTAAATCTCGAGCGCTCAACGGCACGAAGCGGACATGGAGGGGTACGGCAGAAATCGAGGGCGCTAAGCCGGAGGAAGCAAATCGTGATGAGCTGGCGGAGGGAGAGGGATTCGAACCCCCGAGCCCCTTTCGAGGCTAACGGTTTTCAAGACCGCCGGTTTCAACCACTCACCCATCCCTCCGCGAAGCCAACGTATCGATTCCGTGCGCGATAAACGTATACTCACAGCGTCAAGCCGACAGTTGGCGGTCCGTTTGGCGGTCGTACCCCAATCGGACATTCTATTGGCTCTTGCATTGTACCATCCAGTCCCCATTGCACGATGCTCGACCCGCCACCGGCTGCTGTTTAGATCGTTATGCTTGTCGAAACGCGAATTTTGTTCCCGCTTCGCTCTGCGACCGCAGGATCGACGCTTGGGTCGGTGATGGCACGGTGTGGAAGGCCGTGCTACAGAGTGTTACCAAGTAGAGTGACAGTCTAACCCCTCACCCGGCCCACCGCAGCTGATGAAAGCGCTGGCGGCGGGCCACCCTCTCCCCCTGGGAGAGGGTGCCCGAGGTACGAGGGCGGGTGAGGGGAGGCACCCGAAAACGATTGTCACCGCATTTGGTAATTCCCAATAAGTCGTGCGGAGTACGGGCCAGCTTGCCAGGGAGGTAGCACGGACATCTTGCCCTGCTTGGGGCCGGGGCAAGCCCCGGCCCTAGGTCCCGGATATCAGGGAGGAAGCCTTTGTCTGGTAAGTGAACTCTTGTCCTCGATCCGCCAGCCATTCTGTATAATCTTGAGAGTCCGAGCATCAAAGAGTCAGGAGGCTGCCTTGCCGCTTTACGAGTACCAGTGCCGCAAATGCGGGAAACGATTCGAGAAGATCCAGAAGTTCTCGGATCCGCCGCTTGAAGTCCACGAGAGGTGCGGCGGCGCCGTCCATCGCCTGCTCTCTTCTCCCGCGATTCAGTTCAAAGGCAGCGGCTGGTACGTTACCGACTACGCGCGCAAGCCGGCACCCGCGGAAGGTGCGAGCGCAAGCTCCTCGGCGAGCTCGAAATCCGAGACGAAGACTGAGTCCTCGAAGTCCACGTCGAGCAAGACTGAATCGGGCAAGGCGGACAAGAAGGACTAGCGGGCGAAATGACCACTGACCGGTCAGTTTGAGTGATCGGATCATGGAACCCCTGCGTGATCGAGGCAATGACAGGGGCTTGGCTCTTTATCCAATCGGTTTCTGATTTACAGAGGGCTTCGGTTGGCCCCTGGGGTCTAAAGGAAACCATTCGCGCTCGAAGCCGCCAAATCGCGCCCTTTCCCGGCTATTCCGTTTGCGCCCTTCCCGCCGCCTGGTGAGCGAGGTGCCACTTCCACGCTGTCTCGACGACGGCGTCGATCTCGCGATACTCCGCCGTCCAGCCGAGCACCTGCTTCGCTTTCTCAACGCCCGCGACCAGAACCGGCGGATCGCCCGCGCGCCGCGGCCCTTCGCGCACCGGCATGCGGCCCTGGCATCGCTTTTTGACGGCGGTGATCACCTCGCGGACCGAGTTGCCCCGACCTGTGCCCAGGTTGACGGCGGCGCTCTGGCCGCCTGATGCCAGGTGCTCGAGCGCACGCACGTGCGCGCGCGCAAGATCGGTGACATGAATGTAGTCGCGAATCGCGGTGCCATCGGGCGTGGGATAGTCGGTGCCGTAGATTTCGACGTAAGGCAGACGTCCGAGCGCGGCCAGGATCGCGATCGGGATCAGGTGAGTTTCGGGATCGTGCTCTTCTCCGATTTCGCCCTCGGGATCGGCGCCGCAGGCGTTGAAGTAGCGCAGCGCCATCCAGCGCAGGCCGTACGCCGCGCCGTAGTTGCCAAGCATACGCTCGGTGGTCAGCTTGGTTTCACCGTAAGGATTGACGGGCAGTTTGGGGTGGTCCTCGGGAATCGGCGCTTGCGCCGGCTCGCCATAGGTGGCGGCCGAAGAGGAGAAGACGATCGTCTTGATACCGGCATCGATCATGGCGTCGGCAAGCTTCAGCGAGTTGACCACGTTGTGCCAGTAATACTTTCGCGGATTCTGCACCGACTCGTTGACCTTGGTATCGGCGGCGAAGTGGATCACGGCTTCGATGGCAAAGCTGCGCAGGGTGCTCGCCACGAACCCCTGATCGCCGAGGTCGCCGTGCGCCAGCGGCCCCCACTTCACGGCCCAGCGGTGGCCGGCGCTCAGATCATCGAGCGCAACCGGCTCGTGCCCGGAGCGCGCCAGTTCCTTGGCTGTATGACTACCGATGTAACCCGCTCCGCCGGTGACTAATACGCGCATTCATTACTCCGATGGATTTCAGTTGCCCGTAGTCGGTTGCTCGCAGCTCGTTTGATCGAGGTTTGAAACTCAATTCTCCCCGCAGCGCCGGAGGATCGTGTTCGGGCACAAATGAACGGCCGCGTCGACGAACAACGATCTCCAATTCGATATCGACAACAGCCGCACCTGCCCACGGACTCCCACTGACACCTGAAGACTGACAACTAAAGTTTCAGAGATTTCAGGTACTTCCGAAATGGCTTTCCCAAATCGTCCCGCTTCAGTGCCAGTTCGACCGTGGCCTGCAGGAATCCGAGCTTGTCGCCGGCGTCGTAGCGCTTGCCCTCAAAGATGTATCCGTAGATCGGTTCGTGCGCCAGCAGCCGGCGCAGCGCGTCGGTGAGCTGGATCTCGCCGCCGGCGCCGCGCTTGGTTTCGACCAGCTCGCGGAAGATTCCTGGCGTGAGGATATAGCGCCCGATGATCGCCAGGTTCGAGGGAGCGTTCTCCGGCGCCGGCTTCTCCACCATGTCCTCGATCTTGAAAAGGCGTCCCGGCCACCCGGTGTCGGCGACCGACGCAGCCTTGATGACCCCGTAACTCGAGATGGCGTTGCGCTCCACTTTCTGAATCGCCACCACGCTGCTCCCGTAGCGCTCGTAGACCTCGATCATCTGCTGGATGCAAGGCGTCTCGCTGTCGACGATGTCGTCGGAGAGAAGCACCGCGAAGGCCTCGTCGCCCACCAGATCGCGCGCCGTCAGGATCGCGTGTCCCAGCCCGAGCGCTTGCTTCTGCCGCACGTAGCTCATATGCAGCATGCCGGCGATGGACCGCATCTGCTTGCGCAGTTCCTCCTTGCCGCGACCGGCGAGCTGGTGCTCAAGCTCGAAGGACACATCGAAATGGTCCTCGATGGCGTCCTTGCCCCGCCCGGTCACGAAGATGATCATGGGCAGCCCGGACGCGGCCACCTCCTCGGCGGCGTACTGCACCAGAGGCTTATCCACGATGGGCAGCATCTCTTTCGGTTGGGCCTTGGTCGCGGGCAGGAACCGGGTGCCGAGGCCGGCTACAGGCAAGACAGCTTTTCGAATCGTCATGACTGAGGTTCCAGGGTGCGTCTTGGTGGCGATGTGCTCTCGGCGGGCGAGAGAATCTCAGTTTAGCCTTGCCGCGTCAGCGTTCGCAACGAGAGATTGCCGCTGGTCCGCCGGCAAGCCGCTACCGAAGGTATTTGATCAGGATCACCTCGTTGCGGGCTTCGTTGTAAACAAGCTCGTCGGCGAGCGCCTGGGCCATGAGGATGCCGAATCCGCCCGGACGCAGGCCCATGCCCGCACGAACCGCATGGTGACCGGCGGGCTGGTCCGGCGGATTGCTGATCGCGGCGTGCGCGAGCGTCTCGGCATCAAAGCCCGCGCCGGGGTCGGCAATGCGGTAGAGAATCATGCGCGGCGTGCGAACGCAAGCCACGCGCACGTGTCGATTGGCATCGAGCTTGCCCCCCCACTCGACCGCGTTCAGCACCAGCTCGTGGACCGCCTTGCCGAGGGTCTCACTGAGTTCAGCGGGCAGGTCGGAGCGCGCGGCCGCCAGCAGACTCTCGCTGCGCTCGGCAGCCTCGAAAGTACACGGCACCAGCAATTCCACCCAGTCCGGTCGCCGCGAGACCACTTCGATGGGCGGACCCCCGGCTTCGAGTTCAAGCACCTCGCGCACCAGCTCCACGAGGACGTGCATGGCGATTGGCTTGGTGATGTAGCGGCAGGCTTGCGTCTTGGTGGCGCGCAGCACGGCTTCGGTGCTGCCATTGCCGGTGATGATGATAGTTCGCGGCGGGAGCGGCAGGGCGCGGAAGCGCTCAAGCACCGCCAGGCCATCCAACCTCGGAAGGTCGCTGTCGAGAAGCACCAGGTCGAAGTGGCCGGAGCGCACGCGGTCCAAGGCCTCCACGCCATCGCCCGCGCCTTCTGCGGGAAAACCCTCGCGGCCGAGCACCCTGCACACCAGGTCCCGCAGCACCAGATCTTTCTCGACTACCAGGATCTTGCTCGCCAAATTACACCGTCAGTCCAGACCGGCGCCCCCGAAGGCGCACAACTATACTCTATCGTAAACAACGGTCTACTGGCGAGTCACTGGCGCCGGTCAAGGTTCACAGGTGGCCAATCTTGCCTCGGCCACCACCTCGCGAATCGCATCAGCCACAGTTTCGGGCCGTTCGCACGCAATCTCATGACCACTATCCACGATCGCCCGCCTCCCGCACGTCGATTGCCGCGCCAACGCGTCATGCAGCCGCAGCTTGACAGTTTGATCTTCCAGTTTCACGTCTTCAGCCCGACCCGGCCGGCCCGCGGAGAGCACAATCAGCGGCAGGTCGCCAAGGCCGCCGCTGGCGCGCGCCATCTCGCCGTTCACCCAACGCGGCGGCTCTTTAGGCTGCGCTTCAATCGCTTTGGGTTTGAATTCCAGTCCCCAGACCGTCCGCCATTCGTCTGCCGTGAACGCCTTCGGTACGGGGTCGGGCTGGGGCGCCGTCAGCCGCCACCAGCCGAAAATGCCCAAGAGATGAAAGATAAACACAACCGAGGGCCGCAGGCCCTCAATGTGGTTGTGAATGTGAATGGTCATGTCTTCGTTCATGGGATCGACGAGCACCATGCCGGTCACTTCACGCGGGAAGAAACCATGGAAGACACGCACGTGGAAAGCTCCCATGGAGTTGCCAACCAGGACGTGCGGCGGCCGAGTGCAGCCACAACAGGCTTCGATAGATCGCACGGCTCACGTCGCCCTCTCAGGTTTGGACATCGGCAGGTGTCGCCTGGCTTCTCGAACCACCGCTTCCAGGCGCGCGACCTCCGCCGCAAGCACGCTGCGACCGAGGCCGGTCAGCCGGTAGTAGCGCCGGCGCGGATCGTGGTTGGCAGGGCGCGCGGAGGTTTCAACGACCACGCCCCGCCCGGCCAACTTCTGCAGGTTGTCGTAGAGCGTTCCCGGACCAAGCTTGTACTGGCCGGCGGACTGCCGCGCGACCTCCTGCATGATCCCGTAGCCATGCCGGTCCTCGGCCGCCAGCGCCAGCAGGATGTAAAGAGTCGCGCGCGAGAGTGGAGGAAAGGCGTCCGCTTTCATATCGGATTCCGTTATATCGGAGTCCGACTGAGCTGTCAACAGGAATTCCGGAGATGGTGCCGTTGCCAAGCCGATTTCATGACAAGCCGACCACCGCGCCCGTCTGCGGATCGAGGTCGATCTCGTAATAAGCCGGACGCGTGGGCAGTCCGGGCATGGTACTCATGGCGCCGAGCAGCGGATAGAGGAATCCCGCGCCGACGCTGGCGCGGATGTCGCGCACCGGCACCACGAACCCGGTCGGCCGGCCTTTGAGCGTGGGATCGTGGCTGAGGCTGAGGTGCGTTTTGGCCATGCAGATCGGCAGTTTGTCGAATCCACAGCGCGTGTAGACCTCGATCTTCTTTTCGGCCTCCGGCAGGTACTCCACGCCCGCGCCGCCGTAAATCTTGCGCACGATGGTCTCGATCTTCTCCTTGATGCCCAAGTCGAGCGGATAGAGGAACTGGAAATTGTGAGGCTTCTCGCAGGCTGCCACCACGGCCCGGGCGAGATCCACCGCGCCCGCGCCGCCCTCGGTCCAATGATCAGACGCTTCGCTCGCGTCCGCGCCCGCGCCGATCGCGAGCTTACGCACCAGATCGACCTCGGCGTCGGTATCCGCGCTGAAGCGATTCACACACACAACCACCGGAATGCCGTAGAGGCGAACGTTTTCGATCATCTTCACCAGGTTGGCGCAACCCTTCTCGACCAGTTCCAGGCTCTCGGAAGTATACGAAGCGTGCAGCGGCTGGCCGGCCGTCACCTTCGGGCCGCCGCCGTGCATCTTGAGAGCGCGGATGGTAGCCACGAGCACGGCGCAGTCCGGCTGCAAGCCGCTGTAACGGCACTTGATGTCGCAGAACTTCTCGAAGCCGATGTCAGCGCCGAATCCGGATTCCGTCACCACGTAGCCGTCGGCACCCACCAGCTTCAGGGCGATCTGGTCCGCCACCACCGAGGAATTGCCGTGGGCGATGTTGGCAAACGGGCCGGCGTGGATGAAGGCGGGCGTGGCTTCGAGCGTCTGCATCAGGTTCGGCATGATGGCGTCCTTCATCATCACGGCGAGCGCGCCGCCGACGCCGAGATCGTCGGCGGTGACGGGCTGCCCGCTGCGGCTCATGCCGATCACCATGCGGCCCAGGCGCGCGCGCATGTCGGCGAGGCTGGTGGTCAGGGCCAGCACCGCCATGATCTCGCTGGCCACGGTAATGTCGAAGCCGGTGACGCGCGTCATGCCCTTCTCTTCCGTGCCCTGCCCGATGGTGATCTGGCGAAGCATGCGGTCATTGGTGTCCATCACGCGGCGCCAGGTGATGCTTGCCGGATCGATGTCGAGACGCGCGAAGGCCCGCCGCTCCTCGGGCGTGAGGTCGGTGGGATTTGATTTGTTGATTCCCACGTTGCGCAGCCGCCGCAGCATGACGGAGGAGAATCGGCGCGAGCCGTCGGGCTTGGCGGGGCAGAGGCGGTCGAACAGTTGCTCGTCGCTCTGCGTCGCTTCGTGGAAGATGCGGGTGTCGATCGCCGCCGCGAGCAGGTTGTTGGCCGCGGTGATGGCATGGATGTCGCCGGTGAGGTGCAGGTTGAGATCCTCCATCGGGATCACCTGGCTGTAGCCGCCGCCGGCCGCGCCGCCCTTGATCCCGAACGTCGGCCCCTGGCTCGGCTGGCGGATGTTGGTAAAGACGCGCTTCCCGAGGTGCGCGCCCAGAGCCTGGCTGAGGCCGACCGAGGTCGTCGTCTTCCCTTCTCCGAGCGGCGTAGGCGTGATCGCGGTCACCACGACGTACTTGCCGCTCGGTGCGTCTTTGAGACGATCGCGGATCGAGAGATGGACTTTGGCCTTCGAGCGTCCGTAAAACTCGAGCTCGTCGGGAAGAATGCCGGCCTGGCTGGCAACTTCATCGATGTCCAGCGGAGTGACCGATTGGGCGATCTCGAGGTCGCTCGGAACGTGTCGCGGTTTGTGGTTAATCATAGTAGACGTTCTACAGCCTCCTCGGCCAGCCGCGCTGGCGGCACAATGTCTTTTCCAAGCTTCGAGTGTGAGAGTCTCGTGTGAAGTCTGGCTGTGATTCGCGTCACCAGCGAGGGCACGCTTTAGCGGCGGTGGCTCACGGCCTAACACCGGCAGTCCCAAATGCGGCGGTGCGGACACCGCCACCACAGCGCGTATCGCTCTTTCAGCCCAGCCACTGCGGATGGCTGGCTGTGCCGTCGAAATCGCTGGTGGTCTTGAACGGCTCGTAGCGGCCGGTCATGGCCGCGGCCTTGGTCCTGGCCAGCAGCGACGAGACCTGCGCCTCGGTCATCGGCTTGAAAGTACGGGCGGCCTCGAGCGCCTGGTTCACGCGATCCACGCTCTCGCAGCCGTTGATCACCACGGACGTCGGCAGGTTGAGCGCGTAGTGCAGGCACTCGATGGGCGCCACCACGCCGGAGCGCAGCACGTTACCATCGCCCATCGGCTTCATGCCCAGCACGCCGACGCCTTCCGCGACCAGCCGCGGCACCACCTGATGCGCGAAGCTGCGGAAATGCGCGTCCATCACGTTCAGCGGCATCTGGCACGAGTCGAAGTGGAACTTGTGCTGCTGCGCTTCGTCGAGCATCCGCAAATGAACGATCGGGTCCTTGTGGCCGGTGAAGCCGATATAGCGGATCTTCCCGGCCTGCTTGGCGGCCATCAGGGCTTCGAGCGCGCCGCCCGGCGCGAAGAAGCGATCGGGATCTTCCAGGCGGATGTTCTCGTGATACTGGATCAGGTCGATATGATCCGTCTCGAGGCGCGCCAGCGACTCGTCGATCTGTTGCGCTGTGGCCGCCTTGGTGCGCCCGTCGAACTTGGTCATCAGAAAAACCTTCTGACGATATCCGTCGCGCAGCGCCTGGCCCATGCGCTTCTCGCTTTCGCCGCCGTTGTAGTCCCAGCAATTGTCCATGAACGTGATGCCATGGTCGATCGCGTAGCGCACAATGCGGATGCTCTCCTGCGGATCGGACTGGAAACCGATGTGGAAGCCGCCAAGCCCGATCGCCGAGACTTTCTCGCCCGTCTTGCCGAGCGTCCGATAGGTCATCCCACCTGCGGATTGCCCGTCCTCGCCGCGATCCGGTGCGCCGCCCGCACCCGCCGCCACCAATCCCGCCGCCATCGCCCCAAGAGCCCCTCGCCGGTCCATAATAGTCCTCCTCTCCCCTTTGGCAGTTTAGATTAGCCGAGCCGCGGCGCGGACGCAAAGGCGTAACGCAAAGCGCTTTTGAGTGCGGCAGCTTGCTGCCGCTTTCTTCCGCGAGCTTGCTGGCGGCGTTCCCCACGCGGATGCACGGCCAGCAAGCTGGCCTGCTCAAGGCGGCAGCAAGCTGCCGCTTTCTTCCGCAAGCTTGCTCGCAGCGTTCCCACGCGGATGCACAGCCAGCAAGCTGGCCCGCTCAAAGCCGCAGCAAGCTGCCGCTTTCTTCCGCAAGCTTGCTCGCGGCGTTCCCCCACGCGGATGCACGGCCAGCAAGCTGGCCTGCTCAAGGCGGCAGCAAGC
>DASYZG010000101.1:0-3169 GCA_035946575.1 Terriglobia bacterium | reverse complement strand
GACGCGCACTTTCAAGGGACACGGCATGAAGGCCGCCGCCGAGAAAACAGCCACGGCGGCGCCGCCGCCGGGCGCACGACCGGCTGCGGCTGCGCCGGCCGCCCCGAGCGCCTGAGGACCTGAGAGCCAATTATGGAAGCGCTAGCATCATCCAAATACCTCCGCTTGTCGCCGCAGAAAGTGCGGCTGGTCGTCGATCTGATCCGCGGGCAGAACGCGGGCCAAGCGTTGAACATTCTGCGCTTTACCAAGAAGCGGGCCACCCACGAGGTGGAGAAGGTCCTGCGTTCGGCCATTGCCAACGCGGAGCAGAAGAATGAAAGCCTTGACGTGGACCGCCTGGTGGTGACGAAGGCATACGTTGACGACGGCCCGCGAGCCAAGCGCATCCGTCCGGCGCCGATGGGCCGGGCCTACCGGTATCAGCGCCGCATGTGCCACGTAACCGTGGTGGTTGAGGAACAGGCGAAAGATTGACGATTTTCGATTGACGATTGCCACTGGCAGGGCGAGCGTCAATGCCGAAGGAAGAAGGCCACTTTATGGGTCAAAAGGTTCACCCGTACGGATTGCGGCTCGGCTACACCAAGACGTGGAAGTCACGCTGGTTCGCCAAGAAGGACTATTCGAGCCTGCTGCACGAAGACCTCATGATCAAGAAGAAACTCAAGGAGGATTTGAAAAGCGCAGGGGTGGCCTCGATCGAGGTCGAACGTCCGGGAAACAAGCTGCGGATTACAATCCAGACGGCGCGCCCGGGGATCATCATCGGGCGCAAGGGCGCGGAAATTGACCGGCTCCGCCAGCAGGTGCAGAAGCAGACGGGGCGCGAAGTGCTGCCGATCAACATTCAGGAAGTGCGCCGGCCGGAACTGAACGCGCAGTTGGTAGCGGAATCGATCGCCATGCAACTCGAGAAGCGCGTCGCCTTCCGCCGGGCCATGCGCAAGGCGGTGGATTCCGCGCAGCGCTTCGGCTGCAAGGGCATCAAAGTGCGCTGCGGAGGGCGCCTTAACGGCGCCGAAATCGCGCGCACCGAGTGGTATCTGCAGGGTCGGCTGCCGCTGCACACGCTGCGCGCGGACATCGACTACGGATTGGCCGAGGCGCGGACCACGTACGGGGTGATCGGCGTGAAGTGCTGGATTTATAACGGTGAGATCCTGGAGCAGAAGAAGCGCCGGGAGCGGAGGGCGGAGCCGGGGACCGCGCCGGCAATCGCGTGAGGTTGCCGCCAGTTCTCAGTTTTCAGCCGTCAGTCCCGGGCCTGGAAATCGGGGTGCCGAGCCGGCGGAACTGAGGACTGATAACTGAAAGCTGACTACCGAGAACTTCTATGTTGATGCCAAGCAAAGTGAAGTACCGCAAGCAACAGCGCGGACGGCGCCGCGGCAAAGCGTGGCGGGGCTCCGACCTGTCTTTCGGGGATTATGGCCTCAAGGTGCTGGAGACGGGATGGATCAGCGCCCGCCAGATTGAGGCCAGCCGCGTGGCCATCACCCGGTTCATCAAAAGGGGCGGGAAGCTCTGGATCCGGATCTTTCCCGACAAGCCGGTCACCAAGAAGCCTGCCGAAACCCGCATGGGCAAAGGCAAGGGCGCGCCGGAGTTTTGGGTAGCAGTGGTGAAGCCGGGACGAATTCTCTTTGAGATGGAAGGCGTGAGCGAAACGGACGCTCGCCAGGCCTTGCGCCTGGCCAGCCACAAGCTGCCCCTGCCCACCCAGTTTATTTCCCGCCCGCGCGCCGGAGCGGCATAGCAGGAGGAGAACGATGGCGGGACCAAAGCGGCGTGGAGCGCGGGTTAAAGAGTTCAAGGAGCACCTGAGAGAAGAGGCGCCCGATGAAGTGCGCACGAAAGAGCGGGAGCTGCGCGACCAGCTTTTCCGCCTGAAATTCCAGTTCGCGAGCGGCCAGAACGACGTGCTCGAGAAGATGCGGCAGTTGCGCAAGGACATTGCCCGGGTGAAAACGATCGCGCGCGAGCGCGAAACGCCCGCGAAGGCGTGAGCGGACTGAATTGGTTGTCGGTTGACGTTTCGGTTGGCGGTAGCAACCGTCGCCATCCGAGAGGCTGGCGCGGGACTGGAAACGGAGAACCGGCAACCGGGAAACGAAACCAGCGGACCAGCGCCGCTGCAGCGGGATCGATGGGAGTGGGATCAGCGATGGAGCACAAGCGGCAGCAGAAGATCGGCCGGGTGAGCAGCAGTAAGATGCAGAAGACCGTGGTGGTCACGGTGGAACGTCAGATCAATCATCCACTCTATCACCGGGTGGTGCGGCGGTCGGCGAAGTTCATGGCCCACGACGAGTCGGGGAAGTGCCGCGTCGGTGACTGGGTGCGCATCGAGGAAACGCGGCCGCTCTCGGCGCGCAAGCGGTGGCGTGTGGTGGACGTGATCAGCCGCGCCGAGCAGTTGGCACCGGTGCCGGAGGTGGCGATATGATCGGCATGCGAACCATTCTGCGGGTGGCGGACAACTCCGGCGCCCGTAAGCTCTCCTGCATTCTGCCGCTCGGTAACGACGTAGGGTTGCAGGCAGGACTCGGCGACGTGGTCACCGCCGCCGTCAAGGAAGCCGCGCCCGACAGCGCTGTGCCCAAGGGCAAGGTCGTGAAGTGCGTGATCGTGCGCATGCGCAAAGAGCAGCGGCGGCGCGACGGCAGTTACATCCGCTTCGATGAGAACGCCGCGGTGCTGATCAACGATGCCGGTGAGCCGGTAGGAACGCGCGTCTTCGGCCCGGTCGCGCGCGAATTGCGCGAGAAGAAGTTTCTGAAGATCGTTTCCCTCGCGCCGGAGGTCCTCTGATGGCTCTGAAGCTGGATATTCGCAGGAACGACGAAGTGAGGGTGATGGCGGGCCGCGACAAGGGCAAGACGGGACGAGTGCTCGATGTGGAACCGAGTACCCGGCGGCTGTACGTCGAGCACGTCAATATGATCAAGCGCCACACGAGGCCAAACCCGAACAAGCAGATTCGGGGCGGGATTCTGGAGAAAGAAGGCCCGATTCACATTTCAAATGTCGCGTTGATCTGCGGGGATTGCGGACCCACGCGGGTTCAGCACCGGCAGAAGGCGGAAGGTGGAAAAGTCCGGGTTTGCGCGAAGTGTCAAAAGGTGCTGGAGCAATAGCCGTCAGATCAGGATTCAATCCTGACGGG
>DASYZG010000100.1:0-32972 GCA_035946575.1 Terriglobia bacterium | reverse complement strand
GCGAAATTGACAGCGAATTCCGAAGTTACGGCGTTGGAAAGGGTGCTCCGCCGATTTGAGGCAGCGACGCCCGAGGCTTGCGGCAGCATGAACCCCCTCTCAGTTTGTGGTGCAGGCATCTTGCCTGCGTTTTGGATCAGGCGCAGGCTGGGAAGCCTGCACCACAAACTGGGTCAGTCGCACTACCCCGCTCGCGTATACTGGCCAACTCGCAGTGAAGGGAGGCGACGATGAACAGACGCGACTGTGTACACCTGGCGGCAGTGGGGACGATCGCCGCGGTCCTGCCGGCGCGGCGGCTGGCCGCGGAGCAGCAGGCGGCGCGCGCGGTGCGGGGATTGCCCACGCCGGTCATCAAAGACATCCAGGTGATCACCACGCAGCCGGCCGGTGTGCGCCTGGTCGTGGTCAAAGTCATCACCGATCAGGACGGCCTTTACGGCTACGGCTGCGCGACTTTCACCCAGCGCGCCGACCTGGTTCCGCCCGCGGTCGAGAAGTATCTCAAGCCGTTGCTGCTCGGCAAGCCCGCCGACCGCATCGAGGACACCTGGCAGGCCTGCTACAACAGCTCCTACTGGCGCAACGGCCCGGTGCTCAACAACGCGATCAGTGGAATCGACCAGGCTCTGTGGGACATCAAGGGCCGCCAGGCCAACATGCCGGTCTACGAATTGCTCGGCGGCAAGGTCCGCGAGGCGGCGGGGAGCTACGACACCGTGGGCGGCATGGAGATCCCCGAAGTCATCGACCGCGTCCGGCAATCAATGGCCAACGGATTCAAGCACGTCAAGGTTCAAATCGGTGTCCCCGGTATGGCGGTCTATGGACCCGAGGGCGGTCCGGCCGCGAAAGGATTGCACGCGGGCCCGGTGTTCGAGCCCGGACCCTACATGCGCCGCACACGCCAGATGCTCGAAGAGTGCCGCAAGCAATTGGGCGATGAAATCGAGCTGATTCACGACGTGCACGAACGCGTGAGCCCGCACCAGGCCGTCGAATTCGCCAAGGAGCTCGAACCCATCCGGCTGTTCTATCTCGAAGACGCGCTCTCACCCGAGGACATCGACTACTTCCGCCTCATCCGCCAGCAATGCACCACTTCGCTCGCCATGGGCGAGCTGTTCAACAATCCCCACGAGTGGCAGTCGCTGATCACCGGGCGTCTGATCGACTACATCCGCGTCCACCTGTCCCAGGCCGGAGGGCTGTCCCCGGCGCGCAAGATCGCCATCCTGGCGGAACGGTTTGGAGTCAAGACGGCCTGGCACGGCCCCGGAGACGTTTCGCCGGTCGGCCACACCGCGCAACTACACCTCGACCTTGCCAGCATGAATTTCGGCATTCAGGAGGGTGGCGTTATTCGCGGCCTGGAGGCGGAGATCTTCACCGGCTGCGCCACCTATAAGGACGGTTTCCTGTGGGCGAGTGACGCGCCCGGATGGGGCATCGAGGTGAACGAGGATCTCGCTCGCAAGCATCCGTTCCGCGCCGGCCCGCTCAATGGAGGCTGGGGAGAAATCCGGCGCTACGACGGCACCGTCATCAAGCAGTGACGTCGAAGCCCGTACAGATCCTGATTTCGCGCTAAGATCATCAGTCGGCAACCTCATCACCGCGCGAGCCGGCGTAGGGGCGGGTTTGAAACCGCCCATGTGAGCCCGTTCCGATGAGCACACAAATATCGCAGACCGAACGAGCTGTTCCGAGCCCTCACGAGCCGCCGCCATCGCCGCTGCCCATCGCGCAACGCCTGGTATCGCTCGACCTCTTTCGCGGGGTCACCATCGCCGGCATGATCCTGGTGAACAACAACGGCGACGAGTCCGCGGCTTACTGGCCGCTCAAACACTCGCACTGGAACGGCTGGACGCCGACCGATCTCGTGTTTCCCTTCTTCCTTTTTATCGTCGGCGTCTCCATGGTGTTCTCGTTCGCCTCGCGGCTGAAGCGCGGCGAGTCGACCGGCCAACTCGTGGCGCACGCCCTGCGGCGCGCCGTCATTCTGTTCGCGCTCGGTGTATTCCTGAACGGCTTTCCGAACGAGTATCATGCCGCCACCATTCGAATCGAAGGCGTGCTCCAGCGGATCGCCCTCTGTTACCTGCTGGCCGCCCTGGTGGTCCTTTGGACAGGCACCCGCGGGCGCATCGCCGTCATCGCCGTCTGCCTCATCGGCTACTGGATCCTGATGCGATTCGTGCCGGTGCCCGGATTCGGCGTGCCCACCCAC
This sequence comes from Terriglobia bacterium, assembly GCA_035946575.1. Lineage (GTDB taxonomy): Bacteria > Acidobacteriota > Terriglobia > UBA7540 > UBA7540 > Gp13-AA77. The sequence continues at coordinate 30,739 of DASYZG010000100.1, read as the reverse complement.
AGCATCCCGTTGCTCGACCCGGATCGCAATCTCGCGGCCTGGCTCGATCGCAAGCTGCTGTTTGGCCACCTTTACGAAGGCACGCGCGACCCCGAAGGGCTGCTCAGCACCATCCCGGCCCTCGCCACCACCCTGATCGGCGCCCTGACGGGCGGCTGGCTGCGTTCGAACGCGAGCGCGCGCCGCAAAGTAATCTGGATGCTCGTCTGGGGAGTGGCCGGAATCGCGGCCGGCAAGTTCTTCGGCATCTGGTTCCCTATCAATAAAAAGCTCTGGACCAGCCCGTACGTGCTGTTTACGGGCGGCGCCGGGCTCCTGGGCCTGGCTGTCTGTTACTGGGCGCTCGATATGAGAACTTGGCGCGGCCGCTGGACCATACCCGCGCTCGTGTTCGGCATGAACTCCATCGTGGCTTATGCGTTTTCCGAGATCCTCTCCAAGATCCTGGACGCCTGGCCGGTACGCGTGGCGAGCGGCGAGGCGATCAGTGCGCAGCAATTCATCTATCGGCACTTTTTTGCGCCGCTGGCCGGCGCGCCCAAGGCGTCGTTGATTTACTCGCTTGCGTTCGTGGTGGTTTGCTGGATATTCGCCTGGCTGCTGTACCGGAAACGCGTCTTCGTGAAGATTTAGCGCCCGAAGTTCCCCTGCGCTGACAGCGCCGGTCATTGCGAGCGGAGCCTCGTCAGCCGAGTCAAGCATGCCCTCGCGACTCCTCATCGGCGTCGACATCGGCGGCACGAAGACCGCCGTCCTGGCGTCGCTCGATCCTCCACACGTCCTGGACCGCGTCGAATTCCCCACCCGGCCGGCGCGCGGGCCCGGCCCGGCCATCGATCTTATCAAGCGCGGAATCCACGATCTGCTGTCGAAGCACGCGACCACGGGCACGAAACTGGCGTCCATTGGCGTAAGTTGCGGCAGCCCGCTCGATCCCGTTCGAGGCGTGATCCAGGCGCCGCCCAACCTCGCCACCTGGGTCGACGTACCCATGGTTTCAATTCTCGAGACCGAGTTCGGCGCCCGGTGCCAGCTCGAAAACGATGCCAATGCCGGAGCGGTGGCCGAGCATCGCTTCGGCGCCGGCCAGGGGTGCCGTCACATGATCTTCATCACCATGGGCACCGGTTTCGGCGCCGGCATCATCGCCGGCGGGCGGCTCTATCGTGGCGCCGATGACATGGCGGGCGAGATCGGACACGTCCGGTTGACGCGCACGGGACCGGTCGGCTATCACAAGACTGGCTCGGCCGAAGGCTGGGCAAGCGGAGGCGGCGTGGCGCAGGTCGCCGGGCGCATGGTCGCCGCCGCGCGCCGCAGGCGCGAATCCACACTTCTCGCGGCCCGATTGAAAGCCGGCAAGCCGATCACCGCTCGCGACGTGGGTCTGGCGGCCCGGCGCGGCGACGCCGTCGCCATTCGCATCATTCGCAGCACCGGCCGCCGTCTCGGCGAGGCGCTGGCCATCCTGGTCGATCTTCTCAATCCGGAACGAATCGTGATCGGCGGCCTGGCCATGCGCCTGGGAGACATGCTGCTTGACCCGGCGCGCCGGGTGCTGCGCCGCGAAGCCCTGCCCATCTCGGCCGCAACCTGCCAGATCGTTCCCGCCGCGCTCGACGAGCGCATCGGCGACGTCGCCGCGCTCTGCATCGCCATGGGTTTGGGCAAAACTGACGACCAAGAGGAATCATGCCGACCAAGCTGAACATTTCCAATCCACCTCGCATCCGGCAACCGAAGCTCGCCTATCGCGACGGACGCTTCATGGAGAGCTCCAACGCCCGCACCCTGAGAATCGGAGCCGAATACCTGGAGCCGCAGGCGCGCCTCGAGAAGGCCGGCGTCCTGAACACAATCGTCTTCTTTGGTTCGGCGCGGATTCTGCCCCAGGACGTGGCCCGGGAGCGCCTGGGCAGTCTGGACGCCGAAAACTCGGCGCATCCGGTTCCCGAGGAGGAATTGCGGGCGGCGCGCAGAGCCGTCGAGATGTCGCGCTATTACGAGGAGGCCCGCACCTTGGCGCATCTGATCACGGAATGGTCGCTGTCCCTGAAGCGAGGCAATCATTTCCTCGTGGTCTGCTCGGGCGGCGGGCCCGGCATCATGGAAGCCGCAAACCGTGGCGCCTCCGAGGCTGGCGGTCTCTCCATCGGCCTGAACATCAAGCTGCCCTTCGAGCAGAAGTCAAACCCTTATGTGAGCCCGAGCTTGAACTTTATCTTCAAGTACTTCTTCATGCGGAAGCTGTGGTTTGCCCAGCCCGCCCGGGCTCTCATCGTCTTTCCTGGCGGCTACGGCACCATGGACGAGTTGTGGGAATTCGTGACCCTGCTTCAGACCCGCAAGATGGGACATCAGGCGTTCATTCTGATGTACGGCTCCGACTACTGGAAGCGCCTGGTGAACTTTGATTTCCTAGTCGAGTCCGGCACGGTGGGCGAGGAGGACCTTCGCCTGCTCCGCTTCGTCGATTCCCCGGAGCAGGCCCTGGCGATCATCAAGCAGAAACTGCGCCGCAATCGCGCCATGCGGGCGGCACTGCGGCATCCGTTCCCGTAAAGGCGGCCCGAGCCTTGCCTTGGGCTCTGCCCCGGAGAGCCCCCGGCCACGTTGACAATCCCCCGGCGTATCCAGCTATCAGCGGATCTGCGTGCAGCCCCCGGATGACGCCAGTCACACCTGCAGGTGACTAGAGTCACAGGCCGTAAACGGCACGCCTTGATAGCCTATAGCCTTGGATTCTGCAGTGAGGAGGATGCCATGAAGCGCGTAGTGATCCTGGGGGCGGCCGGTCGCGATTTCCATAATTTCAATGTGGTCTTTCGCCACAATCCCGAGGTGCAGGTGGTGGCTTTCACGGCCACCCAGATCCCGAACATCGATCACCGGAGTTACCCGGCCGAGCTCGCCGGTCCGCGTTATCCTGAAGGCATCCCCATTGTGGCCGAGAATGAACTCGAGTCCCTCATCCAGCAGCACAGGCTCGACACCGTGGTGTTCTCTTACAGCGATGTGGCACATACCACGGTGATGCATCTCGCCTCGCGCGCCGTGGCCGCGGGAGCCGACTTTCTGTTGCTGTCGGCCTCACACACGCAATTGGCAGCCAAAATCCCGGTCATCTCCGTCTGCGCGGTGCGCACGGGCAGCGGCAAGAGTCCGGTTTCGCGCCGCGTAGCCGCACACCTTCGACGCCTGGGATGGCGCGTGGCGGTGGTGCGCCATCCCATGCCCTACGGCAATCTGCTGGCCGAGAAAGTCCAGCGATTCGCGAAACTCGAGGACCTCGAGACCGCGCAATGCACGATCGAGGAACGCGAGGAGTATGAGCCGCACTTGCGCCAGGGGACGGTGGTGTACGCGGGCGTGGACTATGAGGCCATTCTGCGCCGGGCGGAGCACGAGGCCGACGTGATCCTCTGGGACGGCGGCAACAACGACACGCCGTTCTTCCGTTCCGATCTCGAGATTGTGGTCGCCGACCCCCATCGCGCCGGGCATGAGCTGGCCTACTACCCGGGCGAGGTGAATTTCAGGCGGGCGCAGGTGCTGATTATCAACAAGGTCGACACCGCGTCGCACGACAATGTGGAAGCGGTGAAGACAAACCTGCGCGCCGTGAACCCGGGGGCCACGCTGATCGAGGCCGAATGCCGCGTGGTCGTAACTGAGCCGGACACCATTCTTGGCAAGCGTGTGCTGGTGGTGGAAGACGGTCCCACGCTGACCCACGGCGACATGCTGTTCGGCGCGGGCGGCGTGGCCGCACGGCGGTATGGCGCCGCGGGAGTGGTCGATCCGCGCCCCTTCGCCGTCGGCTCCATCAAGGAAACTTTCGAGCGTTTCTCGCACCTGCGCAACCTGCTGCCGGCGATGGGCTACAGCGAAACGCAGCGCCGCGAACTCGAGGAGACGATCAATCAGACACCCTGCGATCTGGTGCTGATCGCGACGCCCGTGGACCTCGCGCACCTGCTGCACCTGAACAAGCCCAGTCTGCGCGTTGAATACGAAGTCGAGGAGCGAACCCAGCCGGGCCTCGGCGAGATACTGGAGCGGTTCATGGCGCTGCGCCGCCCGAAGTCGGTCGCGGCTCGCGTTGCCTGAAACGGGAGGGCACGGTCTCGGTCTGCAGTGCAGGCTTCCCAGCCCGCGGCGGGCGCCGCAGGCGAAATACCTGCACCACGAACTGAGACACTATGGAGGAGCGCATTATGGCCAGAACCACGACGATCGAGCATCCCGCGCGCAGAGCACATGCGCAACCTCATCTTCATCCGCTTCCCTTCCCGCCCGGCTTGAGCGGACGGGATCTGCTTTCGGTCCATGATCTTAGTCCGCGCGAGGTCGAGTTTCTGTTGAGGTTAGGGCAGCAGGTCAAAGCCCATCCCGCGCGCTACGCGCACGCGCTCGATGGCAAGGAACTCGCACTGCTCTTCGAGAAACCGAGCCTGCGCACCCGCGTCACCTTTGAATTCGCCATGACCGAGGCCGGCGGAAGGTGCATCACGCTCGGCCCGCAGGAGGTGGGTCTCGGCAAGCGCGAAGCGGTCAAGGATGTGGCGCTGAACCTCTCGCGCTGGGTGGATGCGGTCATGGCGCGCGTCTTTTCGCACGAATCGCTGAAGGAACTCGCCGGGAATGCTTCGATCCCGATCGTCAACGGCCTGTCGGATTTTGAGCACCCATGCCAGGCGCTCGGCGATTACCTGACGCTGCTCGAACACAAAGATCATCTGGCCGGGCTGACATTGGCCTTCGTCGGCGACGGCAACAACGTGGCGCATTCGCTCATCTTCGGCGCCGCGCGCCTGGGCATCCGCATCAGGATCGCCACGCCTCCCGGACACGAGCCGAGCGCCACGGTGGTGGCTGACGCGCGATTCGAGGGCGGCGACGTGCAGCTGACCTACGATCCTTCCGAGGCCGTCGCCGGCGCGGATGCGGTCTACACGGACGTCTGGACCAGCATGGGTCAGGAGGCTGAAGCGGAAGCCCGCGCGGCGGTCTTTCGTCCATACCAGGTGAATTCCGCGCTCATGAAGAAAGCGAATCCGGGCGCGTTCTTCATGCATTGTCTCCCGGCCCGGCGCGGCCAGGAAGTGACCGACGAGGTGATCGACTCGCCGGCCTCCATCGTGTACGACCAGGCGGAGAGCCGCCTGCACATTGAGAAGGCGATCCTGCTGTCGCTATTGTCGTAGGGCCGGGGCTTGCTTTGGCCTCATGCGATTTGAATTGTGCGGCGCATCGCAGGTCCACGAGGCCGGAGCACCCTATGCCCATCGCCGTAGTTGCCATCGGCGGCAATTCCCTGGTGCGGCCGGGACAACCCGACTCGATTGAGGAGCAGCGCGCCAATCTGATCACGACCTGCGACGGCATCGCGGCCGTCCTGAAGGCCGGGTATCGCGCCGTGGTCACCCACGGTAACGGGCCGCAGGTCGGCGACGCCTTGATGCGCTCCGAACTTGCCGCCGGTCAGGTGCAGAGTTTACCCCTTGACGCCTGTGTGGCCGAGACGCAGGGCACCATCGGATACCTGCTGGAACAGGTCATGGTCGAGACGCTGCCGCGGCACGGCATTTCCTGCCCTGTGTTCACCATGGTCACGCAAGTCCTTGTCTCCGCGCGTGACCCTGCCTTCCGTTCGCCCACCAAGCCCGTGGGACGCTTCTACACTCGCGAAGAAGCCGGCCGATGCCGTGCCGGGTTCGGCTGGCACATGGTGGAGGACGCGCGGCGTGGCTTTCGCCGCGTGGTGCCTTCGCCGCAACCGGAGGGAATCGTCGAGCTGAGCGCAATCCAGGCGGCGCTCGACAAGAACGCCCTCGTGATCGCCTGCGGCGGCGGCGGCATCCCGGTGGTCTTTCAGCACGGCGAACTGGTAGGCGTGGAGGCCGTGATCGACAAGGACCGCGTCTCGGGTTTGCTGGCACGAGAGCTCGAAGCCGATCTCTTCCTGATCTCGACCGGCGTCGAGCAGGTATCGCTCAACTACCGCACGCCCGCGGAGCAGCCCTTAGCCGCCATGACTGCCGATGAGGGGCGCCGCTACCTTCGCGAAGGACAATTCCCTCCCGGCAGCATGGGTCCAAAAGTTGAAGCAGCACTTGAATATCTTGAGCGCGGGGGCAAGCTCGTGATCATCACCGCGCCCGAGTGCATCCCGGATGCCCTTTACGGCCTGGCCGGAACACGCCTCACGCCTGCAAAGCAAACCACCAACCTGCGCCGGACCGCCTGAGGTCGACGCGCCGACATCTGCGGTCCCTCGGCGCGTGGCGGCCTCGACGGCGCCGAGCTGCTCCCATGCCTCAACTTCGCCATCGTAATGTCACGGGACCATCCATCGGATGCTCCACAGGCCCGCCCGTTTCGCGGCTGCGCAGATACGCCTGCTTCAGAGCGAAGTACCACTTCGCGGGGCGGTCGGCGTCGTCGATCAGCATCAGCGGCGGATGGTGCTTCAGGCCCTGCGCCTGCTCGGTCATGGTCCGCTGGTCCTGCCCGATGAACATGCGACCAAAGAGGCGGAACACGGAGGTCACAAAGGGGACGTGGCGGAAGACGTTCCAGGCAGCGCAGAAATCGATGCGACAGGTGTTGGCCGTGACGGGAGTCACCATGGCGCGGCTCGAGAACCACTTCTTGCCACAGCGGATCTGCTCCAGGCGGATGTTGGGCAGGCGAAAGTCGATGGTGGTCACCACCGGCTCGCCGTAAACACCGAGCAGTTTGTAGGCGGCGCTGTTCGACGACGGAGCGTGAGCGCTCATACGGAAACCCAGCGGAATCGGCTCGAAATGCTTCTGCTTCTCGTGAATACTTTTCCCGCTCCGCCACCACCACGCCTGATGCACAAAGGGACCGTGCGCTGGGTCCATCAGCCCGATGATGCCGTGATCGATGCTCAGCGGCAGGTCGGCCGAGAGATGAGCCATGGCGTAGTCTTCGCCGAACAGCGGCAGACGTGGGCACGGCTCCTCCGGCTCGCCGCGAGTGCCCGGATACGGAACGTACACCCAAACGTAGCCGTCGTGCTCCTCGCAGGCGAAGTGCCCGGCGCGGATACGCTCCACGTTCAGCTTGGAGTCCGGAGTCAGCGAAGGAATCAGGCGGCAATGACCGGTCTGGGCGTCGAACCGCCACCCGTGGTAATGACACTCCAATTGCGTACCGTCGAAATGGCCAAGTGACAGGGGCATGCCGCGATGCGGGCAACTGTCGCGCATGACGAAAGCGCGGCCCCCGCGGTCGCGTCCGATCACCAGGGGCGTGCCCAGCAGCATGGCCGTTTTCAGGACACCCCTGCCCCGAGACCAGCCGCGGCCGAGTTGTTCGCTGCGCATCGGTGAGTACCAGAATCCGCGCAGCATGACGGATTCTGCGGCAGAATAACTCGATTGGGCTTCGCTCATACAGTCAGCTTCACGTCGAACCCATTATAGCTGGCGTGCGTTGTAAAACCCGATGTGAACGGCGAAGCGCCCGTCGTGCTGATTGCCGTCCCGAGCCGGGCGGGAAAACTGTCCCCTTGAAGTTCGACGATTGGTAGATTAAGGTTGATTTACTCCAATGCTAGTCGTGATGAAACCGGGGGCGACCGAAGAGGACGTCGCTCAAGTCTGTCGCAAGATCGAGTCCATGGGCTTCCGGCCGCACCCTATGCCGGGCGCGCTTCGCACCGCCATCGGCATTACGGGCAATTCCGGGCCGCTCGAGACGGCGGAATTTGAGTCCCTTCCCGGCGTCGCAGAAGCCATACCGGTTTCCAAGCCCTACAAGCTGGTCAGCCGCGAGCTGAAGAGCGAAAACTCCCTGATCGCCATCGGTCCGCCAGAGGCCGGCGTGACCATCGGCGGGTCCGAACTCGCGATCATCGCCGGACCTTGCGCGGTCGAGGGTCGTGACCAGATCTTTGCGGCCGCAGAGCGTGTTCAGCGCGCCGGGGCTCGCTTGCTGCGCGGCGGAGCTTTTAAGCCGCGCACTTCTCCGTATGCATTTCAAGGAATGGGGGAGGAGGGGCTTAAGCTGCTGGCAGAAGTGCGGCGCGAGTTCGGACTGATGATCGTTACGGAGACGATCGATCCCGAGAACTGCGACTTGGTGGAGCAGTATGCCGACGTACTCCAGGTGGGGGCGCGCAACATGCAGAATTTTTCGCTGCTGAAGCGCGTGGGACGCTCGAAGAAGCCGGTGCTGCTAAAGCGTGGGCTCTCGGCGACCCTCGAGGAGTTCTTGATGGCAGCCGAGTACATCCTGGCCGAGGGCAATTACAATGTGATCCTGTGCGAGCGCGGCGTTCGTACTTTCGCGGATCACACGCGCAACACGCTGGACTTGTCAGTGATTCCCGCGGTCAAAGCCGCGTCGCACCTGCCGATCATCGTGGACCCGAGCCACGGCACCGGCCGGCGCGACAAGGTGCTCCCCCTCGCCCGCGCCGCGGTAGCGGTGGGCGCCGACGGATTGATCGTCGAGGTGCATCCTGACGCCGATCATGCGCGCTCAGATGGTTATCAGTCGCTCTATCCCGACCAGTTCGAGGAGTTGATGAGGGAGATCACTCCTATCGCGGCCGTGCTTGGCCGCACCACTTCTTTCTCGCCGGCCGAATTGGCCGCGCGCCATTGAATCGTGCCCCCCAATGCATTACCGGGGCCGCACCGCATACACCCGGGCCGGCCCGCATTCCTGCTCGCCTGCCTGGCGGCTCTGCTGAGCGTCACTGGCGCCTGCACGAAGAAACTTCCTCCGCCCAAGCCTTACCTCGCGTTTGTGGCCAATCGGGATTCGAACACGGTCGCGGAGGTAAACCTCGCCACGTTCCGCCTCGTCCGCTCCATCCCGGTGCCGGCCGGGCCCGCACAAATAGCGGCCCGGCCGGGCACCCACGAGCTCTATGTACTGAGCGAATCAGGCAGCGTGAGCATTATTGACAATCCCGGTCGGCAGGTCACAGCGACGCTCCCAATCGGCACCGGCGCAGCCAATCTCGTCTTGTCGCGCGACGGCCTCCGGGCGGCCGCCACCAATGCCTCGGGCGAAGTCGCGATCATCGACTGCGCCAGCCGCCACATCGCAGCTCGCGTTAGGGTGGGTGGAGACCTAGCAGGTTTGATCTTCACGCCCGATGGCAAGAGCCTGGTGGCGGCGGACCGCAAGGGCAACCGATTGGTGTTTGTCGACGCGCCGACAGCTAAAGTACTGGGCGAAGTTCAGGTCGGCAAGCAGCCGGGGCCTATGGCCGTTCTGCCGGACGGCAGCAAGCTGTTTGTGGCCGACACTGGCGAGCCGAAGATATCAACCGTCGAGATCGCGTCGCGTCAGGTGCTCTCTCACCTGGAACTGGCGTCGGAACCCGTCGGATTGGTGCTGAAGCCCGACGGCGGCGAACTCTTCGTATTCAGCAGGGATTCCGCCACGCTGACGATCCTCGACACGTTCCACGATGACGTGGAGGAGGAGCGCCCGATCTCGACCGGAAAACTTCCCGTCGCCGGTGTGGCAACGGCTGACTCGACAAAACTCTACATCCTCAACGGCGGAGCGGAAGGTGGCTTCGTACAAGGCATCGACTTGCAGAATCGAACGTCACTGGGTGCAACATACGTCGGACCCGATCCTTCCGCGATCGCCTTGACGCCCGACGAGCGCTACATCGCGGTGACCGTCGGCTCTTCGCTTGCGCTCCTCGGCACCAGTCCCCTGAATCCGCGGCCGAAGGTTCCGGGAACGCCGCTACCCCTGATCACTGCCATCCCCGTGGGCGCGCAGCCTGTTGCGGTGGCAATCCCGGGATGGACATGACGCCGGAAAAAATCGGCGCCGAATCGAAACCGGCAGCGCAGCGTCACCAGCCGATTTCCTGCTCGACTGCGGTGACGGTTAGCCAGCCATCCTGAGGGACTACTTGAAGTGGGACTGCGCCTGACCAGACTGAGACTTGAAAGCTGAGCTGACCGCCCGACTCGACCTCCAGCGCCTCGAAATCGACGCGCAGTTCAAACACGCGGTCCAGCGCCAGGGCAACGCCGGCGCCCGCATCTTTCCCCTTACTCGCCGGAGCCTCCACCCAATTCTCACTCGACAGCAGCTTGCCCGCCGCTGTGTGGGCGGCCACATGCACCGCCCGCTTCCCTTCCACGGTTATGCGGATTTCAAAATCGGGATGAGCCAGTGCGGCCTCGCGATTGAGGTCGAGCCGGAGATAGAATGCTGTCTGGCCATAGCCGTAGTACACCATATCCAGCGCCGACGGAGGCCCGTGCATGGCGTCCGACCGGACGGCGGGCCGGTAGACACCGGCGCCCAGCCACTCGAAGTAGTTCGAAACCACACCGTCGATCACCGGTTCGACTTCCCCCGCCGGTGCAACGTTCAGAGGCTGGCCGTGAGGGCGCTTCAGCGGCACCGCCAATTCATCGGGTGGTGAAGCACCGAGCAGGCCGTAGATGTTGCTAAGGTGCTTTCGATAAAGCCGGTCAAACTCCTCGTCGTTTTCAGTGGAATGCTCCGGGCCGTACCACCAGTTCCAGTCGCTGCCCTCAGCAACGTAAAGCTCTTCCTGCGCCAGGCGCACTTTCTCGGGATCCAGGCCGGGACGCGAGGCGTTGGCGGCAAAGAACTCGCGCGCGTCCGAGAGAAGGTCCCAGGCCCGGTTGTCCTCCTCGGCGCCGATCCAAACGTCGAAATTGGCATTGATCCAGGAACCCGGCACCAAGTGCGAGATCCGCCCGTGCTCCGCAACCTGCAGCGCTTCGCTCGCGGTAACGGCTCGAATTTCGGGATCAGAGGCCACCAGGCGATAGAACGCGCGCAGGAACGGGCGCCCATTCTGGCGGTAGTATTCCCAGCAGTTCTCGCCGTCGAGAATTATGGACACCACGGCCGGATGCGATCCCGTGCTGCGCCCTGCCTGGCGAATTCGATCAAGCAGCGCGCCGGCGGCCTTGATCGGATCGGCTGAGGAGTACACGAAGCCGATCAGGTCGGAGATCTCATGGTCACGAAAGAAAAGACCGATCGGCCCCGATTCCGTTTCCAGGATGTGCGGCCGATAGAGCTCGTTGCCTCCCTCCATGGTGCCATCGCCGCGTCTCCGAAGACTTACGCCGATTGACCGGCTTAATACGCCCTCGTCACTCGCCGTCCACTGGAAGCCCTCCTGTACCGCCAGCCGGAGCACTTCCTCCGACAGACTGCCCTCGCTCGGCCAGAATCCTCGAGGCTCGCGACCGAACACCTGGCGATAAAGCTCGCGGGCGGCACGCAGCTGCGCGACAGCATCCTCAGGATGACGGAAGCGCTGATAAGGCAGCGGGACTGCCGGGTGCGACTGGAGCGCGACAGCGTTGTCACAGAGCAGCGGGAGAATAGGGTGATAAAATGGCGAAGTGGAAATCTCGACGCGGCCCTCATCCTGGGCCACGCGATGTTCTTCAAGTACTGCATGAATAAGCTGCAGCTCTTTCCTGCGCACAAGGGCCTTGTCGTCCTGGGAAAAGCCGCGCCCTTTCGCCACCAGGCGCCGGATCTCGGCGTCCGATTCGAGCCAAAGCTCGTCAAACCAGGCCAACTGCGACAGCACCTGCAAGTCGCGCAGTTCGCCGTCCGAAAAGGCGCCCGCTAGGCGCGAGCCCAATTCCCATGGTTTGGCCTTTTCGTAAAGCTCGCGGAAACGTGGGTAGCGGTAGAGCAGATTCTCGTGATTCAGCTGAAAGGCGTAGTGCAGCAATCTTTCGCGCTCGGACTCGGTCATATCCACCACCGGCTTGAACGCCAGGTCGAACGACTCCTCGTGAGCCGCGCCGGACGCGTAGTCCTGCAGTTGCGTGATCAGTGAAGGAACCAGGTTGATCGTCACGTGAACTTGCGGGAACGCGCGGAGCTCGGCCGCCATTCCGAAGTAGTCTTTCAACGCATGCAGCCGCACCCAGGGCATGGTGTAGCGTTCTTCAACCAGATCCTTGTAGAAGGGTTGGTGTTGATGCCAAAGCAGCATCAAATAGGTGGTAGACATGAACTAGGACGGGGTCCTTCTCGCGCCATAAACGGCGTGTGCTAGCATGGTGGACTTGGAGGACCGGCGGCCCGGGGCAGTTGGACGTCCGGGCAGTTCGTGTCCTGGTCGCCATCAATGCGGATTCTAGCCCGCTACGTTCTCAAAGAAATCGTCTCTCACTCGCTAATCGGCCTGCTGGTCTTCACGTTTGTCATTTACATCCCGCACATCAGCCGTCTGCTGGAAGTGGTGGCGAGGAGGAATCTGCCGATCACCACCGTGACGGTTCTCTTTTTGGCGCCGGTGCCGGCCATTCTGGTTCTGACGATCCCGATGGCGATACTGGTTGGAATCCTGCTCGGCCTGAGCCGCCTCGCCGCCGACGGCGAGGTCATCGCCGCGCGCGCGGTCGGAATTGGTACCTCGAGTTTTGCTCGTCCGGCGATCACTTACGCCTGCGCGGGTTGGCTCCTGGCCTCCGCCATGAGCCTGTATCTTGCGCCTCGGTCCAATCTGGAACTAATCCGCCGGGAAGCTGAGGTCCGCAACAGCCAGGCGGCGTATGAGATTCAGCCCCGCGTCTTCATCGAGCAGTTTCCCAGGCTGCTGATGTACGTTCAGGATGTCACGCGCGACCGCTGGCATCACGTGTTCATCGCCGATACCAGCAGACCCGGCTCGCCGAAGGTGACGTTAGCGGAAAGCGGCACCCTTGTCAACGATGCGCGCAGCGGCAGTCTGGTTCTTCACCTCGAGCACGGCGCTACCCATCAGGTGGACGGGCAAAATCCGTCGCGCTATTCGGTGGCGTCGTTTACCGAAACTGACATTCCTCTCCCGCCGGCAAACGCCGAGTCTGTCACGCGGCGGCTCTCGCCGGCCATGCAATCGTTGCCGCTTCTGATCTGGACCGCGCGCCATTCGTCTGACGTTCAGGAGCGGCGGGCCGCCCAGGTCGAGTTCCAGAATCGCCTGGCATTGCCCATGGCGTCATTGGTACTGGCGCTGGTCGGCGTTCCCTTGGGAGTTTTCACCCGCAAGGGCGGCAAAGCCGTGGGCGTGATGGTGACTATCCTGTTGGCCTTCATCTACTACATCCTGATGGCATCCGGCCAGAGCCTTGCCAGGCAAGGACGGGTACCGCCCATCGTCGGCCTGTGGGTCGCAAATGTGGTGTTCGCAGTGACGGGCATCCTGATGCTCGCGCACTTGCGTCGCGCCCGCCTGGGGCTTCAACGCCTGCAGGATTGGCTCGTGGACGTCGGGCGCTCGCTGCACCGCTGGCGCCACAAGTCCGGCGGGCCTCTGACGCTGGTGGCGGCGGCGCCGGTGCGTCCGCCGGGCAGCCGCATATTCCAGATCCTCGACGTCTACGTGATGCGCAGCTGGCTGTTCTATCTTGTCCTGCTCCTGCTGACCTTCGCCGGAATCTACATTGTCTTTGACTTTTTCCAGCTCCTGGGCGACATCGTAAAGAACCACGCCCGGCCCGGCCTCGTCTTCGACTACTACCGCTATCTGTTCCCGTACGTCGTCTATCTGATGCTGCCGTTGAGCGTACTTATGGCGACTCTGGTGAATTTCAGCCTGCTCACCAAGAGCAGCCAGATCACCGCGATCAAGGCCATCGGGGTGAGCCTTTACCGCATTTCCCTGCCGGTGCTGGCGCTGGGAGCGCTGCTCAGCGCGGGCATGTTTGCTCTGGGCGATCAGTACCTGCCCGAAACAAACCAGATGCAGAGCGCCTATCGGAATGAGATCAAGGGCCGCCCGGCGCAGACTTACTTCCGCCCGGACGTGCAGTGGATTTTCGGCCACTCCGACCGCGTATACAATTACCGTTTCTTCGACCCCGATCACAATGTGTTTGCCAACCTCTCAGCATTCGAGTTCGATCCCGCGACCTTCACCATGAGGCGCCGCATTTACGCGCAGCGCGCGTTCTGGGAGCCTCACATTCCCGGCTGGGTTCTCGAGGACGGCTGGGTGCGCGACCTGGACGGCGACAGGGTGACAGCCTTCCGTACTTTTTCCGTCGCCACTTTCAAAGAACTCGACGAGCCACCCGAATACTTCAAGAAAGAGGTGAAGACCTCGGAGCAAATGAGCGCCGGTGAGCTCCGCGGCTACATCCGCGAACTTCGGCAGAGCGGGTTTGACGTGGTGCCGCTGTCGGTGCAACTGGACCGGAAATTTTCCTACCCTCTCGTCGCCTTCGTCGTAGGCCTGATCGGGATTCCGTTCTCCTTCACCGCCGGACGCAAAGGCGCCCTGACGGGCATTGCCCTCAGCATCGGGATCGCTATCGTCTACTGGTCGGTATCGAGCCTTTTCGAAGCCATGGGGAACCTCGGGCAACTTCCGCCCGCCGTCGCCGCCTGGTCCCCGGACGTGCTGTTCGCTGTGGGAGGATTGTACGCCCTGTTGCGCGTCCGGACCTAGTGCTTACCGGCACAATTCGGTGACCAGCGCGTCGCGCCGCTTGCGCGCGATGTCGTCGACCGAGGCGAGGACCTGCCGGTAAAGCACAAAGCCAGCGAGGTCGAGCGCCAGGAATCCGAACACGGACCAGGAGAGATTGCCGGTCAAGCGCGAGATCAGGTAAAGACCGAACGCCAGCGCTGCGAGCACAACCTGCGTTCCGAGGCTCACCAGGATGGACACTCCCGAGGTCTGCTGCCTTCGCATCTGGCCGAAGTTCAGCTTGCGCGGGAAATAGAGAGATATGAGGTCGCCGATGGCCAGGTTCACCAGGATGGCACCAACCACGCCGAGCACCGTGAGCAGCAGGATCGCCCCGTGTACCGGGCCCACCACCACCCAGTCGAGCGCGCCGATCAGGCTCACCTCTGCCGCCACCAACAGAGCGTAAAGCACGTTCTTCGCCAGCAGCACATCGCGGAAGTTGACGGGCGCGGCGAAAAGAACGCTCATGCCGCTGCCGTCGTAACCGAAGACGTTGTAAGCGAATCCGATCAGTACCAGGATCACGTATCCCACGCTCAGAGGGAACACGCTGGACCCGGAACGCATAAAGGTGGGTGTGCCCTGCGCCGCCCCCCGGTTGAGGCTCATGACGATTACGAGCACGAACGGAACGGCCAAACTGAAGAACATCATGGTATTTCTGAGCAGATACTTCAAGTCTTTCTCGAATAGCGCCGCCACGGTGGGTGAAAACCCGGCAAGGCTGAATCCGGCACGGACTGCGGTGGGCGCCGCAGCCTTCTCGACCCGGGCCTCGCTTACATTTTCGCCGCGATACTCCGCGCGTAATCGGATGGAGAGCACCCGGGACAACACAGCGGCGAAGGCGGCGAGGCCCCCAAGAGCCCCCGCAGCCTGGGCGATTCCACCGGCGTGCCCGGTCATGATGATCGAAGCCCCCAGGCCGGGCGGGAGGAATCGTCCGATGGTGACGAAGCGGACCAAAACGGGCATCGCGGTCTTGCCGTAGCGTTGGCTTAACGGCCCGACGAGCTGAACGCTGAAAATGAGAAGCAGAAAGATCAACCCCAGGATCTCGCGCGTCCGGCGCTTTGCAAGCCAGTAACTCAGCCAGGCAAAAATCACGCGATTGAGGAGCAGGTTGAAGAGCGCGAAGGCCGCCAGGGCGGGAATCGCCCACAGCGCCGCGCCCAGAGAGGCAACGGCGATTCCGATGAGCATCGCAAGCAGCCAGTACACGGCCGCGATGGCAACGGGATCAAAGGCGCCGTGCCCCAGAGCCAGGAGAACGAAGGCGGAATAGTGCAGCGGAAATCGAAGCAGCGACCCGGGATCGGACTCCGCGCCGAATCCGGAGACGAAGATGGGCAGCATCAGCCAGACGACAAGGATAGCCCACAGTTCCGCCGGCAGCACGTAGGGCTGGGCATTGTGGATGGCGTACCAACTGCCCACGCCCAGGAGCGGTCCGATGCCCAGCGCCATAGCGCCGATGACCACGCCCAGGATGATCTTCGACGCCAGATCGGCCTTGCCGCGACGCGTGCGCAGCCCGTTCACGAACAGGCGCCAGCGCAACCACGCGATCAGCCGGAGCTGCTCCTGATTCTCCGCGGGAAGCCTCATGCGGTCATTCCAGCCACGAGAGTTCCGGAGCGGCGCTGCGTTCGCCGCCCACGATGTCGAGGAAGATTTGTTCGAGGCTCGCCTTCTGGCCGGCATCGTGACGGGCCTCGACGCCGGAGCGCAGCTCGTCGATCGAGCCCTGCGCCACCAACTCGCCGCGGGAAATGATGGCCACGTGACTGCACAGCCGTTCCACGATCTCGAGCACGTGCGAGGTAAGGAAAATCGTGGCGCCGCGCTGGATCATGCGATTCAACATGGCTTTCAGCGCGCCGGCGGCAATCGCGTCCACACCCTCGAAAGGCTCATCGAGGAAAAGCACTTTGGGCCCGTGGATCACCGCCGCGGCCATGGCCAGCTTCTTCTTCATGCCGTGCGAGTAGTCCACGATCAGGGTTTTGGGGCGGTCTGCCAGGCTCATGAAATCCAGCAATTCTTGGGCGCGCTCCGCGGCGGTGGCGCGATCGAGGCCGTACATGCGTCCGGTGAAGTTCAGATATTCAGGTCCGGTCAGCCGGTCGAAGAGCGCCAGGCCTTCGGGGACCACGCCGATCTGGCTCTTGACGGCGATCGGTTCGCCGGCGAGGTCGATGCCCAAAATGCGGATGCGGCCGGCGGTAGGCTCAAGCAGCCCGGTCAGCATCTTGATGGTGGTTGATTTCCCGGCGCCGTTCGGTCCGAGGAACCCGAAAAACTGGCCCGGCTCAACCCGGAGATTCACCCCCCGAACGGCCTGGAGCTCACCGAAGCTGCGGGTGAGGTTTTGCGTTTCAATAGCGAGATTGTTCATTGTCAGCGGGCCGACATTAGCATGGCGGAGTCAGGCTTGGCAACCGGTGCTGGCGTCGGCCCGCCGATTTCCCACGCCCAATGACGCCGCGACCATGGCCGGGACCGGGGCACCCTTTGGCATGGTATACTCATCAACATGAGAAGCGCCGCCGCGAGGCGGAGTAAAGGGAGCATGAACGCGCATGAATAATCGCATCCGCCTGGTGCTGGTCACCGTATCAGCAGCCTTGGTTTCGTATATCGTCGTGGGAGGAGTGCTGAGCCGCGGCGACACCGGCTCGAGCACCAAAGCCAGCGACCAGACCTATCGCGACCTGGGTGTCTACCAGGAAGTATTGTCGCGGGTCAGCAGCCAGTACGTGACCGAGCCCGACCTCCACAAGGTGACCGACGGCGCCATTCGCGGAATGCTGGAGGCGCTGGATCCCTTCAGCACCTACTTCACGCCGCAGGAATTGAAGGATTACCTCGCGCACCCCAGCCCCGGCCCGGCAAGCGTCGGCCTTTACGTTTCCAAGCGTTACGGCTACGCGCCGGTGGTGTCGGTATTGCCCGGCAGCCCGGCTGACAAGGCGGGAATCAAGGCGGCCGACCTGATCGATCGCATCGGGGATACTTCCACGCGGGAGCTCTCCGTGGTGCAGATCGATCGGATGCTGGCGGGCGATCCCGGAAGCACCGTGATTCTCTGGGTGGTGCGGGAAGCGCGCGGGGAGCCGCAGAAGATCGTGCTCAATCGCGAGGCCATCGCCCACGTCCCCGTGGTCGCCAAAATGCTTCCTGACGATACCGCCTATCTGCGCGTGGCGCGCTTCGACGCCGGAACCGCCGCGGAAGTCGGGAACAAGCTGAAGAGTCTGACCGCGCAGGGCGCCAAAAACGTGATCCTCGACCTTCGCAATTGCGCCGGCGGAGAAGTCAGCGAGGCCGTCTCCACCGCGAGCCTCTTCATCGATCACGGCCTTATAGCCTACACCTCTGGTCAACGCAGCCCGCGCCAGGACCTGACGGCGGAACCCCACGGCGGCGTCTCCACCCTGCCGCTCGCCGTGCTGATCAACCGCTCCACGGCCGGACCGCCGGAGATCGTGGCCGATGCGATTCTCAACGACAAGCGCGGCGACGTCGTGGGCGGCCAGAGCTTCGGCGTGGGAGTGGTGGAGAAGCTCGTGCCCGTCGGCGACGGCTCCGGCCTGCTGCTGGCGGTCGCCAAGTATTACGGTCCTGACGGCAAGGCCATTCAGGACAACGGCGTCAAGCCTGACGTGCCCTTCCCGCCGCCCGATCAGGCCGGCATCGCCGAAGAGGTGCAGCCGGACCAGTACGGCACCCAGGACGACCCCCAGTTGCAGAAAGCCATCGATGTCCTGAAGCAGAAGGTCGCGCCCGCTAAGGCCGCCTGAGCCCAGTGCCCGCCCGCAAGCGCCGAACCAGATCGCGCCGCGCGCGCCGCCGAAAGCGCTCGTGGCGCCCGCTTTGGATCCTCGTTCCGGTTGTAGTTCTCCTGGCGGGAGTGTACTGGCACGCACGCCGGCAGCACGCCCGAAAGCACCCGCCGAAAGCCGCACTTTCCAAAGCCCCTGCGCGCGCGCCCGAAAATGCAGCCGAACTCGGCCGGCTCGTCGGACGCTACAACCACATCGTGACGGGCTCAGGAGGCCAGTCGGCGTGGTTAAAGCGGCCGGCGCGCCCCGAAATGCGGGGAGGCGAGCGAGCCCCATCCGCTGCCGCAGCCTCTGGCGAAGTGCTCGCACTCGCTCCCGTTGTGCCCGTCATCCTGAACGATCTCAAGCGTAAGGCCGCCGAGGACGCTCTCGACCTTGAAGTGCGCAAGCCAGCGGAATCGCGCTCCGGAACTCCGCCCGATTTTGAGATCGAGCTTCTGCGGGCTCGCCAGCGCGTCTGCGCGTGGCACCTCCGCGAAGTGCCGCGGCTATACCGCGCCGCCATCGTCATTGACGATCTCGGACAAGATATGCAGCGGACCCGCGCTCTTCTCGCGCTGCCTTATCCGCTCACGTTTTCGGTCTTGCCGCACCTGCCGGCATCCGAGGAAACCTCCGCTGCCGCCAGACGCGCGGGCCACGAGGTCATGCTGCATTTGCCCATGGAGCCCCTCGGCGACAGGATGAGTCCGGGTCAGGGCGCGATCCTGGTCGGCATGCGCGCCCCCGAGGTGGCGAGAATCGTCGAATCGGACCTCGAGTCCGTGCCGGGTGCCGTGGGCGTGAACAATCACATGGGATCGCGGGCGACATCTGATTCGCTGTTGATGGGGGCGGTGATGAAAGAGCTGTCGGCGCGGCGACTTTACTTCATCGACAGCCGGACCGCGCCCTCAACCGTGGCGCTTGAGGCCGCGCGCCGCGCCGGCATTCCAGCCTTCTACCGCTCGGTCTTCCTCGACGACACCGAAACCGTAGACTACACGCTGGCCCAACTCCAGACCTTTTGCTCGGTGGTTGAACGGCAGGGAATGGCTCTGGCCATCGGACATCCTCATCCCACGACCATGGCCGCGCTCCAGAAGTTTCTGCCGGAACTCGAGCGCGACGACATCGAACTCGTGCCGGCTTCGCAGCTTGTCCGCTTGCCGGAAGTTGCGCGGCTCTCTCCCCGGCCGGGCCGGTAAAGCGACAGGCCGCTGAGATGATACTGCGGCGACTGTTTGCGAGACGATCCGCGGTTCGCGGCAGCGGCGCCACCCCTGACACAATTCAGTAATAGCTACTATTTCTAGGCCCTTTCGGAGCATTCCCGGTGCGGAGCCCGCCGTCACTTAAGGTGCATTTCCCCGCCGCCCCACACGTCACAAAAAGGTGACGTGCCCGTCGGCCAATCGCGCCTAAGTCATTGCCCTTGAGTCGATCCGGCCCTTGACGGCCCTCGTCTCCGTGGCACCCTGATTGCTCTCCTGGGGCTGGAGAGTGCTGGCGGCCGCACATTCATAGCTCGCAAGTCTGGAATGAATACGCTGATTGACAGATTGTGGCAGGAAGAAGACGGCCAGGACCTGACCGAATACGGCCTGATGCTTGTTCTTGTATCGCTCGCGGCTATCGCGTCCATGAGTACGTTCGCAAACGCGGTCAAAGCGCTGTTCAGCACGGCGGCAGCGAACGTGAGTGCCAGCTAGTCGTCGGGCGGGCGAGTCGGGCTTCCACACGGTGTAGTCTGACCGTGCGGAGCGGGATGGAGTTTTCTGGAGCCCAGCCGATAGTCCTCTATGGCGGCGGGCAGCCTCTGAACTGCCCTGCCTGACCTCCGCAAATGCAAGCACACACTGCCGCGGCACATCGCGCAAGGAGAGCTTCATGACGCAGCAATTGACAAGGATTCTGCTGGCGAGCTGCCTGTTGGCTAGCGCGGGTCTGGCCGCTTCGAACGCCGGGCAGGGACTATCTTCAGCCTATTTTGTGGCCACCGACGGCAACGATGGCTTTAGCGGAACGCTTTCCGCGCCCAATCCGGCCCATACCGACGGACCATTCCGGACGCTCGAGCGCGCTCAACAGGCCGTTGAGGCGGTCATCGGGCATGTGGAAGGGCCCATCACCGTCGAGATTCGGGGCGGAACGTATTATTTGACCGCACCCCTTACCTTCACCCGCAGCGACTCAGGCAGCGAAGCCCAGCCGATTACCTGGGAGGGATTCCCCGGCGACCCCGAGCCGTTGATCAGCGGCGGCCAGCGTCTGACGGGCTGGACGAGCGCGGGCGGCGGGCTGTGGACGCTGCGACTCCCGGCATCTTTTCAGAATTTCGAGGCTCTGTATGTGAATGGAGTCCGGCGCTATCGTCCAGGCACGTCCAGCAGCTATCTGCACCTCAATCCGGTGGTATTGTCGGCTCCGGCCGCGAACTGCACCGAACGATACGGAAACGGGTACCGCTGCGGCGATCGCTTCTCTTTTGTGAGGGGCGATCTGCGGTCCACCTATTCCAACATCCACGACGTGGAAATCGTCAACTTTGAAGACTGGACCGTCAGCCGCATGCGCTTGCAGTCGGTCGACACCAGCAGAAACATTGCCTATATCACCGGAATGATGCAAACCGGCGAGTATTTCGGGTTCCTTTCCGGGCACCGTTACCTCGTTCAAAATTCGAAAGAGAGCTTCAGCAGGCCCGGTCAATGGTATCTCAATCGCGGCACCACGCCGTGGACGCTTGCGTATCGCGCGGCAACGCCGGGCGAGAATCCAAACAGCGCCATCGTAATTGCTCCCCAGCAGCCTCAGATCCTGGTAGCCCACGAACTACAGTACGTGACGTTCCGCAACCTGGCGTTTAGCCACGATAACTACGTCGTCCCGACGCAGGGTCACCCTGGCAGTTCGGGCGAAACCACAACCCCGGCTGCGCTCAGCTTCAATGAATCGAGCGACGTGACTCTGAGCGGCGTCACCATCGCGCATACGCAGGGTTGGGGAGTGGAGTTCATCAGAACGGCTGTCGCCGGAAGGGGCAACACCGTCAGCGAAAGCCGGCTATACGACCTCGGAGCCGGAGGCGTGCGGCTCGGTCTGATGCCCGGATCCAGGGAAACCGAGGACAATGTGGCGCAGTCGAACACCCTGAGCAACAACGTCATCTACGGCGGTGGGCGTTTCCTGCCGGGCGGCGAAGGCACCGGCATCTGGATCGGCAGCTCACATAACAACGTGATCAGCCACAACGATATCCACGATTTCTATAATGGGGCGGTCGAACTCGGGCAGACGCCGGGCGGCACCACAACCCTCACCCATGACAACGTGATCGAGTACAACCTTCTCCATGATCTTGGCCAGGGCGTCACCAGCGACATGGGCTGTGTGCACGCCGCCAGCTCCAACAATACCGGCAACTTGATTACGAACAACGTCTGCCATGACGTAACCAATGATCCTGCGGGCTACGGCGGCAATGGCATCTATCTCGACACGCACTCCGAGAACATCACCGTGCAAAACAACCTCGTCTATCGCGTGTCAGACTCGGCCCTGTTCGTCAACTCCTATGCCCTGGACAACACAATCGACAACAACATTTTTGCGTATGCGCGGCGGGGCATGATCCATCGAGGCCCGAACTCTCCAGGCGGCAACTTCACCGCAACCCACAATATCTTCCTTTACGACATCGCACCTATTCAGCGGACTCCGGGAGACTGGGTCTGCGAGGGTAACTGCACCGGCGCATTCGACCTGGATTCCAATGTGTATTGGAACACAACCGGCCGTTCTGCTGCGTTCATCACCACGGTCGAAGGCACGCGTGATCTCACGGCCGGCCAGTACAGCCTTTCGCAGTGGGCCTCCGATTTTGGAGAGGACGTTCACTCCGTGAACCAGGATCCGGGCCTCACCAGCGCCGCGTACCCGAAAGACGAATACGCCCTCGGCGCGGGATCTCCGGCCTTCGCGAAGGGCTTCCACGCGTTCTCGGCCGCTGATGCCGGACCTCAGCCGGCGCCGCGTACCCTGACCGCGGTCCCGGCAGCATTTCCACTGCAGACGCTTAACCCCGCCACCGATTTCTGAGATTTCACAACGGCGCGGTCTTGCTTTCGGTCGCCCATCGTGGAGAGCAGGCGACGCTCTAAAAAAGCGCTTGACATCAAGCCGGTTGGGTGTACAATATAGTAAATGATAAGATGCTATCGAGCCTGACAATCGTCGGGACGCGCTGTCAACTTGGTCTTTCAAGCAGCCCAGCGAGCAGTTTTCGCCTCAAACGCCTAAGCCACCCAAACCCAACGCACTTAAATCTATTTGTTTCAGCGGTTTATCTCAAAAATCGCCGCTGCCAAACCCAACCTGCTTATCTCGCTTCTTTTCAGCAGCTTACCCTCGAGAAAGGGCCGGTTTTCAGCAAAAAGATAGTTGATCCGTCTGGAAAATGCGGTTTGTCGTGTAACCGTTACAGCGTGTCGTCCTCGGCCTCCGCTCATTGGGTGGTGCGCCAGGCAGAGCGGAGCAAAAGCGTCCCCACGATCGAAGCTGGAACGTCATTTGGAATCAGCAGAGTACCGGGAAAACCTCGGATTGGCTCCGGCAAGAAGCTGATCGGTTATCACACGGCCGGCTGGAGAGTCCCCTGTTCGCCGCCGATATTTCGGCATTCAGCTCTTCAATCGTTTCCTCGAGGATTAACCACGGGGCGCTGGTGCCCTGATTTCGCCGCCGGGGCGCTCCCTTCATCAAACCGCGGACGGCAGCCACAACACCCCACTCTCTACTGGAGTGTTCGCGGGCCGCGCCTCGGCTGCTATAATGTTGCCGTGAAGAAGCTTCTGGGACTGATACTGGCCTTGGCCTTCGCCTCGACATTGCGGGCGGCTGTCCCCGGTCAGACGCGTACCATCCTGGTCTTACCCTTCGAGAACGAGAGTCCCAACGCCGACCTGGGCTGGATTTCCGAGGCCTTCGCGCAGGTACTCTCCGTGGATCTCGCCGGCACCGGACGCTACGTTCTCGACCGCGAAGAGCGCAATGCGGCTTACGAGCAGCTCGGCATTCCGGCCGGCACACCCATCACCCTGGCCAGCGCCTACAAGGTGACCGAGACGCTGGGCGTTGACTGGACAGTCGTGGGCAAGTTCAGTGTCGCGGGTAGCCAGTTGACCGCCTCCTGTCAGCTCCTGCAAGCGCATCCCTTGAAACTGAGCCCTCCTATCGATGCGAGCGGTGCGCTGTCCGATCTCCTCGACGTTCAGGCTCGCCTAGCCTGGCGGCTGCTCGCCCTGTACGATCCGCAGTTTACTGCCGGCGACGAGGAGGCCTTCGCCAGGATCTTTCCGCCCGTGCGGCTCGACGCATTTGAGAACTACACTCGAGGCATCCTGGCCACCGACGATGAGACTCGCCTCCATTTTCTGAAGGAGGCGGACCGTATCGATCCCGCCGACCACCGGGCGGCCTTTGAGTTGGGCAGGTACTACTTCCAGAAAAAGGCATACCCGGAATCTGCCACCTGGCTTCGGAAGCTGGTCCCCTCCGATTCCGGATATCTCGAATCGCTCTTCCTTCTGGGTGTTGACGATTACTTCATAGGCGATGATGCCAGAGCGCAGGCATCGTTCGCCGCGCTTCAGAAGCAAATACCGTTGAGCGAGGCTACGAACGATCTCGGCGTCGTCCTGGCCCGCCGCGGCGACTATCAGAGTGCCCTCACGGATTTTGCCAGCGCCTCCAGGGACGACCCGCTTGACCCGGACTTCAACTTCAACCTCGCGGTTTGCCTGTGGCAGCTGAAGAGGTACGGCGAGGCGGCCAGGTACCTCAACGCGGATTTGGCTCAGCAGGACAACGATCCGGAGGCGCACGCGCTGCTTGCCATCGTTCTACACAAGCTGCGGGATTCGCAGGGTGAACGGCGCCAGGCCGCATGGCTCAGCGCGCACGGAAGCAGCGAAGATCCCAGCCAGGACTTTGCGCCGGAGTTGCGTCTGAAGAAGCACTATGACGGACGCGCGTTTGGGCTCCTGACGGTGATGCTGCACAATGCCGTGGAGGCGCGGCTCTCGCAGGAGAATCCGGCTGAGCACGGCCAGGCGCATCTCAGCCAAGGGAAGCAGTTTCTGGCGGAGGGCCGGTTCGCCGAGGCCGAGCGTGAGCTTCAGGAAGCGAGCACGCTGCTGCCCGAGAACAGCGAAGTCTACCTCGTCCTCGGACAGGTCTTCGAAGCTGAAGGGCGCCATCAACAGGCAGCGGATCAGTTCAAGACGGCGCTTCTCTTTGACGACAACGCGGTGACGCACTTGTGGCTGGCGCAGGCGTATCTCTCGATGAACCAGACTTCTCTGGCGTTGGCCCAGGACCGGGTGGCATTATCCATGAGCCCCAATGACGATGCCGCCAAGCGCCTCTTAAACGATATTCAGCGCCGGAACGCGCAGCCATGACCACCTTTCGAGGAAAGGCTCGCGCTGGCCCGGGCGATTCCCGGGCCGCGCGGCTCACGCGTTCGGTTATCGCGCTGGCCAGCGGCGCGTCTTTGTTTGCCGGAGCGGCATTCCTGCTGGGCTCCAATTCCCCTCCCCCGGGTGCTCGCAACCAGGTGGTGGAGATCAGCCTCGATGACATCATCGAGCCCGTAACCGCTGAGTACATCGAGAACGGAATCCGCGCCGCCAACGAGCAGGGAGCGGCGGCGGTCCTGCTGGAGTTGAGCACCCCCGGAGGCCTGGATACCTCGATGCGGGACATCATTCGCGCCATCATCAGCTCCCGTGCTCCGGTGATCGCTTACGTGGCGCCGAGCGGGAGCCGGGCTGCCTCGGCGGGATTCTTCGTTCTTCTGTCAGCCGACGTCGCCGCCATGGCCCCGGGAACCAATACGGGCGCGGCGCATCCCGTGCTCATGGGCGACGCCAACGTCGGCAAGACCATGGAAACCAAAATCGAGAACGACGCCGCCGCCTATATTCGGTCACTCGCGGGGAAGCGCGGCCGGAACGCGCCGCTTGCCGAGCAGGGCGTGCGCCAGAGCAAATCGTTCACCGATACCGAGGCGCTGAACGATCATCTCATCGACCTCGTCGCCAATTCCCCGCAAGAGCTGCTGAAGTCTCTGGATGGACGGAGCGTCTCCCGCTTTGACGGCGGCACGACCGTGCTGCATCTTACCGACCCCGGGATCGTGCCGTTTTCCATGACCAGTCGCGAGCGGTTCCTGGCCCGTATCGCCGATCCCAACATCGCCTTCATCCTCGGAGCCCTCGGTGTCCTTTGTCTCTACGTGGAATTCACTCATCCCGGCATGATCCTGCCGGGCGTCACCGGCGCCGTGGCCATTGTGCTGGCGCTCTACGCCTTCCACATGCTGCCCATCAACTACACCGGCGTTGTGCTCATCGCGCTTGCCCTGGTCCTTTTTGGGCTCGACGTCAAGGCGAACTCCCACGGTGTCTTGACAGCTGGCGGTATCATCAGCATGGTGGTCGGCGCCATGATTCTGGTGCAGTCGCCGCTTCCGGGTGCGCAGATCCACCTGTCCACCGCGCTGAGCGTCACCCTGCCGGTGGCTGTGATCAGCGCGATTCTGCTGCGCCTGGCGCTCATCACCAGCCGCCGGAAAGCGGTCACTGGCGAGCAGGGTCTGATCGACACCGTGGGCGTCGCGCGCACCGACCTGGCGCCCGACGGCAAGGTTTTCATTCGCGGTGAAATCTGGGAGGCCCAGGCTGCGCAATCCATCCCGGCCGGGACGCGCGTGCGCGTGCGCGGCATGGAAGGACTGAAGCTGATTGTCGAACCGGAGCAGAAGGAGCGGGAATTGACGATTGCCAATTGAGGATTCCCGCTTGAGCCGTGGAGCGTTGCGCGCTCCGACTTTTTGAGCAAATCGCCAAAAGGGGGATCGTATGGACTCGAACACGTTCGCGCTCGTTGTGGCGTTCATAATCCTGATCTGGATCATCAAGTGCCTGAACATCCTGCGCGAATACGAACGCGCGGTTGTGTTCCGCCTGGGCCGGGTGTTGGCAAAAGACAAGGGTCCCGGCGTGATCCTGATCCTCTGGCCGATCGATAAGATCGTCAAAGTGTCGCTGCGCACCATCACCTGGGACATCCCCCCGCAGGACATTATCACCCGCGACAACGTGTCGCTGAAGGTCAGCGCCGTCGTTTACTTCCGCGTGATGAACGCCACGCAGGCCATCGTGGAGGTCGAGAACTACCGCTACGCCGTCGAGCAGGCGGCGCAGACCGGCCTGCGCTCGGTGCTGGGCGAGGTGGAGCTCGATGACCTGCTGGCGCAGCGCGAGAAGCTCAACGCCCGCCTGGCCGGCATCCTCGACGAACACACCGAGCCTTGGGGCGTCAAGGTGACCCAGGTCCAGGTGAAACAGGTCGATCTGCCCCAGGACATGCAGCGGGCGATCGCCAAGCAGGCGGAAGCGGAGCGCGAACGCCGGGCCAAGATCATTGCCGCCGATGCCGAGTTCCAGGCGGCCGAGAAGCTCTCGCAGGCCGCGGCGCTGATCGCTAGGGAGCCCGTCACCATTACGCTGCGCTACCTGCAAACGCTGACCGAAATCGGAGTCGAGAAGAACACCACCATCGTGTTCCCCCTGCCCGTGGACCTGCTGGCGGGGCTGGCCGGCAAGACGCTCGCGGCCTCCGGGACGGAGGGAAGCTAGGCTTATGGGGGAATCCGAGGGCGTCCCGACTCGCTACCTGCTGGGCCTGTTCTTTGTTATCGTTCTGGTATGCGCCGTGTTTTTCTCGCTGGGCTATTTCCTAGGCTATCGCGAGGGCCGGCCGCCCGGTGTGCCTGTCACCCAGCAGGTGGCCGCATCTCCCTCTGACGTTCCCGCGCCCGTAAACTCGCCCGCCGCTGCCGGATCTCCTGCAGAACCTGCTTCCACCGGGCCGGCGGAAACTTCCGCCGGCCCGCAACCTCCGGCGACCGAAACGGTGAATCCCGGCCGGAACCCAGCACCCGTGCCGGGCAGCCTTCCCCAATCCACATCGGGTTCTCCCGGCACCGATGAGACGCAACCGGATGCGGCGACAACGGGCGGCGCTCCGGCCGGGAGCGAAGCCCCTGCCCCCACCCCAGACAGCGCGTTGATCCCGCGTCGAGTACCGTCGGGCCTGCTGATTCAGGTGGGAGCGGTGCGCGGCCGCCAGGATGCATCCACGATGGCCGGCACTCTGCACTCAAGGGGATTCCCCGCCCTGGTTTTGACTCCGGCGCAAGTGGGCGCGAGCGATTCCTTCTTCCGTGTGGTCGCTGGACCTTATAAGAGCCATGCGGCGGCCCAGACCGCTCTGAGGAAGCTTGCCCGGGAAGGATACAAGCCGTTCATCCGCCAATAGTGAGCGACGGAGGCGCGATCAGCCACACCGGCTCAGGCCCGGATGCGGGCTCCGCGCGGTGGCTCGGCGGGAGTCCGAAATCGCGTCTCGCCTTGAGCGTGCTCGCCGGGGTTCTCCTGGCGGCGTGTTTTCCCAACTACAATCTGGCCTGGCTCGTCTGGATCGCTCCCGCTCCCTTGCTGCTCGCGCTTTTGCACGAATCAAGCCTGAAGCGTGCCTACCTGCTGGGCGCGATCTCGGGCGCGATCTTTCTTCTCCTCAGCGTCTATTGGATCGCGCTCGTGATGAAGAACTACGGCAACATGTCGTGGCCGGCGGCGATCGGGGTGATGGCTGCGTTCCTGACCGCCGACTCAAGCTATTGGGGACTCTTTGCCCTCGCGACCTGCGGGATATCTCGACGTTCACGAGGTCTTGCCCTGCTGGCCGCCGGGCTTATATGGGTGGTGATGGAGCTGTTCGAGACCTACGGCTACTTCGGCGGATTCCCCTGGAACTTGCTCGGCTACGGGATCGAAGCAACGGGCTTGCGCCAGATCGCCACTCTTACCGGGGTTTACGGACTCTCGTTCCTGGCGTTCACCACGAGCGCGCTTGCCATCTGGCTGATCCTCGATCTGCGCTCGATCCGTCGCCGCGCCGCGCTCGCCTTGTGGATTGCAGCATTGGCTGTCGCCAATTACGCGCTGCGCCCACCGCCGCCCACCGAGGGCAGCAGGCGCGCTGTGCTCGTACAGCCGAATGTGCCCTTGAACGAAGGCGCTGACCTCTGGGCGCCGTGGCGCAACCCGGTGCCGCTGCTGAATCTCTCACGGCTGAGTCTCGACAGGCTGCGCGCCTTCAAGGCACCCGCCACAATGTCCTCGGGTCCGCCGCTCATCGTCTGGTCTGAGAATTCGGCGCCGTTCTACTTCAATCGCGATGCCGTTTTCCGGAGCGCCGTTGAGACGCTGGCGCGTCAAGCCGGCGCTTACGTGATCGCCGGTGCGACAAACTTCGCGGGACCGGGCGAAACGCAACCGCTCAACAGCGCCATCGTGATCGACCCCTCGGGAGACGCCCTGCTGCAGTATGCTAAGATCCACTTGGTGCCCTTCGGCGAATACGTGCCCGCCTGGCTGGATCACGTCGTGGGAAAGATCACTTCGGAGGCGGGTAACTTTGTCCCCGGGACGAGCTATGCCTCGGCGCCTGCGGGTGGCGGCCGCATCGGCGTATTCATTTGCTACGAAGAGGTGTTTCCTCAGCTCGTACGCCGCTTGACGCCCCGCGGGCCAGGCGTGCTGGTGAATATCTCTGACGATGCCTGGTACGGCGATTCTTCGGCCGCCTTTCAAACGATGGAAATGGCCCGCTTGCGAGCCATCGAGAACCGGCGATACCTGTTACGGTCGACGAATGACGGCATCACCGACATCATCGATCCTTACGGACGCGTGCGCGAAACGCTGCCGCGGCATCAGCAGGCGGCGCTCGCCGGATACTTCGATTTCGAGTCGAAGGAGACGTTCTACAGCACGCACGGCGACGTCTTTGCATGGTCGTGCGTGGCGCTGGGGGGCCTCCTGGTGGTCGGCGCGACGCTCTCAGGAAAGCTTTAAACGGAGTCTAGGAGAAATAGAGAAGTAGCCTTCAAACTCCACGACTCTGTGACTCGGTGTTTAGGGAGGCTTTGTGATCGAAGAACTGGAACGCGAGTATACCGATCTCCGGCAGCGCGCCGGTGAACTGCGGAGCTTTCTTTGACGCTCCTGCCCGCAGGCGTGAACTCGCCTCGACTGACGCTCAGGTCGCGAGCCCCGATTTCTGGCAGAACCCCGAATCCGCGCAGCAGATCCTGACGCAGCGCAAGCGCCTGGAACAAACTGTCGCCAACGACGAGCATCTGGCACAGCGCGTGGCGGATATCGATGCCTACTTCGAACTCGCGCGCGAGGGTGAGGCCGTCGAAGGCGACCTGCAGAGCGAGATGAGACGTCTCCGCGAGGAACTCGATCGACTTGAGACTTCTTCCCTGCTCAGCGGCGAGAACGATCGCTTGAACGCCATCGTGTCCGTGCATCCGGGCGCCGGTGGGACCGATTCGCAGGACTGGGCCGAGATACTGTTACGCATGTACAAGCGCTGGGCCGAGCGCCGAGGGTTCAAATTCATCCTAATGGAGTATCAGGCAGGAGAAGAAGCGGGGCTGAAATCGGCTACCTTTAGCGTAACCGGCGACTACGCCTACGGCCTGCTCACTTCCGAGATCGGAATTCATCGACTGGTGCGCATCTCCCCTTTTGATTCCAATGCGCGGCGCCACACGTCGTTTGCTTCGGTCTTCGTCAGCCCGGAAATCGATGAGAGCATCACCGTGGATATCAAGCCTGAGGACATCCGGGTGGAGACCTACCGATCGACAGGTGCCGGCGGCCAGCACGTGAACACCACGGATTCCGCCGTGCGGATCATTCACATTCCCACCAACACGATCGCGCAGTGCCAGAACGAGCGCTCGCAGCATCGCAATCGCGAGATGGCAATGAAGATGTTGCGTTCGAAACTGTACGAATTGGAACTCGAGAAGAAGCGCGCCGAGACGGCGAAGCTCGAAGCCTCGAAGGCCGACATCGACTTCGGCAGCCAGATCCGCTCCTACGTGCTGCATCCCTATCGCCTGGTGAAGGACGAGCGCACGGAGCTCAAGATCGGTGACACCGAACGCGTCCTCGACGGCGATATCGATCCCTTCATCAAAGCGTATCTTTTGTGGCGGCGCGGCTCGGTACCGGCAGAGCAGAAGGCGTAGGAACAGCTCGCAGGGAGCTTTGCAAAGTCTTTAGAGGTCTCGACGTCAACTGTGGACTGTCGATTCGTGGTCGATTTGTACCGGCTCTATCCCCTAAGGGTTGTTTTCCGACAGCGTCTGGGGCGCGGCAGAGGCGTCGACGACAGGCTGGGCTGAAACCGGTACGCCGAGCAGGGCCCGGACAGCGATCGGCCTGCCGTTTAGTGTGGCCGGACGAAACTCCCAATCTTCGAGGGCTGCGACCAAGGGTGCAATGAGCTG
>DASYZG010000099.1:0-26463 GCA_035946575.1 Terriglobia bacterium | reverse complement strand
ACGCTCAGACGGGACTCGGGCCGTCCTGAAGGTTGGCATGCCGCACCTGGAAGCCGAGCAGGAGATTCAGGGGTTGCGCTTCTGGGACGGAAATCCGATGGTCCGCCTGCTCGAGGCCGACGACGATCTCAACGCCATGCTGATCGAGCGCTGTCTGCCAGGCACTCACCTGAGGACGCTTCCCGAACCCGAGCAGGATGTGGTGATCGCAGGACTGCTGCGGCGGGTATGGCGCCTGCCGCCCGCGCCGGATGCCTTTCGGCCGCTATCAGTGATGCTGGACTACCGGAGCGCGGAAATCCGGGCTGCCCCGGAAAAGTGGCCGGATGCCGGACTTGTGGGCGAAGGCCTGCGCCTGTTCAGGGAGCTGGCGCGGACGGCGCGCGGAGATGCTGCTGGCGACGGACCTGCACGCGGGTAACGTGCTCCGGTCGGAACGCGAGACGTGGCTCGGGATCGATCCCAAGCCGTTTGTCGGCGACCCGGCCTACGACGTGACGCAGCATCTGCTCAACTGCGAGCGCCTGCACTCGGAGCCGGAGGAACTGATCGCCCGCATGGCGGACCTGGTTGACCTGGATCCTGAGCGCGTGCGACTGTGGACGTTCGCGCGGGCCGCCACGGAGTTTCGGACCGGCTGGGGCGAGTTGACCACAGTGGCCAGAAGAATAGCTCCCTAACCGGCAGAGCCGGAACCCCAAGAGTTCACAAGTTGACCGTCAAGCGTCGACAGTTGGAGAGTTTTGGAAGCTCGTTTGGAGCCGGACTAACAGAGGGCCGACTCGAACTGGCCCAAAACATTCTTCCAGAAAGCGTGAAATCCTTCGACCAAGTTACTAGCGGCCGCAGAGCGCACTTTGCTGATTCTCATACCGCCGATGAAGGAGCAGAAATCATGGGCATCCCAACCCCACCGCCTGTAGAATGCGACGATCTCAACCCAGGTATCGCCGTCAGTGACATTCCGACCGCCATCGACTTTTACGTCCAGAAGCTCGGCTTTCAGAAATCCTTCACGTGGGGCGAGCCGCCGACCTTTGCCGGCGTGAGTCTGGGCAATGTACGGGTGTTTATGGCGAAAGGCACGCCCCTGCCCAGCCCCCATGTCAGCGCGGCCTACTTCCTTGTGGGCGATGCCGATCAGTTGTACGAATTCCACCGCGCCAATGGCGTCGAGGTCGCGCAGCCCATCGACGACAGGCCGTATGGCCTCCGTGACTATGCCGCCCGCGACCTTTACGGCTACTACCTCGTGTTCGGTCACCCCTTGCTCAACGCTGGGCCGCCCGTCAAAATCGAGCGGGTCGACGTGCCCGTGCGTCTGGAGAAGCGTCTCGCGGCGCTGCTCGCGGATCTCGCGCAGCACAAGCGCATGAGCGTCAATAGCTGTCTCGAGGAGATGCTGCTGCACACCAACGAAGGCGTGGGTCCGCACACCAAGACCACGCTGCGCTACATCAAGGAGCTGGAGAAGAAGCACGCCATCGATTACGACTGCCACGCCAGCTATCGGTTTGTGGAGGATTGAGTCGGCGGCGCGACCAGGCCAGGTAACGAGCGGAGCGAATCACATGTTGAGATATCGAATCCTGCTAGCAGTTCTTCTACCTTTCAGCATTCTGCCGCGGACGGTGGCTCATGCCGCCAATACATCGCCACGTGGTGTTGCACACGCATCGGGCCCTGAGCGCACGGCAAGCGACACGCACCGGACGACCCCGGCCGGGGCAAGCTTCACCGTTCCCGCCGGCTGGTCGATCGAGACCGGCAAGAACATCGTGGTGCTCGCGCCGCCCGAGACTGACACGCACGTTGCCATCGTCGATTGCCAGGCGGCTGACGCGCGAGCCGCGGTCGCGGCCGCCTGGGCGGCATACAAGCCGAAGGCCAAACGGCCCATCAAGCTGGTGACGCCGCGACCGGCGCGCGAGGGCTGGGACGAACGGCAGGTGTTCGACTACGAGACCTCACCGAACGAGCGCGTGGTGGTGCAAGTGATCGCCTCGCGAGCAGGCGGCAACTGGACGGTCTTCATTCTCGAAGGCAGCGAACCGACCGTGGAGAAACGCGGCGCGCCGCTGGCGCTCATCTACGGCAGCCTGCGGCCGAAGGGGTATGAGCGCGAGACTTTTGCCGGCCGCAAAGCCCATGAGCTCGATGCGACACGCATCGCGCAACTAAAGGAATTTGTGCAGACGTCGATGCAACAGCTTGGCATCCCGGGCGCTTCCATGGCGCTCGTCGATGGCGGCAAGGTGGTGTACGAGGGCGGTTTCGGGGTGCGCGAATTGGGCAAGCCGGAGCCGGTCGACAAAGACACCGTCTTCATGGCGGCGTCGAACACCAAGGGAATGACCACGCTGCTGCTTGCGGAACTGGTGGACGAGAAAAAGCTGGCGTGGGACGAGCGCGTCATCGATGCCTACCCGAGCTTCAGGCTCGGCGATCCTCCGACCACGAAAAAGGTACTGATCAAGAATCTGATTTGTGCGTGTACCGGACTGCCGCGGCAGGATCTGGAGTGGCTATTCGAGTTCAGGAACGCGACTCCGCTCTCCGAACTCGCTTTGCTCGGAACCATGCAGCCCACCAGCAAATTCGGCGAGGTCTTTCAGTACAGTAACCTGATGGCCGCGGCCGCGGGATACATCGGGGCACACGTCCTTTATCCCGACATGGAACTCGGCGCCGCATACGACAAAGCCATGCAGCAAAGAGTGTTCGATCCGCTGGGCATGAAATCAACCACTTTCGAGTACGCGCGAGCGCTGGCGGGGAATCATGCCACGCCGCATGGAGACGACGTTAGCGGCAAGCCCGCCGTCGCCAGCATGGCGTTGAATTACTCGATCGTTCCGGCGCGGCCGGCGGGCGGCGTCTGGACCTCGGCTGCAGATCTGATCCGGTACGTGCAGGTCGAGCTCGCGCTGGGCAAGCTGCCCGACGGCACGCAACTGGTCTCAACGGCAAACCTGCTGGCGCGCCGTGCGCCCCAGATCGCCGTCGGAGAAGACACCATGTATGGAATGGGTCTCGAGGTGGATCGCAAGTGGGGCGTTCCGGTGGTGAGTCACGGCGGGAGCATGGCCGGATTCAAGAGCAACCTGTACGTCTTGCCGGACTCCGGTATCGGCGCGGTGTTGCTCACCAACTCCGACAATGGCGGGATGCTTCTTGGTCCCTTCGAGCGTCGCTTGCTGGAAGTCGTTTTCGGCGGCAGGCCCGAAGCCGTAGGCGACGTCACCGCCCAGGCCGAGCGTCACCAGGCCGAGATGGCAAAGGATCGCGAACGGCTGGTCGTGCCTGCCGCGCCCGAGCTCGCGTCAGGCCTCGCCAGGCATTATTCCAGCAAGGAACTCGGCGATCTCAGCGTCCTCACCGAGAACGGGGTAACGACGTTCGACCTCGGCGAGTGGAAGAGCGCGGTCGCATCGCGGAAAAATGACGACGGCACGATCTCGTTCATCACCATCGATCCCACCTTCGTGGGCGCTTTCGAATTCGTGGTTGGCGAACGCGCCGGCAAGCGGGCGCTGATTATCAGAGACGGCCAGCACGAATACACGTTTGTGGAGATTGCCTGACGATTCGCGCAGCGACCGCCGGGTTATATCAAGCGCAGGTTTCGCGCCGTTCAGGCCGGAGCACCGTGTTCCTGCCCTCGTCGCCAACCTTTTTGTTCATTCACTTCGGTGGAGCGTGCGCCAGCAGTTTGGCTTTCGATGGAATCAGACGTTCCATCTCCTTTCGTACAGCCTCAGCCTGCGCGACCACGGCCTTGCGGCCCCGGCCGGCGGGAGCGATGTCCATCCCAACCGCGCCGATGAGCTTGCCGGACGCATCATGGATCGCCTGGGTTATGTCGTAGACAGGATCGTCTTTGCTGGGAACCTCGACGTACGGCCTCCCCGTTTTCATGGGGGTGTTCTCGTCGGTGTCGCACGCTTCGCCGATATCTTCGGGCGCGGTCGCCGCCACGGTCGCGCAGCCCGTACTCGACAACAGCGCCAGCTCTACGCTCTTCACTTGCGGATATTGAGCTACCATACGATCCACGAGTTGCTGTGCATAGGTGTCAGGATGCTTGCCGCGCTGCCCCCTCGCTGACCCTGCCGCCATAGCAGAAAAAAGCAGAAGCGCCGGGATCGCGACCGCATACCGCTTTACTTGAGTCATGGGTTCCCTCCAGGCAAGATTGGCTGGGTCGAGCTGGCGACCCCGGACCTTCGACCCATGATATAGCCTTCTTGAAGACGCTCGAATCCTGCGGCAGGCTCAGTCGGTCTGACTCTCGTAGGCTCCCATGTCGCAGCCGCCCGTATCCTCGCTGTCAGGACGCGGTTGACCGCGCTGGTCGGTCTTGAGCAGACGACCCGTGTTATCCGTGCAGCCAGCCGGGTTGCCGGCGTCGATGGCCGGACTGCCGCTGGGCAGCGCCATGGTTTGCGTCTGCCCGCCGTTGTTTTGCAGGGAACCGAGCTGCGGGTCGGTATTGTTCAAATCGCCGGCGCTGTTGAAATTGCAGGTGCCATCGCTGCTCAGGTTGTAGCCATGGGAGGTCACAGCGCCCGAGCAGTTTCCGCCGGAAGTGCTGCTCGCGACGATGCTGTTCTGAAGAATCGTGGTGGCGCCGTTGTAGATACCCCCGCCGTCGGGAGTGCCGCTGTTTCCGCTCAAGGTGCTGTTGTTGATGGTTACCGTTCCGGCGCTGTTGTAAATGCCGCCGCCCCCACCGCCGGTGAACCCGAGGGCGCTGTTTCCGCTGATCGTGCTGTTGTTGATCGCCACGGTGCCGCTGTTATAGATCGCGCCGCCGTACATGAAAGTGGTCGTCCCGGTGTTGGCATTGAGCGTGCTGCTGTTGACCGTCAGCGTGCCGCTATTGTAAATGCCTCCGCCGGTAGCCGAGTAGCTGCTCGAGGCCGTATTCCCGCTGATCGTGCTGCTACTGACCGTCAGCTTTCCCCAGTTGAGGATCCCTCCGCCTCCGGCCGCGATGCCGTCGCGAATCGTCAGCCTGGAGAGGCTGACACGGGCGGTCGTGCTCAGGATCGAGATCACCCTGCTTACAGCGCCTCCGTCAACGATGGTGGTGGAGGCGTTGGCGCCGATCAGGCTCAGGTTGACCGTAATCGTCAGATTCTCGGTGTAGGTCGCGGCTGCGACGCTGATCGAGTCGCCTGAAGCTGCCAGCGAGATCGCGTGTCCGATGGTTTTGCAGGCGGTCTTGGCTGATGTGCAATTGTTGGTGTCGCGTCCGGTCTTGCCGTTGACGTACCAGGTGGCGGCCGGAGCGGCCGCAGCGAAGGAGAGCGCCAGGACGAACAGCAGCAGCGTGTACTTGGATCTCATAAGCTGTCTCCGTAAGGGAATTGGGTACCCGGCCCGAAGCACCGATCGGCGGCCTTCCTCTCCACGGGCAAAATACCTGCGCTCCGAAGCGCTCCCGGTCAGGCGTCCGATACTTTACAACTAAAGCTGTGGCGCCCGATAGTGGGTTCATAGCTTCTATGATGCTCGGTTTGTTAAGAGCCGGATTTGTCTGGATATAGGCGAGAAGTGCGTAATGATGCGGTTCGAACTGCGGTACATCGAAGAAGTCGAGGCGCGTCTGCCTACCGGAACTACAACGAAGACCCTTCCGGCGCGTTTCGGGACTCTCGCCCCCGACTCTGAGACCTGGTATATCCGCCACGACCTTTGCCGAAGCGACTTTGTCGTGCGCGGGAACGATCAGGTGGTTTAATGTGATTGCCATTGCGACCTCCATAAGAGCCCATACATTCGATGCCAGGTTGGGTGGTGGCAGTGGGGCCTCCGCAGCCCTAAACTGCGGAATCAGGCCGAGTTTCCCGATCGGTGGATGTTAGGGGCGCAGGCGGGAACCGCAATCCGACGTCTGGAAGCCCACCCCGGGTTCGATTAGCGCGCCGGCATGCCAAGCTGCCACAGGAAGAACGAAAGCTCGTCGGTCAGCTCGTCGATCTGCTTCGGGAGCGGACGCCCGCCGGAGTGGCCGGACTTCGTGTCGTAGCTCAGCAGGATCGGACGGCCGTCGTTATTGCCGGCGCGAGTGGCCCACTGCATCATGGCGGCCATCTTGCGCGCATGCAACGGAGCCACGCGCGTGTCGCCGTCGCCGGAGACGAACAGGACCGCCGGATAGTTGGTCCCCTGCTTCACGTTCTGATAGGGCGAGTAAGCGGCGATGTACCTGAACTGCTCGGGATTGGTGGCCTCGCCATACTCCGGAACCCAGAAGCGCGCCACCAGAAAATCCTGGTAGCGCAGCATGTCGAGCAGCGGGTAGCGGCAGACCACGGCGCGGAAAAGGTCCGGACGCTGGGTAAGCGCCGCACCCACCAGCAGTCCGCCGTTGCTCTGGCCCGTAATCGCGAGCTTCGAGGGATTGGTGTAGTGGTTGTCGATCAGCCATTGGGCCGCGCCGATGAAATCATCGAAGACGTTCTGCTTGTTGGCGAGCATGCCGGCTTTGTGCCATTTCTCCCCGAATTCGCCGCCGCCCCGCAGGTTGGGCACCGCAAAGACGCCCCCGCTCTCCACCCAGGCCGCAGCCTCCGGGGAGAAGCTGGGCGAGAGGCTGACGTCGAAGCCGCCGTAGCCGGTCAGGAGCGCGGGATTCTCGCCGTCGAGCTTCACATTCTTCCCGGTGACCACGAACATCGGCACGCGCGTCCCGTCCTTTGAGGCGTACCACACCTGGCGGACGTCGAAGCTGCCGGGTTTGACCGGGCTGTCGACATGCGACCAAACCCGCATGTGGTGGTCGCCCGGGGTGTAGCGGTAGGTCGTCCCGGCATCCGCAAAGGAGGTGAAGTGAAAGAACGTCTCATGGCTCTCCCAGCGCCCGGAGACGCCGGAAGCGGTGCCGAGCGTGGGGAGTGGAATCTCGCGCCCGTTGGCGCCATCGGCGTCGAACACCTTCAGCAGCGAGTGCGCGTCGTGCGTGTAATTCACGAAGAGCCGGCCGGCAGCCGCCGAGATGCTGTCGATGGCGGAGTCGCCCTGGGGCACCACTTCGCGCCAATGATCGCGGGTGGGGGTTGCGAGATCCGTGAGGAACACGCGGCTGTTGGGCGCGTCCCAGTCCGTCTGGATGTAGAGCCGGTCGCCGGCCAGATCGCCGCTGAAACGCGCGGTGATATCGTTCACCACGGGACGCACGGGAGTGCCGGCCGCGAGATCCTGCACGTAGATCTCGGTCTTTTCGGCGGCCGAGCCGTGCAGAACATCGATCAGCAGATAACGGCCGTCGTCCGAGAGC
The DNA here is from genome assembly GCA_035946575.1 of Terriglobia bacterium. GTDB lineage: Bacteria > Acidobacteriota > Terriglobia > UBA7540 > UBA7540 > Gp13-AA77. The sequence goes on along the minus strand of DASYZG010000099.1, from coordinate 19,178 downwards.
CGCGAGAAGACGATATCGCCCAGGCCGAGGCCGTCGCCGAAGATCTTCCGGTCATTGGAGGGATTGCTGCCGATGGCGTGATAGAACACGCGTGGCCCCGTCGCCTCGCGCCGGGCGTAGAAGAAACCGGTCTTGTCGGGCTTGAGCGCGACGCCGTAATAATTCGCTTCGGGGAGCACGTCAGCCAGGTCGTGGCCCGAGTCCACGTCCCTCAGATGGATGCTCTCCTCGTCCTTGCCGCCCAGGCGGATGCCGTAGGCGACGAGCTTCCCGTCCTTGGAGATGTCCTGCAGGCTCATGCTGGTGCTGTGGTCCGGACTCAGGGGATGCGGGTCGAGCAGAACGCGATCCTGGCCTTCGAGACCCTGCCGCACATAAACCACGGGCAGATCCTGGCCGACCTTGCGCCGGGAGAAGAAGTAGCGGCCCCCCTCTTCACGGGGCAGGCCGATCACGTCCACGTTCATGAGCGCGGTCAGGCGCTGGCGGATGGCCTCGCGGCGGGGCAGGCCGTCGAGAATGGCGCGCGCGTAGTCGTCCTCGGTTTTGATCCAGGCGCGCGTCTCCGGGCTGTTCTGGTCCTCGAGCCAGCGGTAGGGATCGGGTACCTTCGCGCCGTGATAGTCGTCCACCACATTGTCGCGACGCGTGGCCGGCGCGGGCGGCGGAGCCGAATTCGAGCCGGCGAGCGGGCCCGGGCCTGCCGCAACGAGAAGCATGATGAGAACCTCCGCAAGCAGGATCGATCGGCCGAGCGAGAGCAGATTGCGATTCACGAAGTCCTCCAGAATCACACTGGCACCCGAGCAGGGTCACTGAACGATGGTGAACGATGCACCCGGACCACGGGCGCGAGCGGCATCGAATCAGTCCGACGTCAGCCGGATAGCAAATCGTTGCCTCGGCGCGAAGTGCCGTGGAAACTTTCCCGGTAGCCGCGCCTCGTGCCCGCGATTATTTCATCAAGTCGGGCCGGGGCACAAGCTCGTAACTCCCTGGTGCACGAGTGGCTGCACCGACGCCGCCGAGTGGCCAAATCAGTGCTATTCCGGGCCCCCGGGAGGGCTCCGACGCGCCAAAAAGCCCGCCACAAGGGGTTGCGTGGCCCCTCCTATCTTACACGAGATATTGTGCTTTTTTTGCTTGACTTCATATTGTAACAGGACTATGAATAGGACCGCAGGGGCTTGCGGAGTGAAGGTCTTCCAGGGGAGCTTTCCCACCCGCGGGTCACCAAATGAATAAAGGATTCACCGCGCCAACCAGAGCGCGGAGGAGTGTTGTCATGCCTGACCCGATCACATTGTCTGCCGTTTTGAACGGCCATGAGCAGGAGACCCCTGCCTCCAGGCGAGGCCTGGTGGTCAAGCGCTTCTTCACTCAGGCGGGGGCGGATCCGTTCGACATGGTGCCTTGGGAGAAGCGCACCGCGTCCATCCAGAATGAAAAGGGCCAGACGATTTTCGAGCAGCCGGACGTGGAGGTGCCGTCCGACTGGTCCATGACGGCCACCAACATCGTGGCCTCGAAGTATTTCCACGGCAAGCTCAACACTCCCGAGCGCGAATCGAGCGTGCGCGGGCTCATCAGCCGCGTGGCCGACACGATCGCCGACTGGGGCAGGGAGGGCGGTTACTTCCGCGGCGAGGCGGACGCGAGTGCCTTCCACGACGAGCTGGTTCACCTGCTGGTCCGCCAGATGGCGGCTTTCAACTCGCCCGTCTGGTTCAATTGCGGCTTGTGGCACAAGTATCACCGAAGCTCTCCCGCCAGCGGCTGGTATTGGGACACGGCCACCGGCGGAATCAAAAAGGAGACGGAGGCCTACCGTCACCCGCAGTGCTCCGCCTGTTTCATCAACTCCATTCAGGATAGCCTCGAAAGCATCCTCACCCTGGCCAAAACAGAGGGGATGCTCTTCAAATGGGGTTCGGGTACGGGTACGAACCTCTCCCCGCTTCGATCCTCCCTGGAATCGCTGTCGGGCGGCGGTGTGGCCTCCGGTCCCCTCTCTTTCATGAAGGGCTTTGACGCCTTCGCGGGCGTGATCAAGTCGGGCGGCAAGACGCGCCGGGCCGCCAAGATGGTGATCCTCAACATCGATCATCCCGACGTGGTGGAGTTCATCGAGTGCAAGGCCAAGGAGGAACGCAAGGCCTGGGCGCTGGTGGACGCCGGCTACGACTCCGCGCTCGACGGCGAGGCGTACAGTTCCATCTTCTTCCAAAACGCCAACAACAGCGTGCGTGTGACGGATGAATTCATGCAGGCGGTGGTGGACGACCGCGAGTGGTCCACGCATCGCATCACCGACGGCCAGCCGATGAGCACTTACCGGGCGCGCGACCTGATGCGCCAGATCGCCGATGCGGCCTGGCAGTGCGGCGACCCCGGAATGCAGTACGACACCACCGTCAACAAGTGGCATACGTCGAAGAACACGGCGCGCATCAATGCTTCGAACCCGTGCAGCGAGTACATGTTCCTCGACGATTCCGCCTGCAACCTTGCCTCGCTGAATCTCATGAAGTTCGTCAGTCCCGAGGGCCGCTTCGACGTGGAGGCATTCCGCCAGGCGGTGGAGATCGTGATCCTGGCGCAGGAAATAATCGTCGATAACGCCAGCTACCCGACGGAGCGCATCGCGCAGAACTCCCACGACTTCCGTCCACTCGGTCTCGGCTACGCCAACCTGGGCGCGCTGCTGATGACGAACGGGTTGCCCTACGACTCCGACGCGGGGCGCGATTACGCGGGCGCCATCACCGCCGTGATGCACGGCCAGGCGTACCTTACCTCTTCGGCGATAGCGGCCGAAGTGGGACCGTGCGCCGGATTCGCCGCCAATCGCGATCCTTTCCTGAGCGTGATCGCCATGCACCGGCAGGCGGTCAGTAACATCAACGCGCGTCACGTGCCGGAGAACCTGATGGAGGCCGCCAAGAAGGTGTGGGATGAAACGCTCTCGAGCGGCATCAAGCACGGCTATCGCAACGCCCAAGTGACCGTGCTCGCGCCCACGGGCACCATCGGCTTCATGATGGATTGCGACACGACGGGCATCGAGCCGGATCTGGCGCTGGTGAAGTACAAGAAGCTGGTGGGCGGCGGCCTGATCAAGATCGTGAACAACGTGGTTCCGCTGGCTCTGCTGCGCCTGGGCTACAGCGCCCAGGAAGCCGCCGAGATCGTGAACTACATCGACCTTCACGGCACGATCGAGGGCGCTCCGCACCTGAAGACCGACCACCTGCCGGTGTTCGATTGTTCACTGAAGCCCGCGAACGGCAAGCGCTCCATCCACTACATGGGCCACATCAAGATGATGGCCGCCGTCCAGCCTTTCATCTCCGGCGCCATCTCCAAGACCGTGAATCTGCCTGAAGAGGCCACGCCGGACGACATCATGAACGCCTATATCGAGTCCTGGCGGCTGGGTCTCAAAGCCATGGCCGTCTATCGCGACGGCTCGAAGCGGTCGCAACCCCTGAATACGGCAAGCCAGAAGCCGGAAGCCAGAAGTCAGCATGACCCGGTAGCGTCTGCCCAAGAATCCGCGCCGGTGGGGCAGAAACCGGAAGCGAAGGGTCAGAATGGCACCGAACCCCGGAATGGGGAGACCGCATCGGTTCCGAGCCCGGAACTGTGGCGGCTGGGCGCCCGGCAGGCCGCCGGCCGCGAAGGATCAAAACGGCCGCAGGCGGCGAACGCGGCGAAGAAGCCAGAAGCCGGAAGTGAGAAGTCAGAGGAAGGAAGTCAGAAGTCAGAGGTTCGAAGTCAGAATAACCCCGGACCGCAGACTCCGGACCCCGGATCGTCCGAACCCCGGACCGCGAATCCCGAGCCCCGCCCGTTTCGCAAGAAACTCCCCGACGAGCGCCACGCGTACACGCATAAGTTTTCGGTGGGCGGTCACGAGGGTTACCTCACCGTCGGTCTTTACGAGAACGGGCAACCGGGCGAGATCTTCATCACCATGGCCAAAGAAGGGTCCACGGTCTCCGGACTGATGGACTCCATCGCCACCGCCATCTCGCTCGCCCTGCAGTACGGCGTGCCGCTGAAGGTGCTGTGCGACAAGTTCAGTCACACCCGCTTCGAGCCCAGCGGCTGGTCGCGCAATCCCGAGATCGGCTACGCCAAGTCGCTCATGGATTACATCTTCCGCTGGCTGGCGCTCAAATTCCTGCCGCGCGATGCCCAGCCGCAGGAGAGCACGAGCGTGGTGGCGCCGAACGGCACCGACGTGGCGACCGCAGCGCACCTGGCATCACAGTTCAGCGAAGCAACCAGCCAGGGCCCGTCAGCCGCCAGTGCCGATCCGCCGGTTGCGGCCGAGGTCAGGGGAATTCACGCGCAGCAGGCGCAACTGGCGGGCGTGGTCCACGAGGACGACGCGCCAACCTGCTCCGACTGCGGCGCGATCATGGTCCGCAACGGGGCGTGCTTCCGGTGTATGAATTGCGGCAGCACCAGCGGATGCTCCTAGCTCTGCACGGCTAGCCTCCGCCTTGCGATTCGAAAAGGTGTTGCGGCTGGATTTCACATTCTCGGATCCGTGAGTCCGTGGCTCTGCCGATCATCATCGCGGTGCTGGGCGTGTTGCTGCTGATCGTGCTTCTCTGGCTTTCGCTCGTGATTGCAGACGGCTTCCGCCGGCTGCACCGTAATTTCAACGCTATGGCGAACACTCTGGATGATATCCGCCGCGCCCTGCAGGCGGCTACCGAACGATTGCATTCAACCGAGGGCTCACTGGACGACGGTTTGAAGGGAACGAGCGCTGCCTTGGCGGCGAACGGCCGGGCTCTGGCCGCGATCCGTGACGCTTTCGAGAAGTGGAAGCGCCGGTAGGAGTACCACCGATGGCAACCCGTATCGATCCTTACAAGGGCTATCGTTTTCTGGTGGAAATCGACGGCATCCAGCAGGCGGCGTTCGCGGAGTGCAGCGGGCTCGGATCCGAGATCGAAGTTGTGGAGTACCGCGAAGGGCCGGAGGGAAGCCCGGTGCGGAAAATTCCGGGCCGGGTCCGTTATCCGGACATCGTGCTGAAGTGGGGCGCCACGGATTCGCACGAGCTTTACGATTGGCATCTGGCCGTCATCAAAGGCAACCTCCAGCGCAAAGACGGTTCGGTGGTTCTGCTCGACGATCAGGGCCAGGAGAAAGTGCGCTGGCGGTTCTTCGAAGCGTGGCCCAGCAAGTGGGAAGGGCCGACGCTCAACGCTCTGGGCGATGATGTTGCCATCGAGTGCTTGACGCTTACCTGCGAGAAGCTGGAGCAGGTTTGAATCAGCCCCATACCGCGGCGGTTTTATCGATGCTGTAGCGCTACTGATTCGTCAACGTTGACGCCGCACTGGCAGTTGCGCGAAGGTTGTCCAAACGGGGGTTGGGAGGCAAGTGTGAAGAACCGTAAGAAACCGGGCCGGCTGCCCGTAAACGTGTGTGAGGCGCTTGAAGCGATCGCCACCACCGGCAAGGGACGATGCTGGTATTGCGACTCGCGGCTGCCGGCGGCGGATCGTGCCATCGGCGACGGCTGGGACGTGCGGCGCATCGACGAACACCCGGTGGCCAGCATCGTCCTGGTGTGTCCCGCATGCGTGGAACACGACTCCAAAGTGGTGCGCGTGCGGCCGCTGGCGCGTGCCCGCAACGGCAACGGACGTCACGCTCTTGCCCTCCAGGCCCGGCGTGCCTAGCCGAATGCGTTTGCAAGGAACCCGCAAACAACCCGCTCGCCGGAGCTCATTGCTCGTCCGGAAGGAGGAGGCATGGAGCAGGAGAGGCTGAGGTGGTATTTCGAGCGCCAGCTACGTATCCTGCTCTTCGGAGACGATGCGGAAGGCGCCAGCGTCCTCGACTACTTCGATACCCACGAGCCGAGCGATCACGAGATCCTCGGGCTGCTGGCCGTGACCACGGTCTCGGACTCGTGGTCGCCGCTCGGGCCCGAGTATCCGAGCCAGCTTGAGGCCCTTGCGGCCCTGCCTGAGCCCGATCGCGCCTCGCTCTGCCATGAATTCCGCCGACTGCTTGCGGCCAGGACGCGCTGTTGACACCATCCCACTAACTAGCCAAGGGTTTCGCCCCTGTCCCCGGATGTAAGGCGGGGGCTTGTTCCGGCGCAGGCAGGTCCAAGCGCTCGGCCCTTTGGACGAATTTACGTTCCGCTCCAACCGCCGTCGATCGCGTTCGCGGGGGGGAACTGTTCTATCGCCTGCTGCAACAGGCAGTGGTCGTTGAACCTTTGGTACCTGCAGAGCTCTGGTGGATGGGATCTCTGGCTAAAACCCAAAATCACAACCAATGGTACTTACCGGAGTGAACCGGATACCCCGATTTCGGAGAAGGAAGCCAACGAGTCCTTAGAGGCTTCAACAAAGCGGTCACGAAAAACCGGCAAAAAACGAAGCCAAAAATCACCGTCAAATGCCTCCCCAATCCGCCCGATTTCCCTCGCGAAACGCAGTCATTCCCGCGGAAGCGGGAATCCAGATGGAATTGTTCCCGAGATTTTCGGCGTGGATTTCCGCTTGCGCGGGAATGACCGGTCTGCGAAAGCAGCCAGCGGCGTCGTAGCCGCCAGCTACTTAACTAGCGTAGACACACCCGCGGCCTTCTCGCCGCGCGCGGCCTGCTGCACCTTACTGTGGCGGTGTCCGTAAAGCGAATAGACCACCAGGCCGATCGAGAGCCAGGTAAGGAAGACCTCCCAGGTCAGGCCGTGCAGGGATACCATCATGAGCAGCGAGATTCCCATGCCCATGATGGGCACGAAGGGAACCCAGGGCGTCCGGAACGGACGCTTCAGATGGGGCTGTTGCCGGCGCAGGATCCAGACTCCGGCGCAGACGATGGTGAAGGCGAAGAGCGTCCCGATGCTCGTCAGCTCGTCAAGGGTCGTGATGGGCAGCGTCGCCGCCAGCAGCGCCACGCAGCCGCCGACCACGATGGTGGTGATCCAGGGCGTGCAGAACTTCGGATGAACTTTGCCGGCCCATTTCCACAGGAGGCCGTCCTGCGCCATGGTGAAGAAGATGCGGCTCTGGCCGAGCAGCATCACCAGCATGGTGGAGGTGAGGCCTCCAATCGCCCCGATCTTCACCAGCGCGCTGCCCCAGCGCACGCCCGTGACGTCCACGCCCATGGCGATGGGATCGGCCACATTCAGGCGCGAGTAAGGCACGAGTCCGGTGAGCACGATGGCGACGAGGATGTAGAGGATGGTGCAGATCACGAGCGATCCGAGGATTCCGATGGGCATGTCCCGCGAGGGGTTCTTCGCTTCCTGCGCCGCGGTCGAGACCGCGTCAAATCCGATGTAAGCGAAGAAAATGATGCCCGCGCCGCGCACCACGCCGCTCCATCCGAAGTCGCCGAAGAGTCCGGTGTTGGGCGGGATGAAGGGATGCCAGTTGGGCGAGGCCACGGACATGTGGCCGGCGAGGTACTCGATCCCAAGTCCGAGGAAGACGATCAGCACCGAGACCTTCACCACCACGATGGCCGTGTTCAGGTTGGCCGACTCCTTGATGCCCTTCACCAGCACGGCGGTGATCAGCAGGATGCCGATGAGCGCCATCAGGTCGAAGCGCGAGATGGCGTGCGGCAGCGAGGCGAGCACGCTTTCGCTCACCTGCCGCGGTTCGTTCCCGCCCATGCCGACGAGCGTGCTGACGGGAACCCAGGCGCCGTGATACTTCACAAGTTCGGTGCCGGGCGCGGAGGCGACCGAGGGCGGTATGGGAAGACCGATGTCCTCCAACAGGCTACCGACGTAGCCGCTCCATCCCACCGCCACCGTGGCCGCGCCGAAGGCGTATTCGAGCACCAGCGCCCAGCCGATCACCCAGGCCACGATCTCGCCGAGCGTGGTGTAGCCGTAGCTGTAGGAGCTTCCGGCGATGGGGATCAGGGCGGCGAACTCCGCGTAGCAGAGTCCGGCGAAGGCGCAGGCGCATCCGGCGATGATGAAGGAGAGCACGATCGCCGGTCCGGCCGTGGTGGCGGCCACGGGTCCGGTGAGCACAAAGATTCCGGTGCCGATAATGGCGCCGATGCCGAGGGTGATCAGGTTAAAGGCGCCGAGCGCCCGCTTCAGGCCGCCCACCTCGCCTTCCGTCTCCCGCAGAAGCGCGTTCAGATCTTTCTTGGCCAGCAAATTCAAGCTCATAATCGGGTTCCTCGTGGCGCAGTGAAGACCGGGATTCTTTCTGTGCTCTCTGTAGTTCCTCTGTGGACTCTGTGTTAAAAAGCTTTCAACACAGAGGTCACGGAGGACACAGAGAGAAATCCGGGCGCGCTCCGTCGCCCGCCGGCGCGCCGGTGCCTCAGGCATTTTGCAGCGGAATCGCGGGAGTTGCAACCAAAGCTTAACCCGAGGCCGGCTCGCGACTATACCTTGAATCGTGACACAATGGAATGGGGCAGGATCGCCCCACCTGACGGCCACGCGATTCCACAGGTAAGATGCAAGGCGGCCTGCTGGTGTGCTCGCATGGCTTCGGCTTGGAGCAAGGGCGCGTGCTCGATTCTCTGCGAACCGAATATCGGCGGCATCGCATGGCCCGCTTCACCGTCTGGGTCCTCGCCTATGGCGCGGCCCTGGGGCTGGTGAATCGTGTCTCGCGGGCCGGCGCTCCGGGAGCGCTCGAAGTCCTGTTCTGGCTGGCCGTGACTCCGTGCGCGTTCTACTACCTGGTCCGATTCTTCAAATTCCTGCGGCGCTATCTCCTCTGGCACTTGCGCCGCCGTCTGGTCCTGACCTACTTTTTCGTCGCCGTGGTGCCCATCGCGCTGCTGCTGGTCCTGGTTGGGTTCGCCGCTTTTTTTGTGAACGGCCAGCTCGCTTCTTTTCTGGTGGTGTCCAGGCTCCAGGCCAGGGCGAATGACCTGAAACAGCTCGGGCTCCTGATCAGCAGCCAGGGCCAGCACACCGCCCGACGTTCGCCGAAAGCCGCGCTTGACGAGCTCCAAGACTTCACGTTCAGTGCGCTCGGATCGCGGACGCGCGACTATCCCGCGCTCGAGGTCACGTTGCGCATTGGCGATGGGGTTCGCGCCTTTCATCTCCGCGACCGCTCTCCCGCAGCGCCCGCAGCGTTGCCGGACTGGCTGACCGCAGACGAGTTCGGCGGAATCGTGCTCGACCACAACAGCCTTTACCTGCGCGCGGTGGATCGTGCCTCAGCGCCATCCGGCCCCGTCGCGGTCACGCTCTCGGAACCTTTCACGCCCGAACTCCTCGACCAGATCGGCCAAGGCATCGGCCCGATCACGGCGGTGTCTCCCAAAAAGACCGAGAAGGCGCCCACCGCAGCGGGAGGCAATCGACGAATCAAAGTCACGGCGAATGAAAACCCCAACGGTGATCTCGAGACCGTCAGCTCTCGATTGCTCGTCGTACCCGCCAAAGCAAGTTTCTACGATCTGCCCGTCTACAACGGCGACTCCCTGCAACCCACCCTGTGGCAGGAATCGAAAGAGCGCAAGGACGCGGACGCCGCATTCTTTTCGGTCAGCTCTCGGATGTTCGCCCTTAATCGCCAGATCCTCTCGAGCCTGGGTCAGTATTCTTCCCTATACTGGACCGCCTTCGCGGTGCTGGGCGTCATCTTCCTGGTCATCGAACTGGTGGCGCTGGTCATCAGTTGGCGCCTCACGCGCTCCATTACCACCACCGTCGACAAGCTGAATGAAGCGACGGAGCGCGTCAAGACCGGCGACTTCTCGCACCGGATCAATCTGCCCGCGCACGACCAGTTGACCGCGCTCGGCGAGGCATTCGACGGCATGACCGCGTCGGTGGAACGTCTGCTGCGCGAGTCGCTCGAAAAGACGCGTCTCGAAGGCGAGCTTGAGATCGCGCGCGAGGTACAGAATCGCCTCTTCCCGCAGTCGGCGCCCGAAGTGGCGGGTCTCGAGCTCTACGGGCTCTGCAAACCGGCGCGCACCGTCAGCGGTGACTATTACGATTTCCTCCGGCTCGACAACGGCCGCGTGGGTCTGGTGGTCGGCGATATCAGCGGCAAGGGGATCTCGGCGGCGCTGCTGATGGCAACACTCCAGTCCGCGCTGCATGCCCAGTTCTACGACGGCCACAACGGCTCGGCCGCGCCCGGCTCCGCGGAGACGGCCGAAGTGGTCAGCCGTCTGAATCGCCAGCTTTACGCCAGCACTCCCCGCGAGAAATACGTCACCCTGTTTTACGGGGTCTATGACAGCGTCACGCGCAAACTCGCGTACACCAACGCCGGGCACTTGCCGCCGGTGCTGTTTCGGCAGAACCGCATTAAGAGGCTGGAAGGCGGCGGCACGGTGGTCGGATTGTTTCCTTCGGTCCGCTACACCCAGGCCGAGATCGAGATCGAGCCCGGCGACCTGCTGCTGGCCTTTACCGACGGCATGACCGAGCCGGAGAACAGCTACGGTCAGGAATTCGGCGAGGAGCGTCTGCTCGACGTCGCGCAGCGCGCGCGCAGTTCGCCGCCGGAAGTGATGATGAACGAAATCTACCGGGCGGTGAGCGACTGGACGGGAAGTCCGGAACTGCAGGATGACATGACCCTGGTCGTTGCACAGGCGCAGAATCTGGCCTGAATTTACTCGGAAGCGCGCCGGCGCAATCGGCTCGAAGGCGATGGCTGTCCCAAAGGGGAATAACGCTTGGCTGCTCAAAGGCGTGTGGCACTGGTAACCGGAGGCTCGCGCGGCATCGGCTCGGAGATTGCTCTGAGCCTGGGGCGCGCCGGGGCCTCGGTCGCCATCGCTTATCGCGCGAACCGGATCGCGGCTCAGCGCGTGGAGGCCCAGTTGCAGGCGCTGGGCACGAACGCTTTAGCCTGCCAGACCGACGTCACCGACGCCGGGCGCGTGCAGGAGCTGATCCAGACCGTGGTGAATCAGTTCGGGCGCCTCGATATTCTGGTGAACAATGTCGGCGACTTCCGGTGGAACGAAGTCGTGGACGCTCCGGTGGACGAATGGCGCTCCCTTATGGACTCGAATCTCTTCAGCGTCTTCTACGCTTCGAAGTATGCGCTGCCGGTGATGCGGTCGGCGCGCTGGGGCCGGGTGATCAATCTGGGCGCGGTCGGCGCTGAACGGGCCTTCGGTCAGGCCAGGATCTCCGCTTACGCCGCGGCTAAATCGGCCATGGTCGCGTTCAGCCGGTCGCTGGCACTGGAAGAGGCGCGCTACGGGATCACCGTGAACGTGGTCAATCCGCCGATCATGAGCGAAGCGGCGCTCTCGCGCGAGGAGGCCGCGCGCATGCGCGACGCGCGCTTTCCCGCCGGCCGTCCTCCCTCGACGGACGACATTGCCGCCGCGGTTCGATTCTTCGCGTCCGAGGAGGCGTCGTTCATCACGGGCCAGGTCCTGAACGTCGCGGGCGGCTGGATGCTGTGAAGGCTTGTATGAAGATCCTGAACGCTTCCGAGATGCAGCGCATCGATCGTCTCACCACGGAGCGCTACGGCGTTCCCAGCCTGACGCTGATGGAGAATGCCGGCCAGGGCGTGGTCGACTTCCTGGCGCGCCGCTACTCTCCGCTCGAGAACCATCGCATCGCCATTGTCTGCGGGCGCGGCAACAACGGCGGCGATGGCCTCGTGATCGCCCGCTTGCTGCGGCAGCGGCTGCTGAAGCCGCGCGTCCTGCTGCTGGCGGATCCTGCCACGATGCGCGGCGACGCTGCCACCAACCTCCGGCGACTCGAGACTTCGGGGCCGCCCGAGATCGTTGCTTCGCCCGAGGCCTGGCGCGAAGTGTACCCGACGCTCGAAGGCGCCTCTCTCCTCGTTGACGCCCTGCTCGGCACCGGCCTCACGCGCCCGCTCCAAGGGTTTCTGGTCGAAGTGGTGCGTGATCTCAATCGCCTTTCGCCTGCCCCGGCAGTCGTGGCCGTGGACCTGCCTTCAGGCCTCTCGGCGGATACCGGCAGCGTGATCGGCGAGTGTATCCGCGCGGACGCGTCGGTCACTTTCACCGCGCCCAAGAGGGCGCACGTGCTGCCTCCTGCCTGCGAGCGTGTGGGCGAATTCGTGGTACACGACATCGGTACGCCGCGCGACGCCATCGAATCGGATGATTCCGTCAAACTCAACCTCACCACGACGGCTGATCTTGCCTGGATCGCGAAACCGCGCCCTCCTGACTCCCACAAAGGCAATTTCGGTCATGTGCTGGTGATTGCCGGCTCAGTGGGCAAGACGGGCGCCGCCGCCATGTCGGCACTCGCCGCACTGCGCGCGGGCGCGGGTCTGGTCACAGTCGCGACGCCCAAAAGCGCGTTGCCGATCGTGGCGGCAAGGGGACTCGAGTTCATGACGGCGCCCTTGCCCGAGACCGAGTCCGGCAATATCGCGCTGCAGGCGCTGGACGACAAGCTGATGGAGCAACTGCTCGCGGGTAAGTCATTGATTGCCATCGGACCCGGAATCGGCCCTGCGCCCGAAACCGCCGAGTTCGTCCGGGAGTTGGTGCGTGAAACCGATCTGCCCATGGTGATCGACGCCGACGGATTGAACGGGCTGGCTGGCTCGCTCAAGTGCCTCGCGGGCAGGGGTCGCATCCGCGTCCTGACGCCGCATCCGGGCGAGATGTCACGATTGGCGGGGCGCAGCACCGCAGAGGTCCAATCCGCGCGGCTCGAGGTGGCGACGAGCTTCGCGGTCGAGCACCACGTCCACCTGGTGTTGAAAGGATTTCGCACGCTCGTAGCCGATCCTGGCGGCGCGGTGTGGGTGAATCCCACCGGGAATCCCGGCATGGCCAAGGGCGGCACAGGCGACGTGCTCACCGGCCTGATTGCCGGCTTCCTCGCGGAATTCCACGAGCGGCCGGTTACCGAAGCCGTCGCCGCGGCCGTCTACCTTCACGGGCTCGCGGGGGATCTGGCGACGGCCGAGGTCGGCGAAATCTCCATGCTCGCGGGTGATCTGCTGGAACGTATTCCGGACGCGCTGCGGAACCTGACAACGCCGCCGGAATCTGACGCGCGCCGGGAGAATCCGCCCGTCCGGGAGCCCGTCCGGGAGGAAGTTTATTGAACACGCACGCCCCACAGCGGCGAGCATGAGCGCGCCCTCGGCAGTTTTGCGCCGGCGGCGACACGATGTGGTGACGCATTCGCTGGAAGAGACGCTCGCCTTCGGACGTAGTCTCGCGGGCCTGCTTTCGCCGCCCTGCCTGGTTCTGCTGGAAGGCGAACTCGGCAGCGGCAAGACGGTGTTGACCAAGGGCATCGTGACGGGTCTGGGAGCGGCGGCGGAGAGCGAGGTCAACAGCCCGACCTTCGCGCTGGTGCATGAATACACGGGCGTTCGCAAGGTCTATCACCTCGATCTTTACCGGGTGGAAAGCGCGCGCGAGCTTGCAACGCTTGGCCTCGATGAATTGCTCGCCGAGAATGCTACCGTCATCGTGGAGTGGGGCGAGAAGCTGCTGCGCACGAGCGCGCCCGTGCCGCGATTCGAGATCCGGCTCGAACACCATGGCGAGCACGAAAGACATATTGTGGTGGATGAGGTCACGGGATTGAGGGACTGAGCCATTGAGTCATTGAATCATTGAATCAATCCCCAAGCGCTCAACGACCCAATCACTCAATCACTCAATTCTTGAGGAGGACCGATGTCAGCAACCCCTTGGGCCCTGATCGTGGGCTCGTCGAGCGGATTTGGCGAGGCGACCAGCCTGGAGCTGGCGCGCGCCGGATTGAACGTCTTCGGCGTGCATTTCGACCGGCGCACGGCCATGCCGCACGTGCAGGAGATTCAGGACAAGATCCGCGCCCTCGGCCGGGACGTGTTGTTTTTCAACACCAACGCCGCCGACGCGGAAAAGCGGACCCGCGTGTTCGACGAGATCGAGAAGCGCTGGAAACAGGCGGGCGGCGAACACTTCCTCAAGGTCTTCCTGCATTCCATCGCCTTCGGATCCCTCCAGCCTTATCTCTCCGGGGACCACGCGCAGGAAGTGACCAAGGCCCAGATGGAGATGACCATCGACGTCATGGGCAGCAATCTCGTCTACTGGGTGCAGGAGATGGCGCGGCGCACCATGCTGCGGCGCGGCAGCCGGATCTACGCTCTGACCAGCGCCGGCGGGCACAGCGTGATTCCCACCTATGGGGCGGTATCGGCCGCCAAGGCCGTGCTCGAATCGCACATCCGCCAGCTTGCCTTTGAGCTCATGCCGCAAGGCATCACCGCCAACGCCATCCAGGCCGGCGTCACCATAACGCCCGGGTCGAGCAAGATTCCCGGCATTGAGAAGCTGGCGGAGTTCGCCAGGATGCGCAATCCCGGCGGCCGCCTGACGACACCGGAGGACGTGGCCCGCGCCATCGCCGCGCTCATGGACGATCGCACCGGGTGGATGACGGGCAACGTGATCCGCGTCGACGGCGGCGAAGACATCGTCACCTGACCCCCGTTTCCGCGGCTGCTCCAGAAGGCACGGGCAGGTTATAATCGCCCATCGAAAACGGGACAAGCGTAAGTACCAGGCAGCGGCTCCGCGTTTATGAGCATCGGACTTGCTGGACCCGGCGCTGCGCGGAATCCGTAATCAAGGAAACACTGTGAGTTCCAGGAAGACTCGAAGCCTTTCGGTGACGCTTGCTGCGGCGGCCTGCCTGCTCCTGTCGTTGAATGCTGGAGCAGGACAGGGAGGCGTCGCCGTCTCCAGCCTGTCCGCCACCAGCTTTACTTTCAGCGCCGAGCCCGTGGGGACGCCCGGAGCCTCCCAGACGCTGACCCTCACCAACACCGGCGGCGCGGTTCTGAACATCGTGACCATCGCCATCGTGGGTCCCGATTTCGGTCAGTCCAACACCTGCGGCAATACGGTCGCCGCCGGAGCCAGTTGCGCCATCGACATCGTGTTTGATCCCATCGCCTTCGGAACGCGAACCGGGAGCATGACCATTACCTCGAACGCCACCAACAGCCCTCAGACGGTCACCCTTCAGGGATCCGGAATGGGTCCGGCTGTGAGTCTTTCCACCACAGCTCTCAATTTTGCCAGCCAGCTCGTGACCACCACCAGCGCGCCGCAGACTGTGGTGCTGAAAAGCGCCGGCGACGAGCCCTTGACGGTTTCCACCATCAGCGTGACGGGGCCGTTCAACGTCAATGACGACTGTCTCTCTGCAGAGATAGCCGCCGGCCAGGCGTGCACCCTCAATATCTACTTCACGCCGCTCGCCGGCGGTTCGGCAACCGGTACGATCACGATTAATGACAACGCTTTTCCGACCCAGCAAGCGATTGCGCTCAGCGGCACGGGCGCGGACTTCGCGATATCGCTCTCGCCGACCTCGAACACCGCGGCCGCCGGCGCCAGCGCGAACTATTCCATCTCGGTGATACCGGCCGGCGGATTCTCAGGGACGATTGCTCTGGGCTGCGGCGGGCTCAAGTCCGGAATCAGCTGCACGTTCGCTCCGGGCAGCGTCACCGTGAGCGGCTCGACCGCCGCCACGTCCGCTCTCACTGTCAGCACCACCGCAGCGTCTCAGATTCCGCCCGGCGCCATCGCGAAACCTTTCGGCGGAGTGGCTCCGCGCTCGTCGTGGTTTTGGGCCCTCCTGCTGGTGGGTCTCGTTCCGGCAGTGTTCCGCAAGCGCAAAGAACTCAAGCTGGCCTCGGTGGCGGCCGTCATCCTGCTCTTCGGGGCGCTGGCGATGCCGGCTTGCGGCAACTCGAAGAGCACCTCGACGGGAACGACCCTTGGCACCTACTCCCTGGTGGTGACGGGAACCACGCCGGCAGGATCGCAGAACGTTCAGAGGACGGCAGCTTTCACTCTGGTCGTGAACTGATCGCAACCGTCGCTTTCGTCTTTCCAGCGTACCGTAGTCTCAGCCAGACATTAGCAGGCAGGCGCGCGGCAGGGGACTTGCGCCCGCTCGACGGCTCGCCAGGCGAGGGTGCACTGCCCGCGGCAAGGTGTTTCAATCCGAGGCACTACTGAGACACAATGCTGCTCGAAGACGCCGCCTGCGGATGTAAAATCATCTAAGAAGGGCTCGTAAGCCGGTGTTGACGGATCTCGAACGTGCGGGTGAGGAGTGACAAAGCCATGACGCCGAATTTTGATGAAGAAACAGAACAGGACGGTCGCCGGAGCGCGGGCAGACGCCTTTCCGGATGGGTTTCGATGCTGCTGCCGGCCCTGGTCGCGGCTGTGCTGCTGCTGGGAGCTTGCTCGAGGGACCCCAACGTCGCCAAGCACAAATACGAGCAAAGCGGGGACCGGTACTTTGACAAGGGAGAGTATCGTTCGGCCGCCATCCAGTATCAAAACGCGATCCGCGTAGACCCCAACTTCGAGAGCGCCCACTTCAAGCTGGCCAAGGCCTATATCAAGCTCGGCATGTGGACCAGCGCCTACGGAGAATTGAATCGCGCTGTAGACGAGAATCCGAACGACCTCAAGGCCCAGGTCATGCTGGGCAATCTGCTGCTCGCGGCCAAACAGTTCAACCACGCGCAGGACATCGCCCAGACAATTCTCAAAAAGGATCCGAATGACGTCGAGGGCCATATCCTGCTCGCCAACTCCTACGCCGGGCTTCAGAACGTCTCCAGTTCCCTGGAAGCGATGCAGGACGCCATTCAACTGGCGCCCGGACAGCCCAAGTCGTACCTCAACATGG
This sequence comes from Terriglobia bacterium, assembly GCA_035946575.1. GTDB lineage: Bacteria > Acidobacteriota > Terriglobia > UBA7540 > UBA7540 > Gp13-AA77. The sequence continues at coordinate 2,503 of DASYZG010000099.1, read as the reverse complement.
CTTACCTCGAACTCAACGCCAAGCAACCGGCCCAGGCGGAGGAGAGCTTCAAGAAGGCCGTCGCGCTTGACCCGAAATCGGTTCCGGCCGCCCTCGCCCTGGGGAACTTCTACGGGCAGCAGAAGCGCTGGCCCGACGCGGAGCAGCAGTTCCGCCGGGCGATGGCGCTCGAGCCCAAGAACCCGGTACCGGCTGCGGCTCTGGCGCGGCTTTATCTCGCCCAGAACAACCGGCAGCAGGCCGAACAGGTGCTCATCGAAACCAAGCGCTCCATGCCCGACAACCCGTCGGCTTACCGGCTGCTCGGCGATTTCTACTTCACGGTCGGCGACCTCGACAAGGCCGTTGCGGAGTACGCCGGCCTGGTCAAGGACCACCCCAAGGACCTGTTCTGCCAGCAGAATTACATCCAGTTGCTGATCTTCCACAAAGACCTCGATAAGGCTGCGGAACTGAACGACAAGCTCCTGAAGAAGAACCCCAAGGACGAACGCGCGCTTATCGCTCGCGGGGAGATCATGTCCGGGAAAGGCAGGGCTGACGACGCCATCCAGGCGCTCCAGGCCGTGGTCAAGAACAATCCGGACAACGCCGGCGCCCATTATCTTCTGGGACTCGCCTTCAACCAGAAGGGCGATGCGGGCAGCGCCCAGTCCGAATGGCAGACCGCGGTGCGGCTGCGGCCCGACCTGTCGGCGGCGCTGCGCGCGCTGGTCGATCTCTCGGCGCGCAAGCACGACTGGGGCCTGATGCAGCAGAACGCCGACAGTCTGATCAAGGCTTTGCCGGCATCTCCGGAGGGCTATATGGATCGGGCCCTGGCCGAGGCCGAACAGGGCGACACCGCCAGCGCCGAGGCCGATCTCGAGAAGGCCGTGCAACTGGCCCCGCAGTCGCCGGTCACCTACTCGCGCCTGGCCGAACTGCGCACCGGCCAGAAGCGATACCCCGAAGCCGAAAAACTCTTCCAGCAAGCGCTTGCTCTGGACCCGAATTTTGTGGAGGCGCTGAACGGGCTGGTGCAGATCGACGTGAACCAGAAGCAGCCGGAGAAGGCGCTGCAACTTGTCCAGGCGCAGATCGCCAAGGAGCCCTCCAACGAAGGGTTTTACCTCACGCTCGCCAAGCTGCTCGGCGGGACCCATGACTACGCCAAGGCCGAGGCGGCAGCCCAGAAGGCCGTAGACCTGAACGGCAAGGACCTCTCGGCCCTGCAGTTGCTCGCCGAGATGCAGGTGGCGGAGCGCAAGCCCGACCAGGCCATCGCCACGCTGCAGCGAGCCATCACCCTCAGCCCCTCCGATCCCTTCGGTTACGCCGAGATCGGCCAGATCGAGGACGCTCGCGGCAACTGGCAGCAGGCGCAGACGTGGTACCAGAAGTCCCTGCAGATCCGCCCGGACTACCCGCTGGCCGCCAACAATCTGGCCTACCTCATGCTGCAGCACGGGCTCGGCGTTGACATGGCGCTGTCACTGGCGCAGGCGGCGCGACGCAGCCTGCCCGATTCCCCGGAGGTCAACGATACGCTCGGCTGGGCCTACTATCAGAAAGGAGTTTACGGATCGGCCGTCACCCAGCTGCAGCAGGCGGTGAAAGACAACCCTGCGAATCCCAGTTACCACTATCACCTCGGTCTCGCTTACGCCAAGGTCGGCGACAAGTCGAATGCCCGTACCGAGCTCGAGCGCGTCCTCAGCACCAGTCCGACCTTTCCCCAAACGGCCGAGGTTCGGCAGGCCCTGACCGAACTGAGACGGTAGGGCACTCGCGGGCGGCCTGCACAGCCCAGGACCGGGCATGACCTCCGTCACACGCTTGTGATCCTCCCGCAACTTAGATCACCGCCCGCGGAGAGTGCTGGCCGTCACTGCAATTTCAGTTGTATTGAGATACAGTATGTACGGCGTTGCGCGTGCTCTTCAGGGCATGGGCGTCAGGGGATATGAACGAGGCAACCGGTAGTTGAAGGCCGAGCGGGTGAGGCGTAGCGCCGTGGCTAGCGGCTTCATGCCCCTAGCGCTACATGGGCATGCTGAAGTTATGGCGACGTTAAAGTCGCCACTACATTGTCCGCCTAAACGCTTGGTAGTCGGCACACCAGCCGTTCCGAAAGAGGGCGATGACTCGAGCGACGACGCAAAGCGCCTCCGAAAGCGGGAATGTGCCTTATATTGAGGAAGACACGGGACCCAGGCGGCGGAGTGGGCCGTAGCGAGAACGCGGCTAGAAGGGAATCTCCAGCAGAATGAGTAACATAACCCAAAATGCGGGTAAAACGGAGTCTCCCGGACACCTACGGCCGAAAGCCGGAATGTCCCATGGATTCAGTAAGATAACCCAAAGAGGGGGCTAGCCGATCCCGGAATGTCCTTTAGAAACCACATGACCGTCTGCGTCGGCCATCCCCGGAGATGAAAATGGGCGCGAGTATTGGGCCGGGGTGGGTAGAATCGAGGCGTGATGGGGAGGATGGCCGGTAATTTGATTGGTGCGCGGTTGG
>DASYZG010000098.1:0-26728 GCA_035946575.1 Terriglobia bacterium | reverse complement strand
CTCGACGGGCGCAACTACGCCGTCATCGAGCTCAAAGTGACCACCGAGCGGGCGTCCAGCGCGCCGCCGGCGAGGAATCGGCCGCTCGGGCTGCCCGGAAGCCGGATTGCTTTGCTCGCAGAGATGGGCGCGCTGCTTCTGGCGCTTACCGTGATGCTGAACCGAGTGCGCGCCCGAAGCTTTGCCGGGCTCCGTCCGCGCATCATGGCGTCGCTCGGCACCCTGCTGCTGCTGACGATCGCCTGGATCGCCTGCGGCGGAGGTCCGGCCTTCGTCTTCACGCCGCCGAGCGGCGGCACGCCGGCAGGAAGTTACGTCGTCACCGTGACCGCCACGTCAGGTCATCTGAGCCACGCCATCACCGTGAAGTTGGCGGTGGACTAGTGGCGCGTAACTCAAATTGGTGCCACAAGCCGAAAGGCACTTCATGCTGAGCCGATTCGCCGCTCCTTTGGAGAATCGCTCTGAGCGCAGCGAAGAGGCTCACGGTAAACTCCGCGAAGCATCTCGGTATTTGCGAATGAAGGAGATACCGGGATTCTTCGTCGCCTGTGGCTCCTCAGAATGACCGCGTCCCCGGTGTCACCTTCTTCTGTTACTCGACGCTGGGAGGCTTGGGAAACACCAGAGGGGGGCTGAAGACAGAGGGGAAGCCAGCGGCTGCCCCTTCTGCCTTGCGGCAAGGCTCAGAAGCTTTGATAGAAATACCGCGGAAATCCGCCGTACCGTCCGAGCGGTCAGACTGGCGAGACGCTGCCGTTCGCTTGACTTTGCTCGAAGTCGCGATATACTAAGTAGTAAGAGTGGCTCCGATGCCAGCGCTCTTGAGCCTCGCCCGTCCTGTTTCCCGATCATCAACTGAGAGATCGTATCGTGGCCGGCAGGCCCCTTCAATCCTGCCGAGACACACGCGAGAAAAACAGTGGGATCGAACCCAATTGGCCAGACTACACAAACGATTGGACTTATGGCCCGATTTTGCTCGAAAAAGCCCGGAATTTTTGAAAGACGAACCCAAATCCCTAAATAACGGATGGGCTGAGAGATACACCCGGAATCTGCAGGATTTCCCGCGAAATTTTAGCCGCAGTTTTCCTGCGCAAAAGACGATGTTTTCGGCGACTCGTAGAGTCGCCGGTCTGCCCGACCGACCTTCGCATCACCGACAATCAGGGCCGCGACATCCCGTTGTGGAATCCGACTCCCAGCCGGCGGAAGCGCGTGCGAGACGGTTGGGTTCCCCGGGTGGAGTTCCCCCAGATTCCGCTCAGGTTACCGCGAGCGAGGAGAGTCCAGGGGCACCCGTCCCTGCTGTCAGTCCCGCCGCGGCCGAGGTCTCGGAAATCAACTCCGGATTGCAGAAACCATATGCAAACGAAACTAGGATTTGCCGTAGAATCAAAAGCTTGCTCAGAAAACCCCGAAGCCGCCGGTCCGGCGGTCTCCGCAAGCGACTTCTTGCCGCCGTTCGACCCAGAAGATTACGATGGGATGACAGCCGAAGAGTTGCTGACCGCTATTCGTTGGGGCACGGCGCTCTTGGACTCGCTGAACGGATCGGATGACCTATGACGACGCAGTCTTCAGAACAACTTCGGGAAGAATTCAACCGCTGGGCGGAGGCGGGCCGCGGCGAGGGCATGGAGAACGATCATCTGCCGATCGTGCTGCCCATGCTTGCCACGATGAACCTGCAACCCGACGAGGTGGTGCTTGACGTAGGCTGCGGCACCGGCTGGCTTGACCGCCTGATCGCCCAACGCCTCACTGAGGGCGAGGTCATCGGGATGGACGTCTCCGACGAAATGATCCAGCGGGCGGAGATAGCGAGCGCCGGAATCGCCAACGTCAGCTTCACGATGGGCGCCGTGAACGCGATTCCGCAGCCGGACGGCCGCTTCACGCGCGTCCTGTCGGTGGAGTCGGCGTACTATTGGCCGGACCCCGCCATCGGCCTCAGGGAGATTCACCGCGTGCTTCGCCCAGGCGCCTCATTCTGGATGCTGATCAACTATTACCGCGACAATCTGTACTGCCACCAGTGGGCGCGTCACTACGCGATTCCCACCCATCTGCTCTCGGCGGACGAATGGGCAGGACTGTTTCGCCAGGCCGGTTTCACGGGCGTGAGCCATCGGCGCGTCCCCGACCCCACGCCGACGCCCGACGTTTACACCGGGCGCTGGTTTCGCGACGCAGAGGAATTGCGGCGCTTTCGCGAGGAGGGAGCGTTGCTGGTGTTCGGCGGAAGGCCGGTGAGGGCGTAAAGTGAGTCACTGTGTCAGTTGGCCTGCCCTTAACATCATGACTTACTGACATACTGAAGTACTGACGCACTGACTTACTGAGATATCTTCGCCGCGTCATCCACCAGCGTCTGGAGGGCGGGCGCGATCATGATCAGCAGCTCAGCACGCGGCTTGCGAGCGCGGCCGATGAGCGCTCTCTGTTCCGTCACCCACGATTCCGGCGCGGGTTTCCCGGAGCTGATGTAATCGAGCGCCTGGAGGCCGGCCGCGGCTAGCGTGGAGACGTCGTCGGCGAGCGGGATATCTTCCTGGAGCAGCGCCGAGTTTTGCATGAGGGGCAAGAGCTGCGATTTATTGTCGCGCCACTTGGTGAGGAGCTTGCGGATGGCCTCCTGATTGGCGGCTGGATCGGCCACGAGCTTCGTGAACTCGCGCGCTTCGTTGCTCTCGGGCGGCGTGGAATCCACCAGCCGGTTGAGCGGCGTTGTGCTCGAGTAATTGCGGTGCGTTTCCTCGCGCGCGTAGCCCTTCACCGGCTCAAGCACGCTGTCGAGCATTTCAAGGCTCCCGGCGGGCCGGAGGCCGGTGAGGCGTTCGAGCATGGTGTAATGAGCGGTGCGGTGCGTGATCCCGGCGGAATCAAGCCAGCGGCTGGTAATGGCGAGACGCCGGTACATCGAGTCCACGTCTTTGACGTTCTCCGGCGACCACAGCCGCTCGGCGATGGCGGCCATGCGCGGCCAGATGCGCGTGTCCACATTCTCCGGCGTGGCGAATTCCACCCACATGCAGGCTTCGCCGCCGAGAATCCGCGCTTTTTCATCCGAGGTGAGATTGGCCGTGGCGCCTTCCAGCGGATCCACCGCGTAGTGCTGCGACGCCGGATGCATCAGGTCCAGATAGTAGCCCGCCGAAAGTATACCCATGTAGCCCTGCTGCGCCGCCTGCGCCAGCGACCGCTGTCCCCGCCAGGACTGGATCACCGCGCCCGTGGGCAGGCCCGGCTGCAGGACTTCATCCCAGCCGATCACCTTCTTGCCGTGCTTTTCCACCAGCGGCACCACGCGCTTGCTGAAATAGGTCTGCAGGTCCGCGGTGGATTTCATGCCGTGCTGCTTCATAAAAGCCAGGATGTGCGGATTGTTCTTCCAGGCCTTGCCGTTCACCTCGTCGCCGCCGATGTGGAAATAATCGTCGGGGAAAAGTCCCGCCATCTCGCCGATGAAGGTGTCGAGAAATGTGTACACCGCTTCGTTGGTGGGATCGAGGCAGGGATCGAAGATCCCCCAATGCCGCTCGATCTTGTAGGGTCCGGGGGCACTGCCGAGTTGGGGATATCCCACCAGCATGGCGGTCGCGTGCCCCGGCATGTCGAACTCGGGCACCACCCGGATGCCGCGATCGCGCGCGTAGTCGATCACCTCTTTCACCTGCGCCTGCGTGTAGTAGAGCCCGTCGGAGCCGAGTTCCTGCAGCTTGGGAAATTGCTTGCTCTCCACGCGGAACCCCTGGTCGTCCGAAAGGTGCCAGTGGAAGACGTTGAGCTTCACGGCGGCCATGGCGTCCAGATTTCGTTCCACCACGTCGACGGGCATGAAGTGGCGGCTCACGTCCATCATCAGGCCGCGCCACGCGAAGCGCGGATGATCGTGGATGGTGACCCCCGGCGCGCCGAACCCCTTGTCGTCAAGCGCCACCAGTTGCAGGAAAGTCTCGATGCCGCGCAGCACGCCGACGGGCGTGGTTGCCGAAAGGCGCGCCTGCGGCGGCGTGACCTCGAGCGTGTAGGATTCATCCTCCTTCACCGATTGCACCACTTCGCCGGCGCGCTCACAGGCGATCACAAAGGTGGCCTTCGACGCGTCCGTTTCCAGTTGATGATCGAGCGGGATGCCTGTCTGGCGCGTGAGCCGGTCGATCATCCGCCAGGCGGCGTCGCGGAGCCGCGGCTCCTGATAGCCGGTCAAGGCGACGCGGAACGAGCCGTCGATCGCGAGCCTGCCCTCGCCGGGCGTAAGCTCGGCGGGTTGCGGCATCAGATTGTAGCCTGCAACGTTGGTTTGAGCGGAGTCCTGGGCAAGAAGCGGCGCGCCCGCAAGCAGCCCAAGACCGCAGGCCAGCACGAGCGCATTCAATCCGGGAAGTCGCATCATGGTCCTCCAGCTTGCTTAAGGGGCGATGTTATAACGAGCGGGCAGTGTTGGCCAGAAGAATAGTGGCCGGCGGGTGGTGCTGGAAGAAACTCGATCTTATTCGCAGCGCAGGGCGGCCATGGGATCCACTTTCGCCGCGCGGCGCGCCGGCAGATAGCTGGCGATGACAGCCACGGCGGCGAGCAGCAGCGATACCGTGGTGATCACGGCCGGATCGAGCGGCCGCACATCGTAAAACATCGAGACCATGAGGCGCGTCAGACCGCCGGAACCCAAGCCCAAGGGTGTTCGGAAGTGAACATGAACCGCAGGAGGGATGTATGGCGCTCCGGTCCAAGGGCCGTAGCATCACTCGCAGGGATCCGCTCAGGCCGATGCCAGGGCCTCGGAGACCGTCCGATAGATCGCAAACACGCGGTCCACGTTGGTCACTTTCAAGAGCACGGCCACATGCTCGTTGACTCCGGCCAGCCGCAGACGACGCTGGTCGTTGATATAGGACGTGTGAGCATTGACAATCGACCCCAGCGCCGCCGAGTCCATGAAGGGCACTTCACTGAAGTCGAGCACCACCAGGGGGGCAGTTTCGGCTCGCACCGCAGCTTGAAAGTCGAAGAGGCTGCTCTGAACCAGGGGACCCGAGAGTTTCAAAACCGCGGCAGCTTGCGCGCCGGCGGGGCTGGACGTAATTCTGAGTCTCTCGCTGTCCATAGTGAAGCCATATTACACGATTTCGAACTGTCCGGATTGTCAAGCTACCGTTACAGGCGGCCTGGTTCCGCGGAGCCCGAATTGGCGCATTGATTGCCCTGGCGGCCCACTTGCGGTCGACCGGGCACTGAGGTGACACTGGGATGGCGCCCGACCCGCCGCAGGCCGGACGGGGGCAAAGAGTTCGCGCGACACCGAACCAGAAGCCAATTCAGGTCAGGGGAGAGGTGAACCCATGTGGAAAGAGTTCAAGACCTTCGTGATGCGTGGCAACGTGATGGACATGGCGGTCGGCATCATTATCGGCGCCGCCTTTGGAAAAATTGTCACCTCGCTGGTGAACGACATCATCATGCCGCCCATCGGGATGATCATCGGCCACGTCGATTTTTCCAACTTCTTCATTGCCTTGTCCGGGCAGCACTTCGACACTCTGGCCGCGGCCAAGGCGGCTCACGCGGTGACCATCAACTATGGCACCTTCCTGAACACCGTGATCGAGTTCCTGATCGTGGCTTTCGCCGTTTTCCTGCTGATCAAATGGGTGAATCGCATTGTGCCCAAGCCGGCGCCGGCGCCGGTGACCACCAAGGAATGCAACTACTGCAGGATGAGTATTCCCCTGTCGGCCACGCGATGCCCGAATTGCACGTCTCAACTGAGCCCGGCCGGGGCGAGCTGAACGTCTGCGGTAGCGGCGCTCTACGAGCGCCGGGTTTTCGGCGCAGTTTCTCTGGGACAACCGGCGCTCATGGAGCGCCGCCACCGCAGGCGGTGGGGCAACCAGCGGAATTCGCCGGGCACCATACCTTGTGTGCCAGCGTGCTCAGCGCCGGCGCCAGGACCAATGAAATCCAACTTTCACCCTGGACGGCATCCCGTCGGGGTGAAAGCCTTCTCCTTTGAGGCCGAATGCGTAAGATTCTGCTGCTCGTCCTGACTCTGGCGGGTTCTTTTGACGCTCTCTATCTGCACTGGGTGTACACCTCGCCCAACCATCCGCTGGTCTGCATCGGCGGTGGGTGCGACGTGGTGCGCGCCAGCAAGTATGCGTCCCTGTGGGGACACGCCCTCCCCGACTACGGCGTGCTGATGTATGGCGTGCTCCTCATCGCCGTGCTGCTCGAGGCCTGGATCACGAATCCGGGTGGACGGCGCTCGCTGCAACTGGCCGTGGCCGCGATCTCCATCGCCGGATTCGCCTTTTCGGTTTATCTCACCTTCCTCGAAGGCTTCGTTATCCACGCCTGGTGCGCCTGGTGCGTCGGCTCCGCCGTGATCGTCACGCTGATCATGCTGCTTTCCCTCGCGAACGTGCGCTCGAGCGGCCTCGAAAGTGAAAAGGGGCGTTTCCGGATTCGCAAGCAGTTCGTGATCGTGGTGGTGGTGATGGCGGCCATCGAGGTGCCGGTCTTCCGGTATCTCATCAGCCGTCCCGAGGCGCCGGCGCCCGGCGCCGCCGTGCCCGCCGCGGTCCTGGACCAGCGGCTGGTCCGGACTGACAGCCACGCCACGGGCGATCCCAGCTCGCCGGTCACGGTGGTCGAGTTCGGCGACTTCGAGTGCCCGGGCTGCGGGGCAATCGAGCCCGAAGTGCAGGATATGCTGGCGCGGTACGGCAATCGGATCCGATTCGTGTTCCGCCAGTATCCCTTGCGCGACATGCATCCTTACGCCGAGACGGCGGCGGAGGCCAGCGAATGCGCGGGCGTGCAGGGCAAATTCTGGGAAGCGATGCGCAAGTTCTACGCCGAGCAGGACGACCTCACCGAACCCGCTCTGGATCGCTACGCTTCCGAGCTCGGTCTCGATACCAGGCAATTCGACGCCTGCCTGGCCAGCGGCGCCGTGAAGGCCCGGGTCCAGGCCGATGTCGACGATGGCCGGGCCGTGGGCGTGAAGGGCACTCCAACATTCTTCGTCGGCCACAAGATGTTCTTCACCGCCCCCTTCGCCGAGATCGTTCAGAGCGTAAACCAGCAACTTGCCTCCGCTTCCCGACCGGGTGGTCCGTCGGCCTCCGCCCCGAATGCCTCTGCGGGATCGGGAAGCGATGCCTTTGGATCGTTCGGCGGCAATACGTCTCCCACTTTCGCCGCCCAGTCGGAGCTCAACTGCAGCACGGACGAATTGAAGAAACAGCAGCCGGCTCTCATCCACACCGCCGCTCTCCAGCAGCTTCTCAAGGGCCCGTCGAAGCCCGTGCTGGTTGACGTGCGGACTCCGGCACAGTTCAAGAACGGCCATTTGCCGGGCGCGGAGAGTGTTCCGGTCGAGAGAATCGAAACGCATGGGGGGAACCTTCCCAAAGACAAGACCCTGGTGCTCTACGAGGGCGGCCAGGGCGGCGCCTCCGACGCCTGCGCCGTCAGCCGCGCCGGCGCTCGAATGCTTTTCGGCCAGGGCTACGATTTCGCCAAGGTGAAGGTCTACCAGGATGGTCTCAAGGGCTGGGAGAAGGCGGGGCTCCCGGTGGAAAAATAGGAATCGGAGAACAGGAGTCAGGAGACAGAAGTCAGGGGAAATAACCGGAAATCAGCAAGTCGGAACGAGTCTTCTGACTCCTGACTCCTGGCTTCTGACTCCTTGCCCATGAAAAGCTTCCTCGATGAAATCGTCTCCGCCCGCCGCACTCGCCTTGAGATAAAGAAGGCGGAAATTCCGCTCGACCGTGTCCGCCAAGCGGCGGCCCGGCGCCTGGAGTTAGCATCCGAGCGGCGTGATTTCACCGCGGCCCTGGCGGGTTCCGGCCGGGACGCAACCGGCTTGCGGGTGATCGCGGAATTGAAGCAGGCTTCGCCCTCGCGCGGCACGCTGCGGGCGGACTACCGTCCGCGTGAAATCGCCTCGGGCTACGAAGCCGCCGGAGCCGCGGCGCTCTCCGTGCTGACGGAGGAGCAATTCTTCAAGGGCTCGCTGGGCGATCTCGAAGAAGCTCGCGAGGCCGTAAGTCTCCCCGTGCTGCGCAAGGATTTCATCCTGGATCCCTACCAGCTCTACGAATCGACGGCGGCGGGCGCCGACGCGCTGCTCTTGATCGTGGCCGCGCTCAATGACGCGGAACTCGCTTCCCTGATCGAACTCGCTTCTGGACTCGAGATCGCGGCCCTCGTCGAGGTTCACAACCAAGACGACGTCCGCCGCGCCCTTGCGGCCGGCGCCCGCATCGTCGGCGTGAACAACCGCGACCTGCGGACGTTCGAGGTGAATCTCGAGACCTCGCTCCGGCTGCGCGATCTGATTCCCGCCGGCATTCTGACCGTGAGCGAGAGCGGCATCGGCACGCCGGGCGATCTCGATCGCTTGCGCGGCGTTGGTTTCGACGCGGTGCTGATCGGCGAGCGGCTGATCACGCAGCCTGATCCGGGTCAGGCCTTGGCACGACTGCTCGAAGGCGAAAAACAGCCAGCCGGAACTGGCTCATGAATAAATGAACGAAAGTATGCACTTTACGCAACTCATTTTGCGTAAAGTGCATACTTCCGTAAATGAATCAATGAGCCGATAAGTCACATCTGAGTCCTGACCCCTGGCTTCGAATGATGACCCGCGTAAAAATCTGCGGCATCACCCGTACTCAGGACGCCGAACTCGCGATCGAGCTGGGTGCGGCGGCCTTGGGCTTCAACTTCTATTCGCCGTCGCCGCGCTACATCGCGCCGGAGGCGGCCGGGGAGATCATCCGCAGGATCCCGCCGCCGGTGATGGCGGTGGGAATCTTTGCGGACGAGAGCGACATCGAGCGCGTGCTGAACGTCGCAGGCCAGGCAGGGGTGAGCGCGATCCAGTTGCACGGCGTAGGGGCGGCTTTTGAAGCCGCCCTCACGGCAAAGAACGCCGCCTCTGTCGGGCGGCCACAAGGGCCGGGTGTACGATATCCTGTGATTCTTGCGGTGACCGTGAACGACAGCTTTGAGCCCGCGAACTTGCGCCGTATCGAAGCGAACGCGATCTTACTCGACGCGCCCCATCCCGTGCTCAAGGGCGGCACCGGCCGGACGATCGACTGGGCGAAAGCCCGTGAAGCCACACGTTACGCCCGGGTGCTTCTGGCGGGCGGCCTGACGCCGGAAAACGTCGGCGAAGCCATCCGGCAGGTGCGGCCGTTCGCCGTCGACGTGGCGAGCGGCGTGGAATCGGCTCCGGGCGTCAAGGACGCCTCGAAGCTCCGGGCGTTCTTCGCCGCGGTGCGCGACGTAGACAAAGAACTGGAAGACGTCGACCCTCAACGGTGGACTGTCAAACACTCATGAGCAGCTCTCCACAAACCTGGCCTGACGCCCGCGGACGCTACGGTGAGTTCGGCGGATGCTACGTGCCGGAGACCCTGATGGCTCCGGTCGAGGAGCTGAATCGCGCCTGGCAGGCCGCGCGCCACGACCCTGAGTTTCAGGCGGAACTGAGGCGCCTGCTCAAGGATTTCGCCGGCCGGCCCACGCCGCTGTTTCACGCCCGGCGATTGAGCGAAAAACTCGGCGGCGCGCAAATCTATCTCAAGCGCGAGGACCTGCTCCACACCGGCGCACACAAGATCAACAATTGCCTCGGCCAGGGCCTGCTGGCGCAGCGCATGGGCAAGCGCCGCCTGGTGGCGGAGACGGGCGCGGGCCAGCACGGCGTGGCCACGGCGACGGTGGCGGCGCTGCTCGGGCTCGGGTGCGTGGTCTACATGGGCGAGGAGGACATGGCGCGGCAGGCGCCGAACGTCTTCCGCATGCGCCTGCTCGGCACCGAGGTGGTGGGCGTCAATGGGGGCTCGCGCACGCTCAAGGATGCCATCAACGAGGCCATGCGCGATTGGGTGACGAACGTCGAGAGCACCCATTACCTCCTGGGATCCGTGCTCGGCCCGCATCCCTATCCCGAAATGGTCCGCGAATTCCATCGCGTGATCGGCCAGGAAGCGCGACGCCAGATTCTGGAAACGGCGGGACGCCTGCCCGATTGCCTGTTCGCCTGCGTGGGCGGCGGCAGCAACTCCATCGGACTGTTCTACGATTTTTTGAACGACGCCACGGTGACGATGGTCGGCGTCGAGGCCGGCGGGCGCAGCCTGAAGCTCGGCGAGCACGCGGCGCGCTTCGCCGGCGGGCGTCCGGGCGTGCTGCACGGAACTTACACTTATCTGCTTCAGACCAGCGATGGCCTGGTTTCCACCACCCATTCGGTCTCCGCCGGCCTCGACTATCCTGCCATCGGCCCCGAGCACGCCGCGCTCTATCGCGCGGGGCGTGTGGAGTACGTGCCGGCCGGCGACGCGGAAGCGCTCGAGGCCGCCAGGACCCTGGCCCGCACCGAGGGAATCATCCCCGCGCTCGAATCGGCGCACGCGGTTGCCGAGGTCATCAAGCGCGCGCCGGGTATGCCGCGCGAATCGATCTGGATCGTAAATCTCTCCGGGCGCGGCGACAAGGACTTGGGGATTTTTCAATCCGCGGGCGTGCTGTGATCGCGTCGTACGGGCTCTACAAGGGGATGGATGGGCGTTTGTGCGCCAGCGTGGTAGCCGCTTGCGACTGCAAAAGAGCTGGAGAGGAACTGCTGAAAGCGACCGTCCCCGGGGGGGGCATCGACCTGGTCCAGCGTTCAACTCTCGCCCGCATTCTGAGATCGGCCCGGCTTGACGTGGAGGCGTTTCTTCGGCTCTTGTCGCGGGCGTTTCGCCCGCTTTCGGTCCGGGAATTCTGCTTCGCTTTGAGAGCCGTCCGCCGATCCACCGGTGCGTTTGTCGCCCCGCGGGCGCGATGCCCGCGCTCCAAAACCTAAGTTATTGCAAACAAACGTGAAAAAATTTTCTCAATTTTCTCACTTTTCTCACTTTTCTCCATTGTCCCATTTTCACCTGATACGATATACCTTCGCTTGGCAGGAGTCTGGCGAAAGGTAACCGGTGAGGCTTTGGCATGAACGCGCAGCGCATACAACTTCGCCCGGCACAAGGCACGGCCAGTTCCAGCGTTCCCGGCGCCCCGGGGGTGGGTGCGAATTGGAGGAACTCATTTTTCGGCAAAACAAAGCCATCAGATTACTGAAAACAAAATAGATACTATTTTTGGAAGGGCGTCAAAGCCATCAGGCTATTGAAAACAAAGATAGTTACTTGTTCAAAGCCATCAGGTTGCTGATTCGAGGATGGTTAGATGAGTTTCGAGGGCCGAGAAATCGTGATCCCGCAGCACAAATGACCGTAAATCAGGCTCTAAGGTGCCGTTTGCGCAGATAGCGAAGAAGAGGCGGAGTTGAGCCCCACCACAGGCCAAGTCGAGACCGTGACCAGATCGAGGCTGGGAGCCTGCTTCCGCGATCTTCGCGAGCACGGCGAGAAGGGCCTGGTGATCTACCTCACCGCCGGCGACCCCTCGCTCGACTCGACCGCCGGCCTGCTCGAGGCCGTCGACCAGGGCGGCGCGGACGTAATCGAGCTGGGCATCCCGTTCTCCGATCCGCTCGCGGACGGTCCCGTGATCCAGCGAGCTTCGGAGCGAGCGGTACGAGGCGGCGCAACCTTGCGCAAGGTGCTCGAGCACCTGCCGGGCTGGCGTGAAAAGCTGAGCGCGCCCATCATCCTTTTCACATACTTCAATCCCGTGCTGCAGTACGGCATTGAGAATTTTGCTCGCGACCTAAGCCGGGCCGGCGCCGACGGAGCCCTGATCGTCGACCTCACGCCCGAGGAGGCCGGCGATTACATCGCGGCAATGCGCGGCCGGCAGTTGGATACGGTGTTCCTGGCCTCGCCAACGTCGACGGACGACCGCATCGGGCGCGTATCGGCGGCCTCGACCGGGTTCCTCTACCTGGTGTCCCGCACCGGCGTCACCGGAGAGCGTCAGAACCTCTCCGCATCGGTGCAGCCGCTGGTGGAGCGTGCCCGACGATTCACCCGGTTGCCGCTGGCGGTCGGCTTCGGCGTTTCCACCCCCGGGCAAGTGCGGGCGGTGCAATCGCTCGCGGAGGCCGCCGTGGTCGGAAGCGCCGTCGTGCACGCGATCGAAGAGCGTTATCCTGCGGGAGGAGCGCCGGCCGTGCGCGATTTCGTCCGTTGGCTGAAGGGCTGAGATTCCGGGCGAGGCTGAGCCGGCGGCGATAAGATGAGGTACGCGGTGTACGAATGAACGAACTGGAGCGCTGCCGGAAACAGATCGACGCCATCGACGAGCAACTGCTGAAGCTGCTCAACCAGCGCGCCGAGTGGGCCGTGCGTGCGGGCCGGTGGAAGAAGACCTATCACCAGTCCGTCTGGCAGCCCGAGCGCGAGGCCCAGATTCTGCAGCACGTCGAAAATTCCAATCCCGGGCCGCTCGATGACGCCGCCATCCGCCGCCTGTTTGAACGCATTATCGACGAAGCGCGGTCGCTGGAGCGGCACATCGTGAGCGAGTCCGGCCCGCGGGCAAAGCCCGCCGAGGGTCAAACCGGGCAAGAGAAGGAGTAAGCGGGAAATGATCGTCGTCATGCAAGAGGGGGCGACCGAAGAGCAGATCCAGGCCGTCATCCGCAATCTGATGGAGCAGGGCTTCGACGTCCATCGCTCCACCGGAGCCGTGCAGACCGTGCTCGGCGGGGTCGGGGCCAAGACCGAATTCGACACCCGGGTGGTGGAACTGATGGAGGGCGTGCAGGAAGTCCACCCGGTGGTGGCGCCCTATAAACTGGCCAGCCGGCATTTCCGCCCCGAGGGTACGGTGGTGGACCTGGGCGGTGGCGTGAAGGTGGGAGGCAAGGAGGTCGTGGTGATGGCCGGGCCCTGCAGCGTCGAGGGCCTGGAGCAGATGGAAGCCATCGCGGATCTCGTTTCCAAACAGGGAGTGCGCGTGATGCGTGGCGGCGCCTTCAAGCCGCGCACCTCGCCCTATTCCTTTCAGGGTCTGGGACAGAAGGGCCTGGAGATCTTCCGCCAGGTGGCCGACCGCTACCACATGCTCATCGTGTCGGAAGTGATGGACCAGACGCAGATTCCGCTGATGCTCGAATACGTGGACGTGCTGCAGGTGGGCGCGCGCAACATGCAGAATTACAATCTGCTGCGTGAACTCGGCAAGGTGTCGAAGCCGGTCCTGCTGAAGCGCGGCATCGCCGCCACCCTCGAAGAACTGCTGCTCTCCGCCGAATACATCATGTCCGGCGGAAACTACAACGTGATCCTCTGCGAGCGGGGCATCCGGACTTTCGAAAGCTATACGCGCAACACCCTCGACGTCTCGGCCATTCCCGTCATCCAGAAGCTCTCGCACCTGCCGATCATCGCCGATCCCTCGCACGCCACCGGACGCCGGGACAAGGTGCTGCCCATGGCGCGGGCGGCAGTGGCGGCGGGAGCCGACGGAATCCTGGTGGAGGTCCATCAGGATCCCGACCGGGCGCTGAGCGACGGCCCGCAGGCCCTCTTCCCGGAGCAGTTCGAGCGCCTGATGAAGCAGCTGCGCGTGATCGCCGAGGCCGTGGAGCGCACGTTGTAGCGCGCCTGTTCCAGGCGCGCAAATCGCGGGCGGGGACGCCCGCGCTACAGGTGGCATGAGCCCGCCCGCCAATCGATTTTCTCGGATCGCGATCGCCGGCTTCGGCCTGATCGGCGGCTCCTGGGCGCTCGCTCTCAAGCGCCGCGGATTTCCGGGCCGCATCGTGGTCTCGGACCGCGCCGAAGTGGCGCGGCGCGCGCTCGACCTGGGCGCGGCCGACGAGGCGCAGTCCGACCCAGCCGCGGCGGCTCGCGGCGCCGATCTGGTGATTCTGGCGGCCCCCGTCGGAACGATCCTCGAGCAACTTCCCGTCGTCCGATCTGCCGCGCCGAACGCCCTTGTCACCGATACCGGGGGCACGAAACGCGCCATCCTGAATCGCGCGAGAGAGAACTTCGGAGAGGGCCTGCTGTTTTTGGGCGGACATCCCCTCGCCGGCAAAGAGCACTCCGGAATCGAGAACGCCGATCCCGATCTCTTCGAGAAGAGCCGCTACGTGCTCACACCGCTTCGGCCGGAGGATCTCAATGATCCGCGCGCGCAGGCCTTCCAGGCTCTGCTGCGTTCGGTGGGCGCCCGGCCGGTGGTGATCGGCGCCGAAGAACACGACCGTGCCCTGGCGGTCCTGAGCCATCTGCCGCAGTTGCTCTCCACAGCGCTCGCGGCCGTCGCCGGCGAGGAGGATCCGGCGCTGCCCCTCGAACTCGCCGCCGGCGGCTTCCGGGACATGACGCGGCTGGCCGACAGCGCTTACGCGATCTGGCGCGACGTGGGGATGACGAACGCCGACAATCTGCATGCTGCGCTCGACGCGCTGATCAGCAGGCTCGAGAACATGAAAGAACACCTCAATGATGAACAGTTGGTGCGCGACTTCGATCAGGCGCATCGGCTTCGGGAGCGCTGGCGGAAGCTGTCTTGAGGTCACGCCAAGATCGAACTTGCGGATCGCGGACTGCGCGATAATCTTCATGCATCCGAAATCAGCCGGGTCGCGCGTCCGCGAGTCACGGCGGAACGGGCGAAGGCTTGGGCGCTGAGAGGAACTGTGAACAAAGTCTTTCCTGACGCTGAGGCTGCCATCGACGGCCTCCGGGATGGCGCGAGCATCATGGTGGGTGGCTTCGGCCTCTGCGGCATTCCGGAAAATCTCATTGACGCGGTGCGCCGCAAGGGCGTCCGCCGGCTCACCGTGATCAGCAATAATGCGGGTGTGGGCGACTTCGGGCTGGGCCGCTTGCTCGAGACGCGTCAGATCAGTTGCGTGATCGGCAGCTATGTGGGCGAAAACAAGCGCCTGGAAGAGTTGGCGCTGAAAGGAGAGGTCGAGTTGCAACTCAATCCCCAGGGCACGCTCGCGGAGCGCATCCGCGCGGGCGGCGCAGGAATCGCCGGATTCTACACGCCCACGGGCGTGGGCACGGTGGTGAGCGAAGGCAAGGAAATGCGCGAGTTCGACGGCCGCAAGTACGTGCTCGAGCGCGGCCTCACCGCGGACTTCGCCTTCATCAAGGCGTGGAAAGGCGACCGCTGGGGCAATCTCGTCTACCGCAAAACGGCGCGCAATTTCAATCCGGTCATGGCAACTGCTGCCCGGGTCACCATCGCCGAAGTCGAGCATCTGCTGGAACTCGGCGGACTTGATCCAGACTCGATCCACACACCTGGGGTCTACGTGAAGCGGATCTTTCAAGGGAGCGCATACGAGAAGAGGATCGAAAAGCGAACGGTCCGCACGAAAGCGTAGCGCGCTTTCTCCGGCGCAGGACCTTTCGCGCGATCTCTCCGCCAAACCTTATGGACAAGCGTGAACTCATCGCCCGCCGCATCGCGCAGGAACTTCGCGACGGCTATTACGTCAACCTCGGGATCGGCATTCCGACCCTGGTGTCGAACTTTGTCCCGCCGGGCATCGAGGTCGTCCTCCAGTCCGAAAACGGCATGCTGGGCGTGGGACCCTTTCCCCTCCAAGGCGAGGAAGACGCCGATCTCATCAACGCCGGC
This sequence comes from Terriglobia bacterium, assembly GCA_035946575.1. Taxonomy (GTDB): domain Bacteria; phylum Acidobacteriota; class Terriglobia; order UBA7540; family UBA7540; genus Gp13-AA77. The sequence goes on along the minus strand of DASYZG010000098.1, from coordinate 11,152 downwards.
AAGGAGACGGTGACGGAGATTCCCGGCACGGCATACTTCTCAAGCGCCGACTCTTTCGCCATGATCCGCGGCGGACACGTAAACCTCACCGTGCTCGGCGCCATGGAAGTGGACGAACTCGGGAACCTCGCGAGCTGGATGATTCCCGGCAAGGTCGTGAAAGGCATGGGCGGCAGCATGGACCTGGTAGCGGGCGCGAATCGCGTGATCATCGCCATGGAACACACCACGAGAGAGAGGCGCCCCAAAATCCTGAAACGCTGCTCGCTGCCCTTGACGGGCGCCGGCGTGGTGGACACCATCGTGACCGAACTCGCTGTCATCGAAGTGACCGGGGAAGGCCTGGTTCTGAAGGAGACAGCGCCCGGCGTGACCGCACAGGAAGTCCAGCTTGCCACCGAGGCCTCGCTCAAGCTGGGTCCGGGCCTGCGATCCTGGATCGTTTAGACGGTCACTGCCCCCCTCGCCGCAGCAGGGTAAGCACGGGCGATCTCCGCACGGAGCGAAGAACATTCGCAGAGAGCATGGTTGATTCGATCAGGCGTCGTAGTGCTGGCCGGAAGCCCGGACGCCCTGGAGCAGCGCCGGCCGGACCTCGACAGCAAAGCTTTCGAGTGAGTTGGAAGGCAGGCAGGCGATGAAACTCTCCACGGCCAGTTCGGTTTCCTTGGTGAGCAGGTCGAAATCGTGGAAGTCGTGATCGAGGCGCACCCAGAGGTCGGGGCCGGGCTCCAGCAGCGGTCCGGGCTGCGCCTCCAGGAAATCCGACGTCAGCAGGCCTAAAGCTTCCTCGAGGGTTCGCAGGTGCAGGCTGAAGCGCGGCTTGCCGCGAAACAGAAACTGGTCGGCAGTGTCGTGCAGCGCGAGATAGCCCTGCATGGCTTCAGATTTGAAGAGCTTTGGAAGCAGCGTGCGTGCGGCCAGCGTCACCCGGGCCAGCGGCAAGTGATCCCGCATGGCCCGCACCAGCAGTTCCAGCGTGTCCGCCTGCCGCGTCCACTGCGCCGCGCTCATCAGGTGGAGGGTGCTCCACGCAACCTCGTGCTCGCCGCATTCGTGTGCTTCCATGGCCTCGTTGAGGGAAACGGCCAGGATCGCCGATTGCGCGTCGAGTTCCAGTTTCACCGATTGGTACAGGCGTCCGTGAGCGCCCGGGAGAGGCAACTTCCGCTTGGGATGGCGGCTGCTCAGACCGAGCAGCCTGCGCGTGACCAAAGCGACCGCGGTGAGAACGGCAAGTCCTTCCGGCCAGATCATCATGGCTGCTCTTACACTATCACTCGCGGAAGCGAGGCGCAAAGGATCTTAACCAGGAATTCTTTCCAAAGCCTGCTATAACCAACTTGCAAATTCAATCAAGTGCCTACGTTCCACCCGCGATCACGAAGGGCAGCACGACGACCTCCGCTGCCGCGCCTGCTGCGGTATTCAGGCTCGTCCCGGGCTCAGAGACTTCACGCCGGACATAGCCGAGCGCCAGCGGTCTGCCGAGGCTCGGCGACACACAAGCGCTGGTGATCTCACCGATCTCGGCGCCACTCGGACCTCGCAACTTCTGTCCCGCGACCGGCACAGTGGCATCCGGGCCAAAGCGCAGGCCCACCAGCTTCCAGTTCACATGCCCGCGGCTGCGAGCGCGTTCCACGATCTCCTGTCCGATGTAGCATCCTTTGCTGAAGCTGAGCGCGTTGAGCAGACCCGCCTCGAGCGGCAGTGTGTCTTCGCCGAAGTCCGGTCCATAGCGCGCGATGCCCGCCTCGATGCGCAGACTTTCCAGGGACTCCGCGCCGCAGGCCACGATACCAGCTTGCAGAGCACGCCTCCAGAACCTCCGAAGGGCCGCAGACTCGAGCCAGACCTCATAACCTTCCTCGCCTGTGCTCGATCGGCGCACCACTCGCGCCGGCTGGCCGTCGAATGCCGCCGCCGCGTGGCTCAGTTCATCCTGGAGCGCCGGCCCCGTCTCGGATCCCATCGCGAACAGGGATCGCAGCAAGCGCCGCGATTCCGGTCCCTGCAAAGATACGGCTCCGACGTCGCTCGCCTCAATCACCACCCGATCGCCGATCACATAACGGCGGAGAATCGCCATGGCTTTGGCCGCGAGATCAGCGTCGGTGTCGATCCAGAGCCGGTCGGCGTCGGCATAGACATAGAAGTCGGCAAGGATGCGCCCCTGAGCACTCAGCAGCGTGGCATAAACGCCCCGCCCGGTTGCAAGGCTCTTGACATCATTCGAAATGATGCGGTGCAGAAAGCGGGTGCGATGCTCACCGGTAAGAGTGAACTTGGAGCGGAAGCTGAAATCGAACAGACCCGCCGCGGAGCGGACCGACCGGTGCTCCGCGGCCGCCTCGCTGAAGCGCACCGGAATCCCGGCTCCGTGATAGGTGACGAGCGGCACCGGACTCGACGGCGGTGAGGAAACCTCCGTCACAGCTATGGCGTACAGATCGGCCAGCGGGCTTTGTATCGTAACGATTTCTGTGGGTTCGGAAGACATGATTACTGCTCGGGCCGCGCCGCTCGGGCGCGCTACTCTATCGCTGCCCGGCTTCGGCGGCTGCCAGCGGACCTGCGGAAATATGCACCAGATTGTCGGCCCAAACGCTCATCTGTTGCTCGTCACTCACCAGGTCCTTCAGCGTAGTGCGCGCCAGCACCTGATCGACCACAAGCTGCACCGTCCGCCAGAGCGATCGGATGGAGCAATCCACGGAGTTGGTGCACAGGGCCTCGCTGCCGGAGTGTTCATGACAGAAGGCCGGCTCATACAAGCGACCTCCGAGCAGCGCCAGCGCCTCGCCCACCACGATCTGGCTGGCGTCACGGGCAAGCGCGTAGCCGCCCGCCTGGCCGCGCTCCGCCTTGACGAATCCGCCACGGCGCAAGATGCGCAGAAGCTTGGCGACGTAGTGCGGGGAAATGCCTTCGGCAAGGCTGAGCGCGCCGATGGTCATGCTCTCCGCGGGCTCCCGCCGCGCCAGGCGCAACAGGCATCGCAGTCCGTATTCTTCCTGGGCCGATAGCTTCATGGCAAATCCTCAATCCAAGTGACGAGTGAAAACTGGCGAGTAGCCGCGAGTTAGCAAGTGGCGAGCAAGCGAGACATCCTGCCTGCCAGCAATGGGACTCGCCACTTGTCACTCGCCACTTGCCCCTGCTTCTAAATCATTCCCAGCTGCAGCCGGGCGGCTTCCGTCATCTTCGTCATGTCCCACGGCGGCTCCCACACGATCTCAACATTCGTCGCGGTTACGCCTGGCACGCCTTCGGCCTTGTACTTCACCTCGGCGGGCAGCGACTGCGCTGCCGGACAATTCGGCGCCGTGAGTGTCATCTTGATGTTCACTTCGCCCGTTTCCTCCACCCTGACCTCGTAGATCAGGCCGAGTTCGTAAATATCCACAGGGATTTCGGGGTCATAGCAGGTGTGGAGCACATCGATGACCTTGTCATAGATCGTGATGCGCTCCATGGCGCCCAGCGGTTGTGCCGGCGTCTTCGACTCCTCGTGCGTGGCGCCTTCGGGGTGCGCCGCCATCTCCGTCATGGGGCGCATATAACCAGCCAGGGGATGCTCCATAGTCTGTTCTCCAACTGCTCTCGGACCGGCGACCTACCGCGCCGCCTGGTCCTCCGGGTCTTGGGACTCGGTCGTGACCGGGGCGGCGTCGCCGGTAAGCGCGCTTTTCAGGGTGTGCCAGGAAAGCGTGGCGCACTTCACGCGCGCCGGAAATTCCGACACACCGGAGAACACCGCCAGCTTGCCGAGATTCGTTCCGGCGCTGCCATGTCCTGTCAAGAGATCGTGAAAGGTCTGGAACAGCTTCTCTGCCTCGGCGCGAGTCTTCCCTTTCAGCGTTTCCGTCAGAATCGAAGCGGATGCCGTTGAGATAGCGCAGCCTGAGCCTTTGAAGGCGATGTCACTGATCCTGTCGCCCTCCAGACGCAGATAAAGCGTCAGGCGGTCGCCGCAGAGCGGGTTGTAACCTTCCGCGCGCGCCGTCGCGTCGTCGATCACGCGGAAGTTGCGCGGGCGCTTGCTGTGGTCGAGGATCACTTCCTGATAGAGTCCACTCAGATCCGCCATGATGTCTTATCCCAGCAACTCCTTCGCCTTCTTCACCGCCGCCACCAGGCGCTCGATCTCGTCGCGTGTGTTGTAAAACGCCAGCGACGCCCGCGCTGTCGCCGGCACGCCGAAGCGGTGCATGAGTGGCTCCGCGCAATGATGCCCGGTACGGATGGCCACGCCCTCGTGATCGAGAATGGTGCCGATGTCGTGCGGGTGAATACCTTCCATCACGAACGAGATCACCGACGCCTTCTCGTGCGCCATGCCGATGATCCTCAACCCCGGGATCTCGGTAAGGCGCTTCGTGCCGTAAGCCAGCAGATCGTGCTCGTAGCGGCCCATGCTCTCGTAGCCGAGCGCCGTCACGTAATCGATCGCGGCCCCGAGCCCGATGGTGGCGCCAATGTTGGGTGTGCCCGCCTCGAACTTGTAAGGCAGGGCATTGTAGATCGTCTTCTCGAACGAAACCGACCGGATCATGTCGCCCCCACCCTGGTACGGCGGCAGCGCCTCCAGCCAGCGCGTCCTTCCGTAAAGCGCCCCCACGCCCGTGGGCCCGAAAATCTTGTGGCTCGAGAAAGTGTAGAAATCACAGTCGAGGTCCTGCACGTCGACAGGGAGATGTGGCGCGGCCTGAGCGCCATCCACCAGCACCGGAATGTTCCACACGTGTGCCGCCTGCGCGATCCGCTTCAACGGATTGATGGTGCCGAGCACGTTCGAGACGTGGGCCACGGCAACCAGCCGCGTGCGCGGTCCCAGCAGCTTCTCGTACTCCTCCCAGATCAGCTCCCCGGCGTCGTTGATGGGCGCCACTTTCAGCACGATGCCGTTTTCATCGCGGAGGATCTGCCAGGGCACGATGTTGGAGTGATGCTCCATGGCCGTGATCACCACTTCGTCGCCGGGCTTGAGCACCTTGCGGCCAAACGTGTTCGCCACCAGGTTCAGCGCCTCGGTGGTGCCGCGCAGGAAGACGATCTCGTGCGCTTCGCGCGCGTTCAGCAGCCGCTGCACTTTGCGCCGCACCTCTTCGTACTGGTGAGTGGCGCGCTCGGAAAGCTCGTGCACACCGCGATGGATGTTGGCGCAATCGCGCAGATAAAAGTCGCGTTCGGCATCGATCACCGCCAGAGGCTTTTGACTGGTGGCGGCATTGTCGAGATAGACCAGCGGTTTGCCGTGCACCTGCTGCTGCAGGATGGGGAAATCCCGGCGGACGCGCTCCACGTCAAACGCTTGAGCGTCTCTCACCGGCGGCTCCACGCGGCCAAGGACCTCCTGGGTAACTGCGGTTGCCATCGTGCCTCCTTGAATCCCCCTTTAGCCAACCTCTCGCAGCGAACTCACCCTGCCATCGCCGTCGCTTGCATCTGACGCGCCTCCCGCATGCCCAAGCCTCGCGGCCAGCGTCTCTCGCAAGCTGGCCCGCAGCGGTTCGAACTTGATGCGATCGAGAATGTCGTTGGCGAACGCCTGGATCAGCAGATTGCGCGCTTCCTCGAGGCCAATCCCGCGCGAGCGCAGATAGAAGACCGCTTCGGCGTCAATCTGTCCAATCGTCGCGCCGTGCGTGCACTTCACGTCGTCGGCGAAGATCTCGAGCTGCGGCTTGGTGTTGATGGTGGCATTCTCCGAGAGCAGCAGGTTTTTGTTGCTCTGCTTCGAGTCGGTCTTCTGCGCGTCCTGGCGCACGGCGATCTTGCCGTTGAACACACCGCCGGCGTGGCCGTCGAGCACGCCCTTGTACACCTCGCGGCTCGAGCAGTGCGGCTTGGCGTGATCGATCAGGGTGTGATTGTCCACGTGCTGGTGCCCGCCGATGACGTAGAGCCCGTGCAAAAGCGCCTCGGCTCCTTCGCCGTTCAGCACTGCGCGCGCTTCTTCACGGTCCAGCCGGCCGCCGAGCGATATCGTGTGCGTCGTCACCCTCGAGGACCGGGCTTGCTCGACCTGCAGGATGCCAACATGGTATCCGTGATCCGTCTCCTGTTGAATCCGCGTGTAATCCAGGACGGCGTTCTCGCCCGCGACCACTTCCGTGACAGCATTGGTGAAGTAAGGCCCGGGTGCCTTGTAGCCGGCGTGGATCTCGATGAAGCTCGCCTGTGCTCCGGTGCCCATCAGCACGAGATTCCGCGGATGAGTCACGGCCGGCTCATCTCCCGGAACTGTGACGAACCAGAGCACGATGGGCTGGTTGACGGCCGTATGGGGCGCCAGCTCGACGAGCGCGCCATCCTCAAAGAGCGCCGTGTTCAGGGCAACGAAAGAATGGTCCCGGTAATCGGCATGGCGGGCCAGATGGGATTCCATTTCCGAATGCGCTGATGATTTCGCGAGCGCCTCGCCGAGGCTGCCGGCTTTGACGCCTTGGGGAAGTCCGGTGACTTGTGAAAGTCCCTGGTCAAACCGGCCGTTGACGAACACCAGCCTCCGGCACCCCCCGATCCAGGGCGAGCCGTTGGACGGGTTGCCAATGTTCGGAGAATCCGAAGACGTCTTCGCCGGAACGAACGCCGTCCGCGCAATCCCCGCCACGTTCGTGAACCGCCACTCCTCGTTCTTGGTCGTCGGGAATCCGAGGTCGCCGAAGCGGTCCATCGCCGCCCGGCGAATATCGCGCAGCCAAGCCGGCTGGCGCGCCTCACGCTCTTCGGCCAGCGCGGCGAATCGCTCGAAGTAGAGGTCCTGCTTTTCCTGAACGGCCGCCATACTCTTTCCTTGCTCCCCGGGGCGGGTACCTAACGCCTGGTCCCTAACCCCTGACCCCTAGTTCCTGTTCGTCCTCCACGCCCAGCCATCCGTAGCCCTTCTCTTCGAGCTCGAGCGCCAGTTCCTTGCCGCCCGACTTGACGATCCTGCCGGCCGAGAGCACGTGAACAAAATCCGGCACGATGTAGTTCAGCAGGCGCTGATAGTGCGTCACCACGATCATCGACCGCTCCGGCGAGCGCAGGGCGTTGACGCCGTTGGCCACGATGCGCAGGGCATCGATGTCGAGCCCGGAGTCGGTTTCGTCGAGGATGCCGAGTTTGGGCTCGAGCACGGCCATCTGGAAGATCTCGTTGCGCTTCTTCTCGCCGCCCGAGAAGCCCTCGTTCACCGGGCGATTGATCAGGCTCTCGTCCATTTCGAGCAGCTTCATCTTCCCGCGCGCCAGCGCCAGAAAATCGATGGCATCGACCTCTTCTTCGCCGCGTGCTTTGCGGGCGGCGTTCAGGGCCGAGCGCAGGAAGTAGAGATTGCTGACGCCGGGAATTTCCACCGGATACTGGAACGCCAGAAAGACGCCCGCGCGCGCGCGGTCTTCGGGCGCCATGGCCAGCAGGTCCTTGCCTTCGTAGAGCACCTCGCCCTGGGTCACGGCGTAGGCGTCGCGACCGGCCAGCACCTGGGCGAGCGTCGATTTGCCCGACCCGTTCGGCCCCATGATGGCGTGCACTTCGCCCTTGCCGATGGCGAGGTCGATGCCATGCAGGATCTCGTTGTTGCCAACCTGTGCGTGCAGATTTTTAATCTCAAGGAACATTCTTGTTCGTTACTCCCTCATGAAACATTGGTCGCGCAGCGCCCGCTTTCAGCGCTGCCGATGTCTTCTCCGGAGCCGCGCGTTGAGGACGAGCCCTGGGTTACGCGGGGGATGCTTTTGCAGCATCTTCAACAACCTCGGGCCGCAACTGTCTGTCCGCTTCATACTTCACCAGGTAATCGATCCCGGGCGCCGCCGCGCCGAGCTGCCGCAGCATCGTGGTGATCTGACCGCGATGATACGTCTGATGGTTCGCCACGTGAAACAGAGTCTCGCCGAGCGGATACGCCCAGCGCTCGCCTTTGGTGTTCGTATAGGTCAGCGGCTGCTTCAACCGGGCTTCCTCGAGACCACCCAGGTACGCGCGAAGGTCGTTCTCCACGGCCTGCCAGCGTTCCCGGAACACGGCCAGGTTCGGAAAGGTCCCGGCTGCGAACGCCTGGGCCTCAGCCTTGGTTGGCGACCTGCCCAACCAGCGCTCGAGCCAGACCCACTCCACCGCTACGAGATGCGCCAAGGTATCGCGCACCGACGAGAAACTGCTGCCCATCGGGCGCAGAAACTGCTCTTCGGTCAGGGCAGCGCAGGCCTCAAGCTGGCGATCGCGCGCCCAGTAGTTGTAGTCAAACAGCTCGCGTAATGCATCGAGTGAAATCATGCTCTGCCCCTACTGTATCGTCGTGGGCCGATCGTCTTCGCCCAGCTCGATGGCCTGCTTCTTGAGCTGCTCCGAAGCGTCATAAAAGACGCCGCGCACGAACGACCGGAGCTGCTTTAAGGCCTCCAGCGTCTTCTTGGCCTGCGCGGACTCGTCTTCGCTGGTGACCTCCGCGTTGATCGACTCCGGATCGTCCTCGATCGGAAACACCTTGGCTCGCCGGAAAGCGAGGGCATCTTCCGCGAAACCCCGGATCCTGTGCGGCATCCACTTCGAATCGGCGGCCAGAATCGTCCGGGCGAGATCGAGAATCTGCTCCGTCCAGCCGGTAATCTGGAAAGTCGTGAACCGGTCCAGCGTGATCGCGACCGTCAGCTTGCTGCCGTCCGGGATGATCTCCAGCGTGGGCTCTGGAGTCGAGGTACCGCTCGTCGCCTGATCCATCCTGTTTTCACCTGGCTTGTTTTTCACCCGGCCAGTGAAAATCTGCGCAATCTGCGTAATCTACGGATTCTTCTAGCCTACCGACCCTTCCAGGCTCACACTCAGCAGCTTCGTCGCTTCCACCGCGAACTCCATGGGCAGCTCCCGGAACACCTGCTTGCAGAAGCCGTTCACGATCATGCTGACCGCGTCTTCGGTGGAGAGCCCGCGCTGGCGGCAGTAGAAGATCTGGTCTTCGCCGATCTTCGAGGTTGACGCTTCGTGCTCCACCTGCGCGCCCGGGTTGCGCACTTCGAGATAGGGAAACGTGTGCGCCCCGCACTTGTCGCCGATCAGCAGCGAATCGCACTGCGAGTAGTTGCGCGCTCCCTGGGCGCCCTTCAGGATCTTCACCATGCCGCGATAGCTGTTCTGCCCGTGCCCGGCCGAAATGCCCTTCGAAACGATCGTGCTCTTGGTGTTCTTCCCGAGGTGGATCATCTTGGTCCCGGTGTCGGCCTGCTGGTAATTGTTGGTGACGGCCACGGAATAGAACTCGCCGATCGAGTTCTCGCCCTGCAGGATGCAGCCCGGATACTTCCAGGTGATGGCGGAGCCCGTCTCCACCTGCGTCCAGGAGATCTTGGAGTTTGCGCCTGCGCACTTCCCGCGCTTGGTGACGAAGTTGTAGATCCCGCCCTTGCCTTCCTTGTCGCCCGGATACCAGTTCTGCACGGTGGAGTACTTGACCGTGGCATTGTCGAGCGCCACCAGTTCCACCACGGCGGCGTGAAGCTGATTCTCATCCCGCATGGGCGCCGTGCAGCCTTCCAGATAACTTACGTACGCGCCTGCGTCGGCTACGATCAGCGTCCGCTCGAACTGGCCGGTGTTCATGGCGTTGATGCGAAAGTAGGTCGAGAGCTCCATCGGGCAGCGCACGCCCTTGGGGACGTAGCAAAACGATCCGTCGGTGAAGACGGCGGAGTTGAGGGTGGCAAAGAAGTTGTCCGTGTAAGGCACTACGGAACCGAGCCATTTCCGCACCAGCTCCGGATGCTCCTGCACGGCCTCCGAGAACGAGCAGAAGATGATGCCGCGATCGGCCAGGGTCTTCTTGAAGGTGGTCGCCACCGAGACGCTGTCAAACACGGCGTCCACGGCCACGCCCGCCAGCGCCGCGCGCTCGTTGATGGGAACGCCCAGCTTCTCGTAAGTCCGCATGATCTCCGGATCGACTTCGTCGAGCGAGCTGAGTTTCTTCTTGGGCGCGGCGTAATAGTGGATCGCCTGGTAGTCAATGGGCCCGTAATGGACATTGGCCCACGTCGGCTCCTTCATCGTGAACCAGTGGCGCAGCGCCCGCAGCCGCCATTCCAGCAGCCACTCCGGTTCGTGCTTCTTGGCCGAAATCAGGCGGATGATGTCCTCGTTCAGCCCTGCCGGCGCCAGGTCCGCCTCGACGTCGGTGTAGAAGCCGTACTTGTACTCCTGGGTCGCCAGAGTTTCGACGTTCGTGACCGGAGTCGGCATAAGTCCTCCTCGGGAGCCCTCTTGAATCCAGCTGAGCCCGGACTCTAAGGCAATCTGTACGCTAGGGTCAACATTCCGCAGCCGACGGTCAACTGGCGCGGCCTGAACGGCGCAAGACAGACGCCAAGCGGGCTCTGAAAAAAGGATACGAAACGGGTACAAAAATGTCAAGATTGGATCAGCACCAGAGCAGTTAGACTTGGAGGCGGCTCTATGCCGCACCGATAGCGGGGCTAAACCCGAGGGGACGCCTCAGAGATGCACTACCGGCCGACGCGAGTGACATGAGCCCCGGCTTTGAAAAAGCCGGACACTCATGCTATTATTAGGCGTTGGATAATACACTTTGCCCCACCCGGCACCGCGAGCTTCATGGACGGATCCTGCGAATTGCCCTGTTTCCCTGGGGGCATCAGGGCTTTGTCAAAGTGGATTCCAGTCTTGAAGAACGAGACCTTGGTACCACGGAGCGCGTCAGAGAAAGCTGCAGAAAACGCCGTGAACGGCCTTCCGAAAGCCGGAATATCGCCAGGAATCAGCAAGATGGAGGGCTCACGACCTAGAAAGTGAGATCGTCGTGCCGGGAGCGCTCTTCACGATTGAGAGTCGCCGCCTCGTTATCCCTCGCCTGATCAGTCGCTTGACGCCTGAACGAGCCGACCTGAGTAAGCCAGCGGTCGCAAAACTACACCAAAAACACGATTCAGACACCCACCGCGCCAAAGCCAGAATGTCTCATGGAATCATCAAGATAGCTCAAAATTGGGGACTAGACCGAGAGCCGGAATGTCCTTTAGAAACCACATGACCGTCTGCGTCGGCCATCCCCGGAGATGAAAATGGGCGCGAGTATTGGGCCGGGGTGGGTAGAATCGAGGCGTGATGGGGAGGGTGGCCGGTAATCTGATTGGTGCGCGGTTGGTCCCGG
>DASYZG010000097.1:0-6945 GCA_035946575.1 Terriglobia bacterium | reverse complement strand
AAACTTGATCTTCGGATTGTGCTTCGACAAAACCTTGGTGATCGCCGCCGTGAGCGTCGTCTTCCCATGGTCGATGTGACCGATGGTCCCGATGTTCATGTGCGGCTTCGAACGATCAAATTTTTCCTTGGCCATAACGCTCAACCCTCATCAGTCGGAATTCGGGGATAAACCTATTTCGCCACCGCCCGCCCCTGCACCCTGGCGATGACTTCCTCAGCCACATTCGACGGAGCCTGATCGTAGCGCAGGAAGTGCATGGTGTATGACGCGCGGCCTTGCGTGCGCGAGCGCAGATCGGTCGCGTAGCCGAACATCTCCGCCAGTGGGACGAGCGCGCGGATGATCTGCGTGGAGCCGCGCTTTTCCATGCCCTCCACGTGCCCGCGGCGTCCGCTCAGATCGCCCAGCACATCGCCCATGAACTCTTCCGGCACCACAACCTCGACCTTCATCACCGGCTCGAGCAGCACCGGCTTGGCCCGGCGGACCGCGTCCTTGAATCCCATCGACCCGGCGATCTTGAAGGCAAGCTCGGAGGAATCGACCTCATGATACGAACCGTCTTCGAGCGACGCTTTCACGCCGGTCATCTCGTAGCCTGCCAGCACGCCCGTCTCCATGGCTTCGCGGATGCCCTGATAAACCGGGCCGATGTACTCCTTGGGCACGCTGCCGCCCACGATTCCGTCGATGAACAGCAGGTTCAGGTCGCTGTCGAACTTGTTGGTGGATTTCTTGCGGGTCAGCTCGGCGATTTCTTCGGGATTCGGATGCGGGAGGGGATCGACGCGCAGATTGACGTGGCCGTACTGGCCTCGGCCGCCCGTCTGCCGGATGTATTTGCCCTCGCCTTCGGCCGCTTTCAGAATCGTCTCGCGATACGCCACCTGCGGGCGGCCCACATTGGCGCCCACGTTGAATTCGCGCATCATGCGGTCCACCAGGATCTCGAGGTGCAGCTCGCCCATGCCTGAAATGATCGTCTGCGCGGTGTCGGGATCGGTGTGGACCTTGAAGGTGGGATCTTCCTGCGTCAGCTTGCCGAGAGCCTGGGCCATCTTCTCCTGATCGGCCTTCGTCTTGGGCTCGATCGCAACCGAGATCACCGGCGCCGGGAAATCCATGGCTTCGAGGACGATGGGATCGTCTTCGACGCAGATGGTATCCCCGGTGGAGACGTTCTTCAGGCCGACTGCCGCCGCGATGTCGCCCGCCAGCACTTCGTTGATCTCCTCGCGCTTGTTGGCGTGCATCTTCACCAGGCGTCCCACGCGCTCACGCCGGTCGCGCCGCGGATTGTAGACGGTGTCGCCGTTCTTAAGCGTTCCCGAGTACACGCGGAGGAAGGCGAGTTGGCCGACGAAGGGGTCGGTCATGATCTTGAAGACCAGCGCCGCGAAGGGCGCCTCGTCCTTTGCCGGCCGGGCGATCTTCTGATCCTCGTCGCTCGGCAGGGAACCCTCGATCGGCGGCACGTCGGCCGGCGACGGCAGATAATCCACCACCGCGTCGAGCAGCAGCTGCACGCCCTTGTTTTTGAAGGCCGCCCCGCAAAGCACGGGAAACACCTTCATGGCGATGGTACTGCGCCGCAGGCTCGCTCTCAGCTCCTCGGCCCTGATGGGCTCGCCGTGGACGTACTTCTCCATGATGTGATCGTCCACTTCGCCGAGCGACTCAATCAGGCGCTCGCGCGCGTGCTTTACGTTTTCAACTTCCTCGGCGGGAACATCCACCACGTCATAGGCGGCGCCCAGGGTCTCATCCTTGTAAACGATCGCCTTCTCCGTCAGGACGTCGATCACGCCGCGGAACCGGTCTTCGCTGCCCAGCGGCAGGTGCAGCACCACCGGGTTGGCGTGGAGCTTCGAGCGCAGTTGGTCGACGCACTGGTTGAAATCGGCCCCGATTCGGTCCATCTTGTTGACGAAGACAATGCGCGGCACCCGGTACTTGTCGGCCTGGCGCCAGACGGTTTCGGTCTGCGGCTCAACGCCCTCCACGGACCCCAAAAGAGCAATCGCTCCGTCGAGCACCCGGAGCGACCGTTCCACTTCCGCCGTGAAGTCCACGTGACCCGGCGTATCGATAATGTTGATTCGGATGTCGTTCCAGACGCACGTGGTGGCTGCCGAGGTGATCGTGATCCCGCGCTCCTGCTCCTGCTCCATCCAGTCCATGACGGCGGTGCCTTCGTGCACTTCGCCCATCTTGTGCGTGATCCCCGTGTAGTAGAGGACGCGCTCCGTCGTGGTGGTCTTCCCGGCATCGATGTGGGCCATGATGCCGATGTTCCGGTTTTTTTCGAGCGGTATCGTCCGCGGCATAGCGTGCGTTCAATCAAGCTCCGCTGCCTCCGGGCAGCGGACGTGAAATTCAAATTGTCGTATGAGCTCCTCGGGAACGAGGAGCTGCCAGGCAGATCGGGGCTCCGGGTTAAAGCCTCATCCTGCCCAGGCGTTTAGGCTGGCCCGCCACGGCGGGCTACCAGCGGTAGTGCGCGAAGGCCTTGTTGGCCTCCGCCATCCGGTGCGTATCGTCGCGCTTCTTGATGGCGCCGCCCTTGTTGTTGGCCGCGTCCATCATTTCGGCAGCCAGCTTCTCCACCATCGACTTCTCGCCGCGCTGCCGCGCGTAACTGATCAGCCAGCGAAGGCTGAGCGAGCCCTGCCGATTCCGGTTCACTTCCACAGGAACTTGATAGTTCGCACCACCCACGCGCCGGCTCTTCACTTCCAGCGCCGGACGGATGTTCTCCACAGCCTTCTTGAAAATTTTCAGCGGATCGTCATTGGCTCGCTGCCGGATCAGTTCGAACGAATCGTAGACGATGCCTTGTGACACCGACCGCTTGCCGTCGTACGTCAGGCAATTGATCAGCTTCTGCACCATCTGGTTTCCGAAAACCGGATCCGCGCTGACCTCGCGCCGTCCCACTGTGCCTTTTCTTGGCATAATCCAACCAATCATAGCCCGGCAGGCGCCTCAAACTTCGCCGCGCCGCCCGGCGCTTCACTAAAGAATGTTGCCCGTCTGTGCGGGGAAAAGGGGAACCTGCCAACAGCTACGATGCTTTGGGTCTCTTGGCGCCGTACTTGGACCGTGCTTGGCGCCGATCACCGACGCCCGCCGAGTCCAGGGTTCCACGTACCACGTGATAGCGGACGCCGGGGAGATCCTTCACGCGGCCCCCGCGAATCAAGACAATTGAATGTTCCTGCAAGTTGTGGCCGACGCCGGGAATGTAAGTGGTGACTTCCATTCCGTTGGTCAGGCGTACTCGCGCCACCTTCCGCAATGCCGAGTTCGGCTTCTTGGGGGTTTGCGTGTAAACGCGAATGCACACCCCGCGCTTCTGCGGGCACGAATTGAGCGCCGGACTTGACGTCTTGTAGCGCGGCGACTTGCGCCCTTTTCGAACCAGTTGATTGAACGTCGGCACGCTTTAATCCTTGTCGGCTTTCCCGCCTGGCGGCCCATCGCCGCTTGCGCATACATGACCGGAGCCGCTCAACTCTGCGGCCGCTCCCCTGGTACACATCCGGTGATTGGGAAAGCTTTCTTATATTACAAAGCAGAACGCAAGTGTGTCAAGCGGCCAAATCATCTCGATCATCTCGTAAGGGGCCACTTTGAGCTGGAGGTCGCTTCCCGCCGCCACCGATGGCGGGGCAAACCCGCCGCTGCACCTCGAACTGGCCGGTTACAAATCGTCTGAATCCGGATGCCATGATGTCAGTACTGCAGTGAAGGATTGACCAACTGACGTGCTGACAGACCGACGTACCCCGCCGATTGCGATTCCGCCTTCCATCATATATATTCCCGTCATACGGGCGTCAAATGGACTTCACCCCTGATCCACCGGTCTGTCCCACCGATACCGCCCGGCTGGAGGACTTCGCGGCGGCGGCCGAGGCTTACCTCGATACCGCGGGCGCTCTCCAGGACTGTTCCGGTCCCGAAGACATTCAGCGGGCCTACAGGATGTCGGAACTCGCGCGCTTGCAATGCGTCGCTGCCCGAAAGGCGGTGGAGCGGCACCGCCAGGAGCACGGCTGCAGGACTTTGGGAGTCCCCAAAACCAGGGCATGAGTAGGGGTTAGGGGCTCGGGATTGACGCGCTGGCAAGCCGCAAACCTAGGCCTCTAACCCCACTCCCTGGCCTCGAAGCCCTGCTAGTCCCAACCCCTAACCCCCAAGCCCTGAACTGGCGTACACTCTCACTTTGCAGATTCACCCGACCGAGGAGGTCCAGATGGCCGGACAGGGACTTGATCGCCGCGAAATTCTCCGCGCCATGGCGCTGGCGGCCGCCGCCAGCCAGTTTCCCGGATTCGAGCGCTGGGCCTTCGCCTGCGGACATGTCGGCGCCGCCAGGCCGGCTCCCCAGCCAGGCCCCTACGTGCCCCAGTTCTTCACGCCCGCGGAATACTCCACCGTCGAGCGCCTCACCGAAATGATCATTCCGAGCGACGGCACGCCGGGTGCGCGCGAAGCCGGGGTCAGCGAATTCGTGGACTTCATGATCTCGAGCGACCCGGGCGCCCAGTACGAGTTCCGCTACGGTCTGATCTGGCTCGACGCCCATTCCGGGAAGCTCTACGGCAAACCCTTCCGCGATCTGGAAGCCGCCGATCAGTCCGGCATTCTTGAGCACCTGGCATACAAAGACCAGTACCGCGACGGCGAAGAAGAGGGCCGGCAGTTCTTTCACAGCCTTCGCGAGCTGACGATTATGGGCTTTTACACTTCGCGAATCGGCCTCGAAGAGCTGGATTTTCCCGGGCTCAAGTTTTATGCGGAATCGCCGGGATGTCCGCACGTGGATGATCGGGGGCATTTGCATTTGCCGGGCTAGTCGTCCGTTGTCCGTCGTCCGTGGTCCGTTGCCGCGCCCAGGACAGTTCTCCTTTGGCACCATGACCGCGGCGAACGACTGACGACTGACAAGGGACCACGGACGACTCAAGGATTCACACCATGAACACAACCTGCGATGTGATCGTCATCGGCACCGGCGCCGGCGGGGGCATGGCGATCAAGACGCTGTGCGAGGCCGGCCTGAAGGTCTGCGCCCTTAATTCCGGCCGCCGCCTCGACCCCGCCCGGGACTTTCGCAATCATCGCTATTCCTACGACCTGAAGTACCGGGGCTTCGGCGACCCCCGCAAGCGTGACCAGTGGTACCACGTCGAGAATGAGTACACCCAGGGCCTCTGGGAGCACGGCATTGCCTACACCGTGGCGCCGGGAAGCGAGTGGGAATGGCCGCGCTGCCACGCCGTCGGCGGCAAGACGAACTTCTGGGGGCGCTCGGCCGCGCGCATGGGCGATATCGACTTCAAGGCCGGCAGCCGCGACGGTTCCGGGATTGACTGGCCGGTGAGCTACCGCGAAATCGCGCCCTATTACACCCGCGCCGAGCGCATGATCGGCGTGGCCAGCACCGTCCAGGGCCGGCCCAGCAATCCCGACGGCGACTACCTGCCCCCCATGAAACTGCGTTGCCTCGACTACATCCTGCAGGCCGGCTGCAACCGGCTGAACATCCCTTACCTGCCCGACCGCCTCGCGCAGCTCACCGTCGCGCACGAAGGCCATCCGGCGTGTCACTATTGCGGCAATTGCGGCGAAGGTTGCGACATCGGGGCCTTCTTCTCCACGCCGTATTTCTTCCTGCCTCTGGCGGAAAAGACCGGCAATCTCGAGCTGCGCACCAACGCCGTGGTGCGCGGCGTGCTGGCCGATCCCGGGACCGGACGCGCCAGGGGAGTAGCCTATGTGGAGCGCCAGGGCAGGCGCGAGGTGGAAGTCTACGCCCGCGCCGTGGTGGTGGCCGCCTCCACCGTGGAGAGCGCCCGCATTCTGCTCAATTCGAAGTCGCGGCAGCATCCGGGTGGCATGGCGAATTCGAGCGGCCAGGTCGGACGCAACCTCTGCGATCACCTCTACGGCGATACCGGCTGGGGCTATCTCCCGCAGCTGCTCGGCCAGCCGAGTTTTCCCGACAATGTCTCCGCGAGCCAGGTGGTCTGGATGCCGCGCTGGCAAAACCTCGACAATCCGCACCAGGAGAAGTTCGTTCGCGGCTACTCGCTCTATCCCACGGGCGGCTGCGGCGAATTTCCGTGGTACCAGGAGCAATTGGAAGGATTCGGCTCTGCCCTGAAGCGCAACATCAAGCGCTATTACCCGGCGCCGGTCGCTTTCTACTGTCAGTGTCCCTCGCTTCCGAGTCCGACAAACTATGTCGACATCGATCCGGAGGTCAAGGATATCTACGGTATCCCCGCCGCCCGCCTGCATTTCGAGTGGGGCCCGAACGAGATCCTGATGTGGGAGCACGCCAAACAGGTCTCGCGCGACGTCATCAAGGCGTCCGGTGGCGAATTCTGGGGCGCGGGCGAGAAGCCGCACACCCCCGGCTACAGCCTGCATGAGACCGGTACCTGCCGCATGGGTGATGATCCCAAAAGCTTCGTAACCAACCGCTTCGGGCAAACCCACGACGTGCCCAATCTCTACATCGGCGACGCCAGCGTCTTCCTCAATTGCAGCGACAAAACCACCACGCTTTCCATCCTCGCCTTCACCCTGCGCAGCACCGAACATCTGATCGAGAACCTTCGGCAAGGCAATATTTGAAAATTCTTGGGATTTGGGATTTTTGATTTGGGACTTTGAATTTTGGGTTCTGGGGTTGGAGGTGAGGGTTATTGCGGCTCCCTCCCCTGCCTCGTTGAAAATCGTAGCGGCGGGTTTACCCCGCCATGGCGAGAATCGTAGCGGCGGGTTCATCCCGCCATGGTGAAAAACCGTAACGGCGGGTCTATCCCGCCACTGGTGAAAATCGTAGCGGCGGGTTTATCCCGCCGTGGCGAGAATCGTAGCGGCGGGTTTACCCCGCCATGGCGAGAATCGTAGCGGCGGGTTTATCCC
>DASYZG010000096.1:0-27896 GCA_035946575.1 Terriglobia bacterium | reverse complement strand
CCAGCGGGCGGGGTCGAACAGCGCCGTCCAGAGGGCTTCGAAGCGCTTGCGCAAGGTGTGCAGGCGGGTTGACTGCACGACCACGTCGCGGGTGACGAAGTCGAGATCGCTCTGCAGCCGGTTCAGGCGCGCGGCGGTGAGCGCCGGGTGGGCGGCGCGCCAGCCGGCGAGTTCCTGCAGGCGATAGGCCAGGGCGCGGCGTTCCCAGCGCACCTGGATATGCATCAGGCGCAGGGCGCGCCAAAGGACGTAGCCCAGGGCGAGGACGAGTTTCGATCGGCGAGGGGCGCGGCCGGTTGATTCACCCGAGTCGGGTGAAGTCGAGAGTCGAGAGTCGAAAGTCGGAGAGGGAGTCGAAGGTCGAGGATCCAAGGTCGAAGAGGTGTCCTTCCGGCCATCGTCTTTTTCAACTTTCGGCCTTTGGTTTTCAACTCCTTCCTCGACTTTCGACTCTTGACTCTCGACTTCCTCCAATCCGGCCAGTCCTCCGATCGTCTGCTGACAGCGCTCGAGGTGGCGACGCAGGTGGTCGCGATTCTCGCCGCTGGCGGCGGCGCTGCGGTCGAGATCGGGGGCGGTGAGGCCGTGATAGAAGTGGGTGGCGTAATGGGCGGAGCAGTCGGCCTTGCGGGCGGCGGAGGCCGAGCGGAGGTTGGCGGACCAGGGGGCGATCTGACGATGGAGGCGCGCGCGGTAGGCTACCTCGTCCTCCTGGGGACCCCGCTCGTAGCCGCGGAGCGCCCGCCGGGCCTTTTCGCGCGCTTTGGCGAGGCTGAGGCGTCGCGCCTCGCGGGCCTTGGGGGTCAGGGTGTAGTGGCGCTTCGGTTTCGGAGTTTCGGGTTCCGGGTCCATGATGATTGCCCGTCCGGTCTTCGCCGTAGGGGCGGTTCGCCGGCCCGGTTCGACCACCCCCGGCCCCTCCTTTCCAAGGAGGGGGGGGCGCTCAGTCGGACCGGCGCTGTTCAACCACCCCCGGCCCCTCCTTTCCAAGGAGGGGGGCGGAAGAATACCGCTGGGTCGAACGCGCCCCGACGGGTGAAATCCGCCGATTCAAGGGTGACAGGTCAAAATGGGAAAAGGGAGAAAAGTGAGAATAGTGAGAAAATTTGGAAAGTTTATTTTCTGCTTAGAATCAATGACTTAGGGCATTTTGGTTGAAATCTGGCCGGGCAGCGCCTGGTTTGGGGTCATATTGTGATTGGACTTTAAGTTGTTAGTCATTGTCTAATAGGTAATCTTCCAGCTATTGTAGGCGCCGCACGGTGGCTGGCCAGCTTCAAAAATCTGCCGTATGTCTGTGGTAAGAAGGTCGCCGGAAGGCGGGGGGAGACGCCAGGTAACGCCTCCCCCCGTTCGAGTTCGACATGTATTGGCTGCGAGTTTGTCGGCAGCCGCGACGGCAAGTATTTTAACTCCGATTTCAATAGCATTCTATGCTAATTGTGCATAGATCTGCAAATAATCTGACCTGGGCTTTTTTCTGCCTTTTGACCCTTGGGCCGGCCTTGCTGTAAGTGGGTTGCATTCCGGGCGGTCAGGTGGTAGGTTACGGGCCTGAGTTCATACGGGAAGTCCGGTTAAAATCGCCCATTCCATGCGGCTTCGATCCGGCACCAGGCTTGGACCCTACGAGATACTCGCGCCCCTGGGCGCGGGCGGCATGGGCGAGGTGTACCACGGTCGCCGTCAGTCAGATCGGCTGTTCTCCCGACGGGCGATACCTGGCCTTCCAATCCGAGCAGGTGCTGCAAGAGAGCATCGGGATGATCGACAACGTGCGCTAGCAGCGCCGGAAGTCGCCGGCGAGGGCGGCGGCACCACAACAGCATCGCAGGCGCCACAGCAGCGAGAGGCCTGAGAATCAGCGAAAGACCCAATTCAGGACCACCAATCCCACCACGATCAGGCCGGCAAGAATCCAGGTAGCTTTCCTGGCCGATGCGCCGCCCGCAGTGCCTCCCGCGCTCGACCGGTGCACGAGCCCGGCGAGCTCGGCGGCGGGCTTCCTTGCGGTCACAGCGCTCACGGCTGCCGTAACCAGAAAGCAAACACACCACGCCCATAAAGCGCCATAGAAATTCGCGGCCATATCACTTCCGTAGGGCAGCCAATGGAAATGATAGGCAAGATAATGGAGTAAGGCGGCGAGCGTCCCCGAGACGAGTCCCACGAATCCTCCGGCCGGCGTGGCCCACATCGTGAACATCCCCAACAGGAAGGTGGCGAACAGGGGAGCGTTGAAGAACGAGAACAGGAGCTGGACGTAGTCCATCAGGTTGTTGAAGTGGAGAGCCAGATAGGCGGTGGCGATGCTGAGCAGGACGCCCGCGACGGTGGCCAGGCGGCCCGCCGCCAGATAGTGGCGATCCGACCGCCCCCGGACCCAGTAGGCCTGATAGAGATCGTAAGTAAACACCGTGTTGAACGCGGTGACGTTCCCCGCCATTCCCGACATGAAGCTCGCCAGCATAGCCGTCACGCCCAGGCCCAGCAGTCCGGGTGCGTAGTAGCGGGCCATCAGGGCAGGCAGGGCCAAATCGTATCGCGCGGTAACGGCGTGGGGATAGAGCGCCACCGCCACGAGCCCGGGGACCACCACCAGGGCGGGAAAAAACAATTTAACGGCGGCTCCAACGAGCGGCGTCGAGACGGCGGAGGGCTCATCTTTCGCAGCCAAAGCACGCTGGATGAGGAGAAAATCGGTGCACCAATAGCCGAAGCTCAGGACAAATCCGAGTCCCAGGACGTTTCCCACACCGTCCATGGCCGAGCGGAAGGGGCTCGCGACCGGCAAGCCTTGCCAGGCGTGGCTGAGGCCGGGTCCGATGGCCTCGGCCAGTCCGTGCCATCCCTGCATCTCGCGCAGGCCGTAAAACACCAGCGGCGAAAGACCGGCGACAATCAAAACGAACTGCAGCACCTCGTTGTAGATCGACGCCGACAATCCTCCGAGGACGATGTACGCCAGCACCACGGCCGCCGTCACGCAGGCGCTGGTGGTGAATCCCCATCCGAGCAGCACGCCGAGCACGATGGCCATGGCGTAAAGGCTGATGCCGCTCACCAGCACCATCATGACGGCGAAGGAAATGGCGTTGAAGGCGCGCGTGGCCTCGCCGTAACGCATTTTCAGAAATTCGGGAACGCTCCGCACCCGGCTCCGGTAATAGATCGGCATCATGAAAAGGGAGAGGAACAGCATGGCGGGGATGGCGCCGATCCAATAGAAGTGGCAGGCCCGGGCGCCGTACTTTGCGCTGGTGGAGACCATTCCCATGATCTCCAGGGCGCCGCAATTCGCCGCCACGAAGGCGATGCCGGTCACGCCCACCGGAAGGGACCGGCCCGCCAGGAAAAACCCCGTGGTGGAGACATTTCGCCGGCGCAGCCGATAGCCGATGATCAGGATGGATGAGAAATATCCGCCGATGATGACGAAATCGATGCTATGGAGCGAGAGAGGGTGCAATCACGGCACTCCCGTCGGCTATTTTGAGACTTCCAGAATCTCGACCCTGTGGCTTGCCGGCAAGGGAACGTCAATGCCACGCCGGAACTGCGCGCCCGTCAGGTCGCCCAACGCCTGACCGGTGATGACGGAGCGAAGGTGAAAGGAGCCGTCCGGAAACGCGGGCACGTTGAGCCTGACCCTCTCGACTCCGGACTCGTTCTTGAAGATCGCCACCATTCCCTCGCCCGTCCGGCTGAGGCGGGCAAATCCGTCCCAATTCGCCGCACCCGGCTGCTGCCAGTTCCCCAGGGGAAAGAAGCCTTGGTTGATGGGCACGCGGTCACGCAGTTGCTTGAACCACGCGATCTTCGCGCCGTACCACGACTGCCGGGCGGCGGTGAGTTTGCGAAGGTCACCGAGGAAGAGCGGCCCCGATCCCATGGCCGTCGCCAGCCTTTCTTCGACGGCAGGCGTATCCGCGTGCAGATTGCCGATGAGCATGGCCTCACCGGGGATGGCGAGCGAACGCAGATAGAGCAGGGTCCGCGCTTGCCGCGGTCCCGCCGAGTCGGGCGCCGAATCGTCCACGTTGCTGAGCCAGTCGAGATCGCCGGCCGCCAGCAAGCCGTAGTCGATCAGATGCTTCTGCCCCCAGAGCTCAAAGGTCAAGTCCAGCAGGACGTCGGGATGTTCGCGATAGATCGAGGCAGTGACGTCTTCGATGCCCTCGTAAATGCGGTCCAGCGACTCGGCCCAGCTGGCGTGCTCGTGACCGTGCGCGTAGCAGCCCGGCGACTCGCCGTAAGCGTTGAAGACGGTGGTCAGATCGATCTTCACGTATTTCAAATGGTAGCGGCCGATCAGGTCGTTGATGCGGCGCGCCGCCACATTCCGATAGGGCGTGGCCAGGCACATCACGGCGGACTCGCCGGATGCCGTGCGGGTGAACTTCGGCCGGCCGTCAGCGTCCTTCGCCAGCCATTCCGGGTGCCGGCGATAGACTTCGGAGTTGGTACTGATCGCCGCCAGCGGAACCCATAATCCAAGCCGTAGATTGTTCTGCGCCGCGAGCCGCTCGATCTTCTCCAGTCCTCCGGGAAATGCCTGCCGGTTGACGGCGTTTTCGCCATACTCGGCCTGCCAGCCGTCATCGATGGTGAAAACGTCAAGCCCCATGCGCCCGGCAATCGGAAGCAATTGGGAAACCGTGCCGGCGTTGATGCCGCGTTCGAAAGGCTCCCAGGTGTTGTAAATCCAGGGAGGCCGGTAAGCGGATCCTTTCTTCAGCAGGACCTCGGAGGTGTACGACGGCATCACCCAGTGCGGATCGGCCATGCCGGCGCCATCCTGGCAAAAAGCGATAGAACTCTTCGCGCTGGTAAAAGTCTCGCGCGGGGCCAGTGCGCGCTCGAAAGGGAACAGGTCCGTGTCATACATCACCTCCACGCCTCCGCCCCACCCGGGATCGATCTCGGTGCGCTTCAGGTATCCCGGAGCTTCGTTCATGACGATAAAGTTTTCGCCGCGGCGCGAGCCACGAACCGTGATGGCGGCGTCGTCTACACGGCCGGTATAAAACGACTCGCGCGGCTCGACGCCATAAAAGGCTGCCACCTGAGTATCGGACGGCGGCGCGGGAGCAATGTTCGCGGCTTCAAAAATCAGGTGGGTCAGCGTGGCGCGTCCGTCAGAGAGATTGGTGATCTCGATCCATTTCCGCACCACGGGATGTCCGTCGTAAACGGCGTAATGAACCGTCACGCGAAAGCGGCCATCCCTGCTCTCGAGAAGCAGCCGAAGCTCCTTGCCGGCCGGCGCGGTATCCGCTTCGCCGGCGGAGCGAAACTCAAAGCCTCCTTCCCGCGATCCGCCGGAGCCCGCGTATTGCTTACCGTCCGCGATGAAGGCGAATTCCCTTCCCCAACGGCGGCGCGCGGCCGCGTCTTTCATGAAATCGGTCGCGGTCGTCTTATTTCGCCAGCTCGCGGTGTAGAGCCCCGAGGTGCCGTCAAACCGGAGCTGGCGCTCCACGCGTTCGTTGCCGATCGTCCAGCTCCTGCCGTCAGCGCCGGTGCGAACGTAGCTGGATGAGGCGCCTGCCATGGCAGCAAACGTCAGGAGAACAGCGAGCAGGAGTTTCATAGCACAGTTGGCCTGAACTCTCACGGGTTCTGTCCCGCGGCCATCCGGGACGGCATAACAGGCAGATTCAGGCGCGAGGGGCGCTGCCGGTCGTGGTACACCGTATTTAGGGCCGTCACCTCGTGGGTCTGGTGGCCGGGACGCTCCCCGGTGTTCGGATTGACGTCAAAAAAGGGAAAGTTGCTGCTCGAAATGTCGACCCTGATGCGGTGGCCTTTGGGGAAGCGGTTGGCCGTCCCAACGAGGTCAATAGTCACCCGGCGGATCTCACCGGGCTTCAGGAAAGCCGGCGACGCCACATCATCCCCGGAACTGACCCGGATGATGCGGTCGGCGAGATTCATCGCGTACCCCCGGGGATAATCGCGGTTCGGGGGAGCGAGGTCGACGAGCTTGGCGGTAAAGTCGGTGTCGCGGGCGGAGGAGGAGATCCAAAGGTCAACGCTCACCGGACCGGCAATCACAACATCGGAAGTAAGAGGCTGCGTTTCGAATACCAGAACGTCACGGCGCGACGATAAAGGAAGTTCGTTCTCACAGCCGAAAATCTTAAGAGTGCAACGCTGGTCGCGCGGGCCGGCGGGCACAAGTTCCTTGCCGGAATCAATCTGCCCGCCGATGGTCGGCACCGGATGCCGCGGATCGAACGAAAATACGCCCGGTGCTTCGTCGCCGGGCATTTGTTCGTTCAGGCTGCCGTCCCCATGCAGATAGTAGGCGCGCGACGTGGCGCCCGGAGGAGGCCAGGCGGTTGTGGTGATCCAGGCGCCGCCGTCCTCCATGAAGCCCTTTTCCGTGCGGAGCCCATCACCGCCACCCATGACGAACAAACGGACGGGCGGCTCCTCCAGGATGCCGGTGGGCTCGCCCTTCAGCACCTGGTCGAACCAGCGCTGCTGCTCGGCCACCAGGTCGACCCTGGCGGCGGGCCCAAAGTCCGCGTCGCCCGAAGCGCGCGACCCAATTTGATGAACCCAGGGACCTATCAGCAGTTTCGTGGGAGATTTGTGGCGTGAGGCGAGCCCCACGTAATTATGCAGGGTGCCGCGCTCGAACAGATCGTACCAGCCGCTCAGGAAATAGACCGGGATATCCGGATACTTCTCGTACGCGACCTCGAAGTTAAATCCATTCTGCTTCCAGTAGCTGTCGTAATAGGGATGATCGACGAAGTCCTCGAACCATCGCTCGTTGACCGGAGAAAGAAGAAGGGGCGAGGCATTGGGCCGGTAGGGATAAGCCCGCAGCCAGGCGCCGAGCTGCTCGCGCATCCCTTGAAGCATGGCGGTTCTCAAGGCAGGGTCCTTGTCGGCCTCCTGGCTGGTCGAGGCCAGAATAAACGGATACACGAGATTGTGCAGGAGCGTGAAAGCACCGCCCCGGTAGGCGCCCTCGTCGAAATAGTTGGAAGTCCCGACCATGACGAACATGGCGGCCAGGTGAGGGGGCTTCAGCACCGCCAGGGCGTTTTGAGTCTGCGCCAGATAAGACCCGCCATAGGTTCCGACCTTGCCATTTGACCACGGCTGTGCTGCTGCCCATTCTACGGTGTCGTAACCGTCCTGACCCTCATTCACATCGATGTAGAAGGCTCCCTGCGAATCATACCGGCCTCGACAGTCCTGCACCACAACCACGTAACCAAGCTGCGCGAAGCGGTAGGCGGGGTTTTCCCGATCCAAGGGAGCCGAATCCTTCCCATAAGGCGTGCGCGAAACCAGCACCGGGAACTTGCCAGTCGCCGGGGCCCCATGGTGCGCCGGCATATAAACGTCCGTGGCGAGTTTGACTCCGTCTCGCATGGGCACCATGACATTCCTGGCGACGATCACATCGAATTTGTTGTCTGGCGGGCCGGCTTGGGCGGAACAGGTTCCCGCTAAGATCAGCAACGCTCCGAGCCCGGGCACAAAGAGCGCGTACGACCGTCTCCATTTCATCGTTGGCCTCCCAGCCCGGGCAATTCATGAGCCTTGGCATACTGGTTTCTCGTAGCCAGGACCTTTTCAGCCCAATCCCCCAGCGGATAATGAAGCTCCCGATACACGAGATAGCTCATATCGACTGTGCGCACGGGCCGATGGTCCTTCACGCTGTCGACTTCATCCCCATAGCGCCGGCCATTGGCCTCACTGGCCCGCGGAAACCAGCTCTTGTACCACGTGGTGACAGCGTTCTGCAAAGCCAGGTTTCGCTCGGAGCGAATTTGCCCGGCCAGATCGAGCGCCTGATCCATTGAAGCGACGGCGCCTGCTGCGTCGGCGCGGGCCGCAGCCGCGGCGGCGGATTCCAGCAAGTCGTTAATCCTGCCGAGGTCCAAAATCATCTCCAGGTTCTGCCGGTAGAGCTGCGCGAGCGAGAGGAATACTTCAAGGTTGTAGCGGTTGAACTCGACCCGCTCCAGGTTCGAGCGCAGCAGATCCAGCAATTCGTCGTTCTCCGCAAGCGCCTTCGCCGCCAGCGCGAGCCGCCTGGAGTTCCCGGTCGTCCAGTCGTGCCCAAGCTGGAGCAGCGGCAGAGATGGAACCGGCAGATCCGGGAGCGCCTGGTCATGGGCCGGCCGCGGAGGATGGAAGATCCGGTCCGAGTCGCCCCAAATGGGAGGCCTCAGGCTCGACGGAACCCGATCCCAGCTATCGTCCCAGACTTCGGCCTGCTCGCTCATCAATTGGTAGACTCGGCCCATGTTGCCGCCCTCAGGACCGTAAAAGAGCCGGTAAAAGGAATTCATGAGCTCATCGGGAAGGGCGCCACTCGCGTTCCAGGCTGCCGCCGGCGCAGTTGCGTAGCCGAGCCAGAAGGTCTCCGGATGCAAACCGGCGTCGGCCCATCCGGCGATGAACACGCCCATCAGATCGCCCTGCGGGGACGAGGGATGGCCGGGCGGCAGCGGCGAGAGGTGAGGGACCGAGCCCTCCTTGATGAGGTCAACCATCTCCTGCACTCTGCCCGCCCTCTCAGGCTCGCGATCAGGATGAAGCAAGCGGGATGGCGGCAGCAGGTAGTAGTTGGGGAAAAGGGGCTCTTCGCCCTCCGTCGAAGTGTAAATCATCTGACGGATGCCGTGGGCCTTGAAGACAGGGTCAAACTGGGGACCGTAGGTCTCACCGTTGACGAGGTATGACGGCAGGGAATCGATATCCGCGGGCTTCAGCGGATACTCGCCCCAGAAGATAACGGTGCGGCCGCGATCATGAAGGTATCCGGCCGCCCTGGTAACGAACTCCGCCAGGACTCGCCCCACGCTTCCAAGCTCGTGAGCGCGGTCCGCCTCGTCGCACTGGGAGTTCTTCGCCAGACCCACGTAGTAAGGCTCGTCGGTCGACAACACGAAGTACTTGCTGCCGCGGGTGGCATCGAGAAGGTCCCGGTACATTCCGAAAAGAAGCTTGTACGTATCGGGATTCGTGGCGCAGAACTCGTAGTTGCTGTCGGGAAACTCACGCAGTCCGGCGTACTCCGGATGTTTGAGAATGAAGGAGACATGAGCAGGACCGTCGAGATAAGGCATGAGCTGAACGTGGTAGCGCAAGGCATAGGTGGTCAGATCCTGAAGCTCTGCCGGCGTCAGCGCGTAAGGTTCAACGATCGGCGCTGCCGCCTTATATTGAAAGTGACCCTCCAGCTTGATCGCAAATCCGTTGATCTTGTAGAAGGCCGCCTGACGCAGCGCCGCCTTGAGCACATCCGGATGTTCCAGATGATGCGCATCGTCCCAGTAAATCACGCGCAATTCGAGGTCAGGCCAGTCCTCAATCTCGCCCTCGGGGAGCCATAAGCTTCCGCCCTGGGGCTTAAGCAATTGAACGAATGTCTGGACGCCGTAGAAGAGCCCCGTCAAGGTGTCGCCGGTGATGTTGATCTCATCCGTCGAGATGGTGAGCCTGTAGGCTTGCCTGGCAAGAGCGCCTTTCTCCCGATCAGAGCTGCCAGGAACGGCTACGGAATTGGGAGCGACGGCAAGGTTCAGCACACCCTTCGCATGGCGGCTGCTTAGTCCTGCCAGGGCGATCCGGTTGCGCGATGCAAGTTCGTCCCTGAGGCTCTGGACCGCCACATCGTCCGCCGGAATGCCCGGCCCCACGCTCAGACGCCAATCGGATCCAAAACGGCAGTCGCGGTTCTCCAAGGTCACCCGCTGAGGCACCGGCAGCACCGTGTAGCCGCGCGCGTAGAGCGGGGACGCCGTTTCGGCATGCCCGAGACACGGCAAGCAGAGCGCAACGAGCAGCAAATCAGTGAGACTCATTCTGACGCCGGCCTTGCGGATCAAGCCTTCATTCGACCGCCCAAAGAGCTCCATCAGCCCTCCGTTGCGAGATGCCTTCACAGATTCCCACGCTGTCAATTCCGGGGCATCCAACCGGGGTGCTCGGGATTGCACCACGAGCTGCGTGGAACAGGAGCTTATTGACGTTCGCGGATTATTGGACAGGGTTATGCTGCGGCGCGGGCGTCCCGCCCGCGACTGCCGCGCCTGGGACAGGCACGCTCCAGCGATGGCTGGTTCAATAATCTGCGAACCTCAATAGGCATCTCGTTCGAGCCCCGATAGTATCAGCTTCTCCCCTGAGAATGACGGCGAGGTTGCGATGCCGGAGGTTGCACTTTGAGCCTCCCGCGGCTCTCGAACACTCGAATGCACACACTGGGCGATTTCCTGTTGTTTTCCCAATGGGCGTAGGTTATGCTTCATTTGGGAACCCAATGGGCGAGAGGAAAGACAAAAAGGATGTTCTGCAAGGCACGCTGGCACTGATGGTCCTCAAGACTCTGGAGGTCCTGGGGCCGATGCACGGCTACCGGATCGCGCGCCGCATCGAGCAGATCAGTGGCGAACTGCTCGCGGTGAACCAAGGCACGCTCTACCCGGTCCTGCTGAAGCTGGAGCAGGAAGGTTCGATCGCCTCGGAGTGGGGCGTCTCCGAACATAACCGCCGGGCGCGCTTTTACCGGCTGACGCGGCAGGGACGCAAGCAATTGCATGCCGAGAAGCATGAGTGGGACGAGACGGCGGCCATTATCGCTCGATTCTTCGCCGTGAAAGCCGAGGATTTAAAATGACGAAACTCCGGCGATTCCTCAAGCGGCTCACCTCGTGGACGACAACCCGGCAGGACGAACAGCGATTGCAGGCCGAGATTGCCGAGCACGTCGCCTTTCAGATCGAAGACAACGTCCGCGCAGGTATGCCGGCGCGCGAGGCGCGCCGTCAGGCCATGCTCAAGTTCGGAGCGGTAGAAGCCATTAAAGAGGACTACCGCGACCGGAGAACATTCCCCTTTGCCGACGCCTTGCTGCACGATGCGCGCTATGCGCTCCGCGGATTACGGCGATCCCCGGCCTTTGCCGCCGCCGTCATCCTCACCCTGGCGCTGGGTATCGGCGCCACCGCCGCCATGTTCAGTGCTGTCGACGGAGTTCTTCTCAAGCCGCTGCCCTACTCGCACCCAGAGCAACTGGTGGCCTTATGGCTCACGGCTCCGGGGATGAACATCCAGGACTTGAACCCGTCGCCGTCCCTCTACTTTGTCCTCCGCGATCAAAATCGGGCCTTCCAGGATTTTGGTCTTTATACGGGCGTGTCGAGGAATGTCACAGGCTTGGGTGAGCCGGAGCACGTGGCCGGTTTAGACGTGACCTATGGTTTGCTCCCGACCTTGGGTGTCAGGCCCATGCTCGGCCGCTCCTTCACCGAAGCCGACGATGCGCCGGGAAGCCCGGAAACCCTGATACTCACCTACGGTTATTGGCGCCGTAAATTTGCCGGCGACCCTGCGGCGGTCGGCAAAACGATTACCGTGGACGGAAAGCTGCGGCAGATCATCGGAGTACTGCCGCAAAGATTCCGCTTCGGCGGGTCTGATCTCGCCCTGCTCGTTCCCGTCCAGCTCGACCGCGCCAAAACTCTCCTGGGGAATTTCAGTTTTTATGGGGTTGCCAGGCTGAAGCCGGGAGTGACGGTAGCCCGAGCGGATGCGGACGTTGCCCGGCTGCTTCCCGTCATGCTCAAAAGTTTTGCGCCTCCGCCAGGGCTCGCCGCTAAAACATTTGAGGACGCGCGAATCGCCCCGAACCTCCGGCCCTTAAAGCAGGACATCGTCGGCGACCTGGGCAACGTCTTGTGGGTCCTGATGGGCGGAATAGGCTTGGTGCTGCTCATCGCCTGCGCGAACGTCGCCAACCTCTTGATCGTCAGGATTGAAGGGCGTCGGCACGAATTGGCAGTTCGCGCCGCGCTGGGCGCGGGCCGGGCGCGCATCGCTGCGCAAATGTTGTGGGAGGGATTTATCCTGGCGGCCGTCAGCGGCGGTCTTGGCCTGGTGCTGGCCGATCTCGCCGTGCGCACGCTGGTGACGATCGCCCCCAACGATCTACCTCGCCTGGACGAAATCGGCGTTGACGGCCGGGTTGTGCTTTTCACACTGGCGGTATCGCTCTTTGTGACCGTGCTGATCGGCTTGATCCCGATCTTGAAGTATACGGGGGCGAGTTTCGGGATCGGATTGCGAGAGAGCGGGCGTACAACGAGCGAGAGCCGGCAAAGGCACCGCGCGCGAAGCGGCCTGGCGACAGTCCAGGTGGCGCTGGCGCTGGTCTTGCTGGTGAGCTCGGGACTCATGATTCGAACTTTTCGCTCCCTGACACGTGTGGATCCCGGGTTTGCCGCGCCTTCCGGCATCCAGACGTTCCGAGTCGACATTCTCGAAACCCCGGTGAAAGATCCCGTAGCCGTCGTTCGAACCGAGCAAGCGATTCTCGAAAAGATCAGCGCCCTTCCCGGAGTCTCGTCTGCCGGCCTCTCGATGAGTGTTCCCATGGACGGCAATCAATGGAGCGATTCCGTCTTCGCCAGAGACCGCGCCTACGCTCCCAGTGAAATGCCGTTGCACCGGTACAAATTCGTGGCGCCGGGCTTTTTCAAGACGATCGGCACGCCGCTCATCGCTGGCCGCGATTTTACCTGGACCGACATCTACAACAAGCTTCCGGTGGCCATTGTGTCTGAAAGGCTGGCGCGTGAATATTGGCACGACCCGGGAAATGCGGTTGGCAAGCAAGTCCGTTCGAGCGGCAAGGATGACTGGCGGGAAGTGATCGGCGTCGTGGGAGACACGCGCGACGATGGCGTGGATAAGCCAGCGCCGAGTTCCGTCTACTGGCCCATCGTGACCTATTTCGGGGGCATCGACCCGATTGTGGTGAATTTTGCCACCGTCTCGGTTCGCACGCCGCGAGCTGGGTCGGAAAGCTTTCTGGACGAGATCCGGCGGGCGGTGTGGTCCGTGGACTCGAATCTTCCGCTCGCCGATGTCCACACGCTCGACTATTACGAACGGGCGTCAATGGCGCGGGTCTCGTTTACGCTCGTCATGCTGGCACTCGCGGGCGGGATGGCACTGCTGCTGGGCATCATCGGTCTTTACGGCGTGATCGCCTATTCAGTGTC
This sequence comes from Terriglobia bacterium, assembly GCA_035946575.1. Taxonomy (GTDB): domain Bacteria; phylum Acidobacteriota; class Terriglobia; order UBA7540; family UBA7540; genus Gp13-AA77. Next base: position 14,853 of record DASYZG010000096.1, on the reverse strand, counting down.
TCAGCGCGTTCACGAAATGGGCATCCGCGCCGCCCTGGGCGCGCAGCCGTCAGACATCTTGAAGCTCATCGCGGGCCAGGGACTCAGGTTGACCCTGACGGGAGTAGCGATCGGGCTTGCCACCGCTTTTGCCCTGACGCGTTTCTTATCCAGCCTGCTTTATGGCGTGGAGGCGGCCGACCCTCTCACCTTTGTCGCCGTCTCGCTGATCCTGACATTCGTGGCGCTGGTGGCAGGCTGCGTTCCCGCCCGGCGGGCCGCGAAGGTAGACCCGATCGTGGCGCTGCGCTACGAGTAGGTGTCAGGGGCCAGGGTCGGGGCTCAAGGATTGGGCTTGCTCGCTCGTTTTGCGAGGTGAGGAGGATCTGAATGAAGAAGCTCCGGCGGTTCCTCAAGCGGCTTACCTCGTGGGCGAGAGTTCGGCAAGACGAACATCGATTGCGCGCCGAGATTGCGGAGCATCTTGCCTTCCAGATTGAAGACAATCTGCGTGCCGGCTTGTCTCGTGAAGAGGCCCGGCGGCAGGCGGTGCTGAAGTTCGGCGCAGTCGAGTCAATCAAGGAAGATTACCGCGGCAAGAGGGGACTACCCTTCATCGAGACGCTGGCGCAGGATGCCCGCTACACTGTGCGCCGCTTGCGGAAGTCGCCCGCGTTCACGCTTACGGTTGTTCTCACTCTGGCGCTCGGCATTGGCGCCACGACCTCAATCTTCACCCTGGTTCGCGCCGTCCTCCTGAAGTCGCTCCCTGTCGCCAATCCGGCCGAATTGTACCGCCTGGGAACTGAAGCACGCTGCTGCTACTGGCCCGCTTACAGCCAGGGCAAGGAAGTCTCAATTGTGTCGTACGACCTGTACAAACACTTCAGAGACAATACTCGGGAGTTTGCCGAACTCGCAGCCTTCCAGGCCGGTGGCACCCTGTTTGGTGTGAGGCGGGCAGGCGCGCGGGAGTCGGCGGCAAGCTTGCCGGGAGAATTCGTATCGGGGAATTACTTCACCATGTTCGGCCTCAACGCCTATGCCGGCCGCTTGCTTACCGCGGACGATGACCGGCCCGGCGCGCCGCCGGTCGCTGTGATGAGCTATCGTCTATGGCGCGAAAGATACGGTGCTGACCCGGCGGTTGTGGGCAGCGTCTTCAACGTTGACGAGAAGCCGGTGAACGTGGTGGGCATTGCTCCTCCCGGCTTCTTTGGCGACAAGCTGCGCGCCATTCCTCCTGATTTGTTTCTGCCGCTCAACGCCGAACTGGTTCTCGTAGCCGATACTGATCTGAACGACCCCAATGACGCATGGTTGGATGTGATCGGGCGCATCCGGCCGGGTGCGAACCCGGCCTTGATCGAGGCCGAGATGCGCGTGGAGCTCAAGCAGTGGCTGCGCTCGCATTGGGGCGACATGGATCCCAACGAGCGCGCCACCCTTCCTGCGCAGACCCTTTTCCTGCGTCCCGGAGGTGCGGGCATCAGCAGCATGCGTGACCAATACGAGCACTGGCTCCAGATCCTGATGATGGTGTCCGGATTTGTGCTGCTCATCGTATGCGCCAACGTCGCGAATCTCATGCTGGTTCGCGGCATGGAGAGGCGGAAGCAGATCTCGCTTAGCATGGCGCTGGGGGCGAGGCCGGGGCGCCTCGTGAGGCAGGCGATCACGGAGAGTATCCTGCTCGGAATAGGGGGAGGCGCTGCGGGTCTCGAGATCGCAGTTGCCGGCACAGGCCTGATCCTCAGCCTGGTCTTCCCTCGCGTTCCGGGTCTGGCCGGAGTACCCATTAGCGCCTCGCCGTCCTTGCCCGTACTGGGCTTCGCAATCACTGTTTCGCTGTTGACGGGAATCGCGTTCGGCGTTGTCCCGGCGTGGATGACCACGCGCGTCGATCCTATCGAGGCCCTTCGGGGCGCCGGCCGCTCGACGGTCCGCACGGGCTCGCTCCCTCGCAAGGCGTCGATGGTCCTCCAGGCGGCGCTCTCTCTGGTCCTCCTGGTAGCTTCAGGATTGCTGATCGCAGCCCTGCGCAACCTCGAACATCAAAAATTCGGCTTCGTCCAGGAAGGCCGCACGATTGTGAGCATCGATCCGCGGCTCGCGGGGTATCGTACAAACCAACTTACAACCCTCTACACGCGAATTCATGACACATTATCGAGACTGCCGGGTGTGTCCGCAGTGGCGGTCTGCCTGATTTCGCCGCAGAACGGGAACGGTTGGGGCGGCGCCGTTTGGATCGATGGCCAACCGGCTCCGGGCCCTCACGACGATAACTTCGCTTTCTGGGATCGAGTCACGCCAGGATTTTTCGATGCCATCGGAAATGCGATCCTCAGAGGACGCGCCGTTTCCGAGCAGGACACAGCCACTTCCCAGCACGTGGCGGTGATCAATGAGGCCTTTGCGCGCAAGTTCTTCTCGAAACAAAATCCCATCGGAAGGTACTTCGGACGGCCGGGAGTCTCAGCAGGATCGTCGCATCAGTATGAGATCGTGGGGATAGCCCAGGACGCCCGGTATTCCGATTCCGATTTTGGTAAACCGATCGAACCGATGTTCTTCCTGCCGGCGGCGCAGTACGACGTTTTCGCGAATGGCCAGGTGGATCCGGATCCGGGTTCCCATTTCCTGCATGACATTGTGATCGTGACCCGGCCGGGAGCCGCCATGTCGCCTGAGCGGCTCCGCCAGGCCATGGCCTCGGTCGACCCGGGTCTGCCGATTATTTCGATCCAGCCTCTCAGCGCACAGGTAGCCGGCCAATTCCGTCAGCAGCGCCTGATTGCGCAGCTGACGGCGTTCTTCGGACTCCTTTCGCTTCTCCTGGCCTCGATCGGGCTCTATGGAATGACCGCCTACAATGCCGGACGGCGGACCAACGAGATCGGAGTGCGGATGGCGTTGGGCGCCACGCGCGTCCAGGCGGGCGGGCTGATCGTTCGAGGCGCACTGACGCTGGTGGCGGCAGGGCTGGCCATCGGCCTTCCCTTGGCGCTGGTAGCCGGGCGATTCCTCGGCGCCCAGCTTTACGGGTTAAGTCCATACAATCCGGCGGTGATTCTCGCTGCCGTCCTCACGCTCGGAGTATCGGCTCTCGTGGCGTCGCTCATTCCGGCCTTCCGGGCGAGTTCAATCTCGCCTTCGGAGGCACTGCGGACCGAATAGCATCGTCATTATCCCAGGCGCCGCGACGCGCGCTGACGCTTCCTCTGCAGACGTTTACCTTAATATGCTTTCGGCTTGTGCTGTGGAAGTTCACGACGCGCTCGATCGGGCGCGCTAGAATGCTTTCGATGCCAGGCCCGCCGGCCCATGTGTGAGATGCTCCCGGCCGCCGGCGTTGGTGTAGGAACAACCTATGAAAGCTGCCGTGCTGCACGAATTCAAGCAACCGCTCGCCATTGAGGAAGTCGGGTGCCCTCAACCCGGGGCCGGGGAAGTCCTGATACAAGTCGAAGCCTGCGGGGTGTGTCATTCCGACCTGCACGTAGCCGATGGAGACTGGCCGCAATTCGTCAAGATCGTCAAAAAGCCGCTCATTCTTGGCCATGAGATCGCAGGACGCGTGGTCGAGAAGGGCGCGGCCGTGAGAGATCTCAGCGTGGGTGACCGCGTGGGGATACCTTGGCTTCACTGGTCCTGCGGCCAGTGCGATTTCTGTCGCGAAGGTTATGAGAATCTCTGCGCCGCACAGAAGATCACGGGAGTCACCGTTGACGGAGGTTTTGCCGAGTACGTGAAAGCCCCGGCAAGCCACACGCAAAAGATTCCACCGGGCCTCGCTGCGGTTGAGGCCGCGCCGCTTTTCTGCGCTGGAGTCACTGTCTACCGGGCGCTGAAGCAGGCCGGGATTCGTCCTTCAGAGCGCCTGGCCGTGTTTGGTATCGGAGGCCTCGGACACCTGGCGGTCCAGATCGGAGTTGCCTGGGGCGCAGAGGTTACGGCGATCGACGTCTCCGAAGAGAAGCTCACGCTGGCGAAGTCCATGGGAGCTTGCGCAACCTTCGATGCCGGCGCACCTGACACCGTGAAAGCAATTCGCAGTCGCGGCGGCGCCCACGTAGCCATAGTGACATCCGGCTCCCGATCGGCATACGAGTTGGCGTTCCATTGCCTGCGCCCGACCGGGACGCTGCTGGCCGTAGGTTTGCCTGCAGAGAATGTCTGCTTTCCGCCGGTCCTCATGGCTGCCAAGGAGGTTCGCATCCGCGCGAGTACGGTCGGCACCAGGCAGGACTTGCGCGAGGTGCTGGCGATGGCGTCGGCAGGCAAGCTTCGATGCCAGGTGGCGCCTCGTCCTCTCGCTGACGCCAACGAGGCCTTCGCCGAATTGCGTCGCAGCCAGGTGACGGGCCGCATCGTACTGATACCGTCGCCAGCCGAACACTCTGAAGGCTCTGCCGTTGGACAGACCTGTTAGGCGCAAACTGCGGGCGTCACTGAGTTGATCCCCAAAAATCAATCTCCCGAAGTTCAAGATTCAGTCTACGCTCCGGTCGCCTCCTGCAGCACTTCGTGGAGGCGCTGCGCGACCGCGAGATCTTCCCCGGGCTGCAGCATCCAGACGCCCACCACAATCGTGTTCTCACCGCCAGGCAGTCCGGCACTCGCGGGACCGCCGCCCGTGGCCGGATTGAGTTCGACGCGCGGCTTCCCCTCCCGCATCTTCTTCATCACCTCTCGCCCACTGATTTTGATACGAGCAGGGTCGTAGGTTATGAGCAGGTGCGGAACGTGGTTGGCCACCGGCGGGATGAATACCTTCGTCTGAACAGAGGGAAGGTCCTGTAGCCGCCGCGCGATGCGCCCCGCGCGTTCACGAAATTCGGATTCCATGACGTCGTCGCCCTGGCTCAAAAACCAGTCAACCGCCGCCACCAGCCCTACGACTTCCTCTTTGGCCACTTTCATGCCACGTCCCACGGTATTTGAGTTGGGGGAGTTATTCAGCTTCGCCGCCTGAATCAGGTCGTTCCGGCCCAGCAGCAGCCCGGTACACTGCGGCCCGCGCAAGCCTTTGCCGCCGGAAAACGTTACCAGGTCGAATCCCATCTGCGTGTAGGCCCATAAGTTCGAGATCGGCGGCACGTCGGCTGCCGCATCGTTGAAGCAAGGAATCCGGTGCTGATGAGCCACTCTTATCCAGTCTTCCCGGCTGATCTGGCCGGCCTCAGCGGCGTTAAAAAAGTGGGCCATCACGGTGTGCTCGGTAAACGCGCGCTCGTAGTCATCGAGTGTTTCCACTTCAACGAAGCGAATACCACAGTTTCGCAGGGCATGATCGTACTCGTAGCGATGGGTCTTCTGAACGATCACCTCGTTCTTGAGGCCAGTCATGTCCAGCGGGATGCCGACGATCGCGGCTTGATTCCCGGCGGTGACGCAAGCGGCCGTTCCCAAAGTAAGCGCCGCGGCCGCCCCGGCGGTGACGAGAGCGCCGTCGCACCGGAGCCGTTTCGCCAGATAGTCGCCCGCGGCATCGAGCAGCTCATTGAGATTTACCGGCTGCTGTGCGGCCAGCGCCATCGCAGACTGGACTTCGGCCGGCATGGTCGATGCCGAAAGAATCGTGTATGTACCGGCCGCGTTGATGAAGGGTGTCACGCCCAGTTTCTGGTAGTAATCAACTCCTTTTGCGGCAGAAGGCGATGAAGCGTCAGCATTCAAGAACGAGTTCCCGCCAGCAATGGCGCCGCTCGCAATCACTGCCTTCCCTCCTTTTCGAAGGAGTGTCCGACGGCTGATGGTTTCTTTCATTCAGGCCCCCTGCAATAGCGCATCCCTTTTGAGCGCGGCTTGGCTTCGAATCAGGCTCATCGACGTGGGTAGTCGTCGGCCTGTGCCGGTGGAGAGTTGCCCAAGCCGGGCGTCGTGAAATACTGACTGCGTGCCTTCTGCCACTCCACCATGCTGAGACCCGATGGATCGTAGACGATCCGGCCGGCTCGAATCGTCATACGGGCGACCAGCTTCACGTTGCCATCCATCCGGGCGTATCCACAATCGGTATAGCTGAAGCTACCGTGAAGTTCCTGCAAGACCGCGATATCCGCTTCCTTGCCGGGGGAGAGCGTTCCGAGATCTGTCCGGCGGATCTCCCTTGCCGGGTTCACGGTGGAGCGGCGAATCAGGTCCTCGAGCGGGACACCCATAGCCAGGAACTTGGAAATCACTTCGGTCATGCTGAGCACCGTGAAATTGCCCATATGCAAGTCCGTGGACATCGAATCCGGGATAAAGCCCTGCCTCACCGCGGGAACCGCGTTGCGAAACCAGAAACTACCGGCGCCGTGCCCGACATCAAAGATCACGCCGCGCTGGCGCGCTTCGACCAGGATCGGGTTGATCTTGCCATCAGGCAGGATGATGGGAAACTGCTGGGCGAAGGCGTGAGTATGAATGTCGCCGGGCCGCATCTTCTTGAGGATCAGGTCGGCGTAAGTCCGCTCGGGCCGCGGCCAGAAATCGAACATCACGGGCACGCCCGCCAGGCGGCCGCAGGCTTCGGCCTGATCGACGGCCGCCCAGGGCGTATGCTCCGCATCCCACGGGGCTGAGGTCCAATAGTGCGCCGTCTTCACACCCACGATGACGTCCGGATACTTGGCGATGGTCTCGGCGCAACGCTTTGGATCCATCTGATCCACGGTCTGCTCCAGGCCGCCGTTCATGCCGTCGGCCACGATGTTCAGGAAGGCCAGCACGCGCACGGTAGCGTGGTCGATCACCTCCTCTTTTTCCTGTAAGAACGTGTCCGCTCCGGCGGAGCCCGCGTCCACCAGGGTTGTCACACCGGCCTGCAGCGCGATGTCCGCCGGAACGCCGAGCGGCGCGAGGTGCGCCCTGGCTTCCGGCGCGAACCAATTCAGCGGGGCGCCGCCGTGGCCCACGTGGAAATGAATGTCGATGAGGCCCGGCGTGACGTACAGCCCTGAAACGTCCACCACTTTCCCCGCCTCACTCGCCGGAATGTCGTTCTCAACCGCCGCGATCTTGCCCTTGGCGAGGGCGACATCCATCACCCGGTCCACGTGGTTGGCGGGGTCGATCACATGACCACCCTTGAGGACCAGGTCGTAATGAGGCGCTTGCGCCGACGCAAAATTAGCCATGCATATCATCCCAAGCACGCTGAGCCAAATCCGCATCGTGCCCTCCCTGCATCGATGGTTGCAGCCGCCGAATCCCCGGGTAGCGTCCGGATTTCGGCGCAGAGTCTCTGCGTACTCTGTGAGCTCCGGGTTAAAAGCTTTCAACGCAGAGAACCCAGAGGGCACAGCGACCCCCGATTGAAACTAGGACGACACCAACTTCGATGTTGTCCTGATTTCGGCGTTACATTACTTCTGGGCGTAAGCCAGATAAGGAACAAACCCGCGCACGCTCGTCCGCAGCTTGTAAACCGAAGTCGTGGCCGTAATGAAAAGAGTTCCGTAGTCGTAGCCTCCCCAGACCAAATTAGCAGGCTGCTCCGGCATCACAATCGTGCCCAGATGATGACCCTCAGAGTCCCACACCCAGATTCCCTTCGGCCCGGTTACAAACATGTTGCCGTCCCTATCCATCCGCATTCCGTCCGGAACGCCGTCATCCGGGCCGCCATTCTCCTCGCCGAAGATTCTACCGCCGGATAGTGATCCACTGGCAGCGTCAAACCCATACACGCGGATGTTACGCCTCTCACTGTCATCGACGTAAAACCGCTTGCCGTCTGGAGAGAAGGCAAGGCCGTTCGGCTGTACCAGGTCCTTCGTCTCCAGGCGGACGCCGTCGCGCTCGTCCAGGCGGTAGACTCCCTGGAACGGGATCTCCTGCGACTGCCCCTTGGGCAGATCGAGGGTAGGATCGGTGAAGTAGATCGCATGATCGGGCCCCAGCACCACGTCATTGGGACTGTTGAACTTCTTGCCCCGGTACCGGTCGGCCAGAACAGTGTACTCGCCCGACGGGTCTACGCGAATGATGGCCCGCAGCACACTGGCGCAATCGAGCAGCCGCATGCGCAAGTCGTAAGTATTGCCGTCGGGATCGCCCAGCGCCACGACGGTTTCGCGCTCGCCGTTTTCGTGGAGTCTGTAGATCTTGTTCTGCACTTCGTCGCTGACGTAGAGGAATCCGCGCGGATCCCATACCGGGCCCTCCGTGAATCCGAATCCAGTGGCAAGTTTGGTGAGCCTGGCGTCGCGGCCTACGCGCTTCCAGAACCGCGGCGAAAGCGCCTGGAGTTCGAATGCCCGATGCGGGGCGGCAATCTGCGCCGAGGCCATCAGCGGACAAATCGCAAACGCCAGCGCGATGCGTGCTCCAGCCTCCGCGAATCGCAAATCCGTCCTCCCTCGCCGTAGAACGTCTTTTGGAACGTGGGCATCCTGCCCGCCACCTGGCACCGCGCCATCCGGCCGTACGTTGGAGGGGGTGAGATGCCCGCGCCCCAATGACTCGACTACCGCTACAGCATTAATGCTCAGCCGTGCCAGCCCGGCTTGCTTCCTTCGTTGCTCTGGCCGGCGCCAACCGAGACCAGAAAACTCACAAGATCATCGAGATCCCGGGCACTGAGGCGCGAAGCGTAATCGGAGGGCATCAGGGAATGATGCTCGTGGCTCAGAGAAAGCAACTCAGACTTCATCAGCAGGTGGAAACTGCCATCGAGTGTCTGCAATTGTAGCGAGAAGTTGTCTTCATTGCGCGCGAGCCCCACCAGTTCTCTTCCATCGCGAGTCACAACCTTGACCATCCCGGCCTTGACGTCACTATGCCGGTCCGTATCCACGATCGCCTGGCGCACCCTGTCAGGCGAATGTGAGCGCGAGTAGCTTGAAAGGTCCGGACCCAGGAATCCGCCTGCGCCCCGAACCATGTGGCAATCGGAGCACTGTGCCTGGCCGAAGAACAGCTCCCTACCTCGCGCTGGATTTCCGTTCACCGCCGCCTTTTCTACTCTGCCCTGGAGAACGCGCAGGTATGCGACCATGGACTTGATAAACGCAGGACCGAGAACTCCGAACGCGGGCATGCCCCGCGCAGGGATGCCATTCTGAAGGATTCGCTCCAAGTCCGCGTCGGGGAGCTCCGCGACAGCGCCGGAAGTGATATCGGGTGCATGTTCACCTCCCCGTCCGTCGATTCCATGACACATCCCACAGCGAGAGGCGAATGCCCGGCTTCCTGCGCCCGGCATCGCCGGTTTTCGGCCGAAGTCCTGACCTCCGGATGCGTCCGGTGTGAGCAACGCCGTAGCTAAGCACGTAATCAGGATTGCGGCCCAGAGCTTCAAAGCCGTCCTCAGCCGGTATGGCAAGCCTTAGCGTGAACTCCCTTGCCGGACCGCGATAGCTGCGATCTCCACCTTGGCTCCGTTTACCAATCCCGCGGCCTGAATGGTGGTGCGGGCGGGCTTCGGGTTTGGGAAAAAGGTCGTGTAGACCTTGTTCATGGCCGCGAAATCCGCGACGTCAGAGAGATACACATTGACGGTGACTACATCCTTCATCTGGAATCCCGCCTTGGTAACGACTTCCTTGATGTGCTCGAGCGTGGCCTCCGTTTGCTCGCTGATCCCGTCTTTCAGCTTGCCCTTGCTGTCGGTGCCCTGTTGACCGGCAACATACAAAGTATTGCCCGCCACAATTCCATCGCTGAAGGGCAGGCTTTGCGAGGCGCCCGGGAGATTCACCGCCCGATTCTCCTGAGCGTGACCCGGGACCGGGCCGAGAATCAAAGCACAAACGATCATGCTCGCGGAAGAAAAGGCAGACCATCGGGAATTGATCACCATCGGACCTCCTGGGCAAAAGAATTCATCCCCTGTGTCGGCGGAGTAACCTGCCGACCCGGAAGAGAGGCCATAATACTCCGGAAGTGCCAGGGCGTACTCAGGATAAACTCATTGATCGCTCTTCGCTTGGGCACACCGGCCGCGGTTGGCTGCGCTCGTCCAGGATGGTCACACTCTCCTTCGGATTGAGCTCTCATCAAGCGACCTCGGAGGAGGATGTTACTCCATACCATGGTCCAACCTTATCAAGTCTCACTGGATCAAGTCTCACTGGCAGAACCGGTGGCTTACCTCGATGACAGTTATGCGGGACGGAGGCGATACGCGATGGACAAACCCTTAGCCGAAAGCGGCCTTGTGATCAAGCTGCGGCAGCAAGGCGGGTGGCCGCGCTCAGGCCGGACGCGCAAAGCTTCCAGGGCTTGTCGAGGTGGCGCGGAACTCCGGCTTGCGCTCGGGGCCAGCGTTTGCGAGTGCGTGCCGCACGCCTGCGGCGTCGAAGTCTCCGGTGTAGACGGGAGTGCCGGGCTGCTGCCGCCAGGACTCATCCAGGCCGCCCGCGTCGACGGCATCGAATCCGAGTTCGTCCACGAGTTTCATCACCACGCCTTTGGCATGGCTGTCATCGCCGGCGACGGGCAGCGCAATGCGATGAGGGGTTCCCGCGGCCCGGCCAAGGTCCATAAGGTGCTGGGCGTAGATGTTGTTGAAGGCCTTCACCACCGGACGTCCCAACTGCCGCTCAACCCATCGGCTTTCCGTCATGCCCGCTTCAATCTCGTCAATCCGGCCGTCGCGTTGCCGCGGGTAGTAGTTGCCGGTGTCAACCACCACAACCTCGCGAGGAACGCCGTTGAACAAGTCTTTGGGCAAGTTCCGGACCTTCGCCTCGGGAATCGTGACCACCACGATGTCTCCCGCCCGAGCGGCTTGTTCCGCGGTCACTGCCTTGGCGCCGGTTTCCCTCGCCAGAGTCTTGAGCGTGTCAGGCTCCCGCGAATTGGCCACCAGGACCTTATGCCCCAGTCGCGTCAAGCGTCGTGTGAGTGTACCGCCGATCTGTCCTGCGCCTATGATCCCAATGTTCATTTCGTCCTCCTTATGTGGACCCCAGCTCTTCTTGGATGCCGGCTCGTCGATGGCGGCTCCCTGACGGGATCAGACCACTCGAACGCTGCGTTCGGGTTCGCTTATACTGCATTTGGATACCCTGTAACGCGCCGGTCGCAGGCGCGCGAATCGCGGGCAAGGGCGCCCGCGCCACAACGCGTGCTTTCGAGACTCCTCAACCGTCGACTGTTGACTGTCAATCGTTGACCCTCGACTCTCCAATTGGGAGGCACATGCTGATTATCCACGTTCACGTCCGGGTCAGGCCGGAATTCGTCGAGGAATTCAAGCTGGCGACCGTCGAGAATGCGCAGAACAGCGTGAAAGAGCCCGGAATCGCCCGGTTCGATGTCGTCGAGCGCCGGGATGATCCCACCCGATTCGTCCTGGTTGAGGTGTACCGTTCGCCGGACGCCACGGCGCTTCACAAGGAAAGCGCTCACTACCGTTTGTGGAAGGAGCGGGTCGAGAGCATGCTTGCTGAGCCGCGGAGCCGCGTCGAGTATGCGGCCGTGTTTCCGGGCGACCAAGGCTGGTAAGGCGGGGTCGATGGGTTTCGAATTTGCCACGGCGGGCCGGATCATCTTCGGGGCAGGTACTGCGTGCGGTGTGGCGCCGGCTGCCAGGGAAATGGGAAGTCGCGCTCTGGTCGTCACGAGACGGTCCGCGGATGCTGCCGCCTGGCTTGTGAAGCAACTTGACTCCGTGGACGTTCCGAGCCTCTCGTTTGCCGTGTCAGGCGAACCCACGATCGATCTCATCCGCGCAGGACTTGAACAAGCCCGGCGAGCGTCGTGCGACGTGGTCGTCGGCGTGGGTGGCGGGAGCGTGCTGGACGCGGGCAAGGCAATCGCGGCACTGCTTACCAATCCGGGCGGTCCTCTGGACTATCTCGAGATTGTCGGCCACGGCCGTCCGCTTGGTCGCCGCGCCGCTCCGTTCATCGCGGTTCCGACGACAGCAGGCACCGGTTCCGAGGTCACGCGCAACGCCGTCCTGGGCTCGCCGGAACACAGGGTGAAGGTCAGCATGAGGAGTGCGCTGATGCTGCCGCGCCTGGCGGTCGTCGATCCTGAACTGACGCTGGGCTTGCCGCCGGCGATCACCTCCAGCACCGGGCTTGACGCGCTGACTCAGTTGATTGAGCCTTACGTTTCGGTACGTGCCAACGCCCTGGTTGACGGCTTTTGCCTGGAGGGGCTGCGCCGCGTCCGCCGGTCTCTGCGCAACGCGTTTCACCACGGTAACGACATTGACGCCCGGACTGACATGGCGATGGCCAGTCTGGTGAGCGGCCTCTCCCTTGCCAATGCAGGCTTAGGGATCGTGCACGGATTCGCCGCACCCATAGGTGGGATGTTCGAGGCGCCGCATGGCGCCGTCTGCGCCGCCTTGCTCCCCCAGGCGATGGCTGTCAACATTCGAGCGTTGCGCCGGCGCGCACCCGAGAGTGAGTCGCTCGACCGCTACCAGACCGTGGCCCGCGTTCTCACCGACAAGTCGGACGCGTCGCCCGAAGATGGAGTCCAATGGGTGCGCGAGTTGTGCCGCGAACTGAACATCACACCGCTCGGATCCTACGGAATTGAAGAGGCAGACGTCCCGATGCTGGTCGAAGCGGCGTCCAGAGCGAGCAGCACGAAGGGCAATCCCATCGTGCTCAACGGCGATGAACTGCGTGAGATCCTGAGCGGGTCACTCGTGGACAGTGATTCAGATCCCTGCTGAACGAACAGCGATAATTGACTTTCGACTTTCAGCTTCGACTCTTGAGGAGGTGGAAATGATAGACCGCAGAAGGCTGTGTGCTGTTGCTTTTGTTGTGCTGTTGCTGTCCCCTTGGGCACTCACCAAAAGAACTTTCGCTCAAGCTGCTTCGTCCAGTGACTCCAGCGCGATCAAACCGTACCTGGGTCGTTGGGATTTGACGGTCAAGACGCCGGCCCAGGAACGTCCTTCGTGGCTCGAACTGTCGGAGCACAACGGCCAGGCGGAAGGCCTGATGACGGGATTCTGGGCTCACGCGACCCCAACAGGCACGGTGCAATTCAAGAACGGGGAAATCGAGTTCACGGCGCCGACCGATGTCGGTTACGACGAGGGTACGATCCTCAAGGGAAAGCTGACCGCCGGCCGGCTCGCGGGTACGGCAACAAGTCCCAAGGGCGTTACGTGGCAGTGGACCGGCCAGAGAGCGCCGTCCCTCGAGCGCAAGAGCGCGCCGCATTGGGGCAAACCGGTTCAGTTGTTCGACGGCAAGGACCTTGCAGGCTGGAGGTTCGCGGACCCGAAGCATAAGAGCATTTGGAGCGTCCAGGACGGCACGCTGGTGAAGAACGGAAACGGCTCAGAGCTGATCTCCATTCCCAAATTCGCGGATTTCAAGCTCCACGTCGAATTCAATTGCGGTACCAACGCCAACAGCGGCGTCTATCTGCGCGGGCGTTATGAAGTGCAGATCGAAAACGACGCGGAACCGGAACCGCCCAACCGGCAGATTGGTGCGGTTTACGGGTTCCTGAGGCCGGACCCCGCCATCGCGCACACACCGAACGTGTGGCAAACCTACGACATCACGCTGGTGGGGCGAACGCTCACCCTGGTTCACGACGGGACGACGGTGATCGATCATAAGCGGATTCCGGGCATCACGGGCGGCGCGCTCGACAGCCACGAAGGCTTGCCCGGTCCGATTTATCTGCAGGGTACGGAGGTCGGCCGTGTGGCGTTTCGGAACATTGTAATCACGCCGGCCGAATAGGTGGGATGCGCGTGGCGCCCGGTCGCTAGCTAGCTAGACTAGCAGGCTGCCGAAAAACGCGGTTTGAGGAGCGTAGCGGCGAGTTTACCTCGCCATAAGTCCAACTCTCTCAATACACGCGTGGCGGCCTGAAGCCGCCGCTACACGCTTTTCAGCAGCCTGCCAGCGACACAAACGACGACTGTGTAGGGGCGCATTGCGATGCGCCCCTACTTCCATCCTCACGCGCGGGCGAGGTCGAAGCGATCGAGATTCATCACTTTGCCCCACGCCGCCACGAAGTCCTTCACAAACGCGTCCTTCGCGTCGTCAGAGGCGTAGACTTCGGCGATGGCCCGGAGCTGGGAGTTCGAGCCGAAGACCAAATCGACGCGGGTGCCGGTCCACTTGAGTTCTCCGGTCTTGCGATCGCGCCCCTCGAACACGTCCCGGGATTCAGGAGAGGCTTCCCACTTCGTATTCATGTCGAGGAGGTTGACGAAAAAGTCGTTCGTCAGCGCTTCGGGCCGGCTGGTGAACACGCCGTGTTTGGACTGCCCGAAGTTGGCATTCAGGGCGCGCAGACCGCCGACGAGGACCGTCATCTCGGGAGCCGTCAGCGTCAGCAACTGCGCCCGATCCACCAGCGACTCCTCGGCGGGTCTGTGGTCTCCATTCCGGTAGTTGCGGAACCCGTCCGACATCGGCTCCAGCACGGCGAAGGAGTTCGCGTCGGTCTGCTCCTGCGAGGCGTCGGTGCGTCCGGGCGAGAAAGGAACCTGCACGTCGTGCCCGGCCTTCCTTGCAGCCTCCTCGACCGCGGCGCAGCCACCCAGAACAATCAGGTCGGCCAGCGAGACCTTCTTGCCTCCGGGACCCTCGGGCTGCGAGTTGTTGAATTTCTTTTGAATCTTTTCCAGCTTGCCGAGCACCTTCGCCAGAGCCTCAGGCTGGTTCACGGCCCAGTCCTTTTGCGGCGCGAGACGGATGCGCGCTCCGTTGGCGCCGCCGCGCTTGTCGGAGCCGCGGAAGGTCGAGGCCGACGCCCAGGCGGTCGTGACCAGTTCGGAGATCGACAGCCCGGAGGCGAGAATCCTGCCCTTGAGCGCGTTGATCTGCCGCGTCCCGATGAGCTCATGTTCCACCGGAGGAACAGGGTCCTGCCACAACTGCGGCTCGGCGGGAACGAGCGGACCGAGATAACGCGAGATGGGTCCCATGTCGCGATGGG